>CAVSHW010000021.1:0-94496 GCA_963727695.1 uncultured Methylomirabilota bacterium | reverse complement strand
GCCTCATCGCCACCACGCGGAGAAGTCTCGGCAGAACTGTTCCAGGGCGAGCGAGGCAATGCGGGGATCGCGCGCCGCCTCTTCCGCGTCGGTCGGCATGACGTAACCCCAGGTGGCGAGGAAGAGTCCCACCTCGGTGAGGTCGCTCTCGCGCTCCACCGATTGCAGCGTCTTCAGCCGGTCCTCGACGAACCAGATGTCGCGGTAACCCACGCTCCGTTCCCGCGCCGCGACCCGCAGCAGCTCGGCCTTCGGTTGGGCCTGCTCCTTGCCCCAGACCTGGGCGGCCGGCATCGTGACGCCGTGGATCTCGAGGAGCTTGTGGGCGAAGCGGCCCTCCTTGGTCGTGATGACGTAGAGCTCGGTTCCGCCCCGCAGGATGGCCTGCAGTCGTTCGGCCATGCCAGGGTAAAGCCCTTGATCCGCCAGCCAGCCGTCGAGGCTGCGCGCGATAGCTTGGTCTCGCACGGCGTCGAAGCGGGCGCCCAGCTCCTTGGGGGTCAGACGGTACTTTTCGAGGATTCGTTGCCGACACTCGACTTGAAACCGCTGGAAGATAGTCGTCTCGGGGATGCCCTCCAGGATGGCAAGCACCAGGACGGGGAATTCCCAGCCGGATTCCAGGACGGGGCGCAGGCGCACGAAGAGTGCCGCCAGCTCCGGCGGCGGCGCGTCGCCGTCCAGCTTCATGAACTCTCGGCACACCCGCCAGGCGGACCGGCAGCCCTCGTGAACCGTGTCACAGATCACCCCATCGAAATCCAACGCCAGCAGTCTCGGTCCAGTCACAGAGTAGTCTCCTTGTCCTCGTTCAATCATGTCGTAAGTCGCCGCACGATCGCAATTAAACCGCCGGTACCAACGGCCGTTGGTGCGCAAAGAGCGCAAAGAAAGCACCCACTATTTCCATCCGTGGTCCGAGGTCCGGTCCGCAGATCCTGGCTCGCTTTGCGATCTTTGCGACGCTTAGCAGTGAAAAGTTTCTGCTAATCCGCGGAGTGCCCAAGTGCTTAGGCGAGCGCCTGGGCGAGGTCCTCGATCAGATCGTCCGCGTGTTCCAGGCCTGCGGAGAGGCGCAGCAGGTTCTGGGGGGTGCGGGTATCCGGCGGCTCGATCGTGGCGCGGTGCTCGATCAGGCTGTCGGGGCCGCCGAGACTGGTTGCCCGGGTGATGATCCGCACCTTGGCGGCCACCGCGAGCGCCTGGTCTTTGCCGCCTCGGACCTGGAAGGACAGCATTCCGCCGAAGTCCCGCATCTGTCCGGCCGCGATTGCATGACCCGGATGGGTCGGCAGTCCGGGGAAGTGCACCGCCTCCACGCGGGGATGGCGGGACAGGAACTCGGCGATCTTGCGCGCGTTCTCGCAGTGCCCCCGCACGCGGTAGGGCAGGGTGCGGATGCCCCGGAGGACGAGCCAGCAGTCGAAGGGGGACGCCACGGCCCCGCCCTGCATCTGGATCGTCCGGAGACGCTGGAAGAACGCATCGTCGGTCTTGGCCACCACGGCCCCGCTCAGGACGTCGCAGTGCCCGCCGAGATACTTGGTGGTGGAGTGGACGATGAGATCGGCCCCCAGCTCGAACGGGCGCTGCAAGACGGGGGAGGCCCAGGTGTTGTCGACCGCGCAGCGCGCCCCGGCCGCGTGAGCCAGCTCGGCGATCCGCGCGATGTCGCTGACCCTGAGGAGGGGATTCGACGGGGTCTCGACCCAGATCATTCTCGTCTGGGGGCGGATGCTCCGCTTCACCTCGTCAAGGTCGGTCATGTCGGCGAAGGTGACCTGGAGCCCCCAGGGACCCAGGATGTCCCGCAGCAGAATCGTGGTGCCGTGGTAGGCGTCGATCGGCGCGATCACGTGGTCGCCGGGGGCAAGACACTGCAAGACGCTCATCGTGGCGGCCGCACCGGAGGCGAAGGCCGCCGCCACGGCGCCCCCCTCCAGGGCCGCGAGGCAGACTTCCAGCGCCGCCCGGTTCGGGTTGCCGAGCCGGCTGTAAAAGTACCCCTTGGAGACGGTGCCGTCCTCCGCCCGCTCGAAGGTGGTGGACAGGTATATCGGTGCGGTCACCGCGCCCGTCCCGGGGTCAACCTCGTGACCGGCGTGAACCGCCAGAGTCTCGATCCTCATGTCTGAGTTCCTCCGTTGAAAGCCTGAGCCCGTGCTCGTCAAGTGTCGGCCTGTGAGTAACCCCCTTCATATCATGCGATGGCCGGGGGATGGAAATCGAAACCGATCGCGGCGGCTCGAGGGGCTGCCGGGCGGTCGAAGGTCAGAGTTTGTGAAAGAATCACATTTCGGCCAAATGGCCAGTTGTGGCCTATTGGTACCCGTTCAGCGACGACATCAGGGGCCACCAGGGTCTCCCGGAGCGCCGCACCCCGCGTGCCCGGCGACCCCGTCCCCGGCACGGAGGTCCGCTCCCCGAGCGGACCGACCCGGGGTAAGAGGGAGCCGGCTTCGACGAGGGTTAGGCGTCGGAGGGAGGCCCTGGTGGCCCCGGCGAGTGTACGACCGACTTCCGACCCACGACACTGGCTGAACGAGTACGCCTATTGATTCCACTGAGCCGCTATCCGCCTATTGCGACGATTGGGGGATTCCTTCACAGACTCTCAGCCTTGCCGGCCGAGGGCGGACGCGGCTTGGCCCCATCTGCCGCCGAACACGAACTGGTCGAGTGGCTTGCGCTGGCGAGGCGCCATCTGCCGCTCGCGCAGCGGAGGGGGCAACTGCTCCGGGTCTCCCGGGTACCCCAGGGCGATGGCCGCCACCGGCTCGTGATCGTCGGGGATCCCGAAGAGCGAGCGCGCCTTTGCGACGTCGAATCCCGCCATTTGATGGGCGAAGAGATCCAGGGCCATGGCCTGGAGGATCAGATTTTCGACCGCCAGGCCGACATCGTGAAGGGCGTGGCGATTGGGGTTCCCGTTGCGGGCAAAGGTGCGCCTGGCCACCGAGAGCATCAGCACGGGCGCAGTCCGGGCCCAGGGCTGGTTCCCTTCGGAGAGGCAGCTCACCAGACGCTCGTGATCCTCCGGGTTGTCTCTGGTGCAGACGACGAAATTCCACGGCTGCTCGTTGAAACAGGATGGGGCCCAGCGCGCCGCCTCGAAGAGGCTCTGGAGCTTCTCCGGTTCGACCATGCGCCCCGAGAAGGCAAGCGGACTCCACCGCCGCTTCAGCAGCTCGTGGATGGGGTGGGCACTAACCGCGGGCTTCTCCATGGCTCTGCTCCTTTCACTGGGCGAGTGCCGAGCGGCCGAGCCGTTACGAGCCCTCGCCTGTCAGATGCGTCACCGGGGGCGTGGGCTTCTCGTTGACGGTCAGGCGAAAGACGTCGGGGCGAGCGTAGTGCCCTACCACGTCGAAGTCAAACCGGCTGCGTGGGATCTCGGCCAGATCCAGCTCCGCGCTGAGAATCCCCTCCCGATCGTAGAGTGGGCCGGCAATCAGCGCGCCGAGAGGTGAAACAATGGCGCTCCCACCCCGGCAGAGGATCTCCGACTGGCCGGCCAGATCCTCGACCCCGGGCAGCTCCGCAGGATACATGGATTTCGTGACGAACTGATTACACCCCAGGACGAAGCAGCGCCCCTCGCAGGCGATGTGCCGGAGCGTGGCCTGCCAGGTGTCGCGCGCGTCGGCGGTGGGCGCCAGGTAGATGTCCACTCCCTTGCTGTACATCGCCATCCGCGCCAGCGGCATGTAGTTTTCCCAGCAGATCAGACCGCCGACCGTGCCGAATTCCGTCTTCACGACGGTGAGCGTGCTGCCGTCCCCCTCGCCCCAGATGAGGCGCTCTGCGGCGGTCGGCTTGAGCTTGCGATGCTTGCCGAGCAGGCGCCCGTCGGGGCCGAAGTAGAGCAGTGTGCAATAGAGCGTGCCGCGGCTGAAGTCGCCGTCCCGCTCGATCACGCCGATGGCCAGATAGGCGTTCGCCTCGCGGGCCGCGCCGCCCAAGAGTTCGGTGGCAGGGCCCGGCACGTCCACCGCATTGGCCCAGTAGGCCTGCCAGGTCCGCCGCCCCTCGGGGGTGCGGCCGCCCACCACGCTGCCGAAGCCGAGCCCGCGGGGGTAGGCGGGCACGAAGGCCTCGGGAAACAGGATCAGGCGCGCGCCCTGGACGGCCGCCTCTGCGGTGAGGCGACACGCCTTTTCGACGGTCGCCTCACGATCGAAGAGAATGGGAGCGGCTTGCACGACGGCCACCTTCACGAGGGCAGGGGTCTCGGTCACGGTCATGGCGTCTCTCCCTGAGAGCGGAATACGAACACGCTGCCGGTGTCCGACACCGCGCTGAAGAGCGCCCGCTGGAAGTCGCCGACGTGCTCGACCAGTTGGAACCCATGCCGACGATGGAGGTCCAGGCAGGCCTCCGTGCGCATCGGATGCAGCCACACCTCCCCTTCGAACACGGTCCGGTCCCCGGCCGCGAGGCGGGTCAGGAAGCGCAGGCGGGATTCCGAGACGTCTCGATATTCGCGATGAAAGACGGCGTCGCCGGCTCCCAGCTTCCTGGGCCGGAACGGGTACGAGCCGTGCGCGAGGACGTAATCCCAGTTCATGACCTGGAAGGCCCACACCCCCCCGGGGCGCAGGATCCCGGCGACGTCTCCGACGAAACCATCGAATTCGGGCTGCGTCAGGTGGGGGGCGACGTTGCCGATGCAGAAGACCAGATCGAAGGGCGGGGAGAGCCTGCCGACTTCCAGCATGTTCATGCAGTGGAAGGCCGCCTGCGGATAGCTCTTCCGCGCGACCTCGATCATCTGCGGATCGAGGTCGATGCCCACGACCTCGAACCCATCCGCCGCGAGGCGGCCGCAGTAGTGTCCCGTGCCGCAGCCGGCGTCGAGGATCCGGCGGGTGCCCGCCGGCATGCAGCTCTTCAGGAAGGCGTAGACCTCTTCCCGATACGGGAAGACCGCTTCGTAGTATTCCGCGAGTTCCGAGTAGAAGCCCACGCTATTCTCCTCCGGCTCCCATCTGCGTCCCAGATGCTAGATGGTGAATACGTAAGTCATCGCTGACCATTGCCCGAGCCAGTATCGCCGCGAACACTCCGACGGGCTACTAAGTACTTCTGCCCACAATTACAGTGACATATCGCCGGTCCCCCGGGCCGCCCCTCGGACGCCTATCGCCTCGTCGAAGCCGGTCGCCCTTACCCCGGGTCGCTCCGCTCAGGGAGCGGGACCTCCGTGCCGGGGACGGGCTCGCCCGCGGGCGCGGCGTCTGGAGCGGCCCGGGGGACCTGGACTCGGTGCGGCGCAACGTCTTCGGCGTGCCCCTCTGTGTCCCGTGCACTAGTGTCTGGCTCGATCTCGCTCTCCT
Organism: uncultured Methylomirabilota bacterium; assembly: GCA_963727695.1. Classification (GTDB taxonomy): domain Bacteria; phylum Methylomirabilota; class Methylomirabilia; order Methylomirabilales; family 2-02-FULL-66-22; genus 2-02-FULL-66-22. Next base: position 89,160 of record CAVSHW010000021.1, on the reverse strand, counting down.
TGTCTCTTCGCAGGGCGGATCGCCTGGGAGAGTGTCCGATGCGCCGCACACCCGACGACGGCGCGCGCGGACTCTGCGGTTACCCGGGTACCGCCTTCGGGCAGACCGGTCCGAAGCCGGGCCAGACGATCGAGTGAGGCTTGCAGCCGGGTCTCGGAGAGTCTCCCGCTTTTCAGCCCAGAACGGACCGCCGCCAGGGCCGCACGCTGCCGGGCCTCGTCATGGCAGATCAGTATCAGGTCGCCGCCGGCCTCCAGGAAGCGAACCGCAGCCTCTCCGATGTCGAACCGGGCGGCGATGGCCGCCATCTCCAAGTCGTCGCTCACCACCACACCCTCGAATCCGAGCTCGCCGCGCAGGATCTCCGTGATGACGACGCGGGACAGACTGGCGGGCCGATCCGGGTCGAGGGCCGGGCAGCGGAGGTGGGCGACCATCAGCGCCGGTACGCCCGTCCGGATGGCCGCCCGGAAGGGGACGAACTCGACGGCGCGCCAGCGCTCCGCCGGCTGGGGGCTCTCGGGCAGGGTGAGATGGGAGTCCAGGGCGGTGTCGCCGTGCCCGGGAAAGTGCTTGGCGGTGGACAGGACGCCGGCCTCCGCCAGCCCCGCGATCACCGCCAGGCCGAAGCGGGCCACGGTCTCGGGATCCGTCCCGTAGGCCCGATCGCCGATCACGGGATTCGCGGGGTTGGTGTGGACGTCCAGGACCGGAGCGAGATTCCAGTTCATCCCGGCCGCGCGCAACTCCCGGCCCATCGCGCGGGCCAGGGCCTGGGCCAGTATGGGATCTCCGGTGCGGCCGACCTCGGCCGCCGCGGGCGGGGTGAGAAATGGCGGCGGGAGCCGAGCGACACGTCCCCCCTCCTGGTCCACCCCGAGCAACAGAGGGCACGAGGCGGCACGGTGCAGATCCGAGGTCAATCGGCAGATCTGCTCGAGCGACGTGAGGTTCCGCTTGAAGAGGATGACGCCACCCAGGCCATCGGCCAGCCAGGGGGCAAGATAGGCGGGGGCGGTTTCGCCGGAGAAGCCGACGCAGAAGAGGCCGAGGAGATTCGGCGTCATCGCGCTCCCTCGTCGGGGAGAAAGGCCTGCCGGTACGCCTCCAGCTCTTCGGGCTTGACGTCCGGCCAGGAGCGCATCTCGCGGTAGAGCCCCGCGGGATCGCGACTCATCCGCTCGCCGACGACCTGGCTCGCCGTCGTCAGGTTGCCGACCCGGCGATCGATGACGCCGTTGAGAAGGGGCGAGAGCACCTTCAGGAATCCGTGCGCCACGATATTGTCCAGACGGACGTAGAGCTGCGGGACGACCTCCAGGTAGGCCTCGCCTCCCTCTTGCAGGTCCCGGAACTCCAGCGTGAAGACCATCCCCCCCGACAGTTTCAGGATGGAGGCCAGGGACCGAAACTCGCCCTGGCACAGATAGACCCGGCGCTTCTCCCCGCGCGCCACCATCCGGAAGGAGCCCCGGAGCGCCCCCAGGTCGCTCACCTCGTAGATGCCGTTCTCCTGCGGCGTGAGGTGGTACCGCTCCAGCGGCGGGTAGAGGTGGCGCGCCAGCGTGGCGGCGAGCGCCGGCCGGTCGAGCAGCCAGTCGGCGGTCCTGAGCGTTCCGGGGAAGCGGACGGGCGGCAGATCCCGGGCCAGGGTGCGCTCCTCCACGATGTTCCGAGTGGCGGGATCGTCGATCGAAAGGCCGCCGAGGGTGAAGGCCGCCTGGGCGGAGGAGACCAGGATCAGCATCAGCAAGACGATGGGCCAGAGGCGGCACCCCGTCCGGAGCGCCGACCTCGCCGCGAGGCCTCTTGAGGGGGTCGGCAATTCCATCAGAACAGGCGATCCCCCCGCTTGATGAACCGACCGAAGCCTTGCGTATCCCTCGCCGCCGCCGCGATCCGCGCGAGCCCTTCCTTCAGTGAATCCATGTCGGTGGCGATGGACAGCCGCAGATAGTGGAGATGCTCCGTGCCGATCCGGCCGAAGGACTTGCGGTCCAGGGTGGCCACCTGGTGTTCGAAGAGCAGGAACATCTGGAAGAGAGTTGACGGGCTGGTCCGCTTCTTGACGCTCTCGGGCAGACCCTGGAAGGCGTCCAGGATGCCCAGGTTCTGGCACACCCCCGCGATGTTCGGGAAGACGTAGAAGGCCCCCTTCGGGTTCTGGCAGCGAATGCCGGGGATGGCGTTCAGCCCCGCCACGACCACGTCGCGCCGGGCCTGGAAAGCCGCCACCATCTTCTGGACCTCGGGGCCGATCAGCGGGGACTCGATCCCGAGCCGGCATCCCTCCTGGTTGTAGGCGGGGACGCAGGAGAAGTAGTTGATGTTCAGGGTCCGGAACTGTTCCGCCTCTTCGGCGGTCGGCAGCAGGGCCCAGCCGATCCGGCCGCCCGTCCAGGCGAAGCTCTTGGACGCGCCGCCCACCAGGATCGTGCGCTCGGCCATCCCCGGGCAGGAGATGATGCTGGCGTGCCTGCTTCCGTCAAAGAGGATGTGCTCGTAAACCTCGTCCGAGTAGACCCGCACGTCCTTCCCGCAGCGCCGCAGGATGACCTCGGCGATGCCCTTGAGCTGCTCCTGGGAGGCGACGCCGCCCGTCGGGTTCGAGGGAAAACAGAGATAGATCAGCTTGGTCCGCTCGGAGAGGAGCGGGGCCAGCTCCTCGCCCGTCAGGCTGAAGCCCTTCTGCTCGTCCAGATGAATGGGCTTGGGGACGGCCCCGACGTAGTGGATGAACGACTCGTAGATGGGGAAGCCCGGGCTGGGGTAGATCACCTCGTCCCCCGGGTCGCAGTAGGTCTGCTGGGAGAAGCCGATGGGCGGCTTGGCCCCGGGGAAGACCACCACGCGGTCGGGCGTGGCGGCGATCCCGCGAGTCTCGCTGAAATAGTTGGCCACCGCCTTGCGCAGCGGCAGGATCCCCTGGGGGTCGCAGTAGTGGGTGTTGTTCAGGTCGATCTGCCGCTTCACCTCGTCCTTGATGAACTGCGGGATGGGGAAGTCGGGCTCGCCCAGGTTGCACTTGATCACTCGCTTGCCTTGCTCCTCGAGCAGACGGATGTACGGCCCGACCTTGAAGGCATTCTCGGTATCGATGAGTCCGACGCGCTTGGCGAGCAGTGCCACGGCCCACTCCTTTTCAGTCAAAACCCGTTCCGATGATTGGCTGCCACGCCGCCGCCCGCGATCCTGAGGATCCTCTCCCCGGAGTTCGGCGCGCCGCGCGGGGCGGCCGGCCCCAGAGCTAGACCCCGGCTGGCGGCTTCCCCTTGTTGAGGGCGAGGCGGATCATGTTGACGAGCCGCTCGGCCGAGAGGGATTTCAAGGCGGTGATATCCGCTCCGGCTTTGAAGGCTTTTTCGTTCAGCTTGGGATTATTCGTGCCCGTCAGGATCACGACCGGGATGTTCTTGAGAGCGGCGTCTTCCCGAAGCTTCTCGCAGACCGTGAAACCGTCCATGCCCGGCATCTCGATATCCAGAACGATGATGTCGGGCGGGCTCTTCTTGGCCAGCTTCAACCCATCCGGTCCGCTGTTGGCCACGAACACGCGGAACCCCTGCTGCTGCAGGACGGTCCGCAGCATGGTGGTGAAAAATGGCTGATCGTCCACGATGAGCGCAGAGGGAAGCACGGCGGGCGATTGTCCTTCTGACGGGGTGGCCATCCCTTCTTCTCCTTTACGAGTGCGGGCTTCCGCATTGCGTTACCGTTGCCTGTCCGACGGCCCGCAGGAGCTGCGGCCCGGTCTTGCCTCGGCCCGGGAGGCCGGGCCGCAGGAACGTCTCGAAGATCTGGGCCGCCACGTCGGCGCCGTTTGCAGGCAGATCCGTCCAAGAGCGCGGCTGTCCCAGCAGCGCCGCGATCGCGCCCCGCCAGTTACCCGCGAGCAGGTCCGCATTCCCGATGAAGCGGGAGACGCCGAAACGTTCCAGCCCCTCCACCAGGCGCGCATACTCGGCAAACTCGCCCCGGGACGTATACAGAACCGGCGTCCGGTTTGCAAGACAGTCCGACACGATGCCGTAGCCCGGCTTGGTGATCACGGCGTCAGCCTGGGCGACGAGGTCCTCGTACCGCAGTCCGTCCAGCGCCACGGCACGCAGGTTCGCGACCGGGCGAGGCGGGGCCTGGGTGGTCAGGAACAGGTATTCGGTGAGCCGCTCCACGCGATCGAAGTCGATGCCCTGGATCTCCAAACCGCCGAATGAGAGGAGGATCACCGGACGCGTCTCCGGCAGATCGAGCCGCTGCCGGATCTCCTGTCGCGATCGAGAAGATCGGCGCGCGATCATGGGAATGTCGCGAACGACCGGGAAGGCGTCGCACGGTCCGTGAAACGGCAGGCGCAGAAACAGGTCCGCCTGCCCGTACGCCTCCCGAATCGCCCCCACCAGCGGAGCGTAGGAAGGAAGGCTCCGCGCATAGTCGGCGTAGATCCAGTCCCATGAAAAGTTGCTGATCCCCACGCCGGGGATGCCCGCGCGTCGGGCAATGGGAAACGCGGCCGGCGGGATGTCGGCGACCACGAGGTCCACCGCCTCGCGGCACAAGACGTCCGCCTCCTCCTCGATCAGCGCGTTCTGCCGCTCCTGGATTCGCGCGCAGGCTGCCAGCGTGCCGGGGGAATCCAGATGGATGGAGTCCCGCTGGATCACCCCCGCGTCCAGCGCCCGGGCACGGAGGCGAAACGGAACGGAGAGGTTCAACCGGAAGAGCCATTCCGGCGCGGTGGAGACGAGACTGACCGCGAGGTCGGGGCGACGCTCGGTCAATGCCCCGATCACGGCCGCCATGCGAGTGGCGTGGCCGAATCCGTGTCCGGTGATATAGGCGACGATATGGGCCATACTCCTCCCAGGAAAACACTAAGTATAGTGAAATCGTCGCGCAATGCAAGGAGTTTGGCGCCTGCCCGTGCGATCCCGTTTCGGCCGTGAGAGACCAATCATTCTCTCTGATCCCTTTGTACCACACTCGCGAAACGGACTCAAAGATATTGACGCGTCCTGGTTGCATTCCGGACCGAAGCCGAAGCCGACCGCGCTCGCCGCGCTTCGGTTTATGCTTGACACGGACCCCGCCACGCGACATTTTCTTCGAAAGAATATGGACCACGGATTGGGCGCGGAGAGGGAGACGAAACATGCCACAGCCAATAGGTGTGCTTCCCTTGCAGGGGGTCAAGGTCGTCGAGCTGGGTCAGCTCATCGCCGGGCCCTTCGCCGGCAAGACGCTGGGCGACTTCGGCGCCGAGGTGATCAAGATCGAGCCGCCCGGCGAAGGGGATCCCCTCCGCACCTGGCGCAAGATCTATCGGGGCACCTCGGTGTGGTGGCAGATGCAGTCACGGAACAAGCAGTCCGTGGTGCTGGACCTCCGACACCCGAAAGGCCAAGAGATCGCCCGGCGGCTGATCCGCGAGGCCGACGTGGTGATCGAGAACTTTCGGCCGAGGACCATGGAGGGCTGGGGGCTGGGCTGGGAGGATCTCTCGAAGCTCAATCCCGGCCTGATCATGCTGCGGATCTCCGGCTACGGCCAGACGGGGCCATACCGGGACCGGCCGGGCTTTGGGGTGATCGGCGAGGCGATGGGCGGACTGCGGTACGTCACCGGCGAGCCCGGCCGGCCCCCGGTGCGCGTCGGCGTGAGCATCGGCGATTCGCTGGCGTCGCTCCACGGGGTGATCGGCGTCCTACTGGCCCTGTACCACCGGAAGGCGAACGGGGGAGCGGGGCAGTACATCGACGTCGCCCTGTACGAGGCGGTCTTCAATATGATGGAGAGCCTTCTACCCGAATACGATGCCTTTGGCGTGATCCGGGAGCGAACGGGAAGCGCCATCCCCGGCATCGCTCCCACCAATGCCTACCCCTGCAAGGATGACGAGTACGTCCTCGTCGCCGGAAACGGCGACAGCATCTTCAAGCGGCTGATGGAGGCCATCGGCAGATCGGATCTTGCCAACGATCCGGAGCTTGCCCACAACGAAGGCCGCGTGCGGCGGGTGGAGGAGATCGATGCCGCGATCGCGGCCTGGACCGCTCCGCGGACCATTGACGAGATCCTCCAGGTCATGACGAAGGCCAAGGTGCCGGCGGGACGGATCTACTCGGCCAAGGACATCGCCGAGGACCCGCATTACGCCGTTCGCGGAATGATCGAACGGATCGTGACGCGGGATGGATTGGAGTTGAACGTGCCGGGGGTTGTGCCCAAACTGAGCGAAACCCCGGGGAGTATCCGTTCTACTGCACCTGGGCTCGGCGAAGACACCGAGGCGGTGCTGCAGCGGTTGGGCTACAGCGCGGAGCAGATCGCGGCCCTCCGGGCGGAAAAGATCATCGGAGGAAATGACCAATGAAGAAATGACCAATGACCAATGGAATGCTGACCCATTGGTCATTGGGATTTGGTCATCGGTCGTTTGATGGGAGCAAGATGAGCGAGTTGGAAGGGCACGGGAAGCGGATACAGATCTGTGAGGTGGTGACCCGGGACGGGTTCCAGATCGAGCCGACGTTCGTCCCGACGGCGGCCAAGGTTACGCTCATCGATGCACTGAGCCACACCGGGCTGCCCAAGATCGAGGTGACCTCTTTCGCGTCGCCAAAGGCCATACCGAGCCTGCGCGATGCGGAGGAGGTCTTCCGGGGGATTACGCGGGCGCCGGGGGTGGTCTATTCGTGCCTCGTGCCCAACCAGCGCGGGGCGGAGCGGGCCCTGGCCGTAAAGGTGGACGAGATCAATTTCGTCATGTCGGTCAGCGAGACGCACAATCTCGCCAACCTGCGGATGACGCGCGAGCAATCGTCCGCGCAACTCGCCGAGACCATCCGGGCGGTGCGGGGCAGCGGCATCGCCACCAACGCTTCCCTCTCCGCCTGTTTCGGCTGTCCCATGGAAGGGCCGGTGGCCGAGGCCGACGTCTGGCGTTTCAGCGAGCGGTTGCTGGCGGCAGGGGCAGGGGGAATCTCGCTTTGCGATACGACGGGGATGGCCCATCCGGCGCAGGTGGTGGGTATGGTAGAGGAATTCCGGCGCCGGTTCCCGACGGCGGCCCTGGCGCTCCACCTCCACAACACTCGGGGGATGGGACTGGCAAACATCCTGGCGGCGCTCCAGGCCGGAGCGGACCGCTTCGATGCCTCGCTCGGCGGTCTGGGGGGCTGCCCGTATGCACCGGGGGCGACGGGCAATGTGTGCACCGAGGACCTGGTCCACATGCTGGAGGCCATGGGGTTCACCACCGGGATCGATCTTGGGCTTTTACTCGAGTGGGCTCGCCGCCTGCCCGAGATCGTCGGCCACGACGTGCCGGGGCAAGTAGCGAAGGCGGGCCGGATCCAGGATCTGCACCCGGAGCCGGCGTGGCTCGCCGAGGTGCGGGAGACGGCGCGGGAGCGAGGGTAGCGCGGGACTTCCGCTCCGGATTTAAGCTTGACATGCCGCCTGCGTCTGGGGTATGCGAACGCGAGACAGTCTCCGCGCAAGAAGGAATCCGCGCGACCCTGAATGCAGAATGCGGCGCAGGACGGGATGCCTGCGCCAGAGAGGAGCAAACATGAGCCAGCATGTTCGGAGCCTGGGCGTGATCGCGGTGGCCTTCGTCGTGGCCATGGCGGCGGCCGGCGGCACGGCTGTTGCGGGAACAAGACTCGAATTCCGGCTGTCGAACCAGTTTCCGGCCTCCCACCACATCTCGAAGGGGATCATCCTCTTCGCGAACAAGGTGAAGGAATACTCGAAGGGGAGCATCGAGGTGAAAGTCTTCGACTCGGCGCAGCTCTACAAGGACACCGAGATCGTGGAGGCGCTCCAGGACGGGCTGATCGAGACCGGGCTGGTGCCGGTGAACAAGTGGTCGGGGATGATCCCGGCCGCCGACGTCTTTGAGATGCCGTTCGTGTTCAAGGACCTCACCACGATTAAAAAGTTCATCGACGCCGGGGCGGGGGATCTCCTGGAGAAGGAGTTCCAGAAGCGCGCGGTGAAGACCCTGTTCTGGGTGGATTACGGCTACATCCAGTTCTTCAACAACAAGCGCCCCCTGACGAAGCCCGACAACTTCAAGGGGATCACGATGCGGAGCTTCAGCAGCGGCGACGCCGACACGCTCAAGGCGCTGGGCGCCGCGCCCACGGTGATGAGCTCGTCGGAGATGTACATGGCCTTGCAGCGCGGCACGATGGACGGCGCCACGACCGGCATGCCCGCCGCCGTGTCGCGGAAGATCCAGGAAGTGCAGAAATACATGACGGAGGCGAACTACACGACGGCACAGTTCGTCATCCAGGCGAACCTCAAGTGGTGGGATAAGCTGTCCCAGGATCAGCGGGAAGCCATTCTCAAGGCGGGGAAGGAAGCGGAAGAGTGGATCCGAGGAGCAATCGCCCAATCCGAAGACGAGGCGAAGAAGGTGATCCAGAAGGCCGGGGTCCAGATTCACGTGTTGACGCCGGAGGCCCGCCCGCTCTTCATCAAAGCCACCGAGCCGGTCCGGGAGACCTTCGCCAAGAAGAGCGGCGAACTCGCCAAGAAGCTCATCGAGATCGCGCTGAGCGTCAAGTAGGCCGGCTTCGATACTGGGGGCGGCCGGGTAGGTGCCCGGCCGCCCGCCCACTTAGGACCAGACAAGGGAGTTGTGATGATGAAGCGGTTTCGCGCGGTCGTCGAACGCTGCAACTATGTCTTGGGCATGGCGGGTGGGCTTGGGATTCTGGTGATGGGTCTCATCCTCACGTACGAGGTGTTCGTTCGCTATGTCTTCAGTGCCCCCACGATCTGGGTCCAAGAAACCTCCATCTATCTGTACATGTGGACCATGCTGGCGGCCGGGTCGTACACGCTACAGAAGCGGAAGCACGTTCACGTGGACCTGCTCGTCGAGCGTCTGCCCGCGCGCCCAAGGATGGTTCTGGAGGCGGCGACCAACGCCGTCGGGACGGTCTTCTGCGCCATCATCTCGGTACAAGCGTATCAGATGATCGAGGCCACGGTCCGGTTCGGCAAGGTCTCGGCCACGCCCCTCCGGGTGCCGCTCTGGATCCCGCAGTCGGCGCTCCTGATGGGGTTCGTCCTGCTCACCTTCCAGTTCGCCTTCCACTTTCTGGATCGGGTGACCGAGTTCAGGACGCATGCAGCGAAGGGAGGGGCGCAGGCATGATCACGCTGGGCTGGGTCACCCTCTTGTTGCTGATGGCCCTATTTGCTGGCCTGCCGGTGGCGTTCGCGCTCGGGTCGACGTCCGTTCTGCTGATCGGCCTGTTCGAGCTGCCGATGAGGATCGTCGCGAACACCATGTTTACGTCGCTCGACAGCTTCGTGGTCATCGCCATCCCCCTTTTCATCCTCATGAGCCGGGTTCTGCTCGACGGGCGGGTCGGCGACGACCTCTTCGAGGTCATGAACGTATGGGTCCGGCACCTGCCGGGAGGACTCGCCATCGCCACGATCCTGGCCTGCGCCTTCTTTGCGGCGATCAGCGGGTCGGGAGCGGCCACGGCGGCAACCATCGGCATGGTGGCCTACCCGGCGATGCTCGGGCGGGGCTACCAGAAGAAGTTCATCCTGGGCCTCCTGGCGTGCGGGGGGACGCTCGGCATCCTCATCCCGCCCAGCATCCCGCTCATCATATTCGGCGCGGTCACCGACGAGTCGATCGGGAAGCTCTTCATCGCCGGGATAGTCCCCGGCTTGGTGCTGACCGGGGTCCTCATCGTGTATGCCGTCTACCGGAGCAAGCGGGGCGGATACCAACCCATGGAGGCTGCCTCGTGGTCGGAGCGGTTCCAGGTGACGCGGCGGAACCTCTGGGGTATCGCGCTACCTTTCATCATCCTGGGGGGCATCTACACCGGAGTCTTCACGCCGACCGAGGCGGCGGCCGTGGGGCTGACCTACAGTCTCTTCATTACCCTGTGCATCTATCGCACGCTCAAACTTCGAGACCTTCCGAAGCTCTGTCTGGATGCCGTGGGCACGTCCTGTATGATCGCGCTGATCATCGCCGCCGCCCTCCTGTTCGGCCGGGTCATGACCGTGGTCGAGATTCCCCAGATGCTCACGGAATTGATCATCAGTTGGAAGCTTTCCGCCTTCATGTTCGTCCTGGCGATGAACATCCTGATGGTGTTCCTGGGGTGTATCCTGGAGACGGTCTCAATCATCCTGCTCACCGTACCGCTGGTGGCACCGATCATGACGAGGCTCGGGATCGATCCCATCTGGTACGCCATCGTGCTGACGGTCAACATGGAGATGGCGCTGGTCACTCCCCCCGTGGGGATGAATCTGTACGTCATCAACGGCCTGGATGAGGACATCCACATGTCGGAAGTCATCCAGGGGGTCGCGCCGTTCATCGTTATCCTGGCGGGGTTTCTGCTTTTCACGATGCTCTTCCCTGCGATGAGCACCTGGCTGCCGTCGCTGATGAAGTAGGGCAAGATGTTGCGGTCCGTGTGGAAGGGCGGTAGGAGAAAGAAATGGCGAGCAAGGGAAAGGTGTTGCGGGCGCTGCTGCAGCGCCCCGGATTGATCGTCGCTCCCGGGGTGTACGATGCCCTCTCGGCCCGGATCTGCGAGATGGTCGGCTTCGAGGCGGTGTCGCACTCGGGGTACGGGACGGCGGCGGTGACACTGGGGCGGCCGGACATCGGCCTCCTGGACATGACGGAGATGGCGCGGCAGGTGGGGGCGGTGGCCGGCGCAGTTGAGATCCCGGTGCTGGGGGATGCCGACACCGGCTTCGGCAATGCCGTGAATGTCCATCGGACCGTGCAGGAGTACGTCCGAGCCGGGGCGGCGGGCCTGTTCATCGAAGACCAGTTGATGCCGAAACGCTGCGGACACATGCGGGGCAAGCAGGTCATCTCGATGGCGGAGATGCTGGGAAAGCTCCGGGCGGCCATGGACGCCCGCGCCGAGTTCGATCCGGATTTTGTGATCATGTGCCGGATCGACGCCATCGCCGTGAACGGCTTCGAAGATGCGCTGGACCGAGCCAAGGCGGCCGTAGACCTCGGTGTGGACATGATCTTTGTGGAAGCCCTGGAGACGCGGGAGCAGATGGAGCGGGTGGGGGGCGAGATCAAGGTTCCCTTGATGCTCAACCTCATCGAGGGGGGCAGGACGCCGCTGGTGACGTACAAGGAAGCCGAGGAGATGGGGTTCAAGTACCTCGTCCCGGCGCTCACCGCCCTTTTTGCGGCGGCCAAGGGGATGTATGACGTGATGCGGCGCGTTCGGGAAGAAGGGGTCTCGGACGGGTATCTCGACCGGCTCTTCAGCTTCCAGGAGTTCGCCCGGGTCGTGCATCTCGAACGATTCCGCCGGATGGAAGAGCAGTATCTCCCCTCCGAGGTTCTTGAGGAGCGGTACAAGGGAGAGAAGAGATCCATCGTCTAGCAGGCTGCTGAAAGACTCACTTTTCGGCAGGCTGCTCAAAAAGGCCCAGATGCTAGGCGGCCCGCGAAGGGCCGAGTGAGGCGTACATCTGGTACGCCGCAGCGAGTGCCCGAGCGGGCCAACGCCGCAGATGGGTCTTTTTCAGCAGCCTGTTTGGATGCGCGCCATGAAGACCCACCTGATGCTCGACGAATTCGTCAAGTCGCACGGCCTCGGCAACGACTACATCGTGCTGGACCAGGCGCAACTCTCGAGACCGCTCACGCCAGAGGCGGTGCGCACCATCTGCGATTATCACTTCGGCGTCGGATCTGACGGGATCTTGCTCGTCATCCCCGGAACGGAGGCGGATTTCGGGGTGCGGATCTTCAACCCCGACGGGAGCGAGGCCGAGAAGAGCGGGAACGGCATCCGCATCCTGGCCAAATTCCTCTACGATCACGGGTACGCTCTGCGGCCGGAGCTCACCATCTCGACGCTGGGCGGACACGTGCGGGCGAGGCTGGACCTCGACGGGGACCGCGTCCGCATGATCACCGCGGAGATGGGATGGGCGACCTTTGTGAGCACCGAGATCCCCGTGGCGGGCCCTCGGCGCGAGGTGGTGCGGGAAACGCTCGCCGTGGACGATCAGCGCCTCACGATAACGTGTGTCTCGGTCGGAAACCCGCACTGCGTCATTTTCACCGACACGCTGGACGTGGACGAGGTAAAGCGGCTCGGGCCCAAGATCGAGCGCCACCCGAGCTTCCCCAACCGGATCAACGTCCAGTTCGCTAAACCTCTCGGCCGCGATCGCGTCTCCATCCTGATCTGGGAGCGGGGCGCGGGATACACCCTGGCCTCCGGGACCAGCTCCTGCGCGGTGGCCGCGGCGTGCGTCAAGAATGGCCTCACCGACCGCACGGTCACCATCGAGAGCCCCGGGGGCGCGCTGGCGGTCTCCATCGCCGATAGTTGGGGGCTCACCCTCACCGGCCCCGTCTCGGAGATCTGCCGGGGTAGGCTGTCCGAGGATCTGCTGCGAGGGCTGTCCCGATGATCTCCGCCCCTCCCCCGGCCCACCTCCGTCGGAGTCTCCTCTACGTTCCCGGGAGCGAAGAGCGCAAGGTTGCCAAGGCGGCGAGCCTGGGCGCGGATGCGGTGATCCTCGACCTGGAAGATTCCGTGGCCGAAACCCGGAAGGGGGAGGCCCGAGCGCTCATTGCGGCGGCCTTGCGGAGCCGGACCGCTTCCGGACCGGAATGGCTCGTTCGGGTCAACGCCATCCACACCTCCCACTTCGATGCCGATCTGGCGTGCGGCATCGAGTCGGCGCCTGACGCGCTGGTGATTCCCAAGGTCGACGGCCCCGAGGTCCTGCGCCAGGTGGACGCGCGGCTCGCGGCGGCGGAGCGCGCGGCCGGCCGGCCGGTCGGCTCCCTGAAGCTCTTCGCCATGATCGAGAGCGCGCGGGCTGTCCTGAATGCGCCGGCGATCGCCGGCGTCTCGTCTCGTCTCACGGGGCTGATTCTCGGCCACATGGACCTCTCCCTCGACCTCGGCCTCACGCCGGGTCCGGCGGGCGCCGGCATCATCCATCATGCCCGGTGTCAGCTCGTGCTGGCCGCCCGTGCGGCGGGCGTGGATGCCGTGGATGCGATTGTCCTCAACGTCCAGGACCACGATGGGTGTCGTGCCGAGGCGGCCCAGGCCGCCGCAATGGGGTTCGTCGGGAAGCAGGCCATCCACCCGGGGCAGATTCCGATCATCCATCAGGCGTTCACGCCGTCCGCGGATCGTGTCCGGCGGGCGGAGCGGATCCTGAAGATATGGAGGCAGGCCCAGATCGAAGGCCGCGGGGTGGTCGCGCTGGACGGCGAGCTGATCGAGCCGCCCGTCGTGGCCATGGAGCAGCGAATCCTGGACCGGGCGCGGCGAGCCGGATAGCAACGCGGACGATTCCCAAAACCAGAACGGGCAGGGTCTCCCGACCCTGCCCCTTTTTTATATGGGTATAGTCCTATTCCCGCCACCAGCTATGGTAGGCTGGGAGTATGGCGAAACGCCTCCAATGCCCCTATTGTGGGCAGCGAACCTATTGGGTGTTGTCCCGCGACCGGCGCCGATGTGCGGGGTGTCGCCGGGACTGGCGGCCGGCGCGGTTGCCCCTGCGCCTGGCGACGACGCAGTGGCGGGCCCTGCTGGCCTGGTTCCTCCGCGGGCTGAGCAGTCAGGCGATCGCGACCGAGACCGGGCTGTCGCGCACGCGGGTCCTCCGGGCCTTGCTGGTCGTCCGGCGCGCCATGGCCCAGGATGTCCCGCCGGTCTTCAGCGGCACCGTGGAGGTCGACGAAACCTACGTCGGGGGCTGAGCAGCGAATCCTGGACCGGGTGAGGCGAGCCGGATAGCGACGCGGACGGTTTGGAAACGCAAGCGGGCGGCGTCTCTCGACGCTGCCCGCTTGCGTTTCTTGACCGTCCCAGCAGGGTGTCCTACTTCTTCAAAAATTCTCACTTGGGTCCCTTGACAACCAGGAGGCGCGGGCATACATTGTTGCTAACTGTCTGCTATCTGTTGTCTGATGAATTATCTTCTCGGGTAGGTGGAGGCCGTGGCTGAATCTCAGCACTACTCCGTCATCCCTCGTGCGAACCTCACCGAAGAAATCGTCAAGAGAATCATCAGCCTAATCAAGGATTTAGCCATGAAGCCGGGCGACGGTCTCTTCCTCTTGGCCGGGCCGACCCGGGGGATCTATTCGTACCTCTGCAAGGTGGTCATGCGGCGGCACAGCGCCGAGACCATTCTGGCTTACGCCATGGGAATCAGAGGTGTGCTGTTGATTCCCTTGGCGCTCCTGGAGCGGTCGTGGAAGACCCTGCCCCCCGCACTCCTATCGCGGCCTGGGGAGGATTGGCGTATCTGGTGGTGGCAAACCACCTTACTGAGAGGGTTTCCCCTTGACTTTTCAATTCGGGCTGACGTACCTTCCGCGCTGGTTCTTGGAGAGAAAATGGGCGCATCTCTAATGAGGAGGAGGGAGCCATGAAGAAGGGTCACCGAGTCCGTGGCGAGCGATTCCTGAGTTCTCTCAGCAGGCGAGACTTCCTGAAAGGGGCGGCCGCCCTGGGGATCGGCGCGGGAGTTGCCGGCCTTCCCGTCCGTCGGTCGATAGCCGCGGCGGCGAAGGACGTCAACATCGCCGTCCTGTATCCCACATCCGGATCCAACGCACGCTTTGGTCAGATGTGCGTGAACGCCATCAAGCTGGCGGTGAACGACGTCAACAGCGCCGGCGGGATCAAGTCTCTGGGCGGGGCGAAGCTGAACCCGATCTACGCCGACATCCAGAGCGAAACCGATGTGACGCGGAACCAGTCCGAGCGCCTGATGGCGGCAGGCAACCTCGCCGCCGCCACGGGCTGCTACGTCAGTACGTTCACGCTGGTTGCCACCGAGGTGGCCGAGCGCTACAAGATCCCCTTCGTCACCGGCTCGGTCGCGGACAAGCTCACCGACCGGGGCTTCAAGTATACGTTTCAGGTCTCGCCCAAGGCCAGCATGTTCGGCGATATGCAGATGGACTTTGCGGCCAAGATGGCCGGCAAGGGCAAGCGGGCAGCCGTCATCTTCGAGGACACCGACTACGGCACCTCGACCGCCAAGGGGGTTGTGGACGGGGCCAAGAAGTATGGCTTCGAAGTGGTGATGAATGAGCCGTATGTGGCCAAGTTCACCGACGCCACCCCGCTGGTCAACAAGATCAAGGCGGCAAAGCCCGATTTCCTCTTTCCCGTGTCCTACATTACCGACGCCTTGCTGATCATCCGGACGATGAAGCAGATGAACGTCAGCGCGGGCGTCTTCGGGGGCGGCGCGGGCTACCTCATCCCCGACTTCTTCAAAGATATGGGCAAGGACGCCAATTACGTCTTCTCGGTGGCCTCCTGGAACAATGACATCAACTGCGGGGAAGTTCCCAAGATTGCAGAAGCCTACGAGAAGCAGTACGGCGAGTTCCTGATGGAGCACGCGGGCGAAGCCTATGTCATGATCTGGGTGATTGCCGACGCCATCGAGCGGGCCGCCTCGACGGATCCGTTGAAGGTCCGGGACGCCATGGCCAAGACCAATTTGACCAAGGGGCCCGGATCGGTCATGCCCGGCTGCGCCGTGGAGTTCGACGCTACGGGCTGGAACAAGCGCGTCCACCCCGTCATGACCCAGTGGCAGGGCGGGAAGCTCCGCTGCGTGTACCCGGAATCGGACGCCCGGGTGAAGCCGGCGTGGCCGATCCCCGCATGGGATAAGCGCGGATAGCTCGAATCAGCAGGGGCCGGGAGAGACCGCAGCGCGTGGCCGTTCGACGCTCTCCCGGCCCCGCTATTTACTTAGGAGCCGTTACGAAATAACATCACCATCTGTTGTGATTTCGTTACGGCTCCTTATGCCGTTCCGGAATTTCTCCGGTCAAGTTATTCTTTGACAACGGCTTATGGAACTCACGACCTTTCTGCAGGCCCTCATCACCGGCATCCTGATGGCCGGGATCTACGCGTTGGTGGGGATCGGGCTCACCCTCATCTTCGGCGTGGTGCGGATCGTGAACTTCGCCCATGGCGAGTTCGTGATGCTGGGGATGTACCTCACCTTCTGGCTCTGGAAGCTCTGGGGGGTCGACCCCTATCTGTCCCTCCTGATCACCATGCCGGTCCTGTTCTGCTTCGGGGTGCTGGTCCAGCGCTTCCTCCTCCAGCCGATCCTGCGGGCGCCGGACCTCGCCCAGATCTTCATGACTGTGGGGCTCGGCGTCATCCTGATGAATCTCGCGCTGCTCCTGTTCACGGCGGACTTCCGATCCGTGAAGCTCTCGTACAGCGAGTGGGTGTGGCGGCTGGGCGGAGTGTCGGTCACCGTCACGCGGGTCTTCGCGTTTCTGGGCGCGATCCTGCTGGCCGGTCTCCTCACGCTCTTTCTTACCAAGACCGACATGGGGAAGGCTCTCCGCGCCGTGGCCCAGGATCGCGAGGTGAGCATGCTGCTGGGGATCAACCCGCAACGGATGTACCTGCTGGCGGTCGGCCTGGGGGCGGCGCTGGCGGGGGCAGCGGGCAGCCTGATCGTTCCCTTCTTCTATGTTTTCCCCACCGTGGGGGGCGTGTTCGGCCTGATCGCCTTCGTGGTGGTGATCCTGGGGACCCTCGGCAGCGTAGAAGGGGCGCTCCTGGCGTCCCTCATCGTCGGCGTGGCGGAGTCGCTCGGGATCCTGTTCGCCGGGGCAGACCTCGGCCTGGTGGTGGTCTTCGGCATCTTGGTGGCGGCCCTCGTCTTCAGGCCATCGGGGCTGATGGGGGGGCGATGAGCCGACGAACCGCGAGCCGGGAACCGCGGAACCAAGAACCGCGAGATGCGAGCCGCGAGCCACGAGCCGCGAGGTGCGGGCGTGAAGGGCGTGTTCACACCCGAACGGTACGTCCCTGCGGGGATTCTGGTATTCCTGCTGGTCCTCCCTTATCTTATGCCCAACCCCTTCTACGTCCATATCATCGTCATGATGGCGATCTTTGTGATGCTGGGCGGGGCCTGGAACATTCTCAGCGGCTACGCGGGTCAGTTCTCCCTGGGGCATGCGGCGTTCTTCGGGACCGGGGCATACGTGTCCACGCTTCTCGTGAACGCCTACGGCGTCTCACCGTGGATTACGTTGTGGCTGGGCGGACTCGTGGCGCTGGTTCTGAGCCTGCCCGTCGGCCTGATCTGTTTCCGGCTGCAGGGTCCCTACTTCACCATCGCCACCATCGGTCTGGCGGAGGCTCTCAGGCTCCTCGTGCTCCACTTCCGAGAGATCACCAACGGCGCCCAGGGGCTCACGGTGCCTTACAAGGGGAATGCCCCCTGGCTGCTCCAGTTCGACTCGAAGATGCCGTATTATTACATCGCCCTGGCGATGGCCATCGGGGTGCTCCTGATCACTCGGCGGATGGAGCGGTCCCGGCTGGGCCACTACCTGGTGGCCATCGGCCAGAACCAGGACGCGGCGGAGGCCCTGGGGATCGATTCGGCAAAGGCCAAGCGCCAGGCCCTGATGTTGAGCGCCTTCCTCACCGGGATGAGCGGCGTGTTCTATGCGCAGTATACCTACGTGATCCACCCCGACGGCGCCTTTGGCCTCGGGCTCAGTATCCAGATTGCCATGGCGGCCATCGTCGGGGGGGTGGGCACGATTCTGGGTCCCGCAATCGGGGCGGTGATCATCGGGCTCTTTATCCAGTCTACCCAGATCATCTTTGCCGGACATTATCCGGGGCTGGAGCTACTGGTGTACGGCGGACTCCTGGTGGCAGTGATCCTCTGGCGGCCGCGGGGAGTCTTCCCCTTGTTCGAGCGTCTCTATCACGGGTTTGTGGCCCGGCTGCCGGGGGCCGGAGGGGGTCGGGCGTGAGCCAGGCGCGCGTGCTCCTCGATGTGGAGGGGCTTTCGAAGCATTTCGGGGGAGTGCAGGCGGTCCTGGATCTCTCCTTCCAGGTGCGCGTGGGCGAGATCCTGGGCGTGATCGGCCCGAACGGCTCCGGGAAGACTACCACCTTCCACTTGATCACGGGATTCCACCGGCCGGATCGGGGGCGGGTCCAGTTCGACGGGCGAGACATCACGGGACGATCACCTCACGAGGTCTGCGCCCTGGGGATGTGCCGCACCTTCCAGGTGGCCAAACCGTTTCCCGAGATCACTGTCCACCGAAATGTCCTGATGGGAGCCCTGCTCCGAACCTCCGACCCGACCCGTGCGGCCGTCAGGGCGGACGAGGTGCTCGCGCGCGTGGGTCTGGAGGGGCGGGCGGCCATGGCAGCGGGGAGCCTCACGACCATCGACCAGCGGCGGCTGGAGGTGGCCCGGGCGTTGGCCACCGAGCCGAAGCTCCTGCTCCTGGACGAGACCATGGCGGGTCTGAACCCCACGGAGGTGGACGAAGCCATGCGGCTCATCGTCCGCCTGCGGGATCAGGGCCTCACGGTCGTGGTGGTGGAGCACGTGATGCGGGCGGTCATGTCCCTCTCGGACCGGATCGTGGTCCTGAACCAGGGCGCCAAGATCGCCGAGGGTATCCCGCAAGAGATCGCCTCCGATCCTCGGGTGATCCAGGCCTACCTGGGCAAGGAGTATCAGCGTGCTTGAGGTGCGGGAACTGGACGTCGCCTACGGCGAGGTGCCGGCCTTGCGCCAGGTCTCGATGATCGTGGCCGAGGGCGAGAGCGTCTCCGTCCTGGGGGCCAACGGGGCGGGAAAATCCACGCTGCTGCGGGCCATCTCGGGACTGCTCCGGCCTCGGCACGGCGCGATCACGCTGGACGGGACCCGCCTGGACAAACTGCCCGCGTACGACATCGCCGCTCTGGGGATCGCGCACGTGCCGGAGGGACGCCGGGTCCTCCCCGACATGTCGGTGGAGGAGAATCTGGAGCTGGGGGCCTATCTGCCCAAGCCCAAGGCCCGGCGGAAGGAGACCCTGGCCTGGATCTACGAGATCTTCCCCCGGCTTGCCGAGCGTCGCCGGCAGCGGGCCGGGACCCTCTCGGGCGGGGAGCAACAGATGCTGGCAGTGGGCCGGGGTCTGATGCTGCTGCCGCGCATCCTGATGCTGGACGAGCCCTCGCTCGGGCTGGCCCCGATCGTGGTGGATATGACCTTCGAAAAGATCGCCGAAGTCCGCCGGCAGGGAATCGCCATCCTGCTGGTGGAGCAGAATGTCCAACGCGCCTTGAGTCTTACCGATCGGGGCTACGTCCTGGAGCAGGGGCGCATCGTCTTGCAGGGGACGAGCCGAGAGCTTCTGGAAGACCCCCACGTCAAGGTGGCGTACCTGGGGATGTAGCAGGCGAATGACAATAACAAAACCAAATGACCAATGACCAACTGATCATGACAACAATGAACCGGACCTCCATTCGTGACCCTGACAGCGCGCCAGGCGCGCGTACCATCCTTGGTCATTGGAAATTGGATCATTCGTCGCTGGATTCGGCGGAATTCACGCGGCTGTTCGTGAATGATGCGGGTTAGGTGAGATCGTGCGACTGACAGAAGAGGAAAAGCGGATACTCAACGGGGAGTGCGGCGAGCCGCAGCGTCTGGCGCTGCACGTGCTCGCGAAGCTGGGCGAAGCCTGCGGGGCCGAGCGGATGGTGGAGATCGCCAGCGCCCACCTGGTCGCCTCCTCGTACCAGATCGCGGGCGAGGCGGGGATCGACATCTACACGCAGCTCGCCGCTCAGGGGGCTCGCGTCAAGGTGCGCACGACGTCCGACCCGGGCTCCATCGATTTCGCCCGCTGGCGCGAGTTCAAGACGCCGGCCGACTACGCCGCGCGGCAGGTGAAGATCGCCGAGCTCCTGGACACGCTCGGCGTGATCCCCACCTTTACATGCACCCCGTACACCACGTTTAACGTGCCCCACTTCGGAGAGCACCTGGGCTGGTCTGAATCCAGCGCCGTGGTCTTCGCCAACTCGGTCATCGGGGCGCGGACGAATCGGCTGGCCGCGTATGTCGACCTGTGCGCGGCCCTCACCGGCCGTGTGCCGTGTTTCGGCCTGCACCTCGACGAAGGCCGGAAGGGCGAGGTGTTGTTCGAGCTGGATCCGGACCTCTCGGCGAACTTTGCCGACCACTTCTTCCCCGTGCTCGGGTATCTGGTCGGGCAGGTCGTGAAGGACAAGATTCCGGTCGTCGTCGGAGTGCGCCGGGCGACCTCCGACCAGTTGAAGGCCTTCGGCGCGGCCTCGGCGGCCAGCGGATCGGTGGCCCTGTACCACATGGTCGGCATCACGCCCGAGGCGCGGACAGTGGAGGAGGCGTTCGGGGGACGGGTCCCCTCCGAGCGGGTGTCGGTGGGGAGGCGAGAGATCGAGGCGGTGATGGAGCAGATGGGGGGCGCGACCGGCCCGGTGGACGTGGTGGGGGTGGGCTGTCCGCACGCCTCGATCGACCAGATGCGCCGCTACGCCGCGCTGCTCGAGGGCAAGAAGGTGCACGCCGGGGTGGAGCTCTGGATCTGCGCCAACACCGTGGTGGAGGCCATGGCGCGCACGATGGGGTATGTCGAGACGATCGAGCGGGCCGGCGCGAAGCTGATGGTGGGCACCTGCCACAACGACTGTCCGCTGGGGGCCTGGGGCTTCCGCCGGCTGGCGACCGACTCCGGGAAGTTCGCCTACTACACCCCGACCACCGTGGGGACGGAGTGCGCCTTCGCCAGCACCGAGGCGTGCATCCAGGCAGCCATCACCGGGAAGGTGGAGCGGCGATGAGTCCAGCGCAAGTTCTTCAGGGGCGGGGCTGTGCGGCCGGCGAGTTCGAGGGCGAGGCCGTGGTGTCGAGCCAGCCCTTCGGCTTCTGGCAGGGGATGGACCCGCAGACGGGGATCGTGATCGACAAGCGGCACGACGCCTGCGGGCAGTCGCTGACGGGCAAGGTGTTCGTGTTCCCCTTCGGCCGGGGCTCGACGGGGACTCCGGGCATCTTTCTCGAGGCGGTGCGAAACGGCTGCGCCCCCGGCGCGATCGTGAACGTGAAGAGCGAGCCCATGATCGTGATGTGCTCGCTCCTGGCGGAGGCCTTCTTCAAGGTGTCCATCCCCGTGGTGGACGGTCTGGAGGGCGACCTGCCATCGCTTCTGCGGACCGGCGATCGGGTCCGGGTCAACGGGACCACGGGCATGATCGAGGTGGTCGCCCGCGGCTGATGGCCGGAATCGTCGTAGGGTCACGAGGGCTCGGAGGGAAGAGGGAAGAGGAGGCATGGGGATGGCGACGCGCGAGGAGATACTGAAAGAGGTCGGCGAGCTGGCCCATCACAACGAGAAGACCTATCTCGGGTGAAGCCAGGCCGTGCTTGCAGCTTTGCAAGCCAAGCTGGGCGGGATCGGTCAGGAGGTCTTCAAGGCGGGGAGCTGCCTTTCGGGCGGGGTGGTGGGGCGCGGCGAGACCTGCGGGGCGCTGAGCGGCGGGATGCTGGCCATCGGAAACGAGGTCGGGCGCGAGCGGCTGGAGGATCTCGCGCAGCTCCGGAAGGCCCGCGACATCGCCACCGAGCTCTACCTCCGCTTCCAAGAGGAAGTCGGCCACACCCTTTGCGCCGAGATCCACAAGCTCAAGTTCGGCCGGACTTACCGCCTCTACGACCCGGCGGATCAGAAGGCCTTCCACGAGGCGGGCGGCCACGGCGACGACGGCTGCCCCGTCGTCTGCACCACCGCCGCCCGGATCGCCGCCGACATCATCCTGCGGCTGCGAGGGAATGCGTAAGGAACGACGAATCCAGGTTCCCGTTCCACTCAAGTTCCAGCAGCCGATCTCGTATCCGCCACCAGCTCGGCGACGGAGACGTAGATTCGATTCCCCGACGGGATTCGATAGCCTTTGGAATGCGGAAATTCACTAAGTTCTCACTTGGGTCCCTTGACAACCAGGAGGCGCGGACATACATTGTTGCTAACTGTCTGCTATCTGTTGTCTGATGAATTATCTTCTCGGGTAGGTGGAGGCCTGTGGCTGAATCTCAGCACTACTCCCTCATCCCTCGCGCGAATCTCACCGAAGAAATCGTCAAGAGAATCATCAGCCTAATCATGGACTTAGCCATGAAGCCGGGCGACAGGCTCCCCACAGAACGGGAGCTCGTTGCAAGGTTTGGCGTCGGACGCTCCTCGATCCGGGAAGCAATTAAGATACTCAAGGCGATCGGAATAGTGCGCATCGTCGCCGGCGCAGGAATGTTCGTCGGGAATGGCAATCTCTCACTCTTGGCGAAGCCGCTCTCCCTCGGCTTCTTGCGGGGTGGTCGCAGCACGTCGGAGTTGATCGAGGCGCGGCGCCTATTGGAGGTGGAGTTAGCCAGCCTGGCAGCAGAGCGGGCCAGCCCGGAAGAGGTGATGTCGATAAAGGACCGCCTGGCCGAGATGCGCGCCAACCGGGCAGACGTGGAACGCTACACGGAATCGGACATCCATTTTCATCTTGCAGTCGCGCGTGGAGCACACAACGAGGTCCTGCTCGATCTCCTGGAGACGCTACAGCACATCATTCGGAAGCTGATGTTCAAGAGCATCGAGGAAGTCGAGGGGATGCCCTCCTCGATTGACGAGCATCCCCCTATATACGAGGCCATCGCGGCGCACGATTCAGCCGGAGCTCGGGCGGCGATGAACGACCATCTTGAGAAGGTCGGGCGGCGATTTCAGCAGACGTCGGCGGGGACGGGGGGGTGAGCCGTTCACCTCGATAGTCGCTCCTCCGATCGAACAAGTCCAGACAAGCGGCGGCGATTTGCACTACTACAACAGTCCTCAAACACCGAAAGGAGGTAAGGAACCATGGCGCGAGGTGATGTAAGAAGGTGTTCCCTTGTCTTTCTCGCAATGCTCGGCGTGGAGCTGCTCTTCGTGGGACTCGCCCTTGCGGCGGAGCCGGAGAAGATCGTCCAGGCGCACGCGATCCTCACGGTGTCGGAGTCGAAGCGGCTGATCGGCAAGGCCGTGGCCCAGATGCCGATCGTCAAGAACGCGTTGGCCAACGGCATGGTCATCATCATCAAGGGCACGACCAACGCCTACGTGGCGGAAGAGATCACCGGGCAGAAGGCCGACCACGCCGCCTTTGTCACCGGCAGGATCGAGCCGCCGAAGGCCGCCAAGAAGCTGCCCGCGGTGCCGGCCGTGAACCACCTGATCCTGGAAAAGGGCATACCGGTGGACATCCCCCTTGCCGAGGCGGCGAAGAAGCTGAAGGCCGGCGATGTCGTCATGAAGGGCGCCAACGCCCTCGACTACAAGAACAAGCTGGCGGGGGTGGATATCGCCGACCTGGCCGGCGGGACCACCGGCATCACCCTCCCCTACGTGGTCGCCCGAAAAGCGTACCTGGTCATCCCCGTCGGCCTGGAGAAGCTGGTGGCAGGTGACCTGGTCGATCTGCAGCGGAAGATGCGCGAGCCGATCGAAAGCTTGAACCCCTGCCCATTCTGCACGAAGGCGCAGGGGCTCCACTCCATGTTCATGCTCGAGGGCGAGATCGTCACGGAGTTGGAGGCGATCAACATCCTGACCGGCGCGACCGCCTTCCAGTGCAGCGCCGGCGGCATCAGCGGCGCCGAAGGCTCGGTCTGGCTCGTCTTCCGGGGCACCCGGGAGCAGGTAACGAACGCCCTGAAGCTGGCCGAGTCCATCCAGGGCGAGCCGCCGTACATGCAGTAGGCTCCCACACGGCACCCGGCATTGAGGCAGGGGGAATTGTGCTTTGCAACCTCCGTCTCGCGAGTTTCCCGAGGGGTGTTCCCCGGTTCAGCCCTACCCTGGCTGGCCCCGCTGCATCGGCCGCGGTCGCCAGCCAGGGCTGGTTCTCCACCTTCCTATCCGATTAGAAATGGAATTGGTCCGCACCTAATAGCATTCTACAAATTCGAAAGGAGAGATGGATGATGAATCGACACCGCATTTCTCTTATCACTCTCTTGTGCACCATGGTCCTGGCGGTGGTCGGCAGCGGCCTCGCGACGGCGGCTGAAGAGATCCGCATCGGATTTACTCCCCCCATCACCGGCATACACGCGGCAGGGGGATCTCTCCAGGTCAAGGCTATCAAACTGGCCCTGAAGGAGATCAATGCCGCCGGCGGGGTGAACGGGAAGAAGATCGATCTCCGGATCGTCGACAACCAGTCCTCAAACCCCGGCGCGCTGGCGGCGCTGAACAAGGCCGTGGAGCAGGAAAAGGTGCTGGCCCTGATTGGCTGTCTCTATAGCACACAGGTCTTTGCCACGTCGGATGCCACCAAGAACTACGGAATCCCCACGTTTATCGGCGCCACCAATGTCAACCTCACCAGGCAGGGAAACCCCTGGCTCTTCCGCGTGCGGCCCGATGACTCCATCGCCGCCGGCGCGATGGTGAAATACATCAAAGAAGACACCAAGTTCACCAAGATCGGACTCTTGCACGATCAGGACGCATTTGGCGCCGGCGGCGCCGACCTGGTGGAAAAAGGCGCCAAGGAGATGGGTCTGACCGTGGTAAATAGGATGAGTACCACGACCGCGGTGAAGGACCTTACCGCTGAGATCCTGGCCATGAAGAACGCAGGTGCGCAGATCCTGATCTTCTACGGCCACGAGGAAGCCACGGCGTTGCTTCAGCGCCAAATGCGCCAGCTCGGCTCTCCCTTCAAGTTTCTCGGTTCGCCCAGCGCCGCATCGAAAGACAGCCTGAACCTTGCCAGGGAGACGGCCGAGGGGATTTGGGCCGTGGTCGACTTCGTGCCGGGACAGAGCGAGGAGAATAGGCGCTACGCCGAGGCCTACAAGAAGGAGTACAACGAGGAGTACGACAGCCTCAGCATTTGGACCTATGACGGTCTGAAGATCCTGGCCAACGCCATCCAGAAGGCCGGGGAAGACCGCGACAAAATCCGTCAAGCCATCCTGGCCACCCAGGGATATAAGGGCGTCCAGGGCACCTTTTCCTTTACCCCGAACGGCGACGGCCTGAGTGAGGTGAGCATTGTTCAGATCGAGAATGGCCGGCCGAAACTCCTGAAGATCGTCAATCTGGGGGCGAAATAGGCGTCCCGACGCACGGATCGACCCAACACATCAGGCGCCTAGTCCTGGCACGGATGTATGCCGCCAGCGGTCGAGGTGACGTCGGTCACTCCGACCGCTGGCGGCAGGAATACGGCGGGATTTCCACCGCCCAGGCCGGGCGTGTGTGGGAAGCATCGCCCATACGTGGAGAGGGGCGGGCCAGTGAGGCGGAAGGATTTCCTCGTGCGCCCGTACCTCATCTTCGCGGCGACCAGCCTCAGCCTGTTCATGATCTCCATGGACGGTACCGCCGTCGCGGTCGCCCTCCCCAACTTCATCAGCGATTTCGAGACCACGGTGGTCTGGGCGGGGTGGACCCTTTCCATCTACATGATCGCCGTGGCAAGCGTAATGCCGCTCATGGGGAGGCTCAGCGACACCTTCGGGCGCAAGCCGTTGTATCTCGCCTCGCTCCTGCTTTTCACGCTGAGCTCCCTGGCCTGCGGCCTGGCCCCGAACATCGCCACGTTAGTGGGTTGCCGCTTCCTCCAGGGGCTCGGCGCGGCCGGCTTCCTCCCCACGGCCTCCGGCATTGTGAGCGACCAGTTCCCGAAGAGCCGCGAGCGGGCCATCGGCCTCTTCTCGAGCATCTTCTCCATCGGCGGGATCGTGGGGCCGAACCTCGGGGGCTGGATCGTCAGCCACTACTCCTGGCGTTACATCTTCTACATCAACCTCCCCATCGGCCTCGGGCTGCTCTTTCTGATCCTGCTCCTTCTCGAGACCCCGCCTCCCACGGCCACGCCGGCGCGGGTTGATGTCGCCGGCGCCGCGCTCTTCTGTGGAGCCATCCTCTTCCTTATGGTCAGCCTGAATCGCCTCGCGGAGAGCCTCACACCCGCGACCTGGCCGCTCACGGGGCTCTCCCTCGCCCTGAGCCTCGGGTGTCTCGCTCTCTTTCTTCGCCACGAGCGCGCGGCACCCAACCCGCTCCTGGACCTCGCGCTGCTCCAGTCCCGGCCGTTCTTCGCCGCGAACCTCTATAACCTGCTCCTCGGGGCGGGGATCTTCGGCATCGTCTCCTTCATCCCGCTCTACGCGACCACGGTGCACCACCTCTCGACCCTGCTCAGTGGCATGATCCTGACCCCGCGGTCGGTCGGCGTCATCTGCACCTCGACCATCACGAGCTTCTGCCTGGCGCGCTGGGGCTACCGGGCGCCGATGCTCTGGGGCATCGGCACAGTCGCGGCCGGCACCCTCCTCCTAGGGGACGCCCAGTTCCTGGTCGCGCGCGCCCTCGGCATCGAGGCCGGTACTCCCGCGCTGCTGGCCGGCGAGGTCCTGCTGCTTGGCCTCGGGATGGGGGTCGCCTCGCCGGCATCGAACAATGCCTGTATTGAGCTGATGCCGTCACGCGTCGCCACGATCACCGGGCTCCGGGGGATGTTCCGCTTCGTCGGCGGGGCGCTCGGGATCTCCCTCACCACGATCATCCTCCGCGTGAGCGCCACCCCCGCCACTGGCTTCCGCAATGCCTTCGTCACGGCGGGACTCTTGCAGCTCCTCGTCGTGCCGCTCGTGTTCCTCCTGCCGCGAGGTAGGCGCGAGAGCGGGTAGCGGGGGAGAGTCCGGCCTGGTGGAGCCTGGTCCTCCTGGCGGGTGAGGCTCTCGTTGTCTCCGACGACCATGATGCAGCCCTGGCGAAACACCAAGAGCGCCGGATGCCAGATCCGGCGCTCTTCTTCCGCGGCCACGTTTCAACTGCCGACGCAGGGCTATGGGACTCTGACGCCGAACTGATGGCACGGTGTACAGCGGTCCTCGGACGGCTTATGTAGATGGTGGCAGGCGTCGCAGTCAAAGTCGGGCCTATGGGAATCGTGGGGATTGTGCGGAAGTTTCTGGGTCCTCTCGGCGACCTTCGATATGTCGCCGTGGCATCCGTAGCACACGGTCGGACTGGGAGGGCTCTCGGGGGGCACCTTCTGTGACACCCGGCGCAATCCACGCCGGCCTTCGCGTGCTTGTCGGCCAGCAGATCCGCCCCGACGCCCGGCAGGACGCTGAGGGCCAATGGCGCGAGCAGCACGAGAAGGATGAGAAGAATTGAGAGGTACGGAGAGCGTGATCGTTCACCAGTCATTGGTTGGGCCCCTCTTGCCCGCGTACTGAGGAGTGTTGACTGAAGCTCGGAGAGCGGCGGGGGGACTGTACACCGAAGTGAGAATTTCTTGCAAGGGGATCGACGTAAAAAAGTACCGGACACCGATTGGGAGCTAACCCGTTGATTTGCCGAATGAACGATTCCAATTCTTGGCGATCGGTCCATCAGGGGGGTGAGACCTGAAACCGTCGCCGTCGTCGAGGCATCCCGTGTGGTTTGCACTCCGGGTACCCATGCACGTAGCCCCCGCGCTTGCGCAACGGCCCAAAAGTGGAATCCGCCTCTCGCAGCATCCATCAGTTACGAAGAAAAAGGTGTCCGGTACCTTTTGCTCCGTGGGCTTGCCAAGCGGCTGGCCTTGCGGTAGGCTGCTCCCACGGATGGAGGACCCGGCCGACAAGGCGTCTTCCGGGTGGATGGTGCGGTTCGGGTAATCTCGGAGTCGACAGGCAACCATAGGAGATCCTTTGGAAGAAGCTCTGAAACTACCGACCGGCATTATCCCCCGAGCTTCCTCCAAAGGACATCCCGGCCGACGTCATAGAGGCCTGGCGAGCGGAGTGGCGGCTCGAGATGCACCGCAGCGGCTTCCTTGCGAAGATCCTCGACGACCCCAACCGGGTGCCGCGAGGACCCCGATTTCGTCTTTGCGATTAGGCATCCGCCGGCAAGGGGGAACTCATGGTGAAGATCGAGACCTATTGCGCCCGGGACGTCTTTGACCCGCCAACCTATCATCAGGCGGTGAAGGTCACGGGCGCCCAGACGATCCTGTTCCTGTCGGGCCAGGTGGCCTACGATCCGAAGGGGCAGCCGGCGCACCGCGGGGACTTTGCCGCGCAAGCCCGCGAAGTCTTCCGCGCCGTCAAGGCGCAGGTGGAGGCCGGGGGCGGCAGCATGGCCAACGTGGTCAAGCTCACCACCTACCTCACCGACATGCGGCACCGGGCCGATCTGCTCCCGGTGCGCGAGGAGTTCTTCGGGAAGAAGATGCCCGCCTCCACGCTGGTGGCGGTCGCGGCGCTGGCCCATCCGGACTGGCTGATCGAGGTGGAAGCGATCGCGGTGCTGTGATTGGAGATCGGGCAATGCCGACTTTACATCTGGGGTTTCTGGCGTCCCACGGCGGGAGCAACATGCAGGCGATCATCGACGCCTGCAAGCAAGGACGGCTGGACGCCAAGCCCTGCGTGGTGATCAGCAACAATTCCAGCTCCACGGCGATCGCGCGGGCCCGGCAGGAGTACATCCCCCGCTACCACATCAGCGCCAGCACCCATCCGGGCGAGACGGAGGATCGGGCGATCCTTCGCACGCTCCGGGCGCATGACGTGGACACGGTGATCCTGGCCGGCTATATGAAGCGGATCGGCCCGGAAACCCTACAGGCTTACCGGGGGCGGATCCTCAACATCCACCCCGCCCTGCTGCCCAAGTTCGGCGGCCGGGGGCTCTATGGGAGACAGGTGCACGAGGCGGTCCTCCGGGCGGGGGAAAAGGTCACCGGGGTGACGGTGCACGTGATCGACGAGGATTACGACACGGGTCCGGTTCTGAACCAGGTACAGGTTCCCGTGATGGAGAACGACACGGCGGATTCGCTGGCCGAACGCGTCCTCGCGCAGGAGCACCTCCTGTACGTGGAGACCCTGCGGAAGATCAGCGAAGGAACAATTGTCCTGCCGAAGTTTGATTAGGACGGATGTCAGCGAACGCACAATCAGATGAGGTGGATCATGCAGAGAGATGCCTTTTCGCCGGCGTGTAACCCGGGATTCCTCGACACCTTGACCTGGGACGAGCCGCGCGCCGCTGCCCTGGGCAAGCAGGCGCTTCGCGACGCGCGGTTCGCCCGGCTGGCAGGAGCGGTGGCCGCGGGGTACCCCGAGACGTCGCTGGCGCTGGATCGGCTGGTCCGCGGGGCCTCCAGGCCGCCCCTCACCTTGGTGCCGGCCTCGGCCTGCGCGCACCCCCGCCACGGCCTGTTCCTCCTCGGCATCCTCGCGGACGGTCAGCAGGTCTTTGTCTCGGTGGCGGCCGGGAAGGCGGCCCCCCCGCCGGGTTTCGGGAGGCCGCTGTGCCAGGGAGAAAGCGGCGCCGAGGGTCGCGCCGTGACCGTGCGCCTCTTCCCGGTGGACCTGTCGCATTTGCGCGCATTTCTCGCGGAAGTCTCCCCGGCCTATGCGCCGGCCGTCCCGTCCCGGCCCGGGCTCGGGATCGGCTGTCGGATGGGCGTCCTGGACCTTCCGGTGGCGCTGCAGGCGGTGAGAAAGTTCGATCTCTGCGCCTCGGTCGTGCAGAGCTCCGTGTACCGGGAGCTGGCGCCGCTCGCCGACCTGACAAAGCTCCCCTTGCCGCAGATCGATCTGCCGGGGGTGGGCCTGGTCCCCCTCGGCCATACCGGGATGTCGATCACCGGCCAGTTTGTCGCCATGATGGTCGAGCGGATCAGGCTGGGCGATCCGACACCCATGGCGGTGGATGCGGACCACCTTCCCCTGCGGGCCGCCTCGGGCGCGGGGCAGCGGCTGGCGCGGCGCCTGATCCGGGAGGCGGCGGACCGGAGCCTCTTCACCCTGGACCCGCACTTCTGCTTCTATGGGGGAGACGGCGGGTTGATGCGGGCCATGGCAGAGGGGCGGGTCGCGGACGTCGAGGCGGCGTTCCGCGCGCGCTTCTCCCCCGGCGCACGGAGAGATCTGCTTGCGCGCTACGCCGGGAAGCGGTTCCGCGTCCCGGACCCGGCGGGCCGGAAGCAGCTCGCCGTCGTCTTGAGCGCGCCCGAGGTGGCGGACTGCGCCGTGCGCTTCCAGGAGCCGCTGGCGGCGATCGAGGACGCCGCGGCCGAGATCCGTCGCGTGAAGGGGAAGACTCCCTTCGCCATCGAGGTGTCGGTGGACGAGGTGCCGGGGATGAGCGAGCCGCACCACTTCTACTACCTGTGCGCGGAGCTGCGCCGGCGGAAGATCCCCTCGTTCTCGCTGGCCCCCGGCCTCGGTTTCAGCAAGCTGGACGTGGACGTGCGCGACCCCGAGGGCGAATTCGCGACGCGGGTTCGGATCCTGGCGGGGATCAGCAAGCATTTCGGCGCCGTGATGGGGATCCATTCCGGCGACGGGAAGAGCGTCCCGACCCGGCGCATCCTGGCCAAGGCCACGGGCGGAAACTTCTGGTACAAGATCTCGCCCGACCGACAGCGGACCTTCTTCCGGTCGCTCGGCCTGTCCCCGGCGACATCCGAGGGGGGCCGCCTGTTCCAGGAGGTGTATCGGAGCGCGCTGGCTCGCGTCATCCGGCTGGCGAGCGGCGCCTCCGACGACCAGACGGCGCGCGTGGCGCGCCAGACTCTCGCCGCGGTCGCCGCGGGGCGAGGGCTGTCCCGCGAGGTGTCCCTCGGAATCACCCGATTGCTGAGCGAGGCGAGACCGCCGAGGGGGTCCGCCTGGGAGGCACTGGCCCGGCGGGTGGCCTCGGCCCCGGCGCGGCGCGTGCCTGGGGCGCCGGACGACAACATCGTGCACGACTACGCGTTTGCCGCGGTGAGCGAGCGGGACGGCCGCGGCCGCTTCCGGTTCCGGGGGCGCTTCTTCTCCCTCTCCGACGAGGGGCTGCGCCTCTATCATCGGCTCGATGCGGCGTATCTCAGAGACTTGGTCCGGTCTTTGGACCTGGACCGTTAGGAGCCGTTACAAAATAACTTGTCCATTCATTCTTTGACAACGGCTTAGATCAAAGAGGGACACAGGGCATGCGCATTCTCATCACGGGCGGCGCAGGATTCATCGGATCGCATGTGGCGGATGCATTTCTGGCCGAGGGCCACGAAGTCGGGGTCGTGGACGATCTGTCCACGGGGACCCGAGAGAATCTGGATGGCCGGGTTCGGTTCTGGCAGACAGACATCCGCGACGCGACCCTGGACGGGATCATCGCCGAGTTTCGGCCGGAGATCATCAGCCACCACGCCGCACAGATGAGCGTCTCGGTGTCCGCGCGGGACCCGCGGGGGGATGCCGACATCAACATCCTGGGGTCGCTGAATCTCCTCGGGGCGGCCGTCCGCCACGGGACGCGGCGGGTGCTCTTTGCCTCGACCGGCGGCGCGATGTACGGCGAGCAGGAGGACCTCCCGACGGCGGAGAGCACTTTCCCTGAGCCGGTGAGCCCGTACGGGGTCGCCAAGCTGGCGGTGGAGCGGTACCTTCACGCGTTCCGCGTGATGCACGGACTGGAGGCCGTCGCGCTGCGATACGCCAACGTCTATGGGCCGCGGCAGAATCCCCACGGCGAGGCCGGAGTGGTGGCCATCTTCTGTCGCGCCTTGCTGGAGGGTCGGTCTCTCACGGTCAACGGGGATGGGGGCCAGACGCGGGACTACGTCTACGTCGGCGATGTGGTGCGGGCGAGCCTCTTGGCCGCGCGGCTGACGCTCGATCAGGGCTTTCCCATCCTGAACATCGGGACCGGCTTGGAGACCTCGGTGAACGAGCTCGCCCGCCGGCTGGGCGAGCTGTCCGGCACACGCCCCCCCATCGTGCATGCGCCTGCGCGACCGGGCGAGCAGCGCCGCAGCGCCCTGGATTCGGCGCGTGCCAGGCGCGTCCTGGATTGGCAGCCGGTCACGGATGTGGGGGCGGGCTTGGCGCAGACCCTGGCTTGGTTCCGGGAGGCCGGCCGGCCGCGCTAGCAGGCTGCTGAAAAAGGCCCATCTGCGGCGTTGGCGCGCTCGGGTGCTCGCTGCGGCGTACCTGGAGTACGCCTCGCTCGACCCATCCGCTTCCGCCTTGCATCTGGACCTTTTTGAGCAGCCTGCCAGGATCGACGCAGCCGGGGCGGCGCACATTCCTTTGGCAAACAGCACCTCTCCATGCTAGACTCCGTTGCTTTTTCGTGGGACGGCAAGAGCCGTGCCGCTCCCTCGGAGCGAGATACGCGTTCAGCTCTGTGTGTCACTGCGGGCTGCGTTGCTGACACGCGAAGAGCTTGCCAAGATGAAGACCTCGCACGACATCCTGATCATCGGGGCCGGGCCGGCCGGCTGCACGGCGGCGCGTCGGCTCGCCGCGGGCGGGCTGGACGTGGCGATCGTGGAAGAACATGCCGTCATCGGCGAGCCGGTGGATTGCACCGGCGTGGTGGGCTCCGAGGTATTTTCACGTTTCAATCTTCCTCGCCAGATCGTCCTCGGCTCGATCGATGCCATCACGATCCATTCGCCTGCGGACATCGCCATCACGCATCGAAACGGCGGGCCGTTGGCGTATGTGGTGGACCGCGCCGAGCTGGACCGCAGCTTGGGACGACAGGCGGCGGATGCCGGCGCTACGTTTTATCTCAGCACCCAGGCGGTTGAGGTGACACCCCACGCGACGGGGGTGGACGTCCTGTGCCGAGGCGTGGATGGGGAGATG
The DNA here is from genome assembly GCA_963727695.1 of uncultured Methylomirabilota bacterium. Lineage (GTDB taxonomy): Bacteria > Methylomirabilota > Methylomirabilia > Methylomirabilales > 2-02-FULL-66-22 > 2-02-FULL-66-22. The sequence goes on along the minus strand of CAVSHW010000021.1, from coordinate 56,610 downwards.
CGGCGGTTGGTCGCCCAGGTGCTGATCTTGGCAGGCGGCCCTCGTTTCGCGTTCCAGGAGCGGCTCGGATTGGGGACGTGCCCGGTGCTGTGGCGAAGCGCGCATGCCGAGCTGCCGGGCAATGGCCTGCCCAATGCGCAGGTGTACCTCGGACGAGAGGTGGCCCCCGGGGCATTCGCGTGGGCGGTGCCCCTGCGCCGAGCCGGCCAGCCGTTCGTGCGGGTGGGGGTCAACAGCCATGCGGATGCCGCGCGGTATCTGCGAAAGCTTTGCGAGGAGAAGTTCCCGCATCTGGTCTCGATCGATGGGCTGCCGGCCCCGCGATCATGGGTGGTGCCGATCATGCCGCTGGCCACGACCTACGCGGAGCGGGTCCTGGCGGTCGGAGACGCAGCCGGACAGGTCAAATCGACCTCCGGGGGCGGCATTTATTTCGGGATGCTCAGCGCGGAGCTGGCCGCCGACACGGTGGCCGAGGCATTCCGAGGGGGAACGTTCGGGCGGGAGGCGTTGGCGGGATACGAGAAACAGTGGCGGGCCCACCTGGGCCTCGACCTGAAGCTCGGGACGCTCTTCCGTCGGCTGTTCACCCGGATGACGGATCGCGACGTGGACCAGCTCTTCCACGCCCTGCGGCAGGGGGAGCTGCTGAACGGCATCGCCGGCAAGGTGAGCTTCGACTGGCACCGCGAGCTGATCCTGTTCCTGCTGCGACACCCCGCGCTGGCCCGGCTGTTCTTGCGGCGCTGCTGGGACCGAAACGCCGAGCCTCTCTTCTCGGATGTTCCGACCATTGGAGAGTGACCCCCTCGCCTGTCTGCTCCGGGTGTGTCCGCCCCCGCCGGTCGGGACGCCCTTCGATTCGACCACGATCCAGCCGCTCTCTCCGACCATGGAGCCGTTTGCCATGCACGTTTTCGTGTGCACCAGCGGCGGCACCTGTCCGCATCAAGGATCGGCCGCGGTGCATGCGTTCCTCAAGGAGGCGGTTGCCCGCGCCCGGCTCAAATCCCGGGTGCGGGTGAGCCAGGCGGGGTGCCTGGATCAGTGCGGCCACGGCCCCATGGTGGTGATCTATCCCGATGACGTCTGGTATTCGCACGTCAGCCTGGAGGAGGCGCAGGCCATCTTCTCGGAACATATCCTGGCGGGCAGGCCGGTGGACGCTTTGCGGTTTCGCGTGGGGGAGCCGGGGGCGCATAAGCTGGCCCGGGACCAGAGCGGGAGACCGACCCAGCGCTGTACCCACTGTCGCGACGGGCGGGCCGTCACCGCCGCCTACGAGGGGGAGTAGCGACCGCGTGCGGATTGCCGGATTCGGCGTTCCGCCCTCGAGCCTCATGGTGATTGACCCCGGCCGCCGCTTTCCGATAGACTCTGCTTTGTCCCATGCGGTTCACCCGATCCACCCGCATCCCCATTGAAGAAGGAGCCTCCGATGCCTCAAGCCGAACGACGCGCGCCGATCGATGTCCTGATCGTCGGAGCCGGCATGCACGTCTCCGGGCGGGGAACCAGCACGTGCGGGACGGTCCTGCCCGCCGTCGTCCAGGCGCATCGGGACGGAGTGGTCGGCCGCATGGCAATCGCGGCGACGAGCGCCAAGTCCGTCGAGGCGTTCAACGAGAAGCTGGCGATACTGAACCGCCGGCTGGACACCGCCGCGCGCTTCGAGGGGTTTCCGGCGCAGGGGACCGATCCGGAGGCCTGGCGACAGGCGCTGGCCGGGCTGGGGCCGCGGGGCTGCGTCATCATCGTGGTTCCGGACGACCTGCACGCCCCCATCGCGACGGCGGCCCTGCGGAAGCGGCTGCCGGTGCTGGTGGAGAAGCCTCTCACGCCGACGCTGGCGGAAGCCCAGGCCCTGGTGGCGCTGGCGCGAGACCTCGGGGTGTACGGGGCGGTTGACTTCCACAAGCGCTGGGATCTGATCAACTTGAAGCTCAAGGAGACGATCGAGGATGGCCGGCTGGGCGCGCCGCTCTACTCCATCGTGGAATACAGCCAGCGCCGCGTGATCCCGGAACAGATTTTTCGGAGTTGGGTGGAGAAAGCCAACCCGTTCCAGTACCTCTGCGTCCATTTTGTGGACGTCCTGAGCTTCGCCCTGCAGGCCGTGCCGCGCCGGGCGATGGCGGTGGGGCAGCGGTGCTACCTCAAGGGGCGATCCATCGACGCCTACGATTCGGTGCAGGCGTGTGTCGAGTGGGGCCTTCCGGGATCGAGCGTCCCCTTTGTCTCCACCTTTGTGGCCAACTGGATCGACCCCAACACGACGTCGGCCTTGTCCTACCAGTCCCTGAAAGTCATCGGGACCGAGGGGCGCTACGAGAGCGACCAGCGGGATCGCGGCCTCACGCTGATCACGGAGGCCGGCGGGATCGAGACGCTCAACCCCTACTTCACCCAGAGCTATCCGATCGGGGATGGGACCCGCCGCGAGTATCGCGGGTACGGTATTGACAGCGTCCGAACCTTCCTGGAAGATGTTCAAGACCTCCGCGACGGCAGATGCACCCCGGACGAGCTCGAAGCGTATCGCCCGACGCTTTGCCAGGCTCTGGTCTCTACCGCCGTGGTGGACGGGGTGAATCGCAGCCTGGCGGCCGACGGGGCCTGGATGCCGGTGGGGCCGGCGGTGTGAAGAAGCGACGGCGAGCGGGGTGGGGGTTCGGATTTCGTCGCCGAGTGCAGTTGTTGGAAGCGGCCGGGTGCTGAGTCGAGAGGAGGTGCAGCCATGGGTCGGGCAAAGCCACGGCAGGTGCTGAAGGGGCGTGTGGCGCTGATCACCGGGGCGTCCAGCGGCATCGGTTGGGCCATGGCGCTGGGGTTTGCCGACGCCGGGGCGGACCTGGTGCTGGTGGCGCGCCGAGCCCACCGCCTCGTGCAGCTCACCCACGCCATTGAGGCCAAGGGACGGCGAGCGCTGCTTGTGGTCGCCGACGTGGCGATCGAGCGAGCCATGAAGCGCGTCCTGCAGCAAGCCGACTTGGTCTTTCCCGGGATCGACATCCTGGTCAACAACGCGGGGATCTGCTTGCCCGAGCAGCCGACCCACGAGACGCCGCTCCCCGACTGGGAGCGTGTCCTGGCGGTCAATCTTCGCGGCCCATTCCTGCTGAGCCGTCTCCTGGTGCCCCGCATGGTCGCGGCTGGATACGGCCGGATCATCAATCTGACCAGCAGCTACAAGGCAGAGCCGTTCTATGGGGCCTACAGCGTCTCCAAGGCGGCGCTGTTTGCTCTCACCCGCGTCATGGCCCAGGAGCTGCGTGGCACGGGGATTCTGGTAAACGCACTGGACCCGGGGTGGATTTGCTCGGAGATGGCGCCGGACGGGCCGAACCCGCCCGAGCGAGTGGTGCCTCTGGGGCTCCGATTGGCCAGCCTGCCGGCGCGGGGCCCATCGGGACGCGAATTCGTCGTACCATTCAAAGGAGCAATCCATGGCTGAGGTGGAGAACACCCTTGCCGTCTTCATCGATTTCGAGAATCTGGCGCAGGGCTTCAAGCAAACCACCAAGGAGGAGTTCGACGTCACCCGAGTCCTGGAGCGGCTGGTGGAAAAGGGCAAGGTGATCGTCAAGGTGGCCTACGCCGACTGGAGCCGCTACGCGAAGTACAAGCAGCAGCTCCACGAATCCGCCATCGAGCTGATCGAGATCCCCAAGCGGTCCATGACCGGCAAGAACTCCGCCGATATCCGCCTGTGTGTGGACGCCATGGACCTCTGCTACGCGAAAGAGCACATCGACACCTTCGTGATCGTGTCCGGGGATAGCGACTTCTCCCCGCTGGTCTCCAAGCTGAAGGAGAACGGCAAGCGGGTCATCGGCCTGGGGATGAAGGGCTCCACCTCGGTGCTCCTCAGCGACAACTGCGACGAGTTCATCTTCTACGAGAGCCTTGGGGTCGCGGAACAGGTCACCCCGCCAGGCGTCCAGGACATCCCCAAGGAGAAGCGCGAGGTGTTCGAGCTGCTCTTCGAGACGATCACCGGCCTCATGCGCGAGAACAAGGAGATCCTCTGGTCCTCCATGGTCAAGGACACGATGAAACGGAAAAGGCCGGCCTTCGCCGAGCGCGCGCACGGATACCGGACGTTCAGCGACCTCCTGGAGGACGCGCAGAAGCGCGGATTCATCACCCTTCGCACCGATCCGACCAGCGGGACATACGTGGTGGTCGGGTTTGCCAAGCCCGGGCGCTGATCGTTAACGTTAACGGTAATCTGTCCCGTGCAGGGGTTTGGGCTTGAACCTTTCCGGGGTTCTTGTTAATGTTCGCCTGGGGGGTGGGCTCTTGCGAAAGGAGCGTGCGATGAAGAACGTATGGTGGGTCGGCATGGTGATCGTCGTTGCGGCTTTCGCGACGGTGGCGGGGGCGGCGCAGGACAACACCATGGTCCTGTACGGCGCCCCGGACCGAGATTGGGTGGCCGCCGTGGCCAACAAGTTCGAGAAGGAGACGGGGATCAAGACGCCGTGGATCCGGGCCAGCAGCAACGAGATGTACGCCAAGATCGAGGCGGAGAAGGCCAACCCCCAAGGCGACGTCTGGTTTGGGGGGACCGGCGACCCGCATTTTGACGCGGCGGAGAAGGGGCTGACCGAGCCGTACTGTTCGCCCATGATGCCCCAGCTGCACGAGTTCATGCGCGACCCCATCGGAGGTTGCCGGGTGCTCGGCCTCTACGCCGGGCCGCTGGGCTGGGCGGTGAACGAGGGGCTGCTCAAGAAGCTGGGCAAGCCCATGCCGAAGACCTGGGACGATCTGACGCTGCCGGACTACAAGGGCCTGATCGCCGTCGCCAACCCCAACACCTCGGGTACGGCCTTCACGATGCTGGCGACCATCCTGCAGTTGAAGGGGGAGGCGAAGGGTTGGGAGTATCTGGCCAAGCTGCATAAGAACGTGGCCCAGTATTCCAAGTCCGGATCGGCCCCGGGGCAGTTGGCCGGCCAGGGCGAAGTGGCCATCGCCGTCATCTTCCTCCACGACGTGGTCATGTTCGCCGAGGAAGGGTTTCCGCTCAAGGCGATCGCCCCGGCGGACGGGACCGGCTACGAGATCGGCGGTCTCAGCCTGATCAAGGGGGCGCCCCACAAAGAGAACGCCAAGAAGTTCATCGACTGGGCCCTCACGCCCAGCACGCAGGCGATCGCCAAGGACTTCCGCTCCTTCCAGCTCCAGTCCAACAAGAGCACACCGCTGCCGCCGGTGGTGATCAAGCAGGGGGTGGACTTCGAGCACGTGAAGACGATCAAGTACGATTTTCTCTGGGCCTCCAAGAATCGAGAACAGATCCTGAAGCGCTGGACAGAGCAGGTCTTCTCCCAGGCACGCTGAACGGCGCAGCGCCGCCATCCGCCATCGACCGCCCGGGATGGCTGATGGCGGCGCATTCTGCGTCTGGTTCCGATCCAAGACTGACCGTGCGGTTTGGACGGCTTGTGGAGCGGTCCCATGACTCTGCCGCGCAACCCGGCATGTTTCTACGGGGGAGTTTCGCTTCTCCTGACGACGCTCGGCCTGCCGTTTCTCTCGCGTGAGGGAGTGGTCCTGCCGTTTGCGAGGGTCGATCTCGCCCTCACCCCGCTGTCCCTGGCGGGCCGGTACCCCGGTTTCTGGCTCCTGATCGGGCTGGCAGCGGTGTGGGTCGCACTGGGGTTGGTTCGACAAGACCGTCCGGACCGCCCGGCGCTCTGGGGCGGACTCTTCGGGTGTCTCCTGGTGGTCTGGCTGACCGTCGTGGCCGGGATCAAGCCCTACGCCTTCGGGCTGGGGGGCCTCCTGGCCTTGACCGTCTGCCTCTTGGTGCTCGCCTACGGTCTGTCCCAGGGCGGCTACATCCGGGCGGACACCTTCGTCGCGGCAAGCATCCTCCTGCTGGGATTCTTCGTCCTGCTCTTTGTTATCTACCCCATCCTCGCGGTTTTCCAGTACAGCGTGATGGATAGTCGCGGCGGGTTCCAGTTGGGCCTGTTTCTGGAGACCCTCCAGCACTACAAATCCTTCTGGCGCGTGCTGAACAACAGCCTGGGCCTGGCCGTCTTCGTGGGGGTAATCTCGACGCTGATCGGGCTGGGCTTTGCCCTAGCGGCCACGCGGTCTCGATCGCGCCTCACCGTCTTTCTTCGGGCGTTCTCCCTTCTGCCCATGATCACCCCGCCCTTTGTGGTGGGCCTGGCGATCATTCTGCTCTTCGGCCTGCAAGGGCTCGTGACGAGCGTCCTGCTCGGCTTGAAGACGCGGGGGATCTTCGGTTTTCCCGGCGTGGCGCTGGCCCAGATCCTCTCCTTTGCCCCGGTCGCGTTCCTGGTAATCTCCAGTGTGGTCGAGTCGGTGAATCCCGCGCTGGAAGAGGCCAGCCTGACCTTGCGAGCGGGGCCTTGGGAGACCTTCTGGAAGGTGACGCTGCCGCTCCTGCGGCCGGGGATTGCGAACGCGTTTCTCCTCACCATCGTGGAGTCGCTGGCCGATTTTGGTAACCCGATCGTCCTGGGGGGCGAGTTCGAGGTCCTCTCCACGGAGATCTACTTCGCCATCATCGGCCGCTTCGACAAGACGCTGGCCGCGTCGCTGGGCATCGTCCTCTTAACCGCCAGTCTGGTGACGTTTGCTCTGCAGCAGTATTGGCTCGGCCATCGCTCCTACGTCACGGTCACCGGCAAACCGCCGTCGGGCAGGCCGCAGCCGCTTCCGCGCGGGCTCGAGGTCGGCCTCTTGAGCTTCTGTGTGACCTGGTGCGTCTTCACGCTGGCACTCTACGTTTTCGTCGTCTACGGGGGGTTTGTCGAGATCTGGGGGATCAACAACACGTTCACGCTCCGCCACTACCACCAGCTCTTGCGGGACGGCATGGACGCACTGAACACGACGTTGATCCTGGCCGGCGTCTCGGCCCCCCTGACCGCCGTCGTCGGCATCATGACCGCCTACCTGGTGGTACGGCATCGCTTCCCGGGACGCGGTACACTGGAGTTCACCTCCATGTTGTCCTTCGCGGTGCCGGGGACCGTGATCGGCATCGGTTATATCCTGGCCTTCAACCAGCCGCCCCTCCTCTTGACCGGCGGGGCGGCCATCCTCGTCATCTCATTCATCTTCCGAAACATGCCGGTGGGTATCCGGAGCGGCATCGCGGCGCTGGCGCAGATCGACAAGGCGCTGGAGGAGGCCTCGGTGACGCTGCGGGCCTCGTACGCCAGCACGCTCCGACGGATCGTGCTGCCGTTAATCCGTCCGGCGATCATCTCGGCGCTGGTCTTCAGCTTCGTGCGGTCGGTGACCGCCATCAGCGCCGTGGTCTTCTTGGTGAGCGCCAAGTGGCAGCTCAGCACCAAGGTCATCCTGGACCAGGCGGAGAACGGCCGGTATGGCTTGGCCACGGCCTACAGCACGGTCCTGATCGTGATCATGGCGGCGGCGGTTGCGCTCATGTACTTGCTGGTGGGGAAGAAGGGCGCGAGGGGCGGAATTCAGAGTGGAGGCACGGCATGATGGAAGCGGTGAAGTCCCAGGCGGCGCGGGTCACTCTGGAGCATGTGAGCAAGCGATTCGGCAAGACCGTGGCGGTGGACGATGTCAGCCTCCAGATCGAGCCGGGTTCGCTGGTCACGCTGCTCGGACCGTCCGGCTGCGGGAAGACGACGATCCTACGGATGGTCGCGGGTCTCGAAACGACCACCAACGGCCGAGTTTTCATCGGCGACGCGGAGGTCACCCACCTGCCCCCCAACGCCCGCGACGTGACCATGATGTTCCAGTCCTACGCGCTCTTCCCGCACCTTTCCGTCTTCGAGAACGTCGCGTACGGCCTGCGGGTGCTGCGGCGGCCGGAGGCGGAGCTGCGGAAGGAGGCGGAGGACGTCCTGGCGCTGGTCGGCATGGCCGGGATGGGAGAGCGGAGCCCCAACGCCCTCTCGGGCGGCCAGCAGCAGCGCGTGGCCCTGGCCCGGTCCCTGGTCATGCAGCCCAAGGTGCTGCTCTTCGACGAGCCGCTCTCTAACCTGGATGCCAAGCTGCGCAAGCGGATGCGGGAGGAGATCCGGCTGCTCCAGCAGCGGCTGGGAATCACGGCGATCTATGTGACCCACGACCAGGCCGAGGCGCTGGCTATTTCGGACCGGATCGTGGTCATCGAGAAGGGGCGGATCGTCCAGATCGGGTCCCCGCTGGAGCTCTACCGGAGCCCCGGCAACCGGTTTGTGGCGGAGTTCATCGGGGAAGCCAATTTCCTGCCGGCGCGGCTGGAGGCGATGGAAGACGGCCACGCCCGAGTCGTCATCGGCCCGCAGCGGCTCACCGTAGACAGCCCGCCTCTCCAGGCGGGTCCCGTCACGGTCCTGGCGCGTCCCGAAGCCATCCGGATCCGGACCCAGGGCGACGGCCTCTCCGGCACCATCCAGAAAGTCTCCTATCTCGGCTCATCCGCCGATTACACGGTCGAGACAGAGCTGGGCCCCGTCCTGATCACCGACTACGAGATGCAGGGTGGGGTGCTCGGTGCCGGCACGGCCGTGCGCCTGGAGTTCCTCCCGCACGGGGTCTACCCGCTGCCCGTGGCATGATGACAAATTCTGTCCTTGACGGGGTAGGGTGGCTCACGCAGAATACGCCGCGTTGATGCGGTATGTGTCTTCCCGGGGTTCGGATCGCATGACCGACATCCAATTCGGAACCGACGGCTGGCGCGGGGTGATCGCGGACGACTTCACCTTCGCCAACGTCCGGCTGGCGGCGCGGGCCATCGCGCGACGGGTCCGCGCCGAAGCGGACGGAGCATCCCCGCACGTCCTGGTGGGGTACGACACGCGGTTTCTCTCCCGGGAATTCGCCCAGGCCGCGGCCCAGACGATGGCGGCGGAGGGGGTGCGCGTGAGTCTGGCGGCGGCGTTTGCGCCGACGCCCGCCTTCTCCTACGCCGTGGTGCGGCTGCAGGCGGCCGGGGCGGTGGTGATCACCGCCAGCCACAATCCCGCCGAGTATAGCGGGGTGAAGTGCAAGGCCGCCTATGGCGGGTCCGCCCCGGTGTCCTTTACGCGAGGCGTGGAAGAGGAGATCCGGCGGCTGCAGGCCGCCGGCCAATTCGAAATTCGAAATTCGAAATTCGAAATTGATACCTTCGACGCCAGAGAGCCGTGGCTGGACCGCCTAGAAGAGCTGGTGAACGTCTCGTCGATCGGCCGGAGCGGCATCCGGGTGGTGCTGGATGTGATGTACGGCGCGGGGCAGGGGCTCCTGGTGGAACGGTTGCGGCGCGCGGGCTGTGCGGTGCGCGAACTCCACGGCGAGATCAACCCGGGCTTTGGCGGTCTGCACCCGGAGCCGATTCCCGCCCACATGGGCTCCTTGATCGCGGCGACGCAGGAGTGGCGGGGGCCCGGACCGTGCGTGGGCTTCGCCTTCGACGGCGACAGCGACCGCATCGCTCCGGTGGACGAAGACGGACACGTCGTCACCCCGCATCAGGTCCTCGCGCTGCTTGTCCGGCACCTCGTCAAGAACCGTCGGGAGCGCGGAGCGGTCGTCAAGTCGGTCAATATCGGCCGCATGGTGGACCTGGAGGCGCAGGCGTTGGGGGTGCCGCTGGTCGTCACACCGATCGGGTTCAAGTTCATCGCGGCCACCATGCTGGAACACAACGCCATGGTCGGAGGAGAAGAGAGCGGCGGCTTTGCCGTGCGGGGCCATATCCCGGAGCGGGATGCGGGCCTGATCTGTCTGCTGCTGCTCGAGTGCATGGCGATGACGGGCCAGTCGCTCGGGACGCTGGTCCGCGAGATGGAGGCCGCGTACGGTCCGCATCGCTACGGCCGGACGGACCTGCGGCTGGCGACGCTGGCCGACCGCGACCGGGTGGTGGCGAATCTGGTCGGTTCGCCGCCGACCGCGCTGCTGTCCGTTCCCCTCTTGCAGATGGACACCCGGGATGGAGTGAAGCTGATCCGAGCGGATCATAGCTGGGTCATGCTGCGGGCCTCGGGGACGGAACCGCTGCTGCGCATCTACGCCGAGGCGCCCACAGAGGACGAGGTGCGCGCGCTGCTGGACTGGGGACAACAGCTTGCGGCGGAGAAAGGCTGAGGGTAGGATGCCGAAGCGGAAGGCGCAGGCCAGACTCTCCGGGGTGACCAGCCGGCCGATCGAGGAAGCCTGGCGCCCCTGGGGGAGCTTCCACACGCTCGAAGCGGGGCCGGGGTATAAGATCAAGCGGCTGGTGGTCCTGCCGGGGCAGCGGTTGAGCTTGCAGCGGCATCGCCGCCGGACCGAGCACTGGGTGGTGGTGGCCGGGACCGCAACGGTTGTCAACGGGACGCGCACGCTCCCGCTGCGGCGGCGCGCGTGCACCATCATCCCGCGGCAGGCATGGCACCGGATCGAGAATCATGGACGGGTCCCCGTGATCATCATCGAGGTGCAGCACGGGACCTATCTTGGCGAAGACGACATCGTCCGGAAGCAGGATGATTACGGGCGGGTGAAATGAAAGACGGACAACCGACAATGAAAAACCGATCAGTGGTGCGTTTCCGTTGACCGGTTGTCGGTTGTCGGTTTTTCATTTTGCATTGATTTGGGGTAGAGCATGAATCGACTATACGTTGTGGTGCTTGCCGGGGGAAGTGGGGAGCGGTTCTGGCCCCTTTCGACGCCGAGCCATCCCAAGCAATTTCCCTCCCTGCTGGACGGAAAAAGCTTCTTCCAGCACACGATCGAGCGGGCGGCGCACCTGGTGGGGCAGGACCGCGTCCTGGTGGCCACCCGGCGGGAATTCCTTCCCATCGTCCTGCAACAACTCCCCGGGTTTCCCCCGGAGAACTGCATCCTGGAACCGGTCGGGCGAGATACCGCGGCCTGCATCGGCTTGGCTGCGCTGGTGGTCGAAGGGCGCCTGCCGGGAGCCCGGATGCTCGTCGCGCCGTCGGATCACTTCATCTCGCCTTTTCACGCTTTCGAGGAGACGGTGCGGCAAGGACTCCTGCTCCTGGACCGGCTGGACGGCCTGGTGACCCTGGGGATCCCGCCGACGGGCCCGGAGACGGGATACGGGTACATCCTGGCCGGGGACGCCGTTCCGGAGCATCCGGCGGCTCGGCGCTGCCAGCGGTTCACCGAGAAGCCTGACCGGACCACGGCGGAACGCTTCGTGGCCGACGGCCGGTACTACTGGAACAGCGGCATCTTTCTCTGGCAAGCCTCCACGTTCCTGCGGGCGGTGGCCCGGCACCTCCCCGAGCACTGGCGGAGTCTGCAGGAGATTCGCCCTGCCCTGGGCGGTGACGACGAGGTCGCCACCCTGGATCGAGTGTTCCCCCAGATGCCCAGAATCTCAGTCGATGTCGGCGTCTTGGAGCGGGCCGAGGAGGTGTTCATGATCCCGGCCACCTTTGCCTGGGACGACGTGGGGGCCTGGAGCGCCCTAGGGCGGATCCTCCCCAAGGATGAGTGCGGCAACGCGGTGATCGGCCGCCACGCGGGACGCGACAGCTACGGGTGCGTGGTGTACGGGACGACGCGTCCCATCGGGACGATCGGGCTTCGGGATATCGTGGTGGTGGAGAGCCCCGACGGCATCCTGGTCTGTCCGAAGGATCGGGCGCAGGAGGTCAAGGAGCTGGTGCGGATGATGCGGGAAAACCAGACATGAATGTCTCGGTGATCGGAACGGGTTATGTGGGGCTGGTGACCGGGACCTGCCTCGCAGAGATCGGCCACCAGGTCGTTTGCATGGATGACAACCCGGCCAAGGTCGAGGTGCTGCTCCAGGGGCGGATGCCCATCTACGAGCCGCACCTGGATCAACTGGTGACACACAACATCCGGAACGGTCGCCTGCGCTTTACGACGGACGCGGCCGAGGCCTCCCGCGAGGCGGCGGTGATCTTCATCTGCGTGAACACGCCGCCACGCCCGGACGGTGAGGCCGACCTCACGTATGTGGAACTTGCAACGCGCCGGATCGCAGAGCACGCCACGCGGGACACCATCATCACGGAAAAGTCCACGGTCCCGGTGCAGACGGGGCAGTGGATCGAAAAGACCCTGGCGATCTACAAGAAGCGGCCGGGGATCACCTTTGACGTCGCCTCCAACCCGGAGTTCACGCGGGAGGGGATGGCGGTGGAGGATTTCCTCCACCCCGATCGGATCGTCGTGGGGGTCTCCAGTCCCCGGGCGGAGGCGGCGCTGCGCGAACTCTACACCCCCATCCTGGAGGGGCGGTTTCCCTGCCCCATCCACCCCGAGTGCCGCGTGGACCGGGCTGTCCCATTCCTGGTCACGGATATCGCCAGCGCCGAGCTGATCAAGCACGCCTCGAACTCCTTTCTGGCCATGAAGATCTCCTTCGCCAACGCCGTGGCGGATGTGTGCGAGGCGGCGGGTGCGGACATCCTCCAGGTGGTTAAGGGGGTCGGTCTGGACAAGCGAATCGGCCGGGCCTTCCTAAATGCCGGGATCGGATTCGGCGGCTCGTGCTTCCCCAAGGATCTGAGGGCGTTCGTCAAGATCGCGGAAAAGAGCGGCTACGATTTCACCCTGCTGAAAGAGGTAGGACGACTGAACGCAGCGCGGCGCGAGCTGGTGGTGGAGAAGCTGAAACGCGCCCTGTGGATCTTGACGGGAAAGAAGATCGGGCTCCTGGGGCTGGCCTTCAAACCCAACACCGACGACATCCGGGAAGCCCCGGCGCTGGCCATCGCCCGACGGCTGATCGAGGAGGGGGCTTTCGTGCAAGGCTACGACCCGCAGGCGGCGGCCAAGGCGAAAGAGGCTGTCCCGGACCTCGCCATCTGCTCGGATCCCTATGCGGTGGCGGAACAGGCGGAGGCGGTGGTGCTCTGCACCGAGTGGCCGGAATTCGCGGCCCTGGATTTCGGACGCCTGAAGGCGAGCATGGTCCGCCCCCTCATCCTGGACGGGCGGAACGTCCTGGATCGAGAGAAGCTGACCGCTCTGGGGTTCGAATATATCGGAATCGGCCGCGGACAGGGCGGCAGGAGAGAAAAAGCATGAATCACGCCCCGCGCACCCTGGTGACCGGCGGCGCCGGCTTTCTCGGCTCGCACCTCTGCGACCGGCTGCTCCGGGAAGGCCACGAGGTGATCTGCGCCGACAACCTGATCACCGGAAACCTGAAGAACATCGCCCATCTCTTCGGCCGGGAGGGATTTCGCTTCCTCAAGCAGGACGTGACTGAGTACCTTTACATCGAGGGGCCGGTGCAGTACATCCTGCACTTCGCCTCGCCCGCCAGCCCGGTGGATTACCTGCGCCTTCCGATCCAAACCCTGAAGGTCGGCTCGCTGGGCACGCATAAGGCGCTGGGGTTGGCCAAGGCAAAGGGGGCGCGACTGCTGCTGGCTTCCACCTCGGAAGTGTACGGTGATCCGCAGGTCCACCCCCAGCCGGAGAGCTACTGGGGCCACGTGAATCCGGTGGGGCCCCGCGGCGTGTATGACGAGGCGAAGCGATTCGCCGAGGCGATGACCATGGCGTACCACCGTTATCACGGGGTGGAGACCCGGATCGCCCGGATCTTCAACACGTTCGGGCCGCGCATGCGTCCCAACGACGGCCGGGTGGTGTCGAATTTCCTGATCCAGGCCCTGGAGGGGCATCCCCTCACGGTGTACGGGGACGGGCGGCAGACCCGGAGCTTCTGCTACGTCTCGGACCTGGTGGACGGGCTGTTCCGCCTGCTCATGTCCGCCGAGGATGAGCCGGTGAATCTCGGGAATCCCGCCGAGCGGACCATCCGCGACCTGGTGGCCGCCATCGAAAAGATCCTCGGGCGTTCCTTGCCGGTCACGTACAACCCGCTGCCCCAGGACGATCCCCGGGTGCGGCAGCCGGACATCACCCGGGCCCGGACGCTGCTCGGCTGGGAACCCAAGGTGGAGCTGGAGATCGGCCTGCGCGAGACGATCGACTACTTCCGAGGACAGCCAGCCTGACGTTCGCACTCTTCGGGAGGGATTCGCGACGGCGGCGAGGGTCGAGGCTCTCGCCGCCGTCGCCGTTGCTCCCCTTCTTTCGCTCTGCCTCATCGGGGAGATGCCGGTTGAATTTTCCCCAGAAGTGCGATACCGTAGCCGATGATTTTATGAGGATTTAGCGTATGAAAACCCCACGAAGACTGTTCCGATATCTGGAGCGATTCCCCGCGAGCCGCGTCCTCGTCCTCGGCGATGTGATGGTGGATGAGTACGTGTGGGGAACGGTTTCGCGAATCTCGCCCGAGGCCCCGGTTCCGGTCGTTGCCGTCCGCTCGGAAAGCCTGAAGATCGGCGGGGCCGGGAACGTCGCCGTGAACATCGCCACGCTGGGGGGTCAGGTCGAGGTCGTGGGGGTGGTCGGGGACGATGCCGCCGCCCTGCGCCTGACAGATGAGCTGGAACGGATAGGGGTCAAGGCGGACGGCCTCGTCGTGGATGACACGCGGCCGACGACGGTCAAGAGCCGGGTCGTGGCCGGCAGCCAGCACGTGGTCCGGTTCGACCGGGAGAGCGACGCTCCCATCGGCCCGGCGGTCCGGACCCGCGTGATCCGGGAGGTGCGGGAACGCCTGCCCAAGGCGGATGTCCTCCTCATCTCGGACTACGCCAAGGGAATGATCGGGCCGCAACTGACGCGCGAACTGCTCCGGCTGGCGTCGCGCCTCAAGAAGTTCGTGGCGGTGGACCCCAAGGTCCAGCACGTCCCGCTGTTTCGGGGTGTCACGGTAATCGCCCCCAATCATCACGAGGCGGCCGCGGCCGCCCGGATCCTGATCCGGGAGGAGGCGGACCTCCTGCGGGTGGGGGAGCGGCTGCTCAGACGCCTCAAGGCGCGGGCGGTCCTGATCACGCGGGGCGAGCAGGGGATGTCGCTCTTTGAGGCGGGCCGTCCGGTGGCCCACATCCCCACCTTCGCGCGCGAGGTGTACGACGTGACGGGGGCGGGGGACACCGTGATGGCCGCCCTGGCTCTGGCTCTGGCGTCGGGCGCTTCGGTGCGCGACGCGGCGGTGCTCGCGAACTACGCGGCCGGGGTGGTGGTCGGGAAGCGGGGCACGGCCACGGTGAGCCGCGCCGAGCTTTCCCGAGCGCTCGAGGACGGACAGTCGTCCCAATGAAAAACCGACAACCGACAACCGACAACCGGCCACTGATGTCTTCCATTGTCCGGTTTCCCATTGTCGGTTGTCCGTTTTGCATTGGAACCGTTGGCTTGCCGAAGACAATTCATCAGACGCCGGCTCAGGGGGTAATGTGAGCGCACGGATTATCGGAATTATCCCGGCTCGCTACGAGTCCAGCCGCTTTCCGGGCAAGCCGCTAGCCGACCTGGGCGGCAAGCCCATGATCCAGCACGTGGTGGAGCGCGCCTCCCGCGCCGCGCTGCTCAACGAGGTCCTGGTTGCCACCGACGATCGCCGGATCCTGGAGGCGGTGCAGGCGTTCGGCGGCACGGCGACCCTGACGTCGCCGACCCACCCGTCGGGGACGGACCGAATCGCCGAGGTCGTGCGGGACCTTCCCTGCGACCTGGTGGTGAACATTCAAGGAGACGAGCCGCTCCTGGATGCGACGGTGATCGATCAGACCGTGGAGCCGCTCACCCGGGACGCCTCCATCGCCATGGGAACTGTGGCGCGCCCCATGGGAGCGGACGAGGCGGCGGACCCAAGCAAGGTGAAGGTCGTACTGGACTGCCAGGGGTTCGCGCTCTACTTCTCCCGTGCGCGCATCCCCTACATCCGGGACCGTGTCCCGGCCGGGATGGAGCGGCCCTACCTGCTCCATATGGGGCTGTACGTCTACCGGCGGGAGACGTTGCTCCACCTGGCGTCGCTTCCGCCGACCCCGGTGGAGCAGAACGAGCGTCTGGAGCAGCTCCGGGCCTTGGAGCACGGGATCCGGATTCGCGTGGTGATCACAGAGCACGACAGCTTCGGCGTGGACACGCCGGCCGACCTGGAGCGGGTGCGTCGTCTGATGGCGAACGGCCAATGACACGGCGAATGACCAATGAACAATGACAAATGACCAATACAGATAACGCCGTTGGTCATTGGGATTTGGTTATTGGTCATTGTTGTTGAGAAATCACTGACCTATAGATGGGGGGTGTTATGGCGACCAAGTTCATCTTCGTGACCGGCGGCGTGGTGTCCTCCCTGGGGAAAGGGCTGGCCGCCGCCTCCCTCGGCAGCCTGCTGGAGAGCCGGGGATTCAAGGTCACGCTGCTCAAGTGCGATCCGTACATCAACGTCGATCCCGGCACCATGAGCCCCTTCCAGCACGGCGAGGTCTTCGTCACCGATGACGGGGCGGAGACGGACCTGGACCTGGGCCACTACGAGCGGTTCACCGAGGCGCGGCTGACCAAGGACAACAACATCACCACGGGTCAGATCTACTTTTCCGTGATCACCAAAGAGCGTCGGGGCGACTACCTGGGAGGGACCGTCCAGGTCATCCCTCACATCACGGATGAGATCAAGCGGGGCATCCTCCGGGTGGCGAAGGAGGTCGACGTCGTCATCGTGGAGGTGGGCGGCACGGTGGGCGACATCGAGAGCCTGCCGTTTCTGGAGGCGATCCGCCAGCTCAAGGTGGACGTGGGGCGCGAGAACACCCTGTATGTGCATCTCACGCTGGTGCCGTACATCGGCGCCGCCGGCGAGCTGAAGTCCAAGCCGACCCAGCACTCGGTCAAGGAGTTGCTGGAGATCGGGATCCAGCCCGACATCCTCCTGTGCCGCGCCGATCGCGACCTGCCCAAGGAGATAAAGAAGAAGATCGCCCTCTTCTGCAACGTGTCGGAGAAGGCGGTCATCACGGCGCGGGACGTGAGCACCATCTACGAAGTCCCCCTCGCGTTCCACCGGGAGGGACTGGACGGACTGGTGATGCAGATGCTCGGCCTGCCGGAGCGGGACCAGGACCTGTCGGCCTGGGAGCGGATCGTGGCCACGCAGCGCAGTCCCGCCCGACGGGTCACCATCGCGGTGGTGGGGAAGTATGTGGAGCTGCGCGACGCCTACAAGAGCCTGTTCGAGGCCATCACGCACGGCGGCATCGCCAACGACTGCTTTGTGACCATCAAGGCCGTGGATGCGGAGAAGATCGAGCGGGACGGCCCCAAGGAGCACCTCCACGACGTGGCCGGCGTGCTGGTGCCGGGTGGCTTCGGAGGGCGAGGGATCGAGGGGAAGATCGCCGCCATCACCTATGCCCGGGAGGAACTGGTTCCCTTCTTTGGTATCTGTCTGGGGATGCAGTGCGCAGTGATCGAGTTCGCACGCAACCTCTGCGGCCTGGCCGGGGCCAACAGCCGGGAGTTCGATCCGCACACGCCACACCCGGTGATCGACCTGCTGCCCGACCAGCGATCCATCACCAACCTGGGGGGGACCATGCGCCTTGGGGCGTATCCCTGCCGGTTGGCGCCGTCCTCCAAGGCTGCTCTTGCCTACGAAATGGCGGAGATCTCGGAGCGACACCGCCACCGCTACGAGGTCAACAACGAGCACCGGGAGATCCTGAGCCGGCAGGGGCTCGTGTTCAGCGGCTTTTCCCCCGATGGGAATCTGGTGGAGATGGTGGAGCTCCCCGAGCATCCGTGGTTCGTGGGGGGCCAGTTCCACCCGGAGTTCAAATCCCGCCCCCGCCGTCCTCACCCGCTTTTCCGGGACTTCATCCGGGCGTCCCTGGCGTATCAGGCAGCCAACCTGAAGCCGCATCCGCAGGATGCCAATGAACAATGAGAAACTGACAACTGACAACCGGTCAACCGAGTCAGCCATTGATCGGTTTTCCATCGTCCGTTGTCCGTTTTGCATTCTTCCGGCCCTCTTCGACGCGGCGAGCCGGGCAGAGTCGCGCGCGGAATCTCCCGGGAGCGTGCGGTGAAGGAATACCTCCGGCTGATGAAGTACGTCGTGCCGTACCGGGGGCGGATCGCCGTCTCGGTCGGCTGTCTCCTGATCGCCTCGCTTCTAAATGCGGTCTCCGTCGCCTCGCTCCAGCCGGCCTTCGACGGCCTGCTGGGGACCGAGGGCAATCGGCAGATGCTCAGCGTCCCGTCGGCGCTCCAGCCCTGGATCGGCGACTGGGTGGGCTCGGCCCAGGCGTTCATCCGGGCTCACCAGATGAGCGTGCTCACCTTCCTGGCGTGGTTCCTCCTCGCGGTGCTCATCCTCAAGGCGGTGATCAACTACTTCAGCGTCATCCTGATGCGGGACGTGACCGAGCGGGTGATGACGGACATCCGGGACAAGGTGTACGGCCACCTCCACACCCTCTCGCTGGGATTCTTCATGCGGCACAACACGGGAGAGATCGTCTCCCGCGTCACGAACGACGTGGATGCGGTGGGCGGCGCCGTGACCGACATCTTCCGCAACGCGCTGCGGGAGCCGTTCACCATCGTGGGGCTGGTGGGGCTGCTCTTTGTCCTCCACTGGAAGCTGGCGCTGGTGTCCCTGGTGATCTTTCCCATGACGGTTGTCCCGATCGTCAAGTTCGGAAGGAAGATCCGCCGCCGGAGCACCCGGGTGCTGGAGCGGCGGGCGGAGCTGGCCACCCTCCTGCAGGAGGGGATCACCGGGGTACGGATCGTGCAGGCCTTCGGGATGGAGGGGTACGAGCAGAAGCGATTTCAGGCCAAAAACCTGGAGCTGTTCCAGGCGGTGATGCGGATCGCCCGCGTGGACTCGCTCTCGATTCCGGTGATGGAGATCCTGGAGGCGGTGGGGATCGTGGTGGCGGTCTGGCTGGGAGGCTATCTCGTCGTCCACGGAGACCTCACCCCCGGGGCTTTCATGGGCTTTCTGGGGGGGCTGGCCTCGCTGTATGTTCCCATCAAGCGGCTCAGCCAGGTGAACAACAACATCCAGCGCGGCATGGGAGGGGCGCGGCGGGTCTTCGAGATCCTCGACCAGCAGCCCGAGGTGGCCGAACGGGCGGGGGCCCGCGTCCTGCCGCCGGTCCGGGAGCGGGTGCAGTTCGAGCAAGTCGGTTTCGCCTACGAGCCGGGCCGACACATCCTGAGCGACGTCAACTTCGAGGCCAAGATGGGGGAGGTTGTGGCCATCGTGGGGGCGAGCGGGGCGGGCAAGAGCACGCTGGTGAACCTGCTGCCGCGATTCTTCGACGTCACGGAGGGCCGTATCCTCTTTGACGGGGTGGATCTGCGGGAGATGACCCTGCATTCGCTGCGCGCGCAGATCGGGATGGTGACGCAAGAGACCATTCTCTTCGACGACACCTTCGCCAACAACATCGCCTATGGCCAGCCCAGGGGCCAGGGCGATGCACAGATCCGCGAGGCGGCGCGGCTGGCCAACGCCGACGAATTCATCCTCGCCCTCCCCGACGGATACGCCACGCGGATCGGGGAGAAGGGGGTGCGGCTCTCGGGCGGGCAGCGGCAGCGGATCGCGATCGCCAGGGCGATCCTGAAGAATCCGCCCATCCTGATCCTGGACGAGGCCACCTCGGCCCTGGACGCCGAATCGGAGGCGCTGGTCCAGGAGGCCCTGGAGCGCCTGATGCGGAACCGGACCACCTTTGTGATCGCCCACCGGCTGTCCACCGTGATCCAGGCTGACAGGATCGTGGTGCTGGAGGGCGGACACCTGGTGGAGACGGGAACCCATCCCGAGCTAATGGCCGCGCGTGGGACATACTTCCGGCTCTACCAGAATCAGTTTGAGGGGACGTGAGGTCATGGCGCGAGGCTCTCCGCCGGAGCGCGTCCTCTGCATCAAGCTGAAGCACATCGGGGATGTGCTGCTGATGACCCCGACTATCCGCGCGATCCGTCTGGCGTGGCCCGCTTGCCGGATCGCGGCCCTCGTGCCCCGCGGGATCGAGGGAGTGCTGCAGGGAAACCCCGACCTCGAGGCGATTCTCACCCTCGACCGGAGGGCGGGTCTGGCGGGCGCCTGGCGGACTATCCGCGCCGTGCGCGGGTATGGACCCGATCTGGTCCTGGAGATGGGAGGGGGGGACCGCGAGGCGCTGCTGGGCTCGGCTGTCCGGTGCCCGGATGCGTGTGGGCTATACGCCGAGCGGCTCCGGAGGCTGGCGGCGGGCGCTGCTCAGCCGGACCATCCCCTGGAACGGCAACCAGCACATGGTGGAAACGAACCTGGACCTGGTCCGGGCCTGCGGGATCGCCGCCGCCGGCTGCCGGCCGGTGCTGGCGGTCCAGCCGGAGGCGCGGGCGCGGATGGCGGGGCGGCTCGCGGCGGCCGGCCTCGCGCCGGGACAGCCCCTGGTCGTCCTCCACGCGGTTTCGCGCTGGCTCTTCAAGGCGTGGCCGGAGGCGGGGTGCGCGACCGTTCTCGCCCACCTGACGCGACGCGGGATCGCGGTGGCGGTCACCAGCGGGCCCGAACCGGGCGAGATGGAAGCGGCCAAGCGTGTCCTGTCCCGCGCGGCCGCGCCGGCGATCGACTTGGTCGGCCGGACCTCCCTCGCCGAGCTGGCGGCCGTCTTGGAGCGGGCGACGCTCTTTCTGGGGGTGGACTCGGCGCCGATGCACATGGCCGCCGCCCTGGGGGTGCCCGTGGTGGCCCTCTTCGGCCCCTCCGGCGAGAAGAGCTGGGGGCCGTGGGGGGAAGGGCACGTGGTTTTGACCAGCCCCTATCTCTGTCGCCCCTGCGGCAAGGACGGCTGCCTGGGCAGCAAGAAGAGCGACTGCCTGGAGGCCATCTCGCCCCAGGCGGTGCTCGCGGCGGTGGAGCCGCTGCTCTTGCGCGGCGCGGCCGCGGCGGGAAGGGTTAGATGCGATCGTCCGTGTCGGTTGCGATCATCGCCCTGAATGAAGAGAAGAAGATCCACGCCTGTCTGGAGAGCGTGCGCTGGGCGGACGAGATCGTCCTCTGCGACTCCGGGAGCGAGGACCGCACGCTGGAGATCGCGCGGGAGCAGGGTGCCCGGATCTACCAGGACGCTTGGCGCGGCTTCTCCGGTCACAAGAACCTGGCGCTCGCGCGGTGCACGCATCCCTGGGCCTTGGTTCTCGACGCGGACGAGCGGGTGACGCCCGCCCTCCGGGAAGAGATCGAGCGGGTCTTGGGCGACCCCGAGGCGCTGGACGGGTATCTGATTCCCCGGCGGAACTACTTCCTGGGGCAGTGGGTCAGCCGCTGCGGATGGTATCCCGACGAGTCGATCCGCCTGTTCCGGCGCGACCGCGGCCGCTTCGCAGAGCGGGCGGTTCACGAGGCGGTCGTGGTGGATGGGCGCGTGGGGCGCCTACGGTCCCCCCTGGATCATTTCACGTATGATTCGATCGGCGACTATCTGCGGCGCATGGATCGGTACTCGACCCTGGCCGCAGAGGAGCTGCGGCGCGGGGGACGATCCGCCTGTCTGTTCGACCTGATCGGCCGCCCCGCCTGGACCTTCGTCCGGATGCTCCTGGTGCAGCGCGGCTGGCGCGAGGGGTGGCGAGGAGTGATCCTCTCCGGTCTCTACGCCTGTTACGTCTTTCAGCAAGTACGCGAAGCTCTGGGAGTTGCGAGAGGCGAGCCGGGGGAAGACGGCGGAGGAGCAGGGGAGCAGGGGAGCAGAGGGGCAGGGGAGCGGAGGGGCAGGGGAGCGGGGGAGCGGGGAAGGCGCGGGGGAATGATGGGTGGGAGCGGCGGGACGATCTTTCACGCGGAAGCTTCTTCCGGCTGGGGAGGGCAGGAGCTCCGGATCCTGGCGGAGTTGGAGGGCCTGGCCGGGCGGGGCTATCGAACCGGCCTCATCTGCGAGCCGAATGCGCCGATCGGTGATCGCGCGCGCGCCCTGGGACGGCCGGTGCACGCTGTCCGGTTCCGGTGGAGCGGGGACCCGGCAGCCATCCGCCAGGTAGCCGGAATCCTCCGCCGCGAGCGCGCGGACGTTCTGGGGACCCACAGCTCCCTGGACGCCTGGGTGGCCGGAATCGCGGCGCGCTTCTGCGGCGTGCCGGTGGTTCGCACCCGGCATCTGGACATCCCGTTGAAGCGCAATCCCCTCTCGCGAGCGGTCTACCGGCTGCTGGCCGATACCATCGTGGTGACGGGCGCCTCCGGCGCCGCCCGACTGGTAGCCGAGTCTGGGGTGTCGCCGGAGCGGGTGCACGTTGTGCCGACCGGGATCGACCTGGCGCGATTTGATCCGGCCGCCGTGGACGGAAGCCGTATTCGGCGGGAGCTCGGGTTTCCCCCAGGAGTCCCCGTGGTGGGGACGATCGGCGTCCTGCGGGCTCTGAAGGGATCCGACGTCTTTCTCCACGGGTGCCGGGCGATTCTGGACCGGATTCCGGCGGCGCGATTCCTCGTGGTAGGGGATGGTCCCATGCGGCGCGAGGTCCACGATCTCCGGGGAAGCTGGGTCTTCGGCGAGGCAGTGCACCTGCTTGGGTCAGCGGGAAGATGTCCCCGAGCTGCTGGCCGCCCTCGACGTCTTTGTTCTCCCGTCGCTTGGCGAGCGAGGATCAATCCGCAGGCGGTCTCGCAGGCGATGGTGATGGGAATGCCCGTAGTGGCCAGCGCTCTGCCCGGCGTGTCGGAGCTGGCCCGCGAGGGCGAGACGGCTCTGCTTTTTCACACCCGGGGATGCGACGGCCCTGGCGGACGCCGTCTGCCGGATGCTGACGGACGAGTCGGCGCGGCGCGCTCTGGCGGCGCGCGCCCAGGCGGAGGCGCGCGAGCAATGTGGGTTGGAGCGTATGCTGGATCGGATGGAGCGCATCTATCTGGACGAGATGGCGCGGTGCCGTGGAGGGTCCGCGGGGCGGACCGCCCCACGGGCCGCCGATCCCGGGGAGGCCGTTCGCCGATGACGCATCCCGCGGCAACGCCCGGGGCCGGAGGCGGAAGCAATGCGGGCCGGCGCGTCCTCGACCTCGGCTGCGGCGCGCACAAGCAGCCGGGGGCGATCGGGGCGGACCGCAACCCGGCCAGCCAGGCCGATCTGCTGTGCGACCTCGACCGCATGCCGTACCCATTCCGGGACGACCGCTTCGACGAGGTCCATCTGCACCACGTGATCGAGCACCTCGCGGATGTGGTGGCGGTGACCGCTGAGGTCTGGCGGATCGCCCGCCACGGGGCCTCCGTCTTCGTCCACACGCCGCACTTCTCGTCGATTCACTCCTACACCGATCCCGGCCACCGCCAGCGGCTGGCCCGCGGCTCCTTCGATCAGGTGCGCAAAGACCTGCCGCCCGGTCGGCGCATCGAGGTGGTCCGAAAAGAGATCCGTTTCCACCCGGGCTATTTCTGGTCGTGGCCGGCGCGCCTGATCTACAAGATCACGCCGAACAAGTACGAGAAGTTCTTCGCGTTCCTTTTCCCGGCGCGGGAGTTGTTCTACGAGCTACGCATTGTGAAAGAGGAGCGAGACGATCGCGAGCCGAGAGCCGAGAGTGGAGAGTTGAGAGGCGAGAGCCGAGAAGGGTGAGACGGCGGTGCGGATCGGATGCTACACGTTCAGTTTTCTCCCGACGGTGGGCGGGGCGGAGCTCTTGCTCCACGGCCTGGCGGACTCGCTGGTGAAGCGCGGCCACGCGGTGACGGTGTGGGCGCCGCACGTACGAGGGACGGACAACCGCGTGATCGGACGGTATCGCCTGCGGCGATACGGGCGGCCCTCCTCCAAGCGATTCGGCGCGCGCCAGACGCTGCCGAGGCTTCTGCTGGAGACGTGGGGTCATCGGCTGGACGTCCTGCACTGCCACGGGGCCTACCCCGCGGGGTATGTGGGGGCCGCCTTCAAACGGCTCACCGGCACGCCCATGCTGATCCGGCCGCACGGCGCCGACATCCTGCCGGGCGAATGGATCGACCGGGATCCGCGCCTGGCGGCTCGGATGCGGGACGCGCTCCGGATGGCCGATGCGGTGGTGGCCCAGGGAGAGTTTCTGGCCGAGCGGCTGCGCGCCCTGGGCGTCCCGGCGGGGCGGCTCCATGTGATCTGCAACGGCGTGCGCCTTCCGGAGGGGACGCCCCGATCTACCCCAGAGGCGGCGTCGGTCGTCGCCATGGGGAGCCTGACGCAGAAGAAAGGGTTCGACATCCTGCTCCAGGCGTTCCGTCTGGTCCGGCAGCGGATGCCCCAGGCGCGCCTGACCATCGCCGGGGAGGGCCCGGAGGGACCCCGGCTGCGTGAGTTGGCATCGTCGCTGGGCCTCACGGAGGCGGTCCTGTTCGCCGGCCTTGTCACGGGGGACGCCAAGGCGGACCTCTTCGCCCGGGCGCACCTCTTCGTCTCCTCGGCGCGGCGGGAGCCGTTCGCCAACGCCAACCTGGAGGCCATGGCGGTGGGCACGCCGATGATCGCCACCCGGGTGGGCGGCAACCCGGAGATGGTGGAGGACGGGGTGAGCGGCCTCCTGGTCGAGCCGGAGGACCCCGATGGGCTGGCGGCGGCCATCATCCGACTGCTGGATGAGCCCAAGCGGGCCGAGGCGATGGGGCGGGCGGCCCGCCGCCAGGCCGAGGCATTCTCCTGGGAGCGGATGGTGGACCGCTACGAGACGCTCTACCGGGATCTCGCCGCCATCCGGGGGAGGAGCTGAGCCGTGTGCGGGATCGCGGGGAAGGTGCACACGGATCGCGCCCGGCGCGTGGAGCCGGCATTGCTCCGGCGGATGACGGCTGCCATCGCCCACCGGGGGCCGGACGACGAGCAGGCGTACCTGGAGGGGCGAGTTGGGCTGGGGATCCGGCGGCTTTCCATCATCGATCTTGCGGGAGGGCGCCAGCCGATCTCCAACGAAGACCAGTCGGTCTGGATCGTCTTCAACGGGGAGATCTACAACTATCGCCAGCTCCGGGAGGAGGTGCTGGCGGCCGGGCATACCCTGCGGACCCGCTCCGACACCGAGGTGATCGTCCACCTCTACGAGGAGCTGGGTCCGGCCTGTCTTGCGCGGCTGCGCGGGATGTTCGCGATCGCGCTCTGGGACGCGCCCCGCGAGCGATTGCTCCTCGCCCGCGATCGGCTGGGGAAGAAGCCGCTGCTCTACGCCAGCCTTCCCGAGGGGCTGACCTTCGCGTCGGAATTCGGCGCCCTCCTGCAGGACGCCGCCATCCCGCGCGAGATTGATCCGGCGGCGCTGGACGCCTTCCTCCGCTGTCAGGCCGTCCCGTCGCCCCGCACCATCTACCGGGCGGTCCGGAAGCTCCCCCCGGGACACCTGCTCACCTGGGAGAAGGGCGAGGCGCGGGTGGAGCGGTTCTGGTCGCTCCGCTTCCAGCCGAAGACGCAGGCCCCGCCGCCGGAGATCCGCGGGCGCGTGCGCGAACTCTTGGACGAGAGCGTCCGGCTGCGGCTGGAGAGCGACGTCCCCGTGGGTGTCCTCCTGAGCGGGGGGATCGACTCCACGGCGGTGGCGGCGCTGATGGCCCGGCATCTGGACCGGCCCGTGCAGACCTTCTCGGTCGGGTTCGAGGAGGCGGGGTACAGCGAGCTGCCCGCGGCGCGCCGGATGGCCGAGCGGATCGGCGCCCAGCACCACGAGGCGATGGTGACGCTGGACGTCGCCGCGATCCTGCCGGTCCTGGCCCGCCACTACGGGGAGCCGTTCGCCGACAAGTCGGCGGTCCCCACGTATGCCGTGACCAAGATGGCGGGGCAAGCGCTCAAGGTCGCGCTCTCGGGGGACGGAGGAGACGAGGCATTTGCCGGCTACCAGCGCTATCTGGCCGCGCCGCTCCTCGGGTGGAAGCCGTGCGCGGCCGCAAGACGCCGGCTGGGGGAGGAATGCTTACGGCGAGCGCTCTCGCTCGGCAGCGGATCGGTGATGGGTCGCTTCTCGCGCCACTGCGCCGAGGCCGTCGCGCCCCCGGCGCGGTCCGTCCTGTTTCCGGAGTTCTTCCCCGGCTACCGCCTGGCCGCTCTCTACCGCGAAGAGGTGGGCAGGCAGGTCGCCACCGCCTGGGAGGAGGAGATCCTCGGACGCTGGCAGGCCCTTTCCCCGGCGCTCGACGACCTGGACGCGGCGCTGGCGCTGGACTACGGCCTGTACCTCCCGGAGACGCTGCTGGTCAAGATGGACATCGCCAGCATGGCCAACTCGCTGGAGGTCCGGTCGCCCTTCCTGGACCACGTCCTCCTGGAGTACGCGGCCACCATCCCCGGGGGACTCAAGGTGGCCGGGGGGGTCGGCAAGGCGCTCCTGCGGGAGAGCGTCCGCGACCTCCTTCCGCCGGAGATCCTGGGTGGGCCCAAGCGGGGCTTCTCCGCCCCGGTGGCCGCCTGGCTGCGGGGGCCGCTCAAGGGGTATGCCGAGGCGCTGCTGCTCCGCGGGGCGCGCGGTCTGCCGGAGTTCTTCCGGCCGGCGGCGGTCCGGTCACTCTGGGAGGCGCACCAGTCGGGGCGAGAGAACCACGCCATGCGTCTCTGGGCGCTGCTCGTGTTCGAGGTCTGGTTCCGCCTGTGGATGGATGGCGAGGGGATGGATAGCCGTGTGGCGTGAGATGGGGCGCTCCCTGGGACGGGTCTGGAAAGGGGGCGTGCTGCGGGGGCTGCAGACGGCGTGCCGGGTCGCGGTGGCGATCCGGCCGCTGCCGCGGGTCGAGGGGAAGCCGCCGGTCCCGCGCTCGGTGGTGGTCTTCAGCACGGCGGGGATCGGCGACACGCTCTCGGACACGCCCGCCATCCGGGCGCTGCGGGAGAGCTTCCCCGACTGCCGGATCACGGCGGTCGTTCACCGTCGCCGACGGGCCGTCCTAGAGGGGAATCCCAGCATCGACCGCCTCGTGTCCCATGCCAAGGGGCCGGTTCAGTTCTGGCGGACACTGAGCGCGATTCGGAGAGAGCGTCCTGATACCGCGGTGACACTGCGGGCCAACGATCCGGACGTCTGGCCGCTGGCCTACCTGTCCGGCGCCCGCGTGATCGCGAGCCGGCCGGCCATGACGCGCTTCCCGTTCCTGGTCAACCTCCCGGTCGCGGTGCCGGACTGGGTGGACCGCCCGGGGGTGGAGCAG
Source organism: uncultured Methylomirabilota bacterium (assembly GCA_963727695.1). GTDB lineage: Bacteria > Methylomirabilota > Methylomirabilia > Methylomirabilales > 2-02-FULL-66-22 > 2-02-FULL-66-22. Next base: position 29,642 of record CAVSHW010000021.1, on the reverse strand, counting down.
ACGCTGGAGATCGTCCGGGCGCTGGGGGCCGACACGGCGGACCTGCGGATGGACTTCGTCGTTCCGGAGGCGGCGCGCCGCCGCGTGGACGAACTTCTCAGCGAGCATCCGTTCGCCGGGAGGATGCTGGTGGCGATGCAGGTCCACGTGAGTCCGCGACTGGCATTCCGCGACTGGCCGGTGGCCCACTTCGCGGCGCTGGGACGACGGATCCTGGAATCGTTCCCGGTGCGATTGGCGATCACCGGCGGGCGCGAGGACGCGGCGGCGGCGGAGGCGGTCGGACGAGAGCTGGGGGCGGGCGCCACGGTCCTGGCGGGGCGGCTGTCCCTGCCGGAGACGGCGGCGCTGCTCACGCGCTGCCGGCTGCTGATCACGACCGACACCGGCATCATGCACTTAGGGTTCGCCGTGCGGGTGCCGACGCTGGCGCTGCTGCACCCGTACAACGCGCACCGGGTGGGCCCCTACGGCTACGGGGGGCTGCACCGCGTGGCGCTGCTGGACCCGTCGCTGTGGGCGGGGGAGGACCCGCCGCGGGTCGGCCTGGACCGCCTCACGCCGGAGGCGGTGTGGTCGATCTTCTGCGCATTCTGGCAGGACATCGATCGGAGCCGGGCCGCCCCGCGGCCTCCGGCCGGGCGCGCCGAGGCGGAAGCGGGAGAATGAAAGGGCGCGACATGTACCACCCCATCGAGTGGACGCCGGAGCGGATCGAGCGGTTCTGGAATTTCTACAGCGCAAACGCGGCGGCCCATGGGAGCTACTTCAGCAAGCAGTTCGGGCGTGCCATTCTCAGCCCTGGTGCGGGGACGAGTGCGGCTGGCCGGCCCGGTCGTGGATCTCGGGTGCGGCCCCGGATACTTTCTGGAACACCTCTTGCGGAACGGGCTCGCCTGCAAGGCGATCGACTCCTCGGCGGAGGCAGTGGCCTCGGTCCAGGCCCGGCTGCAGGGACGGCCGGGTTTTCTGGGCGCCGCCGTGGGCCGGCTGGACCGCATCCCGCTCGCAGGACAGCGAGGCGGGGGCGGTCTTTCTGATCGAGGTGATGGAGCACTTGGCGCCGGACCTGGCGGAGACGACGTACGCGGAGATCTACCGCGTGTTCTGCAGTCCCGGAGGGCACCTGATCATCACCGTGCCCGAACGCCGAGAACCTTGAGGCGAATAGCGTGGCGTGTCCGGAATGCGGCTGTGTGTTTCATCGCATGCAACATCTGCAGCGGTTCACGGCCGAGTCGCTCGCCCAGCGCATGACGGCGGCCGGATTCACCGTGGCGTTCTCACGCGGCGTCGCCCTCAAGCACTTCACGGGAGGCCGGCCGGCCCGGGCGGTTGGAGTATTGCGGCAGATGGCGCGCCGGCTGCAGGGACGGCCAAGCCCGAATCTCGTGGCCGTCGCCAGTCGAGGCGCCGCATGATACGCTCCGGGTGTCGGCGCGGGACCGAGCGAGACAGATGAAGATCCCCGGCTTGGACAGTCTGGTGTACCGGACGTTCTGGGGACTCGATCGCCTGGGGTATATCCGGACGGCGCGCGATCTCGCCGGGGTGCGCCTCGAGACTCTCGGCGGCATCCTGGTCGCGGTCACAACGGCGCTGGGCGACTCGATCTGCTTCACGCCGGCCCTGGATGCGCTGCGAAGCCGCTTTCCGGGGGCCCGGATCGTCGGCCTGTTTCACCGCGCCTTCGCCGAGCTGTACCGACAGGACCCCCGATTGGACGCGGTGATTCCCTATGAGGGCAAGTACGTGCGGTGGCGAGAAACGGTCCGGTCGCTCCGGGCCGCGCGGTGCGAGCTGGCGCTGGTCCCATACATCGCCGATCCGGACGTGATCCCGCTGCTCTACCTCGGAGGCAGCCGGATCATCTTCCGGACGCCCGGTCGGGACACGATCTACCGGTTCATGGTGGCAAACCCGGAGCTGCTCTCTAACGGCTTCAACCCGGAGCATGCCCTGGAGCGGGTCGCCACCATGCTCCGGTACCTCGGCTGTCCGGTCACGGACCTCGTTCCCCGGCTCCACGTGGGAGACACCCAGCGCGAGGCCGCCGCCGCGTGGCTCCTGGCGCATGGGATTCCGCCGGAGGTATCGCTGGTGGGGATGCACCCGGGGGCGTCCATTCAGGAGAAGCGCTGGCCCGCGGGGAACTTCGCCGCCGCGGCCCAGGCCTTGCTGGCGGACGACGCCAAGCGGCGGCTGATCCTCACCGGATCGCGGGACGAGCGCGCGCTCTGCGAGGGTATCCGCCAAGCCTGCGGGGCGCCCGACCGTGCGGTAAACGCCGCCGGAGAACTGCCGCTCACGGCGCTTCCCGCCGTCCTGGAACGCATGACCTGGTTTCTTGGCAACGACACCGGCGTGGCGCACGTCGCCTACGCCATGGGCACTCCCAGCCTGACCCTGTTCTGGAGGAGCGATCCCGCGCGGAGCGGCCCCCTCTACAATCTCGACTGTCACCGGGTGATCGCTCGCACGCCGCTCTGTCCGCCGTGCCGCACACGGGACTGTCGTTATCCGGCTTGCGCCAACGAGATCACGGTGGACCGGGTCCTGGACGCCGCTCGGGAAATGTTGAGTCGGCGGACGGTTGCCGGATATGGTCGGAGCGGTTCATGACATCATTACACTCCACGCCTCCCATCCCCGCCAGCCGGGAGACCGCCGAGTCTTTCGGTTTGGAGTGGACCACCCATGGGACGCTCGCCCGACTCTATGCGTCCGAGGCCGACCTCTGGCGTGAATTTGAGACATTTCGCATTCCGTCCGGAATGCTGGAGGGCCGGCGGGTCCTGGATGCGGGGTGCGGGATGGGGCGGTGGAGCTATGTAGTCGCCAAGTCCGGGGCGCGATACGTGGTGGGTTTCGACCTGCACGACGGGGTGCGTGCCGCGCAGGCGCTGACCCGGGAGACGGGCCGGGTGGGCCTTCTCAAGGCCAACGTCTTTGCGCTGCCGTTCCGACCGGCATCTTTCGACTCGATCATCTCCATCGGTGTGCTCCACCACACCGGAGACACCATCGGGGCGATTCGAGGGCTCCTGCCGCTGCTCCGGCCCGGGGGGCACCTGTTCATCCAACTCTACGAGACGCGGGGGGTGACGAGGGACCGCCGCATGACGGCGCTGCTCAGCCTTACCAACCGAATGTCCAAGCGGCTGCTCTATCGGCTGTGTGTCGCCGTGGTGGCGGCGCGCTATGTTCCCCTGGTAAAGAATCTGGTCCAGGCGGTGAATCATTTTGTCCAGATCGTCTCTTTCGGCAAGCACCGCTCCTTCTGGCGGAACGTGGCGGATACCTATGACTGGCACTGCTGTCCATACCGGACGTTCCACACGGCGGAGGAGCTCCTTCGGCTCTTCGGGGAGTTGGGCTTGGTCCAGGTCGCGATCACGAATCCGTCCTACAGGGGGGCGGTGAATATCGTGGGGCGCAAGCCCGTGGTGACGGAAGCGGGAGGAATTCCGCTGACTACGGGGCGAGGAGCGGAGAGATGAGGACGAACGGCGGGGGATGGCTCGCCCGTCTGTTTTCGCGCGTCCTCTTGCCGGATGTCGTGCAGGGCCATGCGACCAGCCACTATGCCGCGGCCCTGGAAGTCATGCCGCCCCCGCGGAGCGGGCATTCCAGGCTGCTCGAGCTGGGCGCGGGACATTGCGAAGTTGCGCAGATGCTGCGGAGCCTGGGGTGGGACGTCCATGCCGCCGACATCGAGAATTCGTGCGTGGCAGAAGCAGCCGCTTTGGGGTTTCCAGCGACTCGGCTGGACCTGAATGAACCCCTGCCGTTCTCGGATGGGAGCTTTGACTTTATCGTGATGCTGGAGGTGATCGAGCACGTGGTCCGAGCCGAGGCAGCGCTGGGCGAGGTGGCACGAGTGCTCTTGCCTGGTGGCCAGCTCCTGCTCACCACACCGAATCATGCCTTCTACAAGAGTCGTCTCCGAATGCTGAAGGGGAGACCGCTCGGGATGGAGGGGGATCACGTGCGGTTCTTCGTGAAGACGCAGTTGGAGTCTCTGCTGGCGGCCAAAGGATTTCGGGTCACAGCCCGCAATTCTTCGGGCCACCTGCCGCTGATGGACGGGCGCTGGGTGCGGAAGCTCGCGGGGCGGAAGCGCGTGCTTTGCCGCGTGCCCGAGTGGCTCGAGCCGAGCTGCGCCATCAACTTCGTCTGGCTCGCAGAGCGGGTGGGGTAACCACGTGAAACGGTCGGTCAGGAGCGCCTCGGGATGAGCTGGGTCGAGCGGGGCCTTGAATGCGTTCTGGAACGCGGCTTCCACGGCCGGGCACCCGGCGATGTTCCCGTCTTCGCGCGGGAGCGGGTGAGGAGCATCCTGGTCGTCCGAAAGGACAACATCGGAGACGTGCTGTGCGCGACACCTGCGCTCCGCGCCCTGCGCAAGGCCTTTCCGGGCGCCTTCGTGGGGATCCTCGTGTCCGAGCACTGCCGGCCCGTCCTGGACCGGAATCCGGATCTGGACGAGATCTTCACCTACACGAAGTCCAAGCACCGGACCGACTGGCTGGGCCTGCCGGCGCTGTGGGATCTGTCGGGCGTCATCCGAAGGCTGCGCACCCGCCGCTTCGACCTCGCCGTCGTCCTGGGTCGCCCCTCCAGCCGGTCGGGAGGCTGGCTGGCGTATGCCTGTGGGGCGCCGTGGCGGCTCGGGTATGCCGGCCCGCGGCTGCACCCGTTCGGCTTCTTCCTGAACCTGGCCCGCGACCCCGGAGCGATGACGTCCCACGAGGTGGACGGGTGTTTGGAGCTCCTGGCCTCGATCGGCGTCCCGCCGGCGGGGCGCGAGTTGACCCTCCTCCCGGACCCCGAGGCGCAGGCGACCATCCGCCGCCGGCTTCGGGAGGCGGGATGCGCGGCGGATGCGAGGCCGGCCCTGATTCACATCAGCAACCGGCGCGAGTCCAGCCGGTGGCCCCTCGGATCTTTTGCCCAAGCGGCAGATTTCGTGCAAGAGCGACTGGGGCTGACGGCGCTTCTGTCCTGGGCGCCGGGGGACGCCGGCAATCCTCTGTTTCCGGGGGACGACGGCAAGGCGGAAGCGGTGGCGCGCCGGATGCGGACGCGCCCGATCCTCCTCCCCACGCCGACCCTGTCGGAGCTGATCGCCGCCATGAGCCTGAGCGATCTGATCCTGTCCACAGACGGCGGGCCCATGCACCTGGCCGCCGCGCTTGACGTGCCTCAGGTCGTTCTCTTCGGGAAGACGGGACAGACCCACTGGGCGCCGATCAGCGAGAAGTGCGCGATCCTCCAGCGCGGGCAGCGGGTGGATGGAATCGCCGTCGAGGAGGTCGAGGCGGCCGTATCCGCCGTGATGGCGCGCTGGGGGCGGCGGGCCGCGGATGGCACGGGGGGAATCGGTGTGACGGCGAAGCCGGAGCAGGGACAAGCGCGTCGGTCTGGAAGGGGTGGCGTGAACCCCATGGCGGGATTGCCCCAAGGCGACATCGAAAGGCGGCCTTCCCGGGGAGAGATCTTCCGGCGGATGCTCCAGCATCCCCGCTATCTGTTCCGCCCCTGGATTCCGATCGTGAAGGCGGTGGAGGGAGAGGTGTTCGCCCGGCAGCGGCTGCTCCCGCCCGTGCTGGACGTGGCCTGCGGCGACGGGATCTTCGCCTGGGCGACCTACGGGGGCGCGCTGGACGTCGGGGTGGACCTGGATGCCGGCGAGCTCCCCGAGGCGGCGCGTCTCGCCGTCTACCGGCATCTGGCCGTGGCGGACGCCCGGGCCTTGCCCTTTCCCGCCGGGAGATTTCAGAGCGTGACCTCCGTCTGCGCCGTGGAGCACATGGACGGCCTGTCCACCGTCCTGCACGAGCTCTCGCGGGTCCTGGCGCCGGGAGGCCGGCTCTTCATGACGGTGCCGAGCGACCAGTTCGGCGACCTGCTCCTGGCCAGCCGGATCTGGCGCGCTCTGAAATGCCCGGGCCGGGCCGCGGCCTACGGGGCGCGGAAGAACGCCCGCAGCCACCACGTCAACGTGCTGAGCGCGGCGGCGTGGCACGAGGCCCTGGGCGCGGCGTCGCTTCGAGTGGTGGAATCCACCCACCTCTTGAGCCCGAGCGTGATGGCGCTCTGGAGCCTGGCCACGTCGACCCCATTCAAGTTGGCCTTCCTGCCCTTCCGGCTCGCGCGGGACCGCGAATGGCTCTGGGTGGAGCGGCTCCTGCGGCGTATCCTGCTGGCCGGCGTGGTTCCGCTCCTCGGTCGCGCGCCGGCGCAGGGTGCGTCCGTTGGGGGCTACCTGTTCTTGATAGCGGAGAAGAACCGCACATGACGGACCGGCTTCGGGTCGCCATGGTGGCCCTCGATTTCGACCGGCAAGGCGGAAGCGAGCGGCGCACGGGGCAACTGGTGGATGCGCTCCTTGCGGCAGGCCACGAGGTGCATCTGGTGGGGGCGCGGATCCGAGGAGCCTGGGATCCTCGCACCATCCTCCACCCCGTCCGATGCGCGTCCCGTCCCCGCTGGCTGGAGGTGGTGCAGTTCAGTCGGCGGGCCGCGACAGTCGTCCGGCGGGAACGCTTCGACATCGTCCACAATCAGATCCGACCCTTCGTCCCCGGGGTGGTTACTGCGGGTGGCGGATGCCATCGCTACTACCTGCGGGAGGTTCTCCCGATCGAGAAGGGGCGGCTGGTCGCGGGGCTGAAGCGCGCCTCGCCCCTCCACCTGGCGCTCCTGGCCCTGGAGCGGGCGGGATACCGGCCGGACCGGTGTCCCTACATCATCGCGAACTCCTCCCTGGGCCGGGACGGAATTCTCCGGTACTACCCGATGCCGCCCGAGCGGGTCGTGGTGGCCTACAACGGTGTGGACGCCGAGCGCTTCTCGCCCGAGGCCCGCGGGCGCTGGCGGGCGGAGCGGAGACTCGCCCTCGGGGTCGGCCCCGACGACCTCTTGGTCCTTTTCGTGGGGACCGGCTTCGCCCGCAAAGGCCTCGCGCCTCTCCTGGCGGCGCTGGCCCGGCTTCGCGATCGACGCCTCGCGCCGCATCTCGCCGTCATCGGGAGCGGCTCGGCCCGGCCCTGGCAGCGCCGCGCCGCGGGCCTCGGTCTGGGCGATCGGGTGCGGTTTGCCGGACGGGTCGCCGACCCGGAACACTACTACGCGGCGGCGGACGTCTTCGCCCTGCCGACCTTCTTCGATCCGTTCGCCAACGCCACGCTGGAGGCGATGGCCTCGGGGCTGCCGATCGTCACCTCGCGACAGAACGGGGCGGCAGAGATCCTGCGCCCCGGCGTGGACGGGCTGATCGTGGATCGGCCGGATGACGTGGACGGACTCGCGGAGGCGGTGGCCTCGCTCGCCGATCCCGATCGGCGGGCGTCGATCGGTGAGCAGGCGCGGCAAACGGCCCTGAAATTTCCATGGGAGAAGCCGCTCGAAAGAACCCTGGCGGTGTACCGCGAGGTCGCGGCCCCCAAGACCTGATTGATTCCGATTGCTTGCGTCCCCGGCTGCGGGTAATCTTTAGACGGAGGGGGCGCGTGTAGGGGACAGATGAAAAGAATCCTGCTCACGAACTTTCATCCGCAACATAACGGCGGCGGCGGCCACATGCGCTACATCCGGACGATCCTGGAGAGTGCGCTGCGCGCCGATTTTGAATTCGGAGTGGTCGCCCCGGAAGGCTCCGCGGTGTGGTCTACCGGGCGCGCCTTCGGCGTGCCGACGTTCACCTGCGACTTCCCCGGCAACCTCAAAGAACTCCCGCAGATGTTACGGGCCGTGCGGCGATTTGGCCAGATCTCCCGCGAGTGGACACCCGACCTGATCCACGTGAACGGGAGTCGCGACCAGGGGATCGTCGTCCTCTGGAAGAAACTCTCCGGGTGCCCTGTCCCGGTGGTGCGCGCTCACCTAACGGTCCGGTGTATCCCAAACCACGTCTACAATCGCTGGGCGTATGGGAAGATGGTGGAGGGGCATATCTACATCGCGCACAGCGCGAAGAATATCTCCCAGGCGGGAGGATTTCTGCGACCTCCCAACGCCCGCGTGATTCCCGTCGGCGTGGATATTGATTTCTGGCGACCCCGCCCCAAGGATCCGGCCTATCTGACAAAGCTCGGCCTGACGCCGACGGATTTCGTGTTCGGGTCGCATGCCGGTATGAGCGGCCACAAACGCACCGATCTCTTCCTTCGGGCGGCCGCGCTGCCTGTGCGCCGGGAGAGGCCGCCGTTCAAGATCCTTCTGAAGGGGACAGAGGGCGAGATCCAGGAAAACCAACGTCTGGCCGCCGAACTCGGCCTCCGGAACGTCGTCTATGTCCGGCACGAACCGGATCCGCGGGGCTATCTTTCCTTGCTCGACGTCGGGTTTATCCTGAGCGAATCCATCGAGGCCATCTCGTTTGCCGCCCGAGAACTGATGGCGATGGGGAAGCCGCTGATCAGTTCCAACTACGCGGGGCTGGTCGAGAACGTCGACGACGGCCTGAACGGGCGCTTGGTCGATTGCGGCGATGTCAAAGGGGTGGCCGAGGCGATTGACTGGTTCCTGAGCTTGGATGCCGAGGAGCTGGAACGCCTGCAGCGGAGCGCCCGGGAAAAGGCGGAGCGAGTGTTTGACGTGCGGAGGCAAATACAAGGTCTGCTCCAGTACTACCGCGAGGTGCTTGCCGGCTTCAACCCGGATGCGTGAGGCCTCAAGGCCGATCCCGAAAGCGTAGAGACGATGGACGTCGATCGTGAAGACCGGGCACGCCTGCCCCCCCAAGTATTCCGCGGCATCGGGGTCTCGCCGGGGATCGCCATCGGGCGCGCCCTGGTGATCGAGACACGGCGCCCGCGAGCCGAGCGAGAGGCGCTGGATCCCGCTCGCGTCCCCGTCGAGGTGGCTCGCCTCAGGCGGGCGCTAGAAGAGGCCCGCTCTCAGATCCTGGAGGTGCAGGGGCGCATCGCCCAGGAGGTCGGGGCCCAGTACGGTCGGATCTTCGATGCTCATCTCCTGATCCTGGAGGATCGGATCCTAGCCGAGGGGACGATCGCGTACATCCAGGAGCATCGGGTGAACGCCGAGTACGCGGTCCAGGAGGTCCTGGAGCCGGTCCGACAGGCTTTCTCGCGGGTGGAGGACGGATATCTCCGCGAGCGGCGGACCGACGTGGACGACGTGGGCGACCGGATCCTCCGGAACCTCCTGGGGCAGCGTCCCACCATCCAGGTCGAGCGGCCCGGCGAAACCATCCTGTTCGCGCACGAACTCACCCCCTCCGACACGGCCCAGCTTCAGCGGGACGCGGTCCTGGGGATCGCCACGGAGACGGGCGGGCGCACCTCTCACAGCGCCATCATGGCCCGCTCGCTGGAGATCCCCGCCGTGGTGGGCGTCGAGCACATCTGCGCCCAGGTCCGGAACCACGACACGGTGATCCTGGACGGGATCGAGGGACTGGTGATCCTGTCCCCCGACCGGGAGATCCTGGGCCACTATCACGCCCGCAAGCAGCACCTGGAGTACGTCGGCCGGGCCCTGCACAAGCTGGGAAGCCTGCCGGCCGAGACCCAGGACGGGTACCGGGTGCGCGTCACCGCCAACGTCGAGTTTCCGGCGGAGCTGCCGCAGGCAAAGGCTCACGGGGCGGAGGGGATCGGGCTGTACCGCAGCGAGTTCCTCTACCTCAACCGCCCCGACCTCCCCGCGGAGGAGGAGCACTTCAGCGTGTACCGGGCCGTGGCGGCGGAGATGGGCTCCCGGCCGGTCATCATCCGGACCTTGGACTTCGGCGGCGACAAGCTGGTCTCCGCCATCCACCTCGGTCCGCAGGAAAACCCGTCGCTCGGGCTGCGGGCCATCCGGCTGTGTCTCCACCAGCCGGAGCTGTTCCTGGCGCAGTTGCGGGGGATCCTGCGGGCCAGCGCCTTCGGCACCCTGCGGATCATGTATCCGATGATCTCGGGGGTGGCGGAGGTCCGCGCCGCCAACGCGCTGCTGGCCGAGGCGAAGGCCGACCTGGCCAAAGCGGGCGTCCCCTTCGACCCCGCCATCCAGGTCGGGGTCATGATCGAGATCCCGTCGGCCGCGGTGATCGCCGACCTCTTGGCCCGGGAGGTGGACTTCTTCAGCGTCGGCACCAACGACCTGATCCAGTACGCCCTTGCCATCGACCGGATCAACGAGCAGGTGGCGTATCTGTACGAGCCGCTGCACCCGGCCGTGCTGCGGATGCTGCGTAACGTCGTCACCGCCGCCCACAACGAGGGGATCTGGGTCTCCATGTGCGGCGAGATGGCCGGCGACCCCCTCTACAGCCTGCTCCTGGTCGGGTTGGGGTTTGACGAGCTTTCCATGACGTCCGCCTCCATCCCGCTGGTGAAGCGGATGGTTCGCTCCATCACCTATAGCCAGGCGTCGGATCTCTCGCAGCGAATGTTCGGCTGCGCCACAGCCCAGGAGGTAGAGCAGCTCCTGCGGCACGAGATGCGCACCCGATTTCCCGAGTATATTTCCGGCGCCCTCCAAGTCTTGGCCGAGCCGCACGGGGGCGGGGCATAGCCGGCTGCTGAAATCGGCCCATCTGCCGGGGACCCATCCGTTCAGGCGCTCGCTGCACCATATCTGGAGTACGCCCAGACCCACCTGCAGTGGGTACCCCGCCTTCCGCGTTCCGCCTTGCATCCGGACCCCGCTGAACAGCCTGGGCGGAAGCGGGTATTTCATTAGGGTAAAGTCCTATTCCCGCCACCAGCTATGGTAGGCTGGGAGTATGGCGAAACGCCTCCAATGCCCCTATTGTGGGCAGCGAACCTATTGGGTATTGTCCCGCGACCGGCGCCGATGTGCGGGGTGTCGCCGGGACTGGCGGCCGGCGCGGTTGCCCCTGCGCCTGGCGACGACGCAGTGGCGGGCCCTGCTGGCCTGGTTCCTCCGCGGGCTGAGCAGTCAGGCGATCGCGACCGAGACCGGGCTGTCGCGCACGCGGGTCCTCCGGGCCTTGCTGGTCGTCCGGCGCGCCATGGCCCAGGATGTCCCGCCGGTCTTCAGCGGCACCGTGGAGGTCGACGAAACCTACGTCGGGGGCTCGCGGAAGAACCAGCGGCAGGGCCAGCGGGCCCAGGCCACCAAGCGGGGGCGCGGCACCACGAAGACCCCGGTCTTCGGCATCCTGTGTCGCGGGGGCGCCGTCTGGGCCCAGATTGTGCCCGATTTGCAGGCCGCGACGCTGTGGCCCATGATCGGCCGCCGCGTGCGGCCCGGGTCGACGATCTGCTCGGACACCTGGGCCAGCTACACCGGGATCGCGGCGAAAGGCTACGTGCATCGCTTGGTCGACCACACGAAAGGGGAGTACACCACCCAGGGCGGGACCCACATCAATGGGCTGGAGGGCTTCTGGGGGTACCTGAAGCGGCAACTCGCGGCGAAGGGCGGCATCCGGCGACGTCGACTGCCCCTCTACCTGGCCGAGTATGTCTGGCGGTACAATCATCGGCGGGACTCCCGCGCCGCTCAGCTCAGGCGGCTCCTCCAATTGCTGCGGTCCACCCCGTCGTAGGTGGCGGGAATAGGACTTTACCCTTTCATTATCCTGCTGGCCGGGGGGGCGGCCGCCGAATCAGTTCCTTGTTTGCTGTGCAAGACAATCGCGTCGGGCGGGTGATTATCCGATGGACGGCGCGAGATGATCCAGGGAGGATGCGGCGGTGTCAAGCGATGGTGCGGCAACTCGTCCCTGGTCGCGGGCGGGTTCGAGGCCGAGGGAGCCAGCCGGAAGGAGGTGAAGGGATCGCCCCGATGGGCGAGTCGGGTGCGAGTCGAGAGGAATGGCAAGAGCGGGCCGCTGTTTTCGAACGATGGAGTCCTATAGATCGAGGAGGGATGTGCGATGAAGCGAATACCGTTCATTCTTGGCCTATGCGTAATTGTCTTGGCGCTCTCGGGTTCCCCCGTCCTGGCCGGCGAGAAGGTGGCCGAGGTGAACATCGGCGTGGTCCTCTCGCTGAGCGGCGTGGCGGCGGATCAGGGGCTGCAGACGAAAACCGGCGCCACCATTGCCGCCGAGGAGATCAACGCGAAAGGGGGGATCCCGGTCCTGGGCGGGGCGAAGCTCCGGCTGCTCTTCGCCGATTCGCAGAGCAAGCCAGACGTGGGTGCCTCCGAGACCGAACGCCTCATCCAACGGGAGAATGTCGCCATTATGATGGGCGCCTACCAGAGCGCGACGACGACTGTGACGACCGAAGTGGCCGAGCGCTACAAGACCCCCTGGCTCGTGACCGGCTCCGTCGCCAATATCATCACCGAGCGCGGCTTCAAGTACACCTTTCGCCCCAACAACAAGGCCACTTACGATGCGCGGGAGCAATTCGACGCGATCAAGGGGCTGACCCAGGAGTTTGGCAAGGGGCCCAAGACCATCGGGGTCCTCGTAGAAGGGAGCGATTGGGGCAAGTCCCACGCGAGCAACGTGCGGATCTTGGCGAAGCAGATGGGATATGACGTGGTGTTCGACGAGGCCTACTCGCCGGGGACTGCCGACTTCTCCGCCCAGATCCTGAAGATGCGCACGCGCAAGCCCGAAGCGCTCATCACGGCAATGTACACGCCGGACCACATCGTCTTCAACAAGCAGTATCAGGAGACCAAACTCGAGCTGCCCTATGGCCTCCACTCGGTGGGTGGAGGCTCTGAGGTGCCGGAATTCTACAAGGCGGTCCCCCCGGAGTCCGTCCGGTTCATGTTCGTCCAAGAGGATTTTCAGATCGACATCACCAAAGTGGCCGCGTGGACCCAGCCGGTGGAGCGGAGGTTTCGCGAGATGCTGGGATATGATCTCAGCGCCTACGGCGCGCAGGGGTACTCTGCCGTCTGGACGATCTACGACGTCCTGCAGCGTGCCGGCTCCCTCGACAAGGAGAAGATTCGCGAGGCGTTCGTCACGACTAATATTACCAGCGGGCCCGCCCTGATCATGGGTTGGCAGGTGATCCACTTCGACAAAGATGGGCAGAACGTAGACGCCCACGGCTGCATCTCGCAGAACCTGAACGGCAAGCGGACCACCGTGTTCCCTCTGGCAAATCGGCCGAAGGGCGTCTTGCCGGTCTGGCCCATCCCGGCGTGGAAAGATCGTTAGCTCTGTTCGGCCGGCGTGGGAGGGGGTGGTTCCCCTCCCACGCCCCCTCGCGAAAGGCACGTCATGGATCCGATTATCCTCGGCGTCGCAGTCGTGAACGGGATCCTGCTCGGCGGCCTCTACGGGGCGGTCGCGCTGGGTCTCAGCCTGATCTTCGGAGTCATGCGGGTGATCAACTTCGCCCACGGAACCTTTCTGATGATTGGGTTGTTTATCCCGTTCTGGTGCTGGCAACTCTTCGGAATCAGTCCGTACCTCTCGGTTATCGTCACTGCTCCCGCGCTCTTCGCCCTGGGCTATGGCGTCCAAGCCACGATCATCGCCCCCCTGTTCAAGCGGGAGCGAGCCATGGTGTTGGAGCCTCTGAGCGTGTTGCTTCTGACCGCCGGAGTGGGGCTGATCCTGGACAATGTGGCGCTCATGGCCTTTGGTCCAAATGTTCGGGGTGTTCAAATCTCCTTTGCCTCGAAGACCCTGTGGATCGGTGAGACCCTGAACATCAACTACGCTCGACTGTTTGCCTTTTTGGCCAGCGTCGCAATCACCATCGCCCTCAGTCTCTTCCTTTCGAGGACCGAACTCGGCCGCTCCATCCGCTCGACCGCACAGAATCGCGACGCCGCCGCTCTCTGCGGGATCAATGTGTCACAGATTTACAACGTTACCTTCGGCTTGGGGTGCGCCGTCCTGGGGGTCGTGGGGTGCGTCATGATCCCCTTCTATTACGTCAGCCCCTCGGTGGGATTGGCGTTTGGGATCCGTTCGTTCATCACCGTGGTTCTGGGAGGCATCGGGAGCATCCCGGGGTCTATCCTTGGCGGGTTGATTCTGGGGGTGGTGGAATCGGTGGCGGGCCAGTTTGTCACGGCAACGTCTGCCTCCATCTTCTCCTTCGTCATCTTCATCCTGGTGCTCTTCTTCCGACCTACGGGCCTCATGGGCATGAAGGTATGAGACCATGGAGCGAAATCGTCCTATGACAGCGCCAAACGGACCGCGATACGGCCTTCGCTACGTCGTGGTGACCGTCATCCTCCTCCTCTTCTTCCTCCTGGCGCCCGTCATCATCCGCGACGAGTATTATCTCCACATGCTGGTGGGCATACTCTTCTTTGCGTACATGGCCTCGGCCTGGAACATCGTCTCGGGTTACACCGGCCAGCTCTCGCTCGGCCACTCGGCGCTTTGCGGCATCGGGGGGTATGTCTCGACCCTCCTCTTCATCAACCTGGGGCTTACCCCCTGGATCGGGATGCTCGTGGGGGGACTCGCCGCCACCGTGGTGGGGGTCGTCATCGGCTACCCGTGTTTTCGGCTCCGGGGCCCATACTTCACCCTGACGACCATCGCCTTCGCTGAGATCCTCCGAATCTGGGTGGAGAACACCGACGAGATCTTCGGGATCGAGTTACGTGGCGCCCAGGGGCTGCTCGTTCCCCTGAAGGGCCAGAGCCCCTGGCTCTTCCAGTTCACCAGCAAGGTTCCGTACTATTATATCATCGTCGCCATGCTCCTCGTGGTGATGGCGGCTGCCTTCTGGATGGAGAAGTCGCGGATGGGCTTCTACCTCAAGGCGATCCGCGCCGACCAGGATGGGGCCGAGGCGCTAGGGATCAACTCCACACGATATTTCCTGTCGGCGATGGCCATGAGTTCGTTCCTGACAGCGCTGGGCGGCAGCTTCTATGCGCAGTACTTCCGGTACATCAACCCGGAGCGGAACATGGGGCTGGACCTCTCGATCGAGTTTGCCCTCATGGGGATTGTCGGGGGGCAAGGGACTGTCCTGGGTCCTGTCCTGGGGGCTTTCCTCCTCAACCCGGCCGGCGAGATCTCGCGAAGCCTCTTGGGCGGCAAGCTCATGGGGCTCCATCTGGTGATCTACGGCCTGGTGTTGGTCTTGGCCGTGATGTTCCTGCCCAAGGGACTCATCCAGCCGATCCGGCAGGTTGTGAGGAGAGTGCCGGGCCGTGATCAGGGGGTGGCTCCCGCTGCAGGATCAGGTGGTGTCCAGACGACGGCGGGCTAGGAGCGGGACATGATGTTGCTCGAAGTCGAAAACATCAACAAGGCGTTCGGTGGTCTGCAGGCGGTCAAGGATCTCAGTTTCATGCTGGAGCCCGGCGAGATCCTCGGCATCATCGGTCCGAACGGGGCGGGCAAAACTACCGCGTTTAACATGATCGCCGGCTTCTTCCCCCCGGATACGGGATCGATCCGTTTCAAGGGGGAAAACATCACGGGGAGGCGACCATGGGAGGTATCGCATCGGAAGATCGCGCGCACCTTCCAGCTCTCCAAGCCCTTCGGCGATCTTTCCGTTCTGGAGAATGTCATGGTGGGCGGTTTTCACCACCAGGGGAGCCGCGGGGCGGCTCGCCGGAAGGCGGAAGAGATGCTCGCCTTCGTCGGCATGGCCCACCAGGCGACGGTCGAGGCGAACAATCTCACCGCTACGGACCGGAAGCGCCTGGAGTTGGCCCGCAGTCTCGCGACCGATCCCGAGCTTCTCCTCCTGGACGAGGTGGTGGCTGGAGCCACGCCCACCGAGGCGGTGGCCATGATGGATCTCATCCGCAAGGTGCGGGGCGGCGGCGTCACCATTGTCATGGTTGAGCATGTGATGCGAGTCATCATGGGGCTCAGCGACCGGGTCCTGGTCCTGCACCACGGGGAAACCATCGCCATGGGGGCCCCGCAGGCGGTGAGCAAGGATCCGACCGTCCTCAAGGCCTATCTGGGAGACCGGCATGTCCAGCCTGGAAATTCGTGACCTCTGGGGAGGCTACGGCGACGTCACCGTCCTCAAGGGAGTCAGCCTCACGGTGCAGCCGGGACAGGTTGTGGCGTTGGTGGGTGCCAACGGCGTCGGGAAGTCCACCTTGCTGCGGACGATCTCCGGCCTGATCCGGCCGACCCGGGGCGAGATCGCGTTCCTGGGAGAGCGCATCGACCACGCGCCGGCCCACCACGTCGTGGAGTTGGGATTCGTCCAGGTTCCGGAAGGCAAGCAGCTCTTTCCCCAGATGACGGTGGAGGAGAACCTGCTCGTCGGCTCCACCTGCAAGCGGGCTCGGGGCGATCGGGCCCGGAGCCTGGAAGAGGTCTACAGCCTGTTTCCCGACTTGACGGAGCGGCGGCGGCAGAAGGCGGGTTCCATGTCCGGCGGCCAGCAGCAGATGGTCGCGGTCGGCCGGGCGCTCATGGCAAAACCGAAGCTTCTGGCCATGGATGAGCCGTCGTTGGGACTCGCCCCAGTCGTCGTCGACCGGCTCTTCGAAGTGCTCCAGACGATCCGCAAGATCGGCCTCACCCTGCTCATCATCGAGCAGAACGTCCAGCAGGTGCTGGAGATGGCCGACCGTGGCCATGTCATGGAGAACGGCCAGATCGTCCTTACGGGGAGCGGTCCGGAGCTCCTTCGCAACGAGCACCTCCAGACGCACTATCTGGGGGTCTGACGAGTCCGGCAGGCGGCGCCTTAATCGCTTCTCGCCGGTCCGACTTTTCCTTGACATTCCATCGACCTATGTTAGATTCTCCGCCGCTCGTTTTCCATGGATGTATTCCGAGAACATTTTGGCAGGAGGACGGGAACGTGTCGTTGAAACAGTTTCTTTTCACGTCGGAATCGGTGACCGAGGGGCACCCCGACAAGATCGCGGATCAGATTTCCGATGGGGTGCTGGACGCGGTGTTCAGCCAGGACCCCTACGGTCGGGTGGCTTGCGAGACGCTGGTGACCACCGGGCTGGCCTTCGTGGCGGGCGAGATCACCACCCGCTGCTATGTGGATATCCCGAAGGTGACCCGCGAGGTGATCCGGGACGTGGGGTACACCCGGGCCAAGTACGGCTTCGACTACGAGACCTGCGCGGTGGTCACCGCCATCCAGGGCAGTCCTCGGATATCGCCCTGGGGGTGGACATCCAGGGGGCGGGCGACCAGGGGCTGATGTTCGGTTACGCCACGCGCGAGACGCCCGAGCTCATGCCCATGCCGATCCTGCTGGCGCACAAGCTGTGCATGCGGCTGACCGAGGTTCGGCGCAAGGAGATCCTGGAGTATCTGCGGCCCGACGGGAAGTCGCAGGTGACCATCGAGTACATCGACGGCAAGCCGGCCCGGGTGGACACGGTGGTGATCTCGACCCAGCACAGCCCCGAGGTGACGTTGAAGCAGATCCGCGAGGACATCATCGAGACGGTCATCCTCCCGGTCCTCCCCAAGGAGCTCGTGAACCCCGAGAAGATCACCTATCACATCAACCCCACCGGTCGGTTCGTGATCGGCGGGCCGCACGGGGACACGGGGCTCACCGGGCGCAAGATCATCGTGGATACCTACGGCGGGGTGGGGAGGCACGGCGGCGGATGCTTCTCGGGCAAGGATCCGACGAAGGTGGACCGCTCCGCCTCCTACATGGCCCGCTACATCGCCAAGAATCTGGTGGCGGCGGGTCTGTGCGAGAAGTGCGAGGTCCAGTTGGCCTACGCCATCGGCGTGGCCGACCCGGTCTCGGTCATGGTGGACAGCAGCGGCACGGGCGCCGTGGCCGACGAGGAGATGCAGAAGCTGGTCCGCAAGCACTTCGAGCTGACCCCGGCGGGCATCATCAAGTCGCTGGACCTGCGGCGGCCCATCTACCGAAAGACGGCGGCGTACGGCCACTTCGGCCGCCCCGATCCGGACTTCACCTGGGAGCGGACCGACAAGGCGGATGCTCCTGAAGAAGGACGCGGGGAAACTGGGCGCATAAGGACGGGGTGTGAGTGTCCCGGGGCAGGGGCCGAGGCCGGCCCGGCGACCCGGGTAACCGAGCCAGGGCCAGGAGGGACACGCCTCCTGGCCCTTGGCGTGAAAGGATGGGGCGATGGAATATGATGTGAAGGACCTCGCGCTCGCCGAAAAGGGGGCGCGCCGGATCGCCTGGGCGCGGAGCAGCATGCCGGTGTTGCGGATGATCGAGGCACGGTTTGCCAAAGAGCAGCCGCTCAAAGGCATCCGGGTCTCGGCCTGCCTGCATGTGACCTGCGAGACGGCGAATCTGATGCGGGCCCTGAAGACGGGCGGAGCAGAGGTCCGGCTCTGCGCCAGCAACCCGCTCAGCACCCAGGATGACGTGGCGGCGGCCCTGGTGAAGGAGTTCGGCATCGCCACCTTCGCCATCCGGGGCGAAGACAAGGAGACGTACTACAAGCATATCCACGCGACGCTGGACGCCAAGCCGAATCTGACCATGGACGACGGAGCCGACACCATCGGCGTGATCCACAGCCAGCGCAAGGAACTCGCGGCCAACGTGATCGCGGGCACCGAAGAGACCACCACCGGCGTGATCCGGCTGAAGAGCATGGAGCGGGACGGGGTTCTGCTGTACCCGATCATCGCGGTGAACGACGCCGACACCAAGCACTTCTTCGATAACCGGTACGGCACGGGCCAGAGCACGCTGGACGGGATCCTGCGGGCGACCAACCTGCTCTTGGCCGGGAAGCGCTTCGTGGTCTGTGGCTACGGCTGGTGCGGGCGCGGCGTGGCCAGCCGGGCGCGGGGAATGGGCGCCAACGTCATCGTGGTGGAGGTGGATCCCCTGAAGGCGCTGGAGGCGGTGATGGACGGCTTCACGGTACTGCCCATGCTGGAGGCGGCGAAGCAGGGCGAGATCTTCGTCACCGTGACGGGGAACATCCACATCCTGCGCACGGAGCACTTCGCGGCCATGCCGGACGGGGCGGTCGTCTGCAACTCTGGCCACTTCAACGTCGAGATCGATATCCCCGCCCTGGAGGCGCTGAGCGTCTCGCACGGGCTGGCCCGCGATGAGGTGGAGGAGTACCGGCTGCGGGACGGGCGGCGCATCTACGTGTTGTCGGAGGGCCGGTTGATCAATCTGGCCGCCGCCGAGGGGCACCCGGC
This sequence comes from uncultured Methylomirabilota bacterium, assembly GCA_963727695.1. GTDB lineage: Bacteria > Methylomirabilota > Methylomirabilia > Methylomirabilales > 2-02-FULL-66-22 > 2-02-FULL-66-22. The sequence goes on along the minus strand of CAVSHW010000021.1, from coordinate 10,615 downwards.
CAGCGTGATGGATATGTCCTTCGCCAACCAGGCGCTGGGCTCGGAGTACGCGGTCAAGAACAAGGGCAAGCTGGAGATCAGGGTGCACCGCGTGCCGAAGGCGATCGATGCCGAGATCGCGCGGCTCAAGCTCGAGACCATGGGGGTCAAGATCGACTCGCTCACCGACGAACAGAAGAAGTACCTGGCGTCGTGGGAGATGGGGACGTAGGGACGAGCACGGAGAGCCGAGAGCCGAGAGGAGAGCCGAGCCGCGAGCCGCGAGTGAGAGCCGCGATGAGAAGAGAGAGCCGAGCCGCGAGCCGCGATGAGCGGGCGGACGACGGCTGACGGGCGAAGGAGGAAGATCCGGGGGCCGGGGGCGTGTGCGCTTTCCGGCCCCCGGTTTTTGGATGCGTGCAAGACCAGAAATGGAGCGTTCGATGTTCGAGGAGGCGGATCGGCGGGTGCTGGCGGCGGCACTGCAGGTGGTGGAGAATCAGCTTCGCGACGGCACGCCGCCGGAGACCCGGGAGACACTCGATCGGTTGGTGGAGGAGGGCCGCACGGCCGCCGAGGCGAAGCGGCTGATCGCGACCGTCGTCCTGCGGGAGATGGTGCGTATCCTTCGGTCCAACACCCCCTTCGATCTCGCGCGCTTCGCCGCCGCGCTCGACCGACTCCCCGCCCTGCCGACCGACGACGAATAGACTGTCAGCCCGAACGTTGCAGTTGAACCGCAAAGCGCGCAAAGAAAGACCCGCTGTTTTCAGAGGGTTCCGAAATCATCTGGTCCGAGCGAGCCGCACAATTTCTATCCGTAGTCCGAGGCCCGATCCACAACGCCTGGCTCGCTTTGCGGTCTCTGCGAGCTTTGCGGTGAAATGTTTGGGATTTCGGCTCTGCGCTTGGATCCTTCGTGGATCGTGGAGGAGGCGGTCAGCCTCGCAGCCGCCAGAGGGAGACGACGCCGACGGTTCCGTAGAGCAGGTTTGCCAGCCAGGGGGCCAGCAGGGGATTGATCAGACCGGTTCGCCCAATGCGGACCCCCACCAGGAAGAAAAGCACGTAGTAGAGAAACCCCATTGGAATACACAGACCCACCCAGAGCATGACGCCGGCCCGCCCGGTTCGAAGACCGAAACTCACCCCTAGGACCGCCATGATCAGGCTTACAAAGGCGATGGCCCCCTTGGCGTGGAGATCCACCAGATACCGCGTGGCACTCACGCCGCTCTTGACCAGCTTGTCGATGTACTCGCGGAGCTGCGCGTAGCTCATCTCCTCCGGAGAGCGGGCGACCCGGGCAAACTCCTCGGGCTGCTCTTCCATCTGCACGCGCAGCTCCCGGAACGGCGTGACGCGGATCGGCTTCGCGTCCAGCTCCAACTGGTAGCCGTCGCGGAACGTCCAGCCCTGCGGGCTCCAAGCGGCCTCGCGCGCGTCCACCCGCCGGATCAGGTCGAAACCCGGCGACAGCTCGAACATGCTGATACCCTGGATCAGACCGGCCTGGGGCTCGATCAGGGCGATGTGGACGAAGCGGTTTCCCTGGGCGCGATACCAGATATCGCTGTCCCGCGAGATTCGGTAGGCGGGAAGGCGATTGATCTCGGTCCGCTCGATGTTGAGCGCCTGCTCATTGGCGCGTGGCGCGATGTATTCGACCGTGATCCAGGAGGCCAGGCTCGCCGCCAGTCCTATCCCGATACAGGGCAGGGCGATGCGAAGGGCGCCTACCTGTCCCATCTTCATCGCCAGGACCTCGTTGTTCATGGCCATGCCGCCGACGCTCAAGAGTGAGGCCAGCAGGACCGCAACGGGCAGGACCTCGGTGAAGATTTTGGGGAGGCGGAAGAAGTAATAGCGGAGGATCATCCCCGCGTCCGCCCGCGCCTCCAGAAAGCGTCCGAGCTTCTCGAAGAGATCCACGACGAGGTAGACCCCCATGAAGACAACCAAGCAGAGGCCGAGGATCTTGAGGCACTCGCGAATGACGTAGCGATCCAGGATACGCATCCAGTCAGTCTCCAGGAGGGCCGGGGCGCGGGACCCTGGTGATCCGCCACGCCTGGAGCAAGGTGGCGGGAAAGGCCTCGGCTCGAAGCAGCAGCAGGCATCCGCCGCCGGCGATCAGGCAGTTCGGGAGCCACATGACCAGGGCCTCGGGCACCGTGCCCCGGGCGCCCAGACCCTCGCCCGCAACGATCAAGATGTAGTATCCCAGGGCGAATCCCACGGAGATGGCGAGGCTGAGGCCCCGGCCGCCTCGCTTAATCCGGCTTGCCAGGGGAATTCCGACCACGGCGAAGAGGGCGCAGGAAAAGGGGATGGCCAGCTTCTTGTGGAACTCCACGATCAGCGGATGGTAGTTCTGGCCTTGGGCGCGGAGTTCCTCGGCTCGCTGGCGTAACTCGCCGAGAGGTAGTTCCTGCTCGCCCAAGGGGCGCTGGGTGGGATCCGGCGAGAGGGACCGAGCCGCATCGAGGGTCACGGCGTAGTCTTGAAACGTCAGCATCTGATACCGGCCGGGGTGTTCTGCACCCGAGAGCTGGATCGAGCCTTCGCGCAGGGTCAGGCCCAGCCGGAGCTGCTTCGGATCCGAGGTGAAGCGTCCGTTCTGGGCGACGATGACGCGCTGTTCCGCCGGATTCCGGCTGTCCACCAGGAAGACTCCCTCCATCTCCGAGGTCTTGGGGTTCAGATGCTCCGTGTAGAGGGTCAACCCCTCGAAGGCGTTGTTGAAGATCCCCTCCTGTAAGGCCACGGCGACCTGCCGGCGCGTCATCTCGAAGATCAGGTTCTTGAATGCCTGGTTGCTGAGCGGCAGGATCCAGACACTGACGATCATGGTGAGCACGGTAGCCCCGAGGCCGAAGAACAGGGCAGGACGGGTGAGCCGGAATAAGCTCAGCCCGGCTCCTCGCAGGGCGAGCATCTCGCCGTCCGTGTTCAGGCGCATGAAGGTGGCAAGGGTGGCCAACAGGACCGACATGGGGATGGTGACGACCAAGGAGAAGGGGAGAACATACAAGAAAAGCTGGAGGACCGTGAGGATTCCGACCCCCTTGTTGACAATCAACTCGACCAGGCGGAGGATTCTGTTGGTGAGGAGGACGAAGGTGAAGACCATGAGTCCGAGCAGAAAGGCTGCGGCCATCTCTTTCAGGATATATCGATCCAGGAGACGCATGGATGTCCTTCTGGGTTTGCGGCGAGAATCCGATGCATTCTACTCCAGCGGGCGGGGGTGACCTAGCGGATTTTCCCGCCGCGGCCCCCGAGACGACCCGGGGCGCGGTTCGGTCTCGCCTCGCCCTCGTGCGGCCGCTCGTGCCGCTGGCCGTGGCCTTCAGCCTGGGGATTGCGCTCGCGCCGGTCCTGCCGTTCGGATCGGCCTGGTGGGCCGGAGGAGCCATCGTCCTGCTCCTTCTGGGGGCTCTTGCCCCCTCCGTCGGGGGGTCCCGTCTTGCCTGGCCGCTGCTCCTCGCGGGGTTCTGCTGTCTCGGCGTCCACGGGATGGTCGTCGCGGCGCGCGAGGCGCCGCCGCACGACATCCGGCGTGTGCCAGAGGCGGCCCTGGGCGTCTCTCTCTCGGTCGAAGGGTGGGTTACGACGCCGCCGGATCCGCGACCGCCGGAGGTCCGCGACGCGGAAGAGACGGCGCGGACGCGCTTCACGATCGAGGTGACGGCGCTGCACCTCGGCGGTGAGAGGGTTGCCGCCACCGGGCAGGCCCGGCTGACCGCGCTCACCCCCCTGCCCGAGCTGCACTACGGAGACGAGATCCGGGGCCGCTTTCGTCTCCGGCATCCGCGCCGATTCGACAACCCGGGCTCCTTCGACTATTCCGGCTATCTGGCCGCTCAAGGGATCGTCTTGGAGGGATGGACGCGAGAGCCCGTCGAGGTCGTGCCGGCCGCGCGCGGGTCCGCCCTTCTGGCCTGGGTCTTCCGTCTGCGGGCGCTGATCCTCGCGCGGGTGGATGCCGCCATGCCTCCTGCGGAGGCGGGGCTCCTCAAGGCCACGGTCCTGGGAGATCGCTCGGGGCTCACCCCCGAGATGAACCAGGCATTCCTGGATTCGGGCACCTACCACATCCTGGCGATCTCCGGGTTGAATGTCAGCATCCTGGCGGGGGCGCTGTTCGGTCTCTTTCGGCTGCTCAGGGCCTCGCCGCGTCTGGCGGCGGGCGCCTCGGCTGTCCTGGTGACATGGTATGCGGCCTTGGCGGGAGCCGGCGCGTCGGTGGTCCGGGCGGCGGTGATGGCGGACGTCTACCTCTTCGCGGTAGTTTTGGACCGGCGGGGAGACGTGTTGAACAGTCTTGCGCTGTCGGCGCTCGCGCTGCTCTGGTGGAATCCCTGGTTTCTCTACGACGTCGGCTTCCAGCTCACCTACCTGGCGACCCTGGGGATCATTCTCGTTCTCCCCCGCTGCGAGCGCGTACTGGCCGGTCTTCCGCGGCCGATCCGCTGGGTGCTGGAGTCGGTAGCCATCACGCTGGCGGCGACGGCCATGACGCTACCGATCCTGGCGGCGAACTTCAACCGCGCATCCCCGGCGGGCCTCCTGGCCAACATCCCGATCGTGCCGTTGAGCGGCCTAATCACGGCCCTCGGAACGGCCGCCTGCGCCTCGGTTCTCGTCACGCCGGCCGGCCTCCCCTGGCTGAACCAGGTGAACGGCTGGCTGGTGGATCTGCTCTTCGCGCTGGCGCGCTGGTTTGCCGACTTTCCCTGGAGTAGTCTCCGGGTCTACACGCCCACGGTGGGGATGGTGCTCGCCTACTATGCGGCGGCCTCATGCGCTCTCGCGCGGTTTCCGGGCGCGACCGCTCCCGGCGAGCCTCCCGGCGGGCCGGTCCGTCCCCGCCGCTGGGCGGGATGGGCTGCCGTCGGCTGCTGTCTGATCCTCGCCGGCTTGGTCTATGCGCGTCTGACCCCATCCGGGGCGGAGCCCCGCGTTCGGCTGACCGTCTTGGACGTCGGAGAGGGGGAGGCGATCTACGTGGCGTTTCCGGGAAACGCGCGCATGCTGGTGGATGCGGGCGGGATGTCCGGCGAGGGATTCGACGTCGGTCTGCGGGTGGTCACGCCATTTCTGCTGCACGAATGGGTGGGAGGGCTGGATGTCCTCGTCCTGACGCACCCGGACACCGATCACGTGGGAGGCGCGGCCACCCTCCTCAAGACGTTTCCCGTGGGGGAAGTCTGGACGGGGAGCTCGGTCGGCGGCTCCGCGACGGAGCTGTGGATCCAGGAATACCTGCGGCAGCGGCGCATCCCCCACCGGATCGTGGCCGCGGGCTCTTCGCCGGGTCGCTGGGGCGGGGTGACGGTGGAGGTGCTGCATCCCGATCGCAGCGGAGAGGCGGAGGCCGCGCGGCCGGCGGGTCGACCGCTTCGGCTGAACAATCGCTCGATCGTTCTCAGGATCGGGTTGGGAGATCAGGCAATGCTGCTCACGGGGGACATCGAGAGAGAGGCGGAGCAGATGCTCGTCTCGTCCGGGAAGAATCTCCGGGCGCAGGTCCTGAAGGTGCCCCACCACGGCTCGCGCCGGTCGAGCACGGATGCCTTCCTCGACGCCGTCCGCCCGACGGCGGCGCTGGTGTCCGTGGGGTACCGCAATCCGTTCCGCCACCCGAACCCCGAGGTGCTGGAGCGGTATCGGTCGTTCGGGACCCGGGTGTGGCGCACGGATCAGAGCGGGGCGATCTCGGTCGAGATGCGGCCCGACGGAACCCGCGTGTGGGGGCGCCGGGACGAGCCGCCTCCACACGATCGCAGCCCGGACTGAACCCCAGCCTCTCAGAATTTCGCTGGCTTCAGCCCAGGAGGGTTCGATTCCCTCCCCCGGACCGCAATTGTGCAAAAGTCTCGTGGAAACCGGCAGCGCGAAAACCTCTTGGCGGCACCCGGTACGACATCTCGCGCTCTTCACGTACGAAGGATGGCACGGCAGCCCGCCTTGACTATCGGTGAGATTCCAGTACCATGGGGTGCGCCCGAAGGAGGAATCCGTGCGTGATACTTCCCGGCCCGCTCATGTAATCCCCTGGCTGCTCGTCTGGCTCGTCGTCTTGTGGTTTGCCGCAACCCCGGTTTTGCCAGCCGAGCCTCCCCACACTTATCGGTACGTGGACGACGAGGGGGTGACGAACTACACCGATCAATGGCACCTGATCCCCGAACGGTATCGGGGCCGAAGTCAGATCCTGGATTCGACAACGGGTAAAGTCTTCAAAGCCGATCCTCGGGATATCCCGCAGGGGTCCTCGCCACAATCCACTGCCTCCCGGGGTCAGGCGACCCCTGCGTCCACGGCTCCGCCCTTCTATGCGGGGTGGCGCGACACACTCTCCAGGATGTCCATCCCGCTCCCGTCACGGTCCCAGTGGATCGTCGAGTTGGCGGCTGCACTGCTCGTCTGCGGGGCGATCCTGCTCCTCCGGCGCAGCACGAGCGCTCTGGTCAGACTGCTGCTCAAGGGCGTGATCATGGCCGTCCTGATCGGGGGCGCGTATGTTATCTACCTGACGACTCTGACCGAAGGGGTTTTCGGTGGCACGACGGTTCGGACATCCGAGCGGATCATTGGGAAGGACATCCTGCAGGGTCTCCACGGGACGACGGAGAAAGCCAAAGAGATCATCCAAGAGAACGCGGTGGCCCCGCTTCAGAGGATCAAAGACGCGACGGTCGGTGAAGCCTTGCGGACCCGCGACCTCGCGAACCAGTCCTCCCGCGAGAAGGAGAAAGCCCTCAAGGAGATCGGGGCTGGCCTGAAGTGACCAGAAATGTTGCGGAGGTATCCGATGTCGAAAGTTTCCATACTTGCCGCCGTGCTCCTCGCGGCCACCCTTCTTGCCGCTCACGCACACGGGCAAACGGATTTGCTCCCCACGGCGACTCTCAAGGCGTACGGCATCCTCAAGGTCGTCACCGAAGAGATGAAAGAAAACGCTCCGAAGACGACCTCCGGGGTGAGAACAGTCGCCGCCCAAGCCTTCATCGAGGAGCCGACCGACAAGATTCCTGCCAGTATGGGGGTTCGGTTCGGGATTGAATACAGCATTGCCGGTCTGCCGACGAATGACGAGGTGGTGATCCGCAAGGTCGTAAGTCACCCTCCCATAACAACACCAGACGGGACGACGAAGCAGGGCTATACCCTCGATCTCAAGAGCCACACGACGAAAGACGGGACCGTATCCAGTCTCACCGGGTACGGCTTTGATCACGCCTATGAGTTGGTCCCAGGCGAATGGAAGATCGAGCTTTGGTACAACAATCGAAAACTCTTGGAGAAGAGCTTCACGGTATACCGCCCGTAGTAGGAGAGGTAAGCCACTTCTAAAATGGTGGGATGCGCACGCAGGCGGATGGAGTTCTGGTCCACCATGAATGCCGCATCACCATCGCGTCCAGAAGGCAAATGGGAAGCTGCCGATCGGGAGCGAGATTACTTTTGCGACGTTTGGGATAACAACCCAGCGGTCCCCTCGATCGAGATCCCGAAGTTAATCCCTTTGTTTATTCCGGTAGTGAGAGGCAGATTCTCAGGGTAACTAACGATCCGATTCTGCCGTCGCCCGGGATCAATCCAGGAAGATTCAATGATATTTGGTGAAAATATAGGAGATGACTTTTCCCCTGGGCTTCTTCCTGAAACTAAGTTTCCCCCGCTCGCCCTTCCCATGTGGCTGCCTTTCCGCTGAAAATAAGCCCCTTGACACAGGGGTTGGGGCCGCTAGAGTGTGTGCGTGTTTCCAGCAGTTGAACCCTCATGCTTGCCGGAGGGGGTCGCCATGAACGAGACGTGCCCGAAGTGTGGCTCCACAAGGGTCGAGAACGACGAATGCTTGCAGTGCGGAATCTACCTCTCGAAGTACCGCGCCCACCTTCTCAGGATGGCGGGTGGCGCGTCAGGGGCACCGCCGGTGGCGCCAGATGGCGGGGGGCTGACCGAGCCCATGCAAGAGATCGGTTACAAGATCCTCGGCGGCGACATCCAGTTCGTGGAGGTCGAGTTGGAGCCCGGCCGGGCTGCCATCGCCGAGCCGGGTGCGATGCTCTATCTGGAAGCCGGCGTCACGATGGAGACGGTCGCCGGCGGGATTCTCAGTGCGGGCGCACGTCTCCTATCGGGGGAATCGTTTTTTCTCACAACCTTCACCAACGGAAGCGGACAGAAGCGGCGGGTCGCCTTTGCGGCCCCCTTTCCAGGCAAGATCTTCGCCATTCGCCTCTCGGAGGTCGGGGGCGAACTCCTCGCGCAGAGGGGCGTCTTCCTGGCGGGTGGGAAGGGGGTCAACATCACCATCGCCTTTCAGCAGAAATTGGGGGCTGGCCTGCTTGGGGGAGCCGGCTTCATCCTGCAGTGTCTCCAAGGGGAGGGCATGGTCTTCGTGGCTGGCGCCGGGGCGGTCGCCGAGCGGCGACTCGAGCCCGGCGAGAAGCTGCGGGTGCAGAGCGGCGCGATTGTCGCCTTTGAGAAGAGCGTATCCTACGACATCGAGTACGTCGGCAGCATCAAGTCCGTGCTCTTCGGCGGCCAGGGGCTCGTGTTCGCCGCCCTGACCGGACCCGGGCGCATCTGGCTCCAGTCGCCCGCACTCATGCACTTCGCCCGAAGCATGGTGCCAGCTACAGCAGAGAGCGGAGCGGTGGCCCACACGGCAACCTCTACGGGGATTGGCCTGCTTGGAAACCTGCTGGGCGGCGGCGGGCAGGACGAAGGAGCGGGTGAAGAGAGGACAAGTGGAGGCTCGATCCTGGATGGGCTCGGCACCCTGTTCGGTGGCGGGAGTGACAAGAACAGCGACAGCTAGCACCGGTTCCCTAGCTGTGATCCGCAAAATCTCCGTATTGTGCAAGACAATCCTCTCATCCTCCACCTATTCTGATCGCTAATCTGCCAGTTGGTGGGACCGAACATTCCCCTGGTCGGTAGCGACGAGGGGGGGCTTGCTCCCTGGAGAGGCGAACGTGCGCATTGCCTTCTCTTCGGCCGCTGCCGCCATTGGCAATTTTTCTGCGAATGCCCGTTGCAGTCCTGCACTTCCCTCTCTATATTCTAAGAATACAAGTCATGCAGGTGAATGTTGCCGTCCCGGGGACAATCCACTGGGAGGGATCACGATGCGAGCCGGAGGGTCTGGGCGCACAGGGTACGTCCGTTGGTATGTGCTGTTGCTGCTCTCCCTGATGTGCCTCATCACGTACATGGATCGGGTGAACATCGCCACGACGGCGCCCCTCATCAGCAAGGAGTTCGGGTTCAGCAAGGTCACGATGGGGATCATCTTCAGCGCCTTCGCCTGGTCCTATGCCCTCTTCCAGGTCCCCGGGGGGTGGATGGGGGACCGCTTTGGGCCCCGGGGAGTCCTGGGGAGCATTGTCACGATCTGGTCGGCGATGACGGCCCTCACCGCCTACGCGTTCAGCGCGGCGTCCTTCACCTTGATCCGGTTTCTCTTCGGGGCGGGGGAGGCGGGAGCGTTCCCGACGGCCACCCGCGCCATGCAGCTCTGGTTCACCAGAGAAGAGCGCGGTCTCTGCTAGGGGATCACCCATAGCGCCAGCCGCCTCGGGGCGGCCATCGTGCCCCCCCTCACCGTGGCGATCATGGCGGCGTATGGGTGACGAATGGTGTTTTACGTCTTCGGGGCCCTCGGTCTGTTCTGGAGCCTCCTATACCTCGCCACCTACCGGAACATGCCCGAGGGCCACCGGTGAGTGAGTCCGGCCGAGTTGGCGCACATCCGAGGCGTGGATCCCACGGGCCGCATCCGGCAGATCGAGGTCAAGACGCGGCCGACGATCCCCTGGGGCGTTTTGCTCAAACACCCCAACATGTGGGCCATCATGTGCGCGTATTTCACGTACGTATACTGCCTCTGGATCTTCCTGACCTGGCTGCCGTCGTACCTGGTGGACTATCGGGGCTTCACCGTCCTGAAGATGGGCTCCCTGGCGGCCCTGCCGCTCTTCGCCGGGGTCGTGGGGGACACGCTGGGCGGGTGGTTCACCGACTATCTGCTGGTCAAGACCGGACGGACGAATTTCTCTCGGCGGGTCGTGGCCATCGGCGGGATGCTTGGGACCGTGGGCTGTATCGTGCCGGCGGCCCTCACCACGAACCCCTATACGGCCGTGTACGGTCTCACCGGCGCGATGCTGTTTCTGGAATGCACCATCGGGCCCTCCTGGGCCGTGCCGATGGATGTGGGCGGGGAGTATTCCGGGACCGTGTCCGGCATGATGAACATGGCGGGCAACATCGGCGGTGCCCTCTCCCCGGTGGTCTTCGGCATCCTGGCCCAGCTCGGCTCGTGGGTCGCCCCGTTCATCGTCGCCGCTGCTCTGCTTGTGGTCGGAGCGGCCATCTGGGCCTTCTGGCTGAACCCGGAGGTGTCCGTCATCGACAAGGGAAGTGTCGTGGCCAAACACGCCTAACATTGTAGGTGGACCAATCAATGGGGGCAGGCCAATCTTGGGAAAAGGAGAGGTTAATGAGGACCGCCATGGACAGCGGACGAAGGTGGCGAGGACTGGCGGTGACGGGATTATTCGATTCGCAGGAACATGTCGCCGAACTCCCGGGGAACTGTCACCATGGCGGCGTGGCT
>CAVSHW010000020.1:0-122741 GCA_963727695.1 uncultured Methylomirabilota bacterium | reverse complement strand
GCGCTCACCACCAAAAAGGTCGTGGAGGAGCTTCAGAAATACTAGGGGAAATCCTAGCGGCTTAGCATCCCTTTATTCATGTGGCCCATTCCGCGTGCACGAAGGAGAGCGGGAAGAAGGAAAAGCCCTGGCGCGCACAGTAATCGATGTCTTCGAGGCAGCCGGCAACCCCGCGGCTGCCTCCTCCAGATCGCCGCCGGGCTTCGCGCCCGCAAGATGCCCATGCGCGCCGTCCATACCATCGAGCTGCTCGGCTGGTCCTACCGTGGGATTACGCCGCAGACCACGATTGCATAATCACGCTCCATCCTGCGAATTCAAGGGAGTCAGACGGGCTGGCAGACGCTGCATGGCCGATAGCCGCTGGTTCGAGCGTCCGCGCCGGAGGCGAAGTGGATCCGGCCGCCTTCTTGGACGCGGCGCTCGTGAGCGTAGCCCTTCCGGCAGAAGATCTTGGTGGAGGTGCATCCGACATAGGGTGTGGTGGCCCGCTCCAGGCTCAGCAGGGCTTCCTTCTGGACGAGACCGAACGAGTAGCCGCCCAGCCCTCCGTCCGTCTTCCCAAAAGACGCAGGGCCACGGCGAAGGCGCGCCGCTGGTAGCGGTCCACCAAGCCCGAACGATGCAATTGAACCGCCGGTACCAACGGCCGTTGGTGCGCAAAGGGCGCAACGAAAGCCCCGCTGTTTCCAGAGAGCTCCGGAGTCATCCGGCCCACGCGAGTCGCACGATTTCCCTCCGTGGTCCGAGGCCCGATCCATAGATTCTGGCTCGCTTTGCGGTCTCTGCGAGCTTGGCGGTGAAATGTTTGGGCCAAGACGGCGAACGCCTGGTGGCTGCCCGCCTGGACTTCCCCAAATACCGCCTCATCACTCTCTGGCACCGTGACCTCGCAGAGGTATACGACGGAAGATGCAGAAAGGGTGAACGCATTCTCGGCCCGGTGGCACGCTAGCAAAATTGCAAGGGAGGAATCCCCACGGGGACCCGTCCAGGGCCCCGTGGGGATGAAGCGCGCGAGTGGTTACCGGAGCCCAGCTCTTCCCAAGAACAGGCCCGGCAGGAAGGTCGTGAGGGATGGGAAGAGCAGCAGGAGCACCAGGCCGATCGCCATCACGATGATGTAGGGAACGAAGGACGGTATCAGCCGGTCAAGCGGCTCCTTGGTGATCCCCGCCATGATATAGAGAATCGTGCCCACCGGAGGCGTGACCAAACCGATCCCCAGGTTGATGCACATGGTGACGCCGAAGAAGACGGGATCGAACCCCAGCTTGACGGCGATGGGAAGCAGAATGGGTGCCAGGATCAATAGGGCCGGCGTCAAGTCCATGACGCAGCCGACGATCAGCAGGAAGCCGTGGATAAGCAGGAGGACCACGGTCGGGTTCTGCGAAATGCTGAGGAGCAGGGCCAGGATGTTATCCGGGACGCGCGCCGTAGTGAGCAGCCAGGCGGTCACGCTGGCGGTTGCCACCAGGAACAGCACCATGGCCGTGGTGCGCGCCGAGACGAGGAAGATCTTCCCGAGGGTCTTGAGCGTGATGTCGCGGAAGAAGATGAGCGACAGGCAGAGGGCCACGGCGGTGGCGGCGGCGCCCGCCTCGGTGGCGGTGAAGATGCCGCCTAGGATGCCGCCGACCACGATCACGGGGATGATCAGGGCCGACCAGGATTCCTGGAAGGCTCCCCAGAGCTCCCGCGAGCTGAATTTGACCGTGGCCGTGCCCGTCCCGCCCTTCTTCCACTGGAAATAGACCACCACCATCAGCATCAGCCCCAGGACAACTCCCGGAATGAACCCACCCAGAAACATCCGGGCGATCGAGGTGCCGGTGGAGATCCCGAACAGAACGAAGGGAATGCTCGGCGGGATGATGATGCCGAGCACCGACGCGGTGCCCACGAGACCTCCGGCGCGATGCTTGCTGTATCCCTGCTCGGACATGGGCCCGATGAGGAGCCCCCCGATCGCGGAGGAGTCCGCCACCGCCGACCCCGAGATCCCTCCCATGAACATGCTGGCCAGGACGGCGGCTTGTCCGAGCCCGCCCGGGATCCATCCGATCAGGGCATTCGCCATGCGCACCAGCCGCTTGGCCAGGGAGCCCTGATTCATGACCTCGCCAAGCAACAGATAGAAGGGGATTGCCAGCAGCGGAAAGCTGTTCATGCCGGCGATCGCCCGCTGAACCGCGATGGAATAGGAGATGTTCTGTAGGCTGGCCAGAATCAGCCCCGAGATTCCCAGGGTGAACGCGACCGGCATGCCGATCGCCACCAGGGCGAACAGGGTGACCAGAAAGACCCAGACCATGGTGGCTACCTCCCCGGTTCCGAGGGCCGCAATAAGTGGAGAATCTTCTCAACGCCGTACACCACTCCGAGGAGGCTTCCAATGGGCACGCACAGATACACCAGCCACATCGGGATATCCAGCGCCGGCGATGTGTTCACCGTCTTGGCAACGAGCAGCCATCCTTGCTGCAGAAAGACGGCGAAGATCACGAGACAGCCGGCCATGGCGATCACCCTGACCACTTTGGCGACCGGTCGGGGAAGGCGCTCGACGACCATGTCCAGGGAGACGTGTTGATTATCGGCGAAGGCGGCGGCGGTTCCCAGAAACCCCATCCAGATGAAGAGGAAGCGCGACAACTCGTCAGCCCAACCGAAGGAGTAGTTGAGGGCGTATCGGCAGAACACGTTCATGACCACGAGCAGAAATATGACGGCGAGAAGCAATCTCATGACGCCGTCGATGAGCTTGACCGTGCTTCGGCTAAACCAAGACAGGCGCATCGGTTTGTGTTCTCCTGCCGTCGCGGGGGCCGGACCGGATCGGGTCCGGCCCCCGCGGCTGTGGGTTGACCCTTCGGTGGACTATTTCGAGGCGTCCTGGACGGCTTTCAGGAAGCCATCCACCAGGGCATCACCCAGGTCCTTGCGAACCTGCGCGTAGGCGGGCTGGGCCGCCTCGAAGAACTGCTTCTTCTGCTCCGGCGTGAGGATGGTCACGGTCATGACGCCCTTGAGCTTTTCCAGGATCTCGGTGTTGCTCTTGGCCGAAAGCTCCTTGTGGAAGGCATAGGTCTTCTGGGCCGCCGCCTCGAACATCTGCCGGTCCGCCGGGCTGATCCCGTCCCAGAACTTCTTCGAGATCATCAAGATGTAAGGGGCCGCGAAATGCTCGGTTTGGGAGTAGTACTTCTGGACTTCGTAGAACTTGGCGAAGTATGGCACGGTGGTCGGGTTCTCCTGGCCGTCCACCACTTTCTGTTCCATGGCCGAGAAGACCTCGCCGAACGGCATCGGGGTCGGGTTCGCGCCCCAGGCGCGGAAGGCCGCGAGGTGGATCGGGTTCTCCATCGTCCGGATCTTGAGGCCCTTGAGGTCGGCCGGGGTCGCCACGACACGCCGGCTGTTGGTCAGGTTCCGGAAGCCCTCCGGCAGATAGACCAGGCCGTGCAGCCCGACACCGTCAAGCTTCTTGAGCAGGTCCTGTCCGGCGGGGCCATTCAGGACCTTGAGCATGACCTCGTTGGAGGGGAACAGGTAGGGCAGATCGAGAACCCGGAACTCCTTCACGAAGCCGGCAACCGGGGCCGTGGCCGGACAGGTCATCTCCTGGTTGCCCAGGCGCAGGGCCTCCATCATCTCGCGATCGTCGCCGAGCTGGCTGGAATGGTACAGATCCACGCGATAGGCCCCCTTGGAGGCGGCCTCCACCTCTTTCTTGAATACCTCGAGCGCCTTGTACTGCGGCATCTGGTCGTTGAAGCCGATTCCCACCTTCACGATGCGGGGTTCACCCGCAAACGCCGGGGCGGCACAGCATCCCACGACGACGGCAAAGACCACGATTAGCTTAAAGGTCAGAGATCTCATCTTGGGCTCCTCTCTGGATCTTGGACAAGTTGAAATGGACGATGAAAACTGCAGCAGAGAAAGGCTTGCGTCATCCCTCCTTTCGGTGGTTCCAGACTTCCGGATTCATGGCAAATTCTGGCCGTTCTCCGTGCAAGACGCAAAGGACGGCGTCGGCGGCCCGGCGGCCCATGAGCGCGAGCGACTCACGGATGTGGGTGCCCATGTGGGGCGAGACGATGACGTTGGGGAGATCGAGCAGGGGGCTGCCCGCGGGTGGCTCGACTTCGAAGACGTCGGTGGCGTAACCGGCGACCTTCCCCGAAACCAAGGCCTCGTAGATCGCCTTCTCGTTCACGACCTTTCCGCGAGACGTGTTCACGATCCACACGCTCGGCTTCATCCGGGCGATGGTCGCTTCGTCGATCAGGCCGCTCGTCTCGGCCGTGAGAGGGACATGGAGGCTGATCACGTCGGACTGGGCGAACAGTTGATCCGGTGTCACCCGCAGAACCCCGATCCCGCTCGCCGCCTCTTCGGGCCAGGCCGGGTCCGCGCCGATGAGCTCCACGCCAAACCCTTTGGCCCGGCGGGCGACGTTCTGGCCGATGCGGCCGAACCCCAAGACTCCCATGACTTTCCCGTTCAGCCCGAAGCCCAAGAATCGCTCCCACCGTCCGGCCTTGACGCTGGCGTTGGCCTCGGGAATCCGGCGCAGGAGGGCGAGCAGGAGGGCCATGGTCAGGTCGGCCACTGCCTGGTCGTTCGCGCTCGGCGCCGTGGTGACGACGATGCCGCGCGCCGTGGCGGCAGGGATGTCGATGTTGTCCACGCCCACGCCGTGTTTGGCGATGATACGAAGCCGCGGCGCGGCATCCATGAGGGTGGCGCCGATGGGGTGGAAGGCCACGATCCAGGCATCCGCCTGGGCGACCTTGGCGACGAGATCATTCTCGGAAAGACCGCTGCCTTCGCGCCACTCGAGGATGCGGATCCCCTCGCGCTTCAGGCGCTCCATGGGCTCGGGGACTTCTCTGCCGAATGATCGCGTGGTCACCAGGACTGTGAGCCGTGACATATCTCGTGCCCCCTCGGAGAGAGCAAACCCGGGGCGAATCAGGGGCGCTCTTTTCGGACCCCAAGCCCCGACCCCTATCCCGGGGCCGAGGCTTGGGCTGCCCGACGGCGAGCCGCGCGCCTACTTGTTCCCCACGTTGACGACCTTGAGCAGCTTGTGCTTCCCTTTCTCGACCTGGACGACGCTGACCTCGCTCAGACCATCACCGTCGGGGTGAAGGAGAAGGTGCCCAGGACACCCGTGTAGCCCTGGGTCGCCAGGAGGGCCTCGCGGATCCTGGCGCGATCCTCGCCCCCCTTCTTGATGGCGGCGACCAGGATGTTCAGGCCGTCGTAGGTCCAGGCCGAGGTCGGATCGAACTCCTCGTTGTATTCCTTCAAGTAGTCCGCGGCGTACTTGCGCGTGGCCTCGCTGGCGCCGGGAACGTAGTCGGCGATACCGAAGATCCCCTCGGCGGCCTCCTTGGCCAGGTTCAGGCAGTCCCGCTCGATGCTGGAGGGAGTGCCGATGAACTTGTAGGGGGAGCCCAGTTGCCGGTACTGGCGCAGGACGATCGCGGCATCCTCGGGATTCGGGACGTAGAGGACCAGGATCTGGGCGCCGGCGTTCTTGATCGACAGCAGTTGCGCCGTGTAGTCCTGTCCTTGGTGGTGTACTTCTCTCGCTTTACCAGGTGAGACCCTGCTCCTTGGCGTACTTTTCTACCAGGTCGGCCCCGCCCGTGCCGAAGGCATCGGTGTCGTGCAGCAGGCCGATCTTGGTCAGCTTGGCATCCTCCTTGATGTACTTGACGATCGCGGCGGCGGCGATGGAGTCGTCCGGGCGGACCCGGAACAGCCAGGGATTCCCCTGGCGGGTGATGCCCACGTTGGTCCCGCCGACGATGGTGGGGACCCCGTAGGTCTTGATCGCGTCCGACGCGGCCAGGATCTGGGTGCTCTTGACCGAGCCGACCAGGGCTACCACCTTCTCAATCTCTACCGCATTTTGCAGGGCGGCTAACGCGCCGGGGTTGGTGGACTGATTATCCACGATGCGGAGATCGATCTTCTTTCCGTTCACCCCGCCGGCCTCCTTGATCTGCTTGAGGGCCAGCTTGATGGCCTTGCTCTGGTAGAGCCTGGGCCGCCGAGGCGCCCGTGAGCGGAGGGGTGAAGCCCAGCCGGACTCCTGGGCCTGTGCCGGCACAGGGTGAGGAGCCCGGAATCAGGACGGTCATGAAGGTGATCGACACCAATCGCCGTCAGTTCACCATGATACCTGCCTCCTTCCCTTCTCCGCTCTGGGAGAGGGCATGTTGAGGGCCACCGGTCGCTCCACAGTGGAGTCCAGACCTCGGCCGCCCGTCGACCGAAACCACGTTCAACCCGAAACCCGTCAGAGACCGCCTGTATTGAATCTCAAGAGGCACCACGAATCGCGTTCTCAGTGAGTCAGGTTGTGGGAATCCATTTCCGCCCTCCCGGCTGTGTCGGAGCTCCGCTGGCCCTGCACGGCCTTTACGGCTTCCAGGATTCGCTGCGCCTCACGCGAGTGCCTTGATAGAATCGGTGCGTCTCGGGGTCCGGCTCGACCGAGGCGCTGGGGCGGGCTAGGGCCTTGGCGGCCCTCAGATCCGGCGCCATGCCGAGGGCCACCCAGGCCATCACGGCCGCCCCCAGGGCGGAGCCCTCGGCGGTCTCCGGTACGTGAATCCGGGCGCCGAACATATCCGCGGCGATTCGCAGCCAGGTCGAGGAACCCAGCAGGCCGCCGGTCACGCGCAGCTCCTCGATCGGCTCGAAGGTCTCTTCGATAGCGTCGACGATCCGGGCGATCGACATGGTGATCCCCTCGTAGACGGCCCGCGCCAGATGTGCCCTCCCGTGCCGGAGGGTGAGTCCCCAGAAACCGCCGGTGGTGCGGGGATCCCAGACGGGACACTGCTCGCCGCTGAGATAGGGGAGAAAGAGTAGGCCTTCGGCTCCCGGCTCGATCGCTCCCGCCATCGCGTTGATGGCCGCGTGAAGGTCTTGCGAGGCGGCGCCGGTGGCCGGCTCTCCGGGGCCGACCGCGCGGGTGAACCAGTCGTAGACGACCGCGCCGCTGCTGACGATGCCCCCCACGACCCACCAGCCCTCGTCCACCAGATACGTCCACAGATGACCGCGGGGATCGGTGAGGGGTGTTTGAGTCAGGTACCGCGCCGCGGCGCTGGTCCCCACGTTGACCGCGGCCACACCCTTGCCGATGGCCCCCACCCCGACGCTGGCCAGGGCGCCGTCGCCGCCCCCGAAGACGCAGGGGGTCCCCTGGGGGATTCCCGTGTAAGCGAGGACATCCTGACTCCAGCGCGTGAGGATCGTCCGCGGCGAGACCAGGGGGGAGAGCTGCTCCATCCTGATGCCGGCGGCTGTGACTGCCGTCTCATCCCAGACGGCCTTCCGGATGTCCAGGAGCCCGGTGGCGGCCGCCATGCCCCAGTCCACCGCGTATTCGCCGAAGAGGCGGTGAAAGACGTACTCCTTGATGGAGATGTACCGTGTGGCGGCGCGACCGACCTCGCCCTGCTGGAACCAGGCGATCTTGGAGAGAGGGTAGATGGCGTCGATGGGACACCCGGTGGCCTGGTAGATGGCCTGTGCGCTCCCCGACTGCCGCAGGCGATCGGCCACGTCGGCAGCCCGCCTGTCCGACCAGGTGAGGTAGTTGGCGAGCGGCCGACCGTCCTTGCCCACGGGCATGGTGCTGTACCACTGGGAACTGAAGGAGACGGCCGCGACCCGCAGACCAGCGGGGCGGGCCCCGTATGCCTCCCGGATGGCCGCCAGCACGGCCGGATAGACTGTCTCCGGGTTCTGCTCTGCCCAGTCCGCCTGTGGGGTGAGCATGGGGTACGACCGGCGGGCGAGGCAGAGGACGCGGCCCTGGCCGTCGAAGAGCACGGCCTTCGTCGCCGATGTCCCGATGTCCACGGCCAACACCACCCCGCGCTCAGCCATCGTCTTCTCCCGCAGCTAATGATCTTCTGCCGGGCTGCTCAAAAAGGTCCAGATGCAAGGCGAAACGCCGGGTACCCATCCGAAGAATGGGTGCCGAGTGAGGCGTGCTGGAAGTACGCCGCAGCGAGCGCCTAAGCGGGCGGGTACCCAGCCGCAGGCTGGGTGACCGCAGGTGGGCCGTTTTTAGCAGCCTACCAGCGAGGGGTCGAAGACCTCCTTCGGCAGCGCCTCGAAGGCCGCGCGGATCTGTGCCGTCTCCTGCTCATTCAGCGGACGCAGCGGGGCTTTCATGTCGAGCGGGAACTGGCGGCCGCGCAGCCGCATGATCTCCTTGTAGCCGGCGAGGTACGGTCCGATCTTCAGCACCACGCGAAGCTGGTTGACGAGAAGCTGCAGCCGCCGGGCACGCTCGTACTGCTTGGCCAGGACGGCATTGTTGAGGGCCACCATCAGCTCGGGGAAGGGGTTGGCGACCGCAGAGACGACCCCCACGGCCCCGACCATCATGGCGGGGTACACCAGGCCGTCGGTGCCGATGATGCAGGCGAAGTTCTCGCCGCCCACCTCGACGTATTCCTGGAACAGGATCAGATCCTTGCTGGAGTCCTTGATGCCGGCGATGTTCTTGACCTTCTTGGCCAGTTTACCGACCAGCGAGGAAGAGATGCCCGAGGCCGAGCGGCCGGGGTTGTTGTAGAGATAAACCGGAAGCCCGGGGACGGCCGCCGCGATCTGGGTGAAGAAGGCCTCCAGGGCCGCGCCATCCGAGGGATAGAAGTACGGGGCGATGACCGAGATGGCGTCCGCGCCCTTCTCCCGGGCATGGCGCGCCAGCTCGATGCACCCCGCGGTGTTGTTGGTGGTGACCTGTGGCATCAGGGGGATGCGGCCCTTGAGTTGATCCACGCTGATCTCGGTGACGCGCTTGCGCTGCGCGTCGGAGAGGGCGATCCCCTCGCCCATGGTCCCGCACGGGAAGATGCCGTGGATGCCTGTCTGGACCATCCACTCGAGATGGGCGCGGAGCGCCTCTTCGTGAATCTCGCCGGCCGGGGTCAAGGGGGTGTGGAGCGCCACGATAACGCCTGCGATTCGCATCTTACGACCTCCATTATCCGAGTGTTCGCGAAACCGATTACACAGGATCGCGCCCGTTGCCGGGCGTCCTAGTACCGTTTGCCGACTAGGGCCTCTCGCGTCTTCTGGACGCTGGCCACGAAGCTTTGGCGCTTCTTGAGCGCCACACCCACCGCCAGCACGTCGATCACCGACAGATGCGCGATACGGGAGGACATTGGCTCCGGCTTGAAGCCCGTCTCTTTCGCATGGACGCACAAGGGGACATCCACCAGCGAGGCGACCGGCGACTTGCGGTGGCTGACGATGGCGATGGTCGCGGCCCCGTTCGTCTTGGCGATCTGGAGCGCCTCGACGATGTCTTTGCTGGAGCCGGAGTGGGAGATGGCGACCACCACGTTCTTGGGGGTCATCAGGGCGGCGGTCATCGCCTGCATGTGCGAGTCGCTCTGCCAGCCGCACGAGATCCCCAGCCGGAAGAACTTGTGGTGGGCGTCCATGGCGACCGCCCCGGAGCCTCCCAGCCCGAAGAAGTCGATCCGCTTGGCCCGGGCCAGAGCCTGGATGGCCCGCCCCACCATCCCCGGGTCCAGGATATCGAGGGTGGTGTTGATGGCGATGATGTTGGCGTTCAAGACCTTGCGGATGAGGGCCGCCGCATCGTCCCCGGAGACCACGTCCTCGTGGATGTTCTTCATTTCCGGGACGAGATCCTGGGCCAGGTGAATCTTCAGGTCGTGATACCCCCGGAACCCCAGCGCGCGGCAGAAGCGCAGCACGGTCGGCTCGCTGGTTCCGGCGTTGTCCGCCAGCTCGCTGATGGATTGATAGATGACTTTGTCGGGGGACCCGAGGACGACCAGCGCGACCTTCTTCTCGGAGTTGCGCAGGTCGTCGAGATGCGTCTGGACGGCACGCAGCGCGCCGCGGGAGTTGACGTGGCGCAGGGAATGCTGTGACCGGGCCGGACGCGGCATGGCCTTTACTCTCGCGGCCGCCGATGGCCGCAGTCTGAAATGTAGTTTTACTACATATCGAAGCCCTCCCCGTTTGTCAAGCGGTCATTTTCCAACATCCGATGAGTTCACGCAATGCCGGTGTCACTGTTGCCGTTTTGCAAGGTCGTGATCATCGAAAGATCAGGGCCGATGCCGGTGGTTGGATAGATGGAGATCGAATGCGCTGCAATTGAGCATGGCGGGGGTGGGAAATGCCCAGGCGGGGGGTGAAGTGGGGCAGGAGGTTAGGAGCCGTTACGAAATAACATGGCCATCTGTTGTGATTTCGTTACGGCTCCTTATGCCGTTCCGGAATTTCTCCGGTCAAGTCATTCTTTGACAACGGCTTATGCTGGTGGCCGGAGATCGAGACTCACGCGAATAGCCTGATCGATCATCCGCATGCGCTCTTCACTCATAACGCCGAGGAGGCGCCGCAGACGAGACTTATCCAGCGTAAGGAGTTGCGCCAGGTTGACCATGGAGCGTCGTGGTAGCCCGCCGTCTCCCTTTTCCACGACCACGGTCACTGGGTAGGGCTTGATGGTTGTCGTGATCGCCGCCACGATGGTGGTAGCGGCATACTGATTGCCGACATCATTCTGAATCACGACCGCTGGGCGCAGCCCAGCCTGCTCGCTGCCGCGCGCCGGGGAGAAATCGACCATCCATACCTCGCCGCGATGCGGCCAAACGGGCATCAATCCACCGCCTCCCGCTGAGCAGCCAGAGCGGCCTTTGCCGTGCGGAGATCCTCTTTCGCCATCGCCTGGTATCCCTCCTTAAGCTCTTCCGCCAGACGGCTCCGACGCCAATACACCAGCGCTTCTTCCACGAGTCGGCTTCTCGGTTTACCCGTCCGGCGGCCGGCCTGGCTCAATTCTCGAACCAGCTCGGAGTCCAGGCTAACGGTTACCTTCATCTTGGATGGCATTGTGTACCTCTGTACTTGCTTACAATTAGTAAGAAGAAATATACGGCATGACCGATGAAAACGCAAGCGGATCGCGGCCCCGGGGTGACTTGTGGTAGTAGCCGCGTAATACGTTGCCAAGTACGACAAGTGACCTGGGTTTCTACGAGATCAACTCGCTATTCTTGGCAACGTATACACCCGCTGGGATCCGCTCCGAGTGCAGGGGAGGAAATACATAAGGCACTGAAAGAAGCAACGTCCCGTATACAGTTCAGACAATAAACGCCCCCTCTCTCACCAATCGAAAAATACCACTCGGTAATTATCTTCTTTATGGATAACGCACGCTCGTCACTCCCTTGACCGCGCCAACCTGCGGTCGGGACTTGATCATCCGTGTCCTGATGAAGTGCAATAGAGGATCGCCTTCCCGTATCTTCTTCAACCTCTGAGGGGGGCTGAACTTGCCGATCTCCGCTCGTATATCCTCCAGGCTCGGGGCAGGGTTTAGTGCTGTGACCTCACGGAGAACAATTGCAGAGACACTCCTGGAACCGTTCGCATACTTTAGAAACTCTCCGTGGGATATGCCGATCCTATCCCGATAACCTTGCCAAATTGCAGTAGGCGAACCCGACACGACAGCATGCACCCAAGCTACGGCCTCCAATCGTCCCGTTGGAAGAGTGCTATATATCCACAGGCGTGTGCCGGCCTCGAGGGACACTGTTCCGCTTCGAATGTCCACGGACTTCTCCCATCGCTTTATCATCCGTACATATTCGGGCCGGATTGAGATAAGCGCTTCCGCTACAGTCGATTCACATTCCGTACCCGTAGTGGTACAGCCTGAGCAGTCTTTCATGTGATATGGCCTCTGTGGTCACCAAGTTTGCTGCCGAAATGAGCATCTCGCGCTTCAAATAGTCATATGGTATGCGCTTGGGAATTTGGTTGAAACCATCGAAGGTGATAGCGTGGATGCGCCCATGCGCATCGCACCTCCCTTTGAGCCTCATCCTTGGTCAGGACCCCTTGGCGTTGCAACTCCAAGGTCAGCCTTGAGAGTTCCAGCACTTCCGATGACACCAGCCGAGCACTCCCCATGATTTCCTGAGAGCCGCCCCGACTTCCAGACACATAGAAGAAGATCGGCGAACCAATCTTGAAAGCGTCTACGCCGCGCGGACTGCGGAAGTATGACTTTACCCCACGAAGGATCGCCTCCGGGGAAGGGAATATTTCGAGTTGGGGACACCCGACCCCAAGCAGTTGCCTGGAAAATCGTTCTTGGATAGGCACGATCAGACCTGTGCGTCCTGGGTACAAAAGCAGGCCGGGAGAAATCAGCGTTTCGAACTCAAAGATGCTCAATATGAAATCGCGTCGCCCTCGGCCGCCACCAAGACAGATCCCGGTATTTATCAGTTCATCAGCTATGGGCATTCTGTCCGGAAGGCGGAAAGTTGTGAGTCTTTCGAAACCGGCCCGGAACTCGTTCCATGTGCCTTCCACAATTGGACCAGAAAAGACAAATTTGGCCAAGCTTGCTATGTGCGAGGAAGGCAACGGTCCATATTGCTGAGCGAAGCCTTTTCGGAGTGCGACGACACGAAGCTGATCCTGACCCCCAATCAATCGCAAGTCCATTCGCTTGCACTGAAGTGGTCCGCTGTCTCTAATCGCAATATCTAGCAGGCATTCGACGATCCCCTCAGCTTCTTCAGATCGTTCATCGACATAAATGTGAAGGGCGGTCGTTTGTTTGAGCTGATTCACTGGATCCCACGACGCGACCCCGAGCAGTACCGTACCTCTCCACACTACAATCCGGCGACGAGGCGACCCACTCGTCCCAGGGTTCCAAACCTCTCTTGCGGTATCTGACGTCATCCCAAGATCTGCCAAAAACCCTTCAACGGACCGTCGGTGTCTCTCCTCAACAGAGACGACGACACGAAGATTCCCTTGTCGGAATCTGGCCCGAACAGTCTCGCGCGGGGCGCCAGGGATCACTGCCGCCTGGAAAAGGTCCGTGGGTGACAGGACTTCCAAAGAGTGGGCATTCCTGAGTCGTTCGGCAGCCCTGAGAATATTTTGATCTCTTGTCACGAAGCCGGTGGCGCGATGATGGACGCAGTACGCCAAATGGGTCAAATCGGATTCAATATTCGCGGAGGGGTGGCTAGCGGAGGCGCTGCCCGGAAAGACCAACGTTCGCAGTTCGCGCCGGAGGTCAACCAAGACCGCATGGTTAACATTGGGGAGAGTTGGGATCTCTTTCGCGAATTCAAGGACAGGGTCGCTGCCCGACTCGTTCGTATGCCTAGCAAGTTCTTGCGCGAACTCAGGTGTGGCGCAGACTCTCGCCTGATGGGTCAGCCCTGCTTGAATGAGAAAGGATCCGTCTTTCCGGTAAATGCGGTTCTTGACCACATCAAGAAAGACATTAAGGTCGAGGATGTAGACTGAACTTGGAGGAAGGCCACCATGGACGTAACGAACATCGGAGGCCTTGCTCACCGTCAGCCCCTCTTTTGTCTCCAATCTTCTGAAGAGTGAGGGAGTGTTCAGATCTCTCACGCGGAGGTTGATTCTGCGCCGTGTGGCACGGCCGCCAGCTTCTTGGCGCGCGATAGGGAACCCTACTTTTTCCCAGAACTGATTCGCAGGAAGGTTGCTGCAACACGTGCAGAGATCGAGAGGTAGCCGGACCTCTCACCGAAAGATACGAGTCGCTTGATTAGCTCGGTTGCCACTCCTCTCTTACGAGCGAAAGGTTCGACATACGACTGGAATACTTTGAGGCTTAGAAATCGCCCCCCGAAGAGTAGGAATCCCAGAAGCCGTCCGGATCTTTTCCGCCACAACCCACAGTCTTCCGCGTTGCGCTTGTTCAGAGTAAGCCGAAGTGAGCAGAAAACTCTTATGGCTCCTTATTTGAGTCAGCTACCCAATTGTCTTCGGTCAGATATGTTCCAATTCGGCAATGGCGTTAAGATTCTCACTTTGTTCCAGCCCTACTCGCGTTACAACGAATAATCGAACCAAGGGCCAAACGGTGGCCCGAGGGAGCCGTGGTGAGTAATCGACAAGCCCCCGCGAGACACCGCCTGAAAGCATCGAGTGGTGAAAGTTAGGAGCTCGTTAAACAAATAACTTGTCCATTCGTTTCGTTACAGCTCCTTATCCGTAATATCCGAATTGAAATCTCCGGTCGTCTCTGGCAACGCACCGTCGGAAACCTACTCCCGGGCCTTGCCAGGGGTCAAGCGGAATCCCGCCCGCCTCTGCTCGCCTATGGGGGCATCGCGACAAAATAAAAAAAAATTATGTTCCGGGACGTTGTTGACTCACGGTTGAGGAAAAAAAAAAAAAAAAAAAAAAAAAAACCACCTCTGCCATCCCTATGGAGATGACCCCGCCCTTGGAGGCGGCGTAGCACATGGAGCCTTCGAAGCCTCCGTTCCTGCCGGTGAGGGAGGAGATATTGATGATGCGCGGGTTCCGGCTCTTCTTGAGAAGGGAAGGGCCGCCTGGATCACGAAGAAGGTGCCACCCAGATTGACGTTGAGGACCTTGTCCCACTCCTCCCGCGTCATCTCCTCGATGCTCAAGGCGCTCAGGATGCCGGCGTTGTTCACGACGATGTCGATCCCGCCGAATGCCTTGACCGCGGCCGCGATCGCCTCGCGGATGCTGTCGTTCCGGCCGACATCCATCCTCACGGCCAGGGCCTCATACCCCTTCGCCTTCAGTCGTCCCGCGGCCTCCTGGACGAGCGGCTCGTTGAGGTCGCCGAGCACGACGGAGGCTCCATTCTCCGCCAGCTTCTCCGCGGTCGCGAAGCCTATGCCTCGCGCCGCTCCGGTCACGATCGCGATCCATGCCTTTCGTCAAACATGTCTCGCGCTCCTCGGATGAAAGGGTTGTCCCTAGCTTGTACTAGATTCCGCGAGGCGGGACAACGGTTTTCATTAATTTTCCGGGACGTTGTTGACTCATCGGAATTGTTTATGATAGTCTGCACGCCGTCGTCATAGGAGGGTACCTCCCCATGCCCCGCCAAGCGCGCCTTGATGCTCCCGGGACCCTGCACCACGTCATCCTCCGCGGCATAGACCGGGGGCAGATCGTGGCGGATCGGGAGGATCGGGAGGCGTTCGTCGCACGGCTTGGAGACATCGCGACGGCCACAGGAACCACCCTCTATGCCTGGGCTCTCTTGCCCAACCATGCCCACCTGCTCCTCCGCAGCGGGCCGCAGGGCCTCCCGCAATTCATGCGCCGCTTCCTCACTGGCTATGCCGTCACCTACAATCGCCGCCACAAGCGCGTCGGGCATCTCTTCCAGAACCGCTACAAATCCATCGTGGTAGAGGAGGATGCCTACTTCCGGGAACTGGTGCGCTACATCCACCTCAACCCTCTGCGGGCCGGGCTCGTCTCCGATCTCGGCCGCCTCGACCGGTATCCCTGGTGCGGGCACGCGGGGATCCTGGGCCGCCACTGCCTCCCCGGGCAGGATCGTGCCTACGTCCTGGCCTGGTTTGGGCGAACGGAACGCACCGCGCTCCAGGCTTACCGGACCTACTTGCGCGACGGCCTTCCCCAGGGGCGGCGCCCCGAGTTGGTGGGGGGCGGGCTGGTCCGCTCCCTGGGCGGCTGGGCCGAGGTCCGGGCCATCCGCCAGCGGGGCGAGCGCGTCCTGACCGACGCGCGCATCCTGGGCACCGGCCCGTTTGTCGAGCGTCTCCTGGCCGCAGGTGATCCGCGACAGGCGCGGCCGCTCGTCCGGGCGAAACGGCTGCGAGCGGCACAGGCCCTCATTCGCCGACGGTGCCGGGAGGCCCGGATCGGTCTGGTCGAGCTCCAACAGGGGAGCCGCCGGCGCCAGATCGCCGCCGTGCGGGGCGCCCTGGCCGTCCAGTTGGTCACGGAGATCGGCCTCTCCCTCGCCGATGCGGCGCGCCAGCTCGGCATCTCCACCTCGGGCATTGCCAAAGCGGTCGCGCGAGCGGAGCAGCCGCGAGTCCACTGAGTCAACAACGTCCCCTTTCGTCCCGGGGATGAGGCGACCGAAGGGGCGAGAGGAGGGTGTGGTGCAGCCACACAACGAGTTCCGGTTCCATCCCCAGGTCGTACAAATCGGCTGCTACTGGGGGGATGGGGGCCATACCGAGTTGTACCTGCTGCAGGGGGACACGCTGGCCATCGTCGACACGGGCGTCCACGACTCGCCGACCTACGTACCTTGCGCCAGCCTTAGCGACCTATGGGCTCACGCTCGGCGACGTGGATCTCATCTTGAACACCCACGGCCACCATGACCACACCGGCGGGAACGGCGAGCTGGTAGCCGCGTCCGGGGCACAGGTCTGGATCCATGAGGCCGACGCCCAGGCCGCAGAGGATCCCGACGCCCAGTTTGACACCTACTTCGTGGATCGCCATGTCCTGGTCGGCCGGGCCGACAGGCTGGAGGCCGCTCGGGCCGCATTCAAGGTGAACGCCGGGAAGCCGACGAAGGTGGACCGGAAGCTGGTAGACGATGAAGTGATCGATCTCGGCAAAGGAATCCGGCTTCGGGTAGTCCACACGCCAGGGCATACCCGGGGTTCGGTTTGCTATTACTGGGAATCCGAGGGGCTGGCGCTCTGCGGGGGACTCGGCCTTGGGTCTCAGCAGTCGGCCGGGTGGACTGCCGCTCATCTACTATCCGGCGGAATTCGAGGACTCCATCAACCGGCTACTTGGAGATGGACATCGCCACGCTCGCACTGGGCCACCACTACCGGACGCTCACCGTACCCCGGGACTCGGCGCACTTCGGGCCGAATGTCACGACGTACCTGAGGCCTGTCAGGAGATTGCCGGCACGATTCGCGAGTCGATCCGCCGCGCGGCGGCCTCCCGCCCGGAGGCCGGTTTCCTGGAGGTGGCCCGGGTCGCAACCGACCTCGTTGCGGAGCGGCTCCCCATCACCAAGGGAGAAGATGGGCTCCCCCTCTACGGGAACGTCGAGGCGTTTACGGGCTACTGGCAACTACTGCACTGAGGGTATCTGGGACCACCCGATATTGGCCGACAGAGGGGGCCTGCATCATCTGTATAGTCTGCCGGTAATCCATGGGCACAGGCCACCGGGGTTCTCTTGGTCACTGCCGACTTGCGCCATCCCGTCAGGGGACGCTCCCACCTTTGTCACCTTGCCGCAGGACGGTGGAATCCCGGAATACGGCCCGCTCCACTGAAGCCCGACGCCGGGCAAGCCCGCGGCAGGGAATCTTCCCGCGACCGTCCGCCAGGTAAGCCGAATCTGCGGAACAAAGGGGAAAAGCGTTGCCACGTCTCGGGATACATGGTAAGGGAAAGCGTGAATTTTCCACTTATACCCATCATTCCCAAGGAGGCGACCTGATGAACCCGCGAGAGATCTGCGAGCGTTACGAGAAGCTGTACACCGGTGCTGTGGCCGACATCCTCGACGAGAAGGGGTTCCGGCGGCAGTGCCTGGGGCCGGCCCTGCGCCCCCTCTTTCCGGATCGTCGCGCCGCGGGATTCGCCTTTCCCGCCCTCGGCGAACCATGTGCGGACGTGGGCTATGACTGCCGCCCGGAGATCCTGACGTTCCTGGGCGCGATCCCGGCGGAGTCCATGGTCGTCTTCGACCCGGGCAAGGAGAAGGTCTGCGCGGCCTGGGGAGAGTTCATGGCGCTGGCGGCCCGGAACAACGGCTGCCGCGGGGTGGTGGTGGACGGGCCGATTCGCGACGCCGAGATGACCATGCAGGCGGGCTTCCAGATCTTCGGCACCGGCTTCTGGCCGGTCTCGTCCGTGGGCCGCTGGCGCCCCGTGCACGTCGGCCACCCCATCCTTTTCCACGGCGTCGAGGTCCGGCCGGGCGATCTGGTACTGGGGGACATCGACGGCGTCGTGGTCGTCCCGCGGCCGCTGGTGGAGGAGGTGCTGCTGGCGGCGGAGGAGTGCTTCCGGGCCGAGCGGAGCATGAAGGAGGAGCTGCGCGCCGGCAAGACCATGGCCGAGGTGTTCGCCAAATACGGGCGCTGGTAACGATCCGCGGCTGCAATAAGAACGCCCCCGGAGACTCCGGGGGCGTTCTTCGTTCGGAGCCGCCGCGCCTAGTTCCCCGAGGGCTCCCGGGCCGCCGCGATCATGGCGCGGATGTTGTCCAGGGGGGTGTCGGGGGCCACGGCGCAGCCGGCGTTGAGCGCGTCCACGCCCGCCGCGAGGCACTGCCGGGCCGCCGCGCCCACCTCGGCCGGAGAGCCGTCGAGCAAGAGCGAGGTGGGAACGTAGCCGATCAGGGCCGCCCGTCCCTTGAGATGGGTGCGGGCCTCCTGGGCGTCCGTCTTGGCATCGAAGCTGACGCCCCGGAAACCGGCCGCGACCAGGTGGGGGAGCTGCCGGGTGATGTTGCCGCAGATGTGGATGATCAGCGGGCGGTCCGTGCTCGCCACCAGCCGCCGATGGGACGGCGCGACGAACTCGAGGTACTGCGCCGGCGAGATGAGATCGCCGGAGGCTGTGGGTTCCCCCATCTGCACGATGTGGGAGCCGGCCGCGTACTGCGCCCGGATGTACTCGGTGACGAGCTCGGTGGCCGTGGCCATCGCCGCGTGCGCCTTCTCCGGCTCCTCGATCATCCAGACCAGCAGCGTCTCGACGCCGAAGAGGCAGCCCGTGATCGTGAAGGGTCCCAGGAGCGACGAGACGACCGGGGCTTCTCGCGCCGTGCCGGGCCCGGGCGATCCGGATGGCCTCCAGAACCACCGGGAACCGGCCGCGGGTCAGCAGCGTCCTCCTCGATGGTGAACTCCGCCGGCTCCTCGAAGCGGGGGGTCCGGATCTTGGGCAGCGTTGCTGCCCGTACCATAGTCGATCTCCGCCCCCAGGGCGCCTGCCTCCACAACCATATCGAACGGGACCTTGACGGACTCCAGACCGCAGACGACATGGGCGGCCGCACCGGCGCGGACCATCTGCTCGGGGTCATGGTGCGCATCCGGCCAGCCGGTTCCCATCTGCCGCATCAGGTCGACGGTGACGACACTCGTCACGCCCACGACAGGAGCGCGATCCACCGGTTGCTGTTTCAGCACGCGAAGGAGCCGGTCAACGCCGTTCATGTGCGCCCCATTACCCGATAACGAGGGAAAAACAACGAAGCCGGCGGCACATCCGTCGCCGTCCGGCTTCGTGGGTTCGTCCGGAATCTTCGTCTGGCTACGCCGGCTTGTACGGCGTGTACTCTGCCTTGAAGGCGGCCAGCGACTCGCGAATCGTGTCCGGGTCGCCGATCTTCTTCCGCGCGGTCACCAACTCCAGGGGGGCGGACATCCCCAGGACGGGGCAGAAGCCGCGCTTGCTGATCTGCTCCTGGAAGCCGGCGGCGGTCTTCAGATTCACGCCGCCCGTGGGCATGACCAGCTTGCCGGTGTGCCGCTCCCGCTGGTACGGGGCGAGGAGGGCGCCGATGCCGCTCGGGCCGTAGACGGAGGCGTTGAAGATCTTGATCCCGTCCGGTTCCAGGCCGTCCTCCCGCTCCAGGAAATAGGCGAACTCGGAGGGGGAGAAGGCTCCCGGCACGCCGAAGCACTTGGCGGCCCGGACGATCTTGACGAAGTCGATGCGCTCACGGCAGCCGCCCATGCCGCTGTCGGGGCCCACGATCATGTCGAATCCCATCTCGATGGCCGCCTCGAGCTCCCGCGGATTGATGACGCTTCCCACGCCGAGCAGCATGGGATTGCCCGGATGGGAGCGCTGGGCCTCCGCGCGCCGCTTGCGCAGCTCGGACATGGCCTCTTTTAAGACCTCTTCGGGGATCCGGAAGGTGACCTCGGCGACGAGGCCCGCCTCGTAGATCCCCCGGACCGTGTTGATGACGTCCTGCGGCGTCTTGGCGTGGTCGCGGCCCATGACCACCACGACACCCTTCTCCCGCAAGGTCTTTTCGACCCGCTTGGGGTCTCGCACATAACTCTCTGGCATGATGCCCTCCTCGTGGATAGTCCGTTGGATGAGTGTGGAACACTGCCCGCTCTCCGGAGTCGGCGGCTGCGGGATGCCGGCTTCCTACCGAAGAGCGCTGACGCCGCCCCCCTTCTTGCCACGCTTGACCTCGGCCTCGACCATAGCCTGAGTCACCATGGTGGTGTCGCCGGGGGTCTCCTGCACCAAGATGCCGTGGGCCGCGCCCCACTCCACCGCCTCCTCCAGTGGCTTGCCCTTGAGCAGGGCGGAGATGATGGCGGACGCGAAGGAGTCGCCGCCGCCCGTCCGATCGGCGATCTCGATGTTGCGACGGATGGCGGCCTGGTACAGTTTGTCCTCGGCCACGTCGTACAGGACCGCGCCCCAGTCGATCCGATCCGCCGAGTGGGCGCCGCGAAGCTGCGTCCCGATCAGCTTCAGATTCGGGAAGTCCTTGGCCACCTTGCGGAGCAGGGTGACGTAGCACTCCAGGAACTGCTCCATGGTGGCGTTCGACGGCACGTCCACCGTATAGCCCAGCGCATCGTCGAAGTCGCTCTGGTTCCCCACCAGAAACTCGACGTGAGGGACGATCTTCTTGTTGATCTCGCGCGCCCGGTCCTTGTTCGGCTCAACATTGGCCCGATAGTTGAGATCGGTCGAGCGCAACGTGCCGTACTTGCCCGCCGTCTTCAAGTACTGGATGGCCGTCTCCGCCGTCTTGGGGGAGAGCAGGCTGTAGATGCCCCCGGTGTGGGCCCAGCGGGCCCCTTCCTTCCCGAAGAGGGCGTCGAAGTCGTAATCCTCCGCCCCGACCTCGCGGACCGGCGAGTGGGCCCGGTAATACTCGGTTTTGGAGGGGACCACGCCCTTGCCCCGGAAGGTGGCGTTGATCCCGTTCATGAGCGTGCCCTTCTTGTCGGTGACGTACTTCCCGCTCTTGCCGCCCGGGGTGAACCAGATGACGTGGCTGGTGTCCACGCCGGCTTCCTTGAACTGGCATTCGATGTTGCGGCCGAAGCCGTCGTCCACCATCGCCGTGAGGACGGTAGAGCGCAGGCGGAAGACGTAGGCCATGCCCTCCGCCACGTTCACCTCGCCGCCGCCGTGCCAGATCCGGCAGGTGCGAGCCCGCTCGAAGGGTACGTCCACCGGATCGAAGCGGATCATCACCTCGCCCAGCGCCACCCCATCCCATTTGCACTGCTCCGCGGGTTTGATGTTGAATGTTGCCATAGCGCGCTACTCCTCCGTGAGAGTGTCTGGATGGAATCATGACGGCGGACACGCCGCCTCGCCGCGTTCGGGGAGACGATCGTCCGTTGGATTCGGGGCGGAGTATATAAAGAACTCCGGGGCGTGTCAAATCACGCCGGCGTCCGGCCCGGCTGCCCCGTGGGGCGGTCACACCATGTAGCTGCCGCCGTTGATGTCGATGCAGACCCCGTTGACGTAGCTGGCGTCGTCCGAGGCCAGGAAGGCGATGACCGTGGCCACCTCCTCCGGCATGGCCAGTCGGCGCAGCGGGAGCGCGGCGAGAATGGCGCGCTGCTCCTCCGGCGGGCGGGCCTCCCACTTGGCCTTCACCCGGGCAGTGAGGACCACGCTCGGCGCCACGCTGTTGACGCAGATCCCGAAGGGGCCCAGCTCCACCGCCATGTGCTTGGTGAGCCCCAGGATGCCGGCCTTGGCGGCGCTGTACTGGGGGCCGGAGATGCGGCTGAAGTTGCGGCCCGCGAAGGACGAGACGTTGACGATGCGCCCGGACTTCTGGGTCTTCATGACGGGGACGGCCGCGCGGATTGCCAGGAAGGCCGATTTCAAGTTCAGGGCCACGGTGGCATCCCAATCCGTCGGGGAGATGGTCTCGACCGGCATGGTAGGGGTCCCCATGCCCGCGTTGTTCACCAGGATGTCCAGCCGTCCCCACTCCTTCACCACCGCGCCGATCATGGCGTCGACCTGGGCGGGGTCCAGCACGTCGCAGGGAACCGACCAGCGCGCGGCCTCCGGCGCTACGAATCCTGGCCGACACCTGCTCCAGGTCCGACACGGTGCGGGCGCAGAGTGCCACCTGGGCGCCACGGCGCGCCAGGACTTCCGCCGTGGCTGCACCGATGCCGCGCGAGGCGCCGGTGACGAGGGCGACACGATCCTTCAGGCTCATGAGGCCACCTCCTGGTGCGTGGATGGATGTGACTGGGGTATAGCCTTCTGTGGAAAGCCTTTGAATTCAACCTCTACCTCCGACCTGCGTCAAGGGAAAAGCGTCGACTGAATGACCCAACAGTACGATTTCCGGCAAGACCAGCATTTGCGTTTTGAATGGATCCGCGCAGGCGGGTATAATCCTTTTGGGCTGCTATCCTCCAACCGCGTGCCGGCGTGGCTCTGTGGGCCGAGAAGTGGGCAAATATGAGCGCTGTCATCCAGCTCCCGATCTTTCCCCTCCCGGACGTGGTGCTGTTCCCGCACACCATGCTCCCCCTCCACGTCTTTGAGCCCCGCTACCGACAGATGGTGCAGGAGTGTCTGGCAGGGGATAGAAGGCTGGCCATGGCGCTGCTCAAGCCTGGCTGGGAGAAAGGCTACTACGGGCGGCCGCCGGTCCATCCGATTGCGGGCGCGGCGGAGATCATCCAGCATGAGGAGCTTCCGGACGGACGGTTCAACATCTTGGTGCGAGGGACGATGCGGATCAGCATCACGGCGGAACTGCCGCCGAACAAGCCGTATCGAATCGTCCGCGCCCGGCCGCTGGCGGATCGGTATCCGGATGAGGACCCCGATTCGCTCGCGACGCGGATCGAGCGCCTGAAGGTGTTCTATCTCAGAATGCTGGCCGAGGTCCAGAAGGGGCAGGGAGAAATGGCGAAGATCTTCAGCGGAGTGAAGGATCCCGCCATCATCGTAGATCGGATCGCCGGGGCGGCCATCTCGGACACGGAGGCGCGCCAGCAGGTGCTGGAATGCGTGGAGGTTCCCGCGCGGATCTCCCTGGTGCAGGATCTTCTCGTTGGTATTCTCGCCCGCGTTTCCGACCGGAACACCCCCAGCGAGCGAGGCTCCGGACGACAAAACTGAGAGCCTGCCAGGCAGAGGTGCTGCGCGTGGTGCGCGGGGACTTGGGTGGGCAGGCAGGCTGAAGCGTGAGGGGCTTCAGACTCTAGCGAGGATGGCCGGGTCCGGCCAGGTCTCCAGGGTCCGGTTTGCGGAGGCTGCGGACATCCTCGACGATCCGCTCCATGTCGCGCACCCGTTCCGCCAGTTTTTCCGCCAGTGGCTGGATCGCATCCAGGACGAGGTGTAGATTATCTGCCTCATGGGCTCGCGTCATGAGCCGGACGACCTCCTCGATGTATATGGAAACGGACGCCAGCGGCCGTTCCATCTCGTAGACGGCCGCGCTGATCGCTTCGGCGATGGCGTTCTGGCGCTCCCGTGTGAGTCGCTCTTCCTGCAGCCGGGTCACCATCCGCAGCGTCTCTTCGATCCTTCGGTTCTTCTCCTCTAACTCCTTGCCCCGATCCTGGAGCGCCCGCTCCGCCTGTAGCAGACGACGTCGCTCCGCGACCAGGAGGGAGATCGCGATCGAGATCAAGGCGAAACCCAGGAAGCGGTCGGTCGCTTCCCAGTAGGGAAACAGCAGGAATATCCGTGCGGGGGTCGTGAGGAGATCGACCGTCAAGTACGTGGCGGCGGCCAGGAAGGAATAGCCCAGACAGGCGCCCCAGGGCTCGACGATGGCCAGCAAGACCAAGACGACGACGTAGAACGGGGAGGACGCCACATCCGGCCCCGTGACGTAGTCCAACCAGCCCGCCGCCAGGAAGAGGAAGACCCAGACTGCCTGTCGCTGCGCGCGCGGCATGGCGATACGATTCGCCTGTCTCTCGAGGAAGGCAACAACCGGCATGGCGACATCCCCAGTCTAGTGAAAAAGATCGCCGTCAATCGGACGCCAAGGAAAGCGGCGCAACCGCCACTCGTCGGCCATGGACCAGCGGGAGAAGATCCCTCGGCTGGGGGGCGGACACAGTGGCAGTGCGGTGCGAACGACCCGTGATATCTCAGCGAAACGGATCACGATGCGAGGCGCCTAGTGGTGGCAGGCGGCCGCATGAACTCCCGGACCACCGTCAGGAACACCTGCAGGGCTGGCGACTTCTCGTCCTTGCGCCATGCTACAGCCACCTCGACGACGGGATGAATGCCGCGCAATGGCCGGTATGCAACCCCAGTCCGTCCGCATTGTTGGACCGAGGCGGCAACGAGCGAGACGCCGAAGCCGGCGGCAACTAGGCCCAGGATCGTCTGCTTCGGAGATGCCTCCTCGACCACTTTCGGAGTGAAGCCGGCTCGCCGACAGAGATCGAGGATCTGTTCGTACACGTGTTCGTTGAGGCGGTACGGGCAGAAGATGAACGACTCGGCGGACAGAGCGCGCAGCGGCACGCTGCGCTCCTTGAGCAGCGGATGATTCTCCGGCAGCACGACGACCAGCGGTTCCTCGCGAATCGTCTCTACAAAGAGCGCCTCATCCTGGACCCCCGGGACCAAGATCCCCGCGTGCAAGCGACCGTCGCGCAATGCCCGCACCTGTTCCGCCGTCGTCAGTTCCTGCACCTCCAGTTTGACCTCCGGATAGCGCTGACGGAAGGCGCGCAAGATGTCGGGAATCAGCTCGGAGTTGGCGAACCCCAAGCTGAGACGCCCCCGCTCGCCCCTGGCCGCCTTCTGGGCCGCCTGCACCGAGCGGTCGGCCTGCTCAAGGGCACGCCGGGCCTCTTCGAAGAACGCGCGGCCCGGCTCGGTCAGCTCGACATGCCGCTTGGTGCGCACCAGGAGCGGCACGCCCAATTCCTTCTCCAAATCTCGGATTTGGCGGGTGACGTAAGGCTGGCTGGTGCGGAGGCGATCTGCCGCGCGGGAGAAATGGAGCTCTTCGGCGACGGCCACAAAGAAGCGGAGTTGCCGCAGCTCCATGGGAAGTGATACCTCCAGGGCATCAATTCGCCAGCAATTGGTATTGGACTATGATTGACCTTAGCCATCATATTCGAGACACTCTTCCTTGTCAATCTGGCCCCGATCGCCGCCGGCGAGCCAGGGTCTGGGAGCCAGCATGGGCGATGATGGCACCTGGGACGCTCCGAAGCTGCCTCTCACCGGTTGCGTCGTGGAAGGAAGGAGGATCTGATGGGTCGATGCTTTGCTGGTCTGGTCGACGCGATAGATACGCTCACCCGGGTCGTTGTTGTTATCCTGACCATCGCCATCACCATCACCATCACCCTGGAAGTGGTCTTCCGCTACGTCCTGCAACTCCCGCTTATCGGCAGTGAGGAGTTGGCCACCTACATCATGGTCTGGCTGGCGATGCTCTCGGCCGCGCTGGCCGCCCGGGAAAAGGCGCACATCGGGATGGAGGCCCTCATCAACCTGACCCCGCCGGGCGTCAAGAGGGCCATCGGCTATCTCAACCACGCCCTCATCCTGGCCTTCCTTGCCTTTCTCATCTATTGGGGTGTGGTCCATACCCTGGCCGTGGTCGGCCAGATGTCTCCCTCGCTGCGGATCTCGATGGTCTGGCCGTATGTGGCCATTCCCGTAGGAGGCGGCCTGATGTTTCTCCAGTTCCTGGCCCTGGCGCTCGGGGTTACTCGAATGCGGCTGTCCACCGAGGGATAACCGCGAAGAAGGAGGTCACGCCATGCTGAAGCGTTCCGTCAGAGTCCTGTGTCTGCTGACCGCGGCCCTGCTTCTGACTGCCTCTGGCGTCTGCGCGGCCGCCAAGCACACCATCATCTTCAACGGACCCATGCCCGAGAGTCACAACCTGACCAAGGCGGAGCGGATGTTCGCCAAGCTGGTCGAAGAGCGGACCAAGGGTGACGTGGCGGTCAAGGTGCACATCAATGCGGTCCTGGGTGGTGGCCGCGAGGCCCTCGAAGCCGTCAAGGTCGGAACCCAGACCATGGTCGATGCCGCCCTAGCCCCGGTCTTTGGCTTTGAGCCCGCTTTTGGCGTCCTGAACCTCCCCTATCTCTTCACTAGCCGGAAGCAGTGGTACGAACTCCTGGACGGACCGCTCGGGACGGAGCTCCTGACCATGCTTGAAAAACTCGGCTTCGTCGGGCTGGGCTACCCGGAGAATGGGATTCGCCACGTCACCAACAACGTCCGCCCCATCACCAAGCCAGAGGATTTGAAGGGCATCAAGATCCGGGTTATGCAGAGCCCAGTCTTCATCTCCACCTTC
The DNA here is from genome assembly GCA_963727695.1 of uncultured Methylomirabilota bacterium. Lineage (GTDB taxonomy): Bacteria > Methylomirabilota > Methylomirabilia > Methylomirabilales > 2-02-FULL-66-22 > 2-02-FULL-66-22. Next base: position 96,565 of record CAVSHW010000020.1, on the reverse strand, counting down.
AAGACACTGGGCGCGCTGCCCACTCCCATTCCCTGGGCCGAACTCTACTCGGCGCTGCAGCAGGGAGTTGTCGACGCCCAGGAGAACCCAGTGGTCAACATCTACGGGTCGAAGCTCTATGAGGTCCAGAAATTCCTCTCCATGACCGGCCATACCTACGACCCCAACGTCTACTTCCTCAACAAGAAGTTCTTCGACTCTCTTTCCGGCGAGTACCAGGCGATCCTCCGAAGCACCGCCAAAGAGGTGATCGCCTGGCAGCGGACCGAGGCCCAAAAGGATGAGCAGGTTCAACTCGCCGAGCTGAAGACCAAGATGAAGGTCAACGACGTCGCCAAGGAGCAACTGGAGGCCTTCCGCCAAGCCTGCCAGCCCGTGTACGCCGAGCAGGCCAAGATCATCGGCCAGGCCGTGGTCGACAAGTGGCTCAAGGCCGTGACCGGTAAGTAGGCTTCCGCACCGCACAGATCCGACGCAGGAACACCCCGGGGCGGGCCGTACCCGCCCCGGGGTAGATCAGGGGGTTGCGATGGTCGCCCTGCTTGCCGTCGTCTTCTTCGGTCTGCTTCTCTTGGGCCACCCCATTGCCTTCACACTAGGTCTGACCTCACTGGTTCTCCTTGTGGTCGAGGGCAGTCTGCCGCTCAACGCGGTGCCCCAGTACATGTTTATCGGACTGGACTCGTTTCCCCTGATGGCCATCCCGTTCTTTATTGTAGCCGGCGAGATCATGGTCGAGACCGGTATCTCCCGGCGGCTGGTGGATTTCGCCCTGATTCTACTGGGCCGGATCCCCGGCGCCCTCGGACAGGTCTGTATCGCGACCTGCGTGTTCTTTGCCGGCGTGACGGGGGCCGCCGTCGCCGACGCGGCCGCTGTCGGCTCCGTCCTCATCCCGTCCATGAGGAAGGAGGGCTACCCGGAGACGTACGCCCCCGCACTGATCGCGGCCGCCTCGACCATCGGCCCCATTATTCCTCCCTCGATCATTCTCGTCGTCTATGGGATCGCCGCGTCCGCGTCCATCGCCAGCTTGCTCATCGCCGGCATTGTCCCCGGCCTGCTCATGGGCCTCGCCTTGGCGTTCACGGTCTACGTGCAGGCGAAGCGTCGCCACTTCCCGCGTCGAACGGACCGGTCGTCCGCCTCGGAAACCCTGATGGCCTTCTGGCGGGCCTTGCCGGCCTTGCTGATGCCGGGGATCATCGTCGGTGGGATCATGTTCGGAATCTTCACTCCGACTGAGGCTGCTTGCGTAGCCGTGGTCTACAGCGTTCTCCTCGGCTTTTTCACCAGGACGCTTTCCCTCCGCCAGGTCCCGACGATCTGCCTGCGCTCGGCGTCGGTCACCGGCATGGTTCTGCTCATCATCGCGGCGGCCAAACTCTTCTCGATTCTCCTGGTCATGTATGAGATCCCGGTGCGGGTGACCAACCTGGCCCTGTCCCTGTCGAACAACGTGTACATCATTCTCTTCATCATCAATATCCTGCTCCTCATCACCGGCTGCTTCATGGAAATCTCGGCGGCCTGCATTATTCTCGTCCCCATTTTCCTGCCGGTCGTTACGAAACTCGGCGTCGACCCAATACACTTCGGCATCATCATGTGCGTCAACCTGGCCATCGGGCTGATCACCCCTCCGCTGGGTCCGGCCCTCTTCGTCACCTGCAAGATGGGCGGGGTCACCATCGAAGATACGGTCAAGACTCTCTGGCCCTTTCTGCTCAGCCTGATCGTGGCTCTGCTTGTCTTAACCTACTGGCCGAGTCTGGTTCTGTTTATGCCCAGGCTGTTTATTCGATGACTTGTTCCCGCGAGGGATGGCCTCGGCCCGCCTGATTGATAATGATGGAGCCCCTGTCCGGCGGCGTGAGGATCGAACCGCGCCGACCGGCGAAATGGAGAACGCGCCAATGCCTGCCTACAAAGTCTACGTCAGCGATTATGATTATCCCGACCTTGCCATTGAGCGGGGCGTGCTCGAGCCCATCGGTGCGGAGGTTATCGGCCTCCAGTGCCGGACGGGGGCAGGCCTCGCCGAGTTGGCGGCTGATGCGGACGCTATCCTCCAGCAGTACGCCAAGATCCCCCGCGAGACCATCGCCAGGCTCACCCGCTGCAAGGCCATCTGCCGTTACGGGATCGGGGTGGATATCGTGGATGTCCAGGCCGCATACGAGCACGGAATGGTCGTGACCAACGTCCCGGACTACTGCCTGGACGAGGTTGCGGACCACACCATCTCTCTCGCGTTCACGCTCATCCGTCGGCTCCCCATGTACACCCAGGCCTGCCGCGACGGAAAGTGGCACTGGAGCGCCTCGGGAGGGCCGGTCCTACGGTTCCGGGGTATGGTCTGGGGATTCATCGGGTTCGGGCGGATCGCCCAGAACATCGCCCGCAAGCTCCTCGCCTTCGGCTTTTCGCTGATGTCATCCGACCCGTACGTGTCCGCGAGCTTCATGAGCACCCTGGGGGTGCGAAAGGTCGCCCAGGACGAAGTCTTTGCGGGAGCGGATGTGGTCAACGTGATGTGTCCGTACACCCCCGAGACACACCACTTGATAGACGAACGGGCGCTCCGCCGGATGCGTCCTCATGCCGTCCTGGTAAACTGTACGCGCGGCAAGATTGTAGACAATGCCGCCCTCGCCCAAGCGCTCCGCGAGGGGCGGATCGCCTCGGCTGGTCTGGACGACACCGAAGAGGAGCCTGCCAAGCTTGACCACTGGTCACCCAAGGACAACCCGCTCTTCAGCCTGAATAACTGTCTCATCACGCCACACGTCGCTTATGTCTCGGAAACCTCGCTGCAGGAATGCCGGCGGATCGCCGCGGAGAATGCCCGCGCGGTGCTCCTGGGCGAACAGCCGCCCAACCTCGTCCATCCCTAGCCGGTCTTTGCCCAGGGGGTACAGGCTGGGGCGGGTCAGCGTTCTACCCCAGACAACCAGAAACACTTACGGAGGAAACCTACGATGTCCGGAACTGAACCGTACGCCACCGAGGAAGAAGTCACGCAGCGGATCGTCCACTACCCCGACATTCCCCTGGCCGAACTCGTCCCCGGCACCACCAGCCACATCGTCCCGGGCGAGCGGGCGCTGGTGAGCTTCCTGACGATGTCGGCGAACTCTTTCTTCCCGCCTCATCGCCACGAAGCCGAGCAGATCATGATCGTCATCGACGGCTACATGGACGAGATCATCGAGGGCAAGCTTTACCGCGTGAAGAAAGGGGACGTGATCGTTCTGCCGTCGAATATCGAGCATGGAGGCCGCATCCGCGAGGTGGACTGCAAGGCCATCGATATCTTCTGCCCACCCCGGGCCGATTACCTCGAGAAGCATCGGAAAGCGCTCGACGCGCAGAAGGCTCGCAAGCAATAGTCCTGAAAGTAACGACGATCGGGCGCGGCCCCACTCCGCGCAATACGTCCAGGCCAGGCGAGCGGCCGCGCCCGAGAACGTCTCAAGCCAAAGGTCCGGCAATGGCCCGCCTGTTGCCGTTGCCTACCGCCCCGGTGCTTGCCATGCTATCCTCCCCGTAGCCGAGCTGTGACATGCCTGGAAGCCCTCGCCGGCCTCGCCGACGCGGGGCCCGGGAGGTGGCGCGGACCCATCGAACAAGGGAGGGAGTGCCATGGATACCAAGACCCGTGAAGCGTTGATCGCACAGTACAAGGACGGCGGCCGCGTGGTGGCCGAGGCCCTTGCCGGCAGCACCGAGGCCGAACTGGACGCCCGGCCGGCGCCCGGGAAATGGTCCGCCCGGGAGATCACGCATCACCTCGCCGACAGCGAGATGATCGGAGCCGTCCGGCTGCGGATGCTGCTCGCCGAGGACGAGGCGGTGATCCGCGCGTACGACCAGAAGCTCTATGCGGGGCGGCTCTACTACGCCCGGCCGATCCAGGCCTCGCTCGAGGCGTTCCGGGCCGTCCGGCGCGCCACCGCGGAGATCCTGGAGCAGATGACCGACGCGCAATGGGCCCGACAGGGCACCCATAGCGAGAGCGGTCGGTACTCGCCCGAGCGATGGCTGGAGATCTACGCCCCGCATGCCCACACCCATGCCGAGCAGATTCGCAAAGCCCGCGCGGCCGCCTAACAGGCTGCTGAAAAAGGCCCATCTGCGGCGTTGGCGCGCTCGCGCGGCGCTGCGACGTACGCGTAAGTACGCCTCGCACCTCGCATCGCGCGCCGCCTTGCATCTGGACCTTTTTGAGCAGCCTGAGCGAGAATGAGTTTTTCAGCATCCTGCTAAGGAGGCCAGCATGGAATTGGGTGCGAATACCATCCTGATCACCGGCGGCGCTTCGGGTATCGGCCTTGCGCTGGCCGAGCAGTTCCTCCATGCAGGCAGCCAGGTCATCGTCTGCGGCCGCCGGGAAGAGAAGCTGCGCGAGGCGCAGGCCCGCTATCCAGCGCTTGCCATCCGGGTCTGCGACGTGGCCGAGGAAGGTGATCGCATCTCGCTGGCCCGGTGGGCGTCAACGGCCTTTCCTCGGCTCAACATGCTCGTCAACAATGCCGGCATCCAGCGACGCGTGCAGCTCCCAGCCCTGGAGCAGTGGCGCGAGACGCGCCAGGAGATCGCGATCAACCTGGAGGCGCCGATCCACCTCTCCAGGCTTATTATCCCGCATCTTCTGGGGCAGGAGCGCCCGGCGATTGTGAACATCACCTCGGGATTGGCGTTCAGCCCGCTCGCGGGCGTGCCGATCTATTGCGCGATGAAGGCGGCGCTGCGCTCGTTCACGCTCTCGCTCCGGCACCAGTTGGCCCAGACGCCGATCCGAGTCGTGGAGGTCGTGCCGCCGGCCGTGAACACTGACCTGGGCGGCCCCGGCCTGCACACCTTCGGCGTGCCCGCGGCAGAATTCGCCGACCATGTGATGGCCCGCCTGCGCGAGGGCGCCCTGGAGATTCCCTATGGCTTCTCCGCCGAGGCCAGCCGCGCCTCGCGAGAGGAGCTTGACGCGATCTTCGCGCGGGTGAATCAGGCCGCCACCCGCCGGGATTGACTACGGGCAGCGGGCTCGAATCCCGTATATCGTCGCCATCACCGCCAAGGAGGCTCGCGTGGAGATTGACCCTTGCAGCATGCCGCCGTCCACGATCTACAAGCTCCTGATCGGCTGCATCGTCCCGCGGCCGATCGCGTGGGTATCGACGGCGAACGTCGACGGGGCGCATAATCTGGCGCCGTTCAGTTTCTTCATGGGGGTGTGCAATGATCCCCCGACACTCGCGTTCTCGGCGGGGCCCCGCGCCGATGGGCTCGTGGCGGCGGGTACCGGCCTGAAGGATACCGTGCGGAACCTCGAGGCGACCGGCGACTTCGTCGTCAACGTGGTGGACGACGCGCTCGCGGAGCAGATGAATCTGACGTCCGGAGAGTACCCGCCCGAAATTGACGAGTTCGTGCTGGCGGGGCTGACGGCCGTGCCGAGCACGAAGGTGCGCGCCCCGCGAGTCCGCGAAGCGCCGATCAACTTGGAATGCCGGGTGGCCCAGATCCTGCGCGTCGGGCACGGGCCGCACAGTCTCGTGCTCGGCGAGATCCTACACTTCCACCTTCGGGACGATCTCTACGACTCGGGCACCGGGCGAATCGACATGCACCGCCTCAAGCCCGTCGGCAGGCTTGCCGGGGAGATGTACACCCACGTCCACGATTTCTTCGAGATGAAGCGCCCGGTCTCGAGCTATTCGGGTGACGCCGGGTACCCACAGGGGCGGCGCGGGGACCGTGCGGGATTGGACAGACGAGATCGGTGTTGCAGTCTCAGATCAGCAAGCGGAACAAACGACCGCGCCGGTAGCTATTGATCGTTCGTCCACTTGTGGTCCGGGTCCTCGTATGGGAGGCACTGGCGCGACTCGCCGGCCATGAACCAGAGGTAGTAGAGCGCGTATCCCGGCGCCACCACCAGGGGATGGTAACCGTAGGGGATCTTGACCAGGCTGTTGTCGCGGATCGCGTAGCTCTCGTCCAGCTTCCGCTCGGGGCTGTAGACGCGTTGGAAGCCGAAGCCCTGGGGCGGGTTGAATTTGTAGAAGTAGATCTCCTCGTGCCGTGTCTCGTCCGGCGGGGCCTCGCGGTCGTGTTTGTGGGGGGGATAGCTCGCCCACCGGCCGGCGCTGCAGAACGTCTCCCCGACCACGATGCGCTTAGCGGGAAAGCCGGCGCCGAGGACGTCGTGGACCTGCCGCTCGCAGGCGTCCTTGCCGCGCGTGGAGACCTTCACTTTCTCCGGCCCGATCAGGCGGGGCTCTCCCGGAAGATCGCTCGGGGCCCGGGCGATCGCCGCTTCGACGGCGCCGATCGCCTCGACCTTGAACTTGAATCCCGGCGGGATGTGAAGTGTGGTGGCCCGGCCGGCGAACACGGTCGCCCGGCCGCCGATCGAGATGAAGCTCGCCTCGCCCACCGTCACGTTGGCGAGGCCGCCCAGAAGAACGATGCAAGTCTCTTGGCCCTCGCTGACGCCCCGATACGCGCTGCCCGGCTGAAGCCGCAGAATCCCGATTTCCAGAAGCTCGATGCCGTCCTTCCCCGGCTTCACCAAAGGGGTGTAGCCGTCCTTCGGCGTGTACTGTTTCAAGAGATTCATCGGACAGGTTTCCTTTCCGCGAGAAGAATCGGGGCGTGACCCTCGCCGTGCGGATGGCCATCCCGGGGATCAGTTCCGCGCGAGACCGATCGGCCGGAAACGTACCATCCGGTCGGCGGGCTGTCAATGGATGCCCTGATCCTCTCGCCCCGGCATAGTGAGATTTCAGCCGCCTGCTATGTGCCGAATTGCCCAGTCGCATTGCGGGCCAGAATCGAGCTTGACAACCGAACGGAAGCGGTGTTACGAAAGAAATACAATGGGGTGAGTGCCGGGAATCCCGCTGATCGCGGGGCGACCCATCCCGGTCTTTGGGGCTTGTGCGAGAAGGAGGGGAAGCCATGGATGACAGTCGGCGATTGTCCCGTCGGAGATTCCTGCAAACGGCCGCTGCAACCGGCGCCCTCGCGGCCGTCGATCTTGTTCGACAGGATCCGTTCCTGTCCCCGAGGAAGGCCTTCGGCGCCGTGCCCGTCCGGTTCCAGTTCAGCGTGCCCGAACCGCTTCGCATCAGTCTGGTGGAATCGCTGGTCGATCGCTTCAACAAGTCGCAAAAGGACGTGGAGGTAAAGGTGGAGTTCGTCCCCCAGGCCCAAGCGCGGCAGATCCTGATCACCTCTATCTCTGCCGGCAATCCGCCGGATTGCTGCCAGATGTGGGACAACTGGCTGGGCGAGTTCGACGGCATGGGCGCGCTGGAGGATCTCACGGGACAGATCAAGGGGTGGAAGTACTACGCCAGCACGGCGCCGACGGCCTGGCAGACCGTCAGCCTGAAGGGCAAGATCGTGTCCTTCCCCTTGGCGCTCACCAACGACGCCATCTTCATCCGGACGGACCGGGTGAAAGAGTATGGGCTGAAGACGCCCAGCTTCGAGTGGACCTGGGACGACTTCCTGACGCTGGCCAAGGGTTTCACCAAGCCGGAGAAGAACCAGTACGGCTTCGGGCTGCGCGGGGGCGGAACCTGGGCGGTTCTCTACGCCACCGAGTTCATGTACGGCAACGGGGCCCAGGTGCTGAAGGACGGCAAGGTCGTGATCAACTCGCCCGAGGCGGTCTCGGCCTTCGAATGGTACATCGACCTGATCCGAAAGCTCAAGGTCACCCCGCCCAGCGCCCCGACGGATGCCTATCGCCAGATCGTCGAGGGGTTCGGGCGCGGCGTGACCAGCATGTATCTGCACAACTCGGGCTCGATCGAGGAGCAGAAGAAGTTCGTGGGCGAGCCGAACTTTGCCACCCTCCCGATCCCGGTCGGGCCGGCCAAGAAGCGCGCCTCGTTCTTCTTCTCCGAGACCCTGACCATGTTCAAGGGCGGCAAGAACAAGGATGGGGCCTGGAAGTTCCTGAGCTGGATGATGGACGACGAGCAGCACTACCAGTACTGCAAGACCCTCGGCCTGCTGCCCACCCGGCAGAACCTGTCCGAGCGGCCGCCATACACCGAGCCGGCCTACGCGGGCTTTGTCAAGTCCATCCCATTCTCCATCGTCAGCCCCTATCTGGCGTATCCGTCCTGGGGCGGAAAGCTGGATTCCGAGGGGGTGCCGATGTTCCAGCAGGCGTTTGTGGGTCAGATCACGCCGAAGCAGTGTCTGGACAAGTTCGCCGAGATGCTGACCAAGAACATGGCGTAGCAACCATCTGCTGTCCCGCCCCCGGAGATCGGTCCATCGATCTCCGGGGGTGTCTTCCGCGCGTAGGCTCACAAAGGGAAGCTCTCAGGTGAACAGGGACGCCGGTGTCGCCGTGTCTGTGCCGCGGCCGCTCCTCTCCCGAGCGATGCGAGAGACGCTCGCCAATTATGTCTACCTCTTGCCGGCGGCCATCTGTCTGGGGGGCACGATCCTTTTTCCGATCATCAAAGCCATCCATATGAGCCTGTACTACAACGTCCTTTCCCGCCCGCACGATTACCGATTCATCGGCTTCGGCAACTACCTGAGGATGTTCCACGATCCGACGTTTTGGCTGACGCTGAAGAATTCATTCGTCTGGGTCTTTTTTTCGGTCAGCATCCAGTTCGTGCTTGGCTTTCTGGGCGCCTTGCTCCTGAACGCCGAATTCAAAGGGCGAGCCTTTTATCGGACGCTCAACTTGCTCCCCTGGATCATCCCGGGTGTGGTCGTCGGCCTGGTGTGGGAGTATATCTATCAGCCGAACTACGGACCGCTGAACGACATCCTCAAGCGCCTGGGGCTGCTCACCGTCCCCATCGCGTGGTTGAGCCAGCCGGCCTCCGCCATGGCCAGCGTCATCTTCACCAATATCTGGCGAGGGATTCCGTTCTTCAGCATCATGATCCTGGCGGGCCTGCAGGGCATCCCGGACGAGGTGTATGAGGCCGCCACGGTGGACGGGGCCAGCGTCACCCAGCGATTCTGGCGTATCACCCTGCCCATGCTGCGGCCTATCATCGTGGTCGCCACGGCAACCCGCATCATCTGGACGTTCAACTACGCCGATCTGATCTTCGTCATGACCAGCGGCGGCCCAGCCAACGCGACGCAGATCACCTCCAGCTACACGCTGCTGACGGCGTACACGGACCTGGATTTCGGCTACGCCGCGACACTGTCCGTCTTCCTCCTGGTCCTCATGCTGGTCTTTACGGCCCTCTATCTGAAGTTCACGAAGGGTGTGGAGTCGGTATCGGGATGAAAAGACATCAATCCGGGGATCCGTTCGAGCGCATCCTGGGCGGCCCGGTCCTCTGGGCGGGACTGGCGATCATGACGCTGTTTGCCATGGGGCCGTTCCTGTGGGCATTATCCGCCTCGCTCAAGACTCGAGTGGAGCTCTATGTGACGCCCATTACCTATATTCCCCTCCAACCCACCCTCCGGAACTATGTCGAGGCCTGGACATCGCGGCTCACACCCTTCAGCGTCTTTTTTGCCAACAGCCTGTGGGTCTCCTCGGTCACTATGGTCGCCACCATCGCGATCTCCACCTCGGCAGGCTATGCCCTGGCGCGCTTTCGGTTCATCGGCAAGAACACCCTGATGCTGGTCTTCCTGGCCACGCAGATGTTTCCCGCGGTCCTGCTGATCCCGCCGCTCCTTTCCCAGTGGTATGCCATGGGGTTGATCGATACCTACCAGGCGCTGATCTATTCCAACTTCTCGTTCACCGTCCCGTTCACGGTCTGGATGCTGGTCGGCTACTTCGAGAGCATCCCGCGCGAGCTGGAGGAGAGCGCCATGATCGACGGCTCCAGCCGGTTCGGCGCCATGCTCAAGATCATCGTGCCCCTGGCGGCGCCGGGGATTGCCGCCACCGCCATCTTCGCTTTCGTCTCCTCCTGGAGCGAGCTGCTCTTTGCCACCACATTCACCAGCAGCACCGGGATGCGGACGCTCTCGGCCGGGCTCCTCTACATGGCCGGCCAGTATGAGGTCCAGTGGGGCCAACTGTCCGCCGGCGTGATGATCAGTACCGTCCCCGTGGCCATCCTTTTCGTCTTCCTCCAGAAGCATCTCATCAAGGGTCTGACCGCCGGGGCGATGAAGGGCTGAATGCTTCGCCGGTCCTGCGAGCTCGCAATGTGGGGTGCGTCCGGATGAAGGTGATAACCTCCGTCTTGATCGATGAGTTGATCGCTCGGGCCGCCGCCAGCGACAGAAGGCGCACCAACCACAATCTCCACGAATCACCGTCCGATCCGATCCAGCGGATGTTTGTGGCGGCGATGCGGGATTCGTATTTCCGGCCGCATCGCCATGCGGCGAAACGGGAGTTCGCGGTGGTGATTCGCGGGCGGTTTGACGTGCTCCTGTTCGATGACACCGGTTGTGTCACGAGAAGGATTTCGGTCGGCCCCGGCGCGGAGGCCGTCGGTTTCGAGATTCCACCCGATACGTGGCATTCCTGGATCCCGCTGGCCGAAGGCTCGGTGTTTGTGGAGGTCAAGCAGGGGCCGTACGACTCACGAACCGCAGCGGACTTCGCGGTGTGGGCGCCGGCTGAAGGCGCTGCGGATGTTGGCCGGTACCTCGAGAGGTTGAGGAATACAAGAGTGGGAGACCGCGCGACCCAGGCGCCGCCGCCACACCGATAGACACGCCAATCGTCCCTCCAGCCCCCCGTAACTCGCCAAGATGCCGCCCGCATGGCAAGGCCTCAGCCGGTTCTGGCGTGCTGCGCACAACACGGGGGAGCGGGGGGCGTGTTTGATGGGAAACTGGACCGAGGGAACGGAGGAGGCATGGAGGCTACACGTGCGAGGGGGCCCCGGAAGGCACCGCGCACCGCGCGGCGGATGCGTGCGGCGGTGCGATCCGCCTGGCGCTCGAACCGCTTGCTGTACTATGCAGCCCTGGTCGGCGTCCTGGGGGGTGTGGGGGCGCAGGTCTTCATTTGGATGCTGGGATGGGGGGAACGGATCTTCATGAAAGGGATCGCGGGATACGTCCCACCGTCCCTCGGGATCATGAGCCCGGCGCCCCAGTTCGGCCCCTGGGCCCTCTGGCTGATCCCGCTCACCACCACGCTGGGCGGACTCCTCTGCGGGCTGCTGGTCTATTCGCTGGCACCTGAAGCCGAGGGGCACGGGACGGATGCCGCCATCGCCGCCTATCACTACCGCGGAAGCCTGGTCCGGCCGATCGTGCCTCTCATCAAGGCGATTGCCTCCTCCATCACCATCGGCTCCGGTGGCGCGGCGGGTCGCGAGGGGCCGGCGGCGCAGATCAGCTCCGGGGCCACCTCTGTCCTCTGCCAGTTGCTGGGGCTGCCCGTCGCCGAGCGACGGCTGCTCGTCCTTTCCGGGATGGGGGCGGGCTTGGCGGCGATCTTTCGGGCGCCGTTGGGGATGGCGATCTTCGCCGCCGAGATTCTGTATGCCGGCATGGTCTTCGAGTACGAGGTCCTACCGTATTCCCTCGTGGCCGCGGTGGTGGCCTATGCGGTCAACGGCATGTTTGTCGGCTGGTCTCCGCTCTTTGTCTTACCGTCCAATCTGACCTTCACCCGTCCCGTCGAGCTTGCCGGCTACGCGCTGCTGGGTGTTCTTGCCGGGATCGTCGGGGCGGTCGAGCCGCCGATCTTCTATGGGGTTCGCGATCTGTTCCGGCGGCTCCGGGTGCCGAACCACGTGAAGCCTGCCATCGGGGGACTCCTGATGGGTTTGATCGGTATGGCCTTCCCCGCGACCCTGTCGACGGGGTTCGGCTGGGTGCAGATGGCCATGACGGCCAACTTCATCGGCCACCAACTGCTGCTCCTCGTCTTCGTGAAAATCGTCGCCATGTCGGTGACGGTCTCGTCCGGGGGGTCGGGCGGCGTGTTCGGTCCCAACGTGTTCATCGGCGCCATGCTGGGGGGATGGGTGGCCTACGTCGTGGATCTGTGGACCCCCGGCGCTCATATCGTTCCGGCGGCATTCGTGGTAGTGGGAATGGGGGCCGTCTTCGCGGGGACCGCCCGCGTGCCGATCTCCACCCTGATCATGGTTGCAGAAATGACAGGAGGCTACGGCCTCATCGTCCCGTCCATGTTGGCCACCACGCTCAGTTTTCTGGTACAGCGCACTGTCGGGGCCCGCTGGCGATACTCGCGTCTCTACGAGTCGCAGGTGGAGGCCCGGCTAGATTCCCCCGTGCATTACCGGCGGATTGTGCAGGGGGCCCTCAGGCTTGTGGAGCAGGAGCGCCTGCGGGACCTCGGTCCAATCAGCCTGCCCGATCTCGACAAGCTTCTGCGCCTCGGTCGTTCGATCAGCATTCACAACGGGAAGGGACGCATCATCGCCTTCGAGCTGGAGTCGCGCAAGAACCCGCTCGTCGGCAAGACTTCGGGGCAGGCGTTTGCCTCGCGGAATGGAATGAGGCTGGTGGCGGTGATGCGGGGCCACGAGGTCCTGGCCCCCGACGGCGCCGGCCCGCTGCAGGCCGCTGACCGACTGGTGCTGGCCGGCTCGGATGCCGCGTGTGAGGGTTTCCTGGCGGAGTTCGGCGGGCCGCTTCTGGGTCCCAGCGATTGATGGCCGAGGTCGACGCCGCGTTCCCACCTGTCGCCGCTCCTGTCGAGATACGGCCCCCCGGATCTGTCGTGCTTTCTCTGTTGACATCCCTTCGAGGGAGGCGGTATAGGGTGCTGGCTGGTTATCTGGCCGTGTCCGCCTGGCAGGCATGGAGCCCTCGGCCGTGCGCGAAGAGAGCAAGGAAGCCGAAGTGTGATGGAATAGACGGAACCCAGAGGAGGTGCGCGTGCGTACGAACAGCCTGAAGCGAAAACTGGCGACGGGGAAGCGGGCCTGCGGAGCATTGGTGGAGTTCGCGACCCCGGAGCTGATCGAGATTCTGGGCCACCTGGGCTACGACTGCGTGTTCCTGGATGCGCAGCACTGCGGGCTCAATCCGGAGACCGCGCGCGGCCTGATCCGGGCCGCCGACCTCACCGGGATGACCAGTCTGGTGCGGGTGCCCAAGAACGATCCGGCGATCATCCTGGAGTACCTAGAGGTCGGAGCCGGCGGGATCATCGTGCCCAACATCCTGAACCGAGCCGAGACCGAGGCTATGGTGGCGGCGATGAAGTACCCGCCGGTCGGCATCCGCGGCGGCTTCGGCCGGTCGCGGGCCGCCAACTACGGCATCACCCAGAGCCAGGCGGACTATTTTACCAAGACGAACGACGAGGTTCTTTGTATTCCCCTCGTCGAGGACGAGGCGGCGCTGCGGAACCTGCCGGAGATCTGCGGGACGCCAGGAGTGGATGTTGTCTTGACCGGCCCTGGCGACATGGCACTCTCGATGGGAATCCCCGGCGGCTGGAAGGATCCGCGCGTCCAGACGGCCGTGGCCCAGGTCCTGGCGGCCGCCAAGACGGCGTGTAAACCCGGCATGATCTTGGCCCTCGACGCGGCGAACGGCCGCGCGCTTTACGAGCAGGGCTTCCAGTTGATCATGGTGAGCGCCTGCGCCCTGTTCGCCGGCGCCGCCCGCGATTTCCTGGAGCTGGTCGGGCGCGGATAACCTAGGGCCGGCGCGCCGGATCTTTCTGGGTCTCAGCAGCTAGGGGCGGCATGGGGAAGGGCAGGAGAATGCCCCCCTCGCCGAGTGCGGCGTACCGGACAGTGACCCGCTTGCGCGCTTCCGCCAGCCATTCCGCCAGATCCCGATCGGTGGCCTCTGCCCGAAGTCTCTCTCTGGTCCCCTCGCGGACTTCCTGGGAATGGGTTTCCGGCCCCAAGGCCGCCGTCACCTCCGCCTCGGAGATGAAGACGAAGGCCCGGAACCGGAGGTCGACGAACTGCCGCCAGCGGAGATCTGCCTCCACCAGCCTTCTGACCCGGGCCTCGTCGAGGAGACTCCGGTCCATCCAGGCATGGAGGGCGGCCATTCCTCCCACGCGCTCCGCCGCGGCCTGCCACGCTTCCTCCGCCTCCTGCGGGTTCCCGCCGATCGCCAACTGAGCCGCTTCCTGGTCGATCAGCCGGCCATCGACCAGCCGTTCGGCGTCCTCCTTCCAGATCGGAGCATCCGACGGCCGCGCCCCGAACAGGGAGAGGCCCCGGGCGACGGCCACGTCGCTCGCGACGATCGTGCTACCCGCGACGCCGGCCAAGACGGCGTCCAGAAACGTCGCGGCGGCGGCCGCGGACGCGGCGCACAGCAGGACGGCGAGGCTGAAGCCGGCGGCGACGCTCAGAAAGCGTGGCCGATTGCGATGTAGAATTGCCATCGTCCCGTGTTCTCGATCGGGTTCAGTGCATAGCCGGCGTCGAAGCGGACCGGCCCGATGGGGGTCGTGATGCGCAGGCCACTCCCGACGCCGGTCTTGAAGTCCGAAAGGCGAAGGTTGCCCACGTCCTCCGTGAGGGCGCCGGTGTCCACGAATGCTACGCCGCCGAGCCACCGCCAGATGGGGAAGCGCCATTCCAGGTTGCCGATCGTCAAAGCGTTTCCCCCAAACGGGTTCCCATTATTGTCGAGGGGGCCGACCTTGTCCTGCGGGTAGCCCCGAATCGTCGTGCTCCCTCCGGCGTAGAACCGCTCCTGGCTCGGGAGCGAATTGGAATTCCCGTAGGGGGTCGCCAAGCCGAGCCGGGCTCCCAGGGCGAGGGTCGTCTGCGGCGGCCACTCGAAGAACCACTTGGTCTCCATGTTGGACTTGACGAAGTTTGCCTGGCTGCCCAGGTAGGTGCCCGCCAGATCCACGGAGATCGTGTGAAAGCTCCCGTGCTTCGGATCGACCACGCTGTCGCGGTAGTCCAGCGTCACGGCGGGCGAGATCTTGGCCACGATCTGTGAGCCCGGGACGATAGCGTCGGCGCCCCCCGTCTCCAGCGACGAAGAGACATCGTACTGCCGGATCCAGGCGAGCTGGTAGCGCAGGCCCAGCCGCAGCCGGTAGAGATCCTTGAACGGCACCGGGAGGAGAGTGCGCTCGACCCCCGTGGCGAATCCCGCCTGATCCAGCTTGTACCCGAACTGATCCCGGTACTCGCGAAAGAGGCCGAGATCTCCCTTGAGAGGCGTTCCGAGCAGCCGGGGGAAGCGATAGGTGAGGTCGGTCCGGTCGCCGTAATTGGTCACCTTCTCGCGCGCGCTGGCGCTCTGCCCGGTGCCGAACAGGTTGTCGTTACCAACCTCCAGGATTCCCCGCCAGCCCTGGTCGCTGCCGTAGCCGCCGCCGAACTCCATGCGCCAGGGCCGTCCCTCGCGGATGGTGATCTCGACGTCGGCGAAAGGCGCGGGCGGAGGCTGGAGCGGGCCGATCTGGACGCGATCGAAGAGGCCGAGGGCAGAAAGCCGCCGCTCGGTGTCCGCCAGGACCTCGGGGTTCCAGGGGTCGCCCGGGGCGAACGGGAGCTCCCGTCGCACGACGTATTCCCGCGTCAGGATCAGGCCGCCGATCAGGATCCGGCCCACGCGCGTCTGCGCCCCTTCCCGAACTCGGATGAGGACGTCGGCGCGGTCCTCGTGACGAGTGGTCGCGATGGCGACCTGGGCGCCCAGATAGCCTTTCCGGGCGTAGAGGCGTGCGACGCTCCGGCGCGCCTCGGCTTCTCGCCCGACCGTCCAGGGGTCTCCCGTCTTGAAGGGGAGGGCGGCCAGAACCTCGGCGGGGGAGAGGACTCCGGCGCCCTCGACGGAGACGGCGCCCACCGTGAGACGGGGACCTTCCTGGATGGGGATCGCGATCCGCACGCCGCGACGGTCCGCGGAGAACTGCGCGTCCGCGGGTCCCACGACCGCGTCGGGATACCCCTGGCTGCGGTAGAAGGCGGTCAAGGCGCGAAGGTCCCGGTCGAGGGCGTCCTGCCGGAACGGGCCGCGGGCGAAGAGGCCGGGCAATCGCGTTTCCATCTGCTCTTGCAGCCGCTTGGCGGGGAATGGCTGGTTGTCGGAGAACGAGATGGCCTCGACAATCGCTCTTGGTCCTTCCGTCACGAGGAACCGGATCGGCCGGGGATCGCCCTCCGCTTCTAGCGACCCCGAGACGCTGGCGAAGGCGAATCCCGCTTCCCGGTAGGCGGCCTCGATCTCGCGGGCGTTGGTGGCTACCTCCGTCTCGTCCACCGCGCCCGCGTCCTGGAAGGTGAGCCGGGCCCGCAGGTCGGACTCGCCGAGCTCCGCGACCCCGGAAAACTGCACCACGTACTTGGGTCCCGGCTCGACCCCGATCTCCAGATTGACCCGGTTTGCCTCCGGGTCCCGGATCGTGTGCTGGACGGCGACGCGCGCCTCGAAGAATCCCTCCTGCCGGAGCGTTTCCTCGAGCGCCTGGGCGCGTCTACGGCCGGCGGCTTCACCGTAGTCGTCCTCCGCCTCGAGCCCGAGCCTCTTGGTCAGCGCCGCGGCCTCGGTACCCGAGACGCCGCGCAGCGTCACGCGTCCGATCCGGGCGCGCGGTCCCGCCTCGAGGACAAAGGTCACATCCCGGGCGCTGGTCGCGGCGTCGTCGCTCGTCTGGATCGTCACCCGGGCGGCAAAGAATCCCTCGTGGGCGTAGGCGGCCAGCAGGCGCCTTTGCGCCTCGTCCAGCCGGTCCGTCCCGGCATCGCCCCCAAGAGGGAGGCTGGCGGCCTCAACCAGATCGACCAGGGGCAGGCCGGGATCCCCCCGCCAGACGAGCCGCCGGACCTGGAGGCGCCGGGTGAGATGGAAGCGCAGCCGAACGCCGTCCGGCTCCTGTACCTCGTCCACCCATGCCTCCGAGAAAAGGCCGAGGGACCAGAGGCGTTCCAGGCTCTCCCGGATCGCCGCGCGCGAGCGGGGCCGATCAGCCAGCTCGCCGATGGCAGCCCGTACCAGCTCCGTGGGAAGTTCCTGGGCGGAGACCAGGTCCACGCCCTTCACGATCTCCGGGGGATCGCCGAAAACGGGGGAGGCCGCGGCTGTGAGGAGGGCGAATGCGGCCGCAGCCGCGAGATGCAGGATGGGCAGCCTCATCGGAATCGCAACCGCAGCATAAGATCGCCCCCAACGCCCCCCGGGAAGTCCTGCTCGCCCGCCAGGAGCAGCGGGCCGACCATCTGGTACTCGACCCGGAGCACGCGCTTCGTGGTCCCGGAGATGCTCTGCGAGTAGAGCATCCGAACATCCTCGGTCACTTGCCCCCCCACGTGGACGATCTGCTGGTTCGTGTCGGTCTTCTCCATGCTGATCTGATCCGGTCCGAGACCGCCCATCGTGATGCCCAGGAGATCCGCAGCGAGAAGACGGACCATCTCTCCCACCACGGCTCCCTCGGGCGATTTGCCGGCCTCGCGCTTCGAGGTGCCCAGGGCCACCAGGAGGAGCAACTCGTCCTGGGGGAGCGCCGGCGACGAGGAGAGCGTGACGCTGAGTTCGTCCGGACGACCGGCGAGACGGAGAGTCACGTCGTAGTCCTTGATCTGGCTCTGCCCGGTGACATCCAGGATCATCTCGGTATGACGTGGGTCCACGAAGCGGGCCGCGCCCGAGACGAGGTTCCAGCGCTGGTTCCGGAAGGTGATGCGGCCCTCCTGCGCCTCCAGGGCACCCAGGAGCACCGGCTCGGCGGTCGTCCCCTCCAGGCTGAGCGTGCCCCCCGCCTGGAGCCGGGCCAGGTTCATGTTCACCCGCAGGTTGTCGTCCAGCCTGAGCAAGATGCGGAGTGGAATGGCGTCGGACGCCTCGACGGCCTTCTCGGGTCCATGGCTGAGGAGCAGGGAGAGCAGGGAGAAGCGGCCGGACGCGGTTCCATGCAGGAGGCGGCCCTCTCCTCGGAGTTGAGCCTTGGCTCCCTGGCCCACCAACTCGAGATTGCAGTCCCAGGTCGTCTGCAACCCCTCGACGGGCGTGAGCGATACATTCTGGCCGGTGAGGGAAAACCGGTACGCTCCAAGCCGCCATCCTTCCAGGGTCAGGTCGCCGCTGGCGCGAATCCGGCCCCGGCCCAGCGAACCCGTCGCCTCGATCAGCCGGAGGCCCTCTGGCGACAGCACGACCCGCGCCTCAACCTCTCGGAGCGTCTCGGGCCGCTCGCGTAGCTGGAGGCTCCCGTTCCGGATGGTCGCCTCGCCCGCGAAGCGGGGCGCGGACGCAGTTCCTGTCACCTGTCCCGTAACGGTCAGGGTTCCCCCGGCTTCCCGGATTTCGGGCCGGAACGCCGCGAGCGTGCCGAGCGGGAACTGTCCCTCCGCCTGAAGGCCGAGGGGTCCGTGGGGATCCAGCCGGCCGGAGGCCTGGAGTCTTCCGAGACGGCTGGCCAGGGTCAGTCGCTCCACCTGGAGCCCGGTCGGCTCCCATCGCAGTGATACGGGGCCGCGGTTCGTCCACTCCTCGCCGACGAGGGTGAGTCGCACCGGATCCAGGGTCAGCGTGCCTCGGGCGGCGGACGGCTGGGAGAGGGGGATCAGGAACTCGGCGAGGGCGGTCACCGTGCCGTCGAGGCCGCTATCCTTCACCTGATCGATCCCGCGCAGGATGGGGCCCAGGACGAGATCTCGCGCCTCGATCCGCACCGCAAGGGGATCCTTTCGATCGAGCTGTCCTCGCGCCGTGGCGGAGAGATGCATCTCGGGGAAGGCCGCCTCCGCGCGCATCTCACCGCCGCGCAGAGTGAACTGCGCCGATCCGTCGCCCATGGCGAAGCCGTGAATCGCGACCCGCTCCGCCGCCGCGGTGCCGGATACCTCGGCGACCCCTTGGCGGATGGACGCCTGGACGCGCGCCCGGACCGTGCCGCGAAGCGCCGCCTCCGGGGGAAGGTCCGGGACGCGGGCGAGATCGGCGGGGCCCAGCTCGGCCGTGGCTTGGCCGCTTCCATTCCATGCCCAGCCGCCCGCAACGCGGCAGGGAATCCCGTCCACGTCTGCCTGCAGGTGAGACACGTCGATCCGGTCTTGGGTCAGGCTGAAGGCGCCCTGGAGGTCTCGGATCGGGATCCCGGATCCCGCCGTGAGGCCGACGGCCTCGACCAAGCCGGAGCCGCGCCAAGCGGCCGGAGTCCCTTCCAGGCGGCCGGAAAGAGCGATCCGGCCCGATCCCTTCCAGGCCGGCGGCAGCCAGCGGTCGAGATCCTCCCAGCGCAGCACCGGGGAGCGGAGGTCGGCCTGGAACCGGAGAGGCCGATCCCCGCCCGCCTTGGCGGGGTCGCCGGGGCCATCCCAATTAAGGCTGCCGGAAGCGACGGCGCGGCTTTGCCCCAGAGCGGCCGCGACCGAATCCACGCGGAGCGTCTTGCCCCGGAACCGGAACGAGGCCTCGATCGCCTCGACCGCAACGTCGGCCAGAGTGATCGCGGGGGCGCGCACCTGGGCGGCGATCTCGGGGTCGTCCCAGCGGCCGTTGACTTCTCCCGCAAGACTCGCCTGTCCGACGGCGTGTCGGATGTCCCAGAGGGGCGCCAGGACGCCCAGATCGGCACCGAGGCGGAAGCGCAGGCCGGCGGGCCCATCGCGGGAAAGCCGCCCCGAGGCCTCCACCTCCATCCCGGCCCAGCGCCCGCTGACATCGGCGAGCTCTGCCACGGCGCTTCGAACACCCCCTGTGGCGCGCAGGGTGCCGGGGCCGATGCGGTGGAGATCTCCCGGCAGGGTGAGGCGCCTGGCGGCCAGGCGGAAGCGTCCGTCGGCATCCGCGGGCCGGCGCGGATCCACGGCGAACTCGCCCTCGAAGTCGAGGTCGCCGCCAAGACCGATGGGCGTGGGCGCGAGGGCATCCAGGGCGACCAGCGAGGCGTGCTCCAGGCTAAAGGCGATCCGGGTCGCCTCGGGGTGGTCGGGCCTCGTCGCGATGGAGCCGCGCAGGGTGCCGTTGAAGAGATGCGCCGTGACCTCGGAGAGGTCGAGGGTCCCCCGGCTCCAGCGGCCGCGGACGGCGACGTCTCGGGCCTGAACGGGGCCCGCGCGAAGCGTGGCGGTCGTGACGCGCCCCGAGGCTTCCAGGGCGTCCGGGCGGCCCTGGAGCGTCCCGTCCACGGTTGCCACACCCGCGAAGGATGCGGGGCTCTTGAAGCGCTGGGACAGTTTGGCGAGGTCGAACTCGCCCCGCACCCGCAGGGCAAGCTCCGGGGTGTCGAGCGGCCGCCGGACCTCTCCCGCCACCTGGACGGGTCGGTCCAGCCAGCGGCCGGTGAGCTTGCGCAGGGACAGCGAGTCGTTGTGGATCCACCCCGCCCCGTCCACGTCCGTGACGATCTCTCGCACGCCGCCCGCCTGCAAGATGAAGGTGTCGAGGTGAAGCGCAGCGTCGACTCCCCGGCGGATCAGGCGCGCCACGCCACGCAGGTTCTGGACCTCCAGGGTAAGACCCGACTTGGGATCCCGGTAGGTCACGCGAGCCTGCTCCACCTCGATCGTCCCGATCCGCGCGGTGACCGGACCGATCGCGACGGTCTCGGGGAAATCGATCGAGAGGGGAGGAGAATCGGGGAACGGGATGTTGAGGCCGAGGTCCTGCAGCAGAATCTTCGAAAGGACGAGATCGCGCGTCCAGAGGCTGCTGATGCCGACCGAAAGCTCCAGCCGGCCGAGCCGGAGGAGCGGCTCGGCGACACCCGGTCCGGCCTCCACCCTGAGGTTGCGGATCACGGCCCGGCCCCGCCAGAGGGAGAGCGTGACGCCCTCGATCCGGACCGGACGTCTCAGGGCCTCCGTCAGTTCTTGCTCGAGGCGCTCCCGGGTGAGGGCAGGGGCGTAAGCCCGGAGCGCGAGCGCGGACGCGAGCAGGACGCCGGCGAGGACGATGCCTCCGACGAGAATCCACGCGAACCATCCAAAGCGACGAGGAGCCATTTCACCCATGGGGCGAAAAACCGCGCGGTCCGACGCGCGGCCTCGCGGGGATGAAGAGAATGGGGAGATTATATCGGAACAACGGGCCGTTCGTCACGAACTCGCGCCATGCGCAACGAATTTTTCTTGTTGCGGAGCGAGAGCGCTATTGTGGTAGGCTGGCTCCCATCGAAGGGCCCCGCGGCCTTGCGCCGCGCGCGGACCCCCGCCGTGGAAAGGGAGGACTGTCATGTCGGAACCGAAACAGCCTAAGCGCCTGGATCAGCTCTGCATCAACACGATTCGCATGCTGGCGGCGGATGCGGTCCAGAAGGCCAAGTCCGGCCATCCGGGGATGCCCATGGGGGCGGCGGCCATGGCCTACGTTCTCTGGACCCGCATCCTCAGGCATCATCCGGCGAATCCTGCCTGGCCGGACCGGGATCGCTTCGTCCTGTCGGCGGGGCACGGCTCGATGCTGCTCTACGCCTTGCTGCACCTCACGGGCTATGACCTCAGCCTGGAGGATCTCCGGCAGTTCCGACAATGGGGAAGCCGGACGCCCGGCCACCCCGAGTTCGGCCACACGCCCGGCGTCGAGACCACCACGGGTCCGCTGGGCCAGGGATTTGCCAACGGGGTCGGGATGGCCATCGCCGAGCGCTGGCTGGCCGCCCAGTTCAACCGGCCGGACCATGGGATCGTGGAGCATTATACCTATGGCATCGTGGGCGACGGCGACCTGATGGAGGGGGTGTCCTCCGAGGCCGCGTCGCTGGCCGGTCATCTCGGGCTCGGCAAGCTGATCTATCTGTACGACGACAACAAGATCACGATCGACGGGAGCACGGACCTAGCGTTCACCGAGGATGTCGGCCGGCGCTTCGAGGCCTACGGCTGGCACGTGCAGCGGGTGGCCGACGGGAACGACCTGGATGCGGTGGAGGCGGCGATCCACGCCGCGCAGCGGGAGACCGCCCGGCCCTCCCTCGTCATGTGCCGGACCCACATCGGGTTCGGGAGTCCGAACCGGCAGGATTCCAGCAAGGCCCACGGCGAGCCGCTGGGCGAGGACGAGCTCGTGCTCACCAAGCAGAGGCTGGGCTGGCCCGAGTCGCCGGCGTTCCTGGTGCCGGACGAGGTGCGGCAGGAGTTTCGCAAGGCGGTGGAGCGCGGCGCCAGATGGGAGGCGGCGTGGCGGCAGCGCCTGCAAGCGTATGCGGCGGCCTTTCCGGCCGAGGCGGCCCGCTGGACCCTCTGGATGAGCGGCGCGCTGCCGGAGGGCTGGGACGCGGCGCTGCCGCGGTACACGCCGGGCGATCCGGCCGTGGCCACGCGGGCCGTGTCGGGGAAGGTCATCCAGGCGGTGTACGGACCGGTGGCGAATCTTGTCGGCGGGTCGGCGGACCTGGCCCCGTCGAACAACACCTACGTCCCGGCCGGCGGCGAGTTCCAGACGGGCACCCCCGGCGGGCGGAACTTCCACTTCGGGGTGCGCGAGCACGCCATGGGGGCCATCGCCAACGGGATGGCGCTGCACGGCGGGCTTCGCCCCTACACGGCGACGTTCCTGGTCTTCTCCGACTACATGCGGCCGGCCATTCGCCTGGCGGCTCTGATGGGGATTCCGGTCGTCTTCATCTTCACGCACGACAGCATCGGCCTGGGGGAGGACGGTCCCACCCACCAGCCCGTGGAGCACGTGATGGGCCTGCGGACCATCCCGGGCCTGCGCGTGATCCGGCCGGCCGACGCGACGGAGACGGTCGAGGCTTGGCGGGCAGCCCTCACGCATCATGGCCCTACCTGCCTCATCCTGACCCGGCAGAACCTGCCGGTCCTTGACCGTCACGATGCGCAACCCGGGTGCGGGGTAGAGCGCGGGGCCTATGTCCTCGCCGAGGCGCCGGGCGGGAATCCTCAAGTGATCCTGATCGCCACGGGCTCCGAGGTGCAATTGGCCGCCGGCGCGCAAAAGATCTTGCAGGAGAAAGGGGTGATGGCCCGCGTGGTGAGCATGCCGTCCTGGGAGCTGTTCGAGACGCAGCCGCAGGCCTACCGTGACGCTGTTCTGCCGCCCGCCGTGACGGCCCGCGTGGCCGTGGAGGCGGGGACCCCTCTGGGCTGGCACAAGTATGTGGGGCTGGGCGGAGACGTGATCGGCATGACGCGGTTCGGCGCCTCGGCGCCCGCCAAGGTGCTCTTCGAGCAATTCGGCTTCACAGCGGAAAATGTGGCGGCACGGGCGTTGACGCTGGTCAAACGATAGAGAATCATTTTCTGAAAGGACGACGACCGTGAATCCGAAGCAGGCGGCGGCAGAGCGGGGTGCGAGCCTGGTGCAGTCGGGAATGATCCTTGGTCTGGGGAGCGGCACTACGTCCGCTCTGATGGTGCAGGCGATCGGCAGGAAGCTTCGCGAGGGCGCGCTCCGGGACATCCTGGGGGTTCCGTCCTCCAGCGCCATCGCCGCCGTAGCGCGTGAATCGGGGGTACCCCTCGCCACGCTGGACGAGCGGCCGGCGCTGGATCTGAATCTGGACGGGGCGGATGAAGTGGACCCCAAGCTTGATCTCATCAAGGGGCTGGGCGGTGCGCTGCTCTGGGAAAAGATCGTGGCGACGGCCGCGCGTGAGGTGGTGATCCTGGTGGACGACTCGAAACTGGTGAGCCGCCTGGGAACCAAGGCGCCGCTCCCGGTCGAGGTGGTGCCCTTCGGCTGGAAGTGCCACCTGGCCTTCATCGCCTCGCTGGGCGGCGCGCCGACGCTCCGCCTCGAACCGGACGGAAAGCCATTCGTCACGGACGAGGGAAACTACATCCTGCACTGCCGATTTGAAGGTGGGATCGCGAATCCGGCGGGCCTGGAGGCGAAACTCCTCGGCCGCGCGGGCATCGTCGGGACCGGTCTCTTCCTGGGGGTGGCGCATCGGGTGATCGTCGGCAAGCCGGACGGCGTGGAGGTCTTGACGCGAGAGGGCTGATCTGGTTCTTCCCCTTCACTACTCGCCCTGCGGCCACTCAACCCAAACATTTCACCGCAAAGCTCGCAGAGACCGCAAAGCGAGCCAGACGTTGTGGATCGGGCCTCGGACTACGGATAAAAATTGTGCGGCTCGCTCGGACCAGACGATTTCGGAACCCTCTGGAAACAGCGGGTCTTTCTTTGCGCCCTTTGCGCACCAACGGCCGTTGGTACCGGCGGTTCAACTGCAACGTTCGGGCTCAACCTCCTGCCCCCGTCCCCCGCACGGCTCCAAATCATAGAAGTCCAGCCTGCGCTCGTTGCCGCGGATGCGGTCGGCAAAATAGGCGCCGATCTTGCCGCCGATCTCGCGATAGGTCTTGCCCGCTACCCGCAGCAACGGAAACGCCGGCGGTGTCTCTCCCGGATTCTGGTCCGCGTCCATTCTGTCAGTGGTACACCACGCCGGAGTCCAGGACCAGCACCTGGCCGGTCGTGCTATCGCTCCGACAGAACTCCACGATCTGCCGGGCCACGTCGTCCCGCTCCACCGGCTTCTGCAGGGCCGCGGCCTTGGTGGTCCGCTCCACCAGCTCCGGGGCCAGCTTCGCGGTCATTCGCGTCCCCATCATCGTGCCGGGAGCGACCGCGTTCACGGCCACCTCGGGCCCCAAGGCGACCGCCAGGCAGCGGGTCAGATGGATGACGCCCGCCTTGGAGACGGCGTAGGCCATGCTGCTTCCCAGGGGGGCCAGGCCGGCGATGGAGCCGATGTTCACGATCCGGCCGCGCCCCTGCTTTCGCATGATCGCCGCCACCGCCTTGACGCACAAGAGAGGCGAGGTCAGGTTGGCCAGCAGGATCTTGTTCCAGAGCTCCAGCGTCAGGCCGTCCAGGTCCTTGAACGGCACCGTCTGATTGAAGGCGGCGTTGTTGACCAGGATGTCCACCCGGCCGAACGCGGCCATCACCCGATCCACCATGCGCTGGATCTCCTCGGGCAGCGTTACGTCGGCCTGGATGGCGATACAGCGCGGCCCCAGCGCCGACCATTCCTTGGCGAGCGCTTCGGCCTGCTCCCTGGAGTGCTGATAGATCCCGGCCACCTGTACGCCGGTCTCGGCGAAGGCCCGGCAGATGCGCTGCCCCAGGCCCCCCGTGCAGCCGGTGACGATCGCGACCGCTCCTTTTAGCTCCATGACTACCCTCCGTTGTGAATTCCACCCCTCCGCCCACAGGATACTGAGAAACTGCTTTCGCCCAGGCTGCTCAAAGAGGTCCAGATGCAAGGCGGAGCGCGATGCGAGGTGCGAGGCGTACTTGCGGTACGCCGCAGCGCGCGCGCGAGCGCGCCAACGCCGCAGATGGGCCTCTTTCAGCAGCCTGCTACTCCGCCGGCACGGCCCCCTGCGCCTTGGCGATGGCCAGGAACTCGTCATCGGCCAGCGGACGGTGGTGGGCGATCCCGGCGCGCTGGCACTCCAGCAGGATGCGGCCCAGATCCTCCGGCGAGGCGGTGAGGCCGTAGTCGGTCAGCTTCTTGGCCACGGCCCCCACGTCGCTCCACTTGCCCACCACGACCCGTGGGGTCCGGCCGACCAGCTCTGGCTCGAAGGGGAAGGCGTACGGCCGGACGCCGGCCGCCTCCATGGCGCTCGCCGTCTTCCACTGCTCGACGCTGAAGGCCCCCTTGCCGGTGACCGGCTTGAAGTAGTCGAGGGGGATCCCCGTGATCTCTTCGACGAGCTTGCCCAGCCATGGGAGCATCTCCAGGCGGAGCCCCGTGTCCACGCCGTAGAGAATTTCCAGCGCCAGCGCCACCTCGTCCAGGGCTGCGTTTCCCGCCCGGTATCCCAGGCCGTTCACCGCCACGTTCAGGCCGGTGGCGCCGGCCTCGTAGGCGGCCAGCACGTTGGCCGTCGACAGCCCGAAGTCGTTGTGGCAGTGGACATCCACCTCCAGGCCGCTCCACTCCCGCACCTGACGGACGAGGAACCCGATGGCGGCGGGCCGGGCCACGCCGTAGCTGTCCACCACGGTGACGGCCGTGGCGCCGGCCTGCTTGCCGACCAGGACCGCCTCCTTGATCTGCTCCAGCGTCGCCCGGCTGCCCTCCACGAGGAAGAGGTTGGCCACGCAGCCGGCCCTGGCGGGCGGCGCCGATCTGCGCGGCGGCCTGATCGAGCAGCTCTTTCCGCGACCGGCGGAGGTCGTAGCGCTGGTGCTCCTCGCCGATGCGGTACCAGACCATGATGTGCCGGACGCCGAGCTCCAACACCCGCTCCACGCGGCCGGGGTGCCAGGTGACGTAGAGGTCGAGCGGGAGCTTGCGGCGCAGGATAGCCCGCACGGCCTCCAGCCAGCCG
Organism: uncultured Methylomirabilota bacterium; assembly: GCA_963727695.1. GTDB lineage: Bacteria > Methylomirabilota > Methylomirabilia > Methylomirabilales > 2-02-FULL-66-22 > 2-02-FULL-66-22. The sequence goes on along the minus strand of CAVSHW010000020.1, from coordinate 70,418 downwards.
GGCACGGTGAGGAACAGCTCCATGCGCCGGACCCCCACCAGCGCCAGCGCCTCGGCGATCCGCACCTTGTCGTCGACGGTGAAGGCCACGTCGGCGCACTCCTCCCCGTCCCGCACGGTGATGTCGTGCAGGGCCACAGGGTGTGGCGGCACCTGGAGGCTCGGGTCAAAGTTGTGCGGGCTGCAGTGCCAGTGGGCGCTGCGCCAGGGCTCCTGAGATTGCGATTCCATAGAACACCTCGTGTCTTCGGTGTGATGACTCAGGCGTGCCCTTCCTTGACGGCCTCGCCGGCGAGAAGGGCGTGCCCGTGGAAAAGAGCCAGAGATCTCGGAGGGTGTACCCGATCATGATGAGGCCGGCAATGGGCATGATCATGTACCAGAGGGCCTTCGGCCAGGCCAGGATGGGGGACGGCATGACGGTCCGCAGCGTGAGGACCGCCCCCTCGTACGTGAAGACCAGGAAGAAGGCCAGCGCCATGAGACTCAGGAGAATCTCCAGGACCTGCCCTGCTCGCGTGCCGGCCAGCATATTCGGAATCAGGTCCACCCGGAAGTGCGATCGAGCTCCTCCAGAGGGCCGCCGCGCCGAGAAAGGTCATCCAGGCGAAGGCCATCTCCACGATCTCATCCGCCCAGCCCAGGGAGAACAGCGGCACGAAGCGGATCAGGATCAGCGTGGTCACCAGCACGATGAGGACGACGAAGGCCGCGATACACACGCGCCGCATGGCCTCGGCCAGGCCGCGATCCAACTTCGCCAGTCGGCTGGACGCCGTCATTTTGCCGCCCCCATGACCAGGTTCGGAATCCAGAGGACCACGCCCGGAACATACGTCACCACGCCGAGGCAAACCGTCAGGGCCACGATGTAAGGCCACAGTTCCTTCGCCAGCGGCCAGAGGGGGACCTTGCTGATGGCGGATACGGCATACAGGCACATCCCCACGGGCGGCGTCAAAAGGCCGATCATCAGGTTCAGCGTCAGCACGACCCCGAAGTGGACCGGATCCACCCCCACCCGCGCGATCAGCGGCATGAAGACGGGGATGGTGAGGAGCATGATGGCGATCGCCTCCATGAAACAGCCCAGGATCAGCAGGATGACGTTGATGACCAGGAGGACGACCCAGGGGGTCGTGGTCAAGCTCATCAGCCCCTCGACGAGCGTCATCGGAACCTGCTGCCGGATCAAGAGAAACCCGAAGATGCCGGCCGCCGCGATGATGAACATGACCTGGACCGTATTCTGGACCGTCTCCCAGAGGATCCGGGGGAGATCCGCCAGCTTGATCTCGCCGTAGACCAGCATCCCCAGGATCAGCGCGTAGAGGCTGGCCGCCACGGCCGCCTCCGTCGGGGTGAAGACGCCGGCCAGGATTCCCCCGATGATGATGATCGGGGCGCCCCAGGCCGGCGTGGCCTGGAGCGCCGCCATCAGGAGATTCCCGGCGGCTCGCCCGCGGCTCCCGCCGGTATCCCCGCCGCTTGGAGAGGATGGCCACCGTGATCATCAGGAAGATCCCCATCAGGACGCCGGGTAGGAAGCCCCCCAGGAACAGCCGGCCGACCGAGGTGCCGGTGATGCTGCCGAAGATCACGAAAGGAATGCTGGGCGGGATGATGGGGCCGATGGTGGACGCCGCCCCCACCAGGGCCGCCGAGAAGGCCCGGGGATACCCGGCCTTCTCCATGGCGGGGATCAGGACGACCCCGGTCCCCGTCGCATCCGCCACCGCCGACCCGGACATGCCCGCCATGATCATGTTGGTGACGACGGTCACGTGGCCCAGCCCCCCGCGGATATGCCCCACGAGGCACTGGGCGAAATGCACGAGGCGCTGCGTCATCCCGCCGGTGTTCATGAGGTTGCCGGCCAGGATGAAGAAGGGGATCGCGAGCAGCGTGAAGCTGGTGGTGCCCGAGTACATGCGGGCCGGGAGCATGAGCAGGACGTCCGTCTGCCCGAGCCCCACGAAGAAGATCACGGCGGTGAAGCCCATGCAGAGCGCAATGGGCAGCCCCATCAGGATGAAGAGGAAGAGCACCGCGAAGATGGCGGCCGTCATCATGGGTCTGGTCTCCGTCCTCGCCGATTACTTCTTTCGGGCGTCCTCGACGAACTTCAAGAAGGTCTTGACGTTCTCCTCGCCGTAGCGCTTGTAGATCTTCTCGTTGGCCGACGCGATGGCCGCCCGGAACGGCTTGAGGTCCGGCCGGGTGACCTGGAGGCCCGCCTTCTCGAACTTGCCGATCAGGTCGGTCTCTTCATCGTTCAGCGCCTTGCGCACCCAGTCCCCGGACCGCTTGGCTTCCTCTCTTAAAATCTGCTTCTGCTCCGCGTTCAGCTTGGCCCAGGTCTTGGTGCTCACGATAGGGATCAGGCAGGAGTAAGCGTGCTGGGTGAGGGCCACCTGCTTCTGCACCTCGTAGAACTTGGCGTAATAGATGGCGTTCAGCGGGTTCTCCTGGCCGTCCACCACGTTCTGGGCGAGGGCCATGTAGACCTCCGGCCAGGCGATCTGCGTCACCACCGCGCCCAGCGACTCGAACAGCGCCTGGAGGTGGAACTCCGGCGGCACCCGGATCTTCAGCCCCTTGATGTCCTCGGGCTTCATGATGGGGCGCTTGTTGTTGGTCAGGTTTCGGAACCCCCATTCCCAGTTGGCGAGGTAGATCATACCCGCCTTTTCGAACTGGGGGGCGAGCCATTGCATCGCAGGCCCATCCATCGTCCGGTGGGCGTGGGCATAATCGTCAAAAATGAAGGGAAGCTGCGCGACCGCCGACGCCTTGACGTGGTTCTCAAGTTGCCCTTGGGTATTGAGGGACATGTCAAGTGTCCCCAGCGCGACTTGCTCCGCCATTTCCGGCGGCGACCCCAAGGCATTGTTGGGATAGAGCGTCATTTTCACCTGCCCCTTGGTACGCTCCTCCACCCTGGCCGCCATTTCCTTGGCCCCCAAATACACCGGGTGCTTCTCATCGATGTGCAGGGCCACCCGCATCTGGATCACCTGGGCCTCGGCCGCCGACCATCCGAGCTGGCACAGGAGGAACAGGGTCACGAACGCCGCGCTTGCCACCCCAGAGACCCAACGTGGTTTCATGATCGACCCCCCCTTCTTGATCGTTGCGGAGACATAACCGGGTTCACAGGTCACATATCCAGGGACACCACAGCCATGGGGTCCGGATCGCTCCGGGTCGAAATCGAGCGGATGACGGCGCCCGCCATGGTGTCCACCAGGTACACGCGCTGGTCGTGGCAGCTGAGGAGCGCGATGCGGCTGGGGGCGTGGTAACCCACCGAGATCGCCTTGGCCGGCAGGGGCACCACCTGCTGCTTGGCGGGATCGTCCAGATCTACCATCAACAGGCCGCAGCCGTGGTACAGGGCCACCAGCAGCCGCTCGGCGTCGCGACAGACCCGCACCGGGCCGGGCGGCGTGGGGACCGACCGGAGCACCCGCAACTCCCGCACATCGATGATCGTGATCTCGGCGCTTTCGCGATTCATGACGTACAGGCGCCGCTCCTCGGCATCGAGAACCGATCCCTCGGGGTGCTTCCCCACCGGGAGTACCACCCCCGGGCGGTCCGGCGCGTCGGGGAAGAGCGCCGTCACGGTGCCCGACTCCATGTTGCTCGAGAAGGCCACCGAGCCGTCCCGGAGCACCGTGACCATGTGCGAGCCCTGCCCCAGCGTGGGCAGCGCCAGATCGAACCGGCCCGAGGCGGGGTCGCGGACCACCAGCAGACGGCTCGACCCCTCGCAGACCACGTACAGTGTGCCGCGGCCGTCCAGGGCGACGTCGTGGGGGCGCCGGTAGTCCCCGCATTGCACCGTCCCAATCCGCCGGCGTCCGGGAACGTCCACGATGGACACGGTGCTCCCGCCGTCGCCGGGATGCTCGGCCAGCGCCACGCCGAACCCCGCCAGGTACGCCACGCGGCCGTCCGAACTCAGGGTGAACTCGTGCGGGAAGGGATCGACCCCGACCCGGTCCAGCTCACGCCCCGTCTCGAAATCGTAATAGCCCAGCGAATGGTCCCCCTTCTGGACGACGACCATGACCTCGCGTAGAGCCATGCAGCCTCCTCCGTCCTACATCCCGCGGATCGCCTCGATGATCTTCTTGCCCTTGTCGCCGAACTTGGCGTAGAAGACGTCGTAGGCCGGAGCCGTCGCCTTGCGGAACGCCTCCTGGTCCGGCGTGGTCACCAGCATCCCCTTCCCCTTGCAGTCCTCGACCATCTTCTTGTCCAGACCGGCCACGTAGTCCAGTTGCCAGTAGCTGGCCTCCTTGATGCTTTCCTCGGCCACCTTGCGCAGGTCCGCGGGAAGCCCTGTCCAGAACTTGTTGCTGGCCAGGATGTAGGCGCTGTTGTAGATATGGCTTGTGAGGGCCAGGTGCTTCTGCACTTCGTACATCTTCCCCGTCCAGATGTTCTGGAGCGGGTTTTCCTGACCATCCACGACCCCCTGCGAAAGGGCGTTGTAGAGCTCGCTGTAAGCCATGGGGGTGGGGACCGCGCCCAGCGCCTTGAACGTCTCGATCTGGGCCAGGTTCTCCGGAGTGCGGATCTTCAGCCCCTTCACGTCAGCCGGCGCATTGATGGCCCGCTTGCTGTTGGTAATATGGCGGAACCCGTTCTCGTAGAAGCCGACCATGCGGATGCCCTTGCTCAGCAGGCTCTGGCTGAGGTCTGCCACCACCGGGCTCTCCATGACTTTCTTGATGTGGTCCCGATCCCGATACAGAAACGGCGCCTCCAGCAGCGTGAAGAGTGGCTCGTAAATCACCACGACCCCGCTCACGCTCATCTCCAGCGTGCCCAGGGCGACCATCTCCTGCATCTCGCGCTCGCCGCCGAGCTGACTGCTATGGAAGATCTCGACCTTCAGGCGACCGTTCGAGCGCTTCTCCACCATCTCCTTGAACTTCTCGGAGGCCACCACGAACGATTGGCCCGGCGGGTGCCCGATGCCCACCTTGATGGTATAGCTCTGGGCCGCCGCCACCGACGCCAGCCCGACCAGAAACAAAACGACGAGCCCGACCAGCATTCCATTGCGGAGTCGCATCATCGCGAAGCCCTCCTGTAGGCGAACATGTAGGTTGCGCTTCTATGCCCGATGAACCAACCGTTCATCGTCCCCGGCTCGCGGGTCTACCTATCACCACCTCCTCTTCCTCCTGTCGCACGCAACCTCATTGTCACTTGGCCGGCATAAGCCAGTTAGGCACCGCCAGCACGAGGCTGGGGAAGTACGTTATCAAGAGAAGCACGACGATGAGCGGCAGGACCCACGGGATGACCTCCCGCATGAGCCGCTCCAGCTTGATGCCGGTCGCGCCGCTTACCACGAAGAGGCACATCCCCACCGGGGGGGTGGCCACGCCGATCATCAGGTTGAGGACCATCACCAGCCCGAAGTGGACCAAGTCCACCCCCAGGCTTTTCATCATAGGCACCAGGATGGGGGTCAGCAGGATCAGCAGGACGCCGGCCTCCATCAGGCAGCCCAGGACGAGGAGCGCGATGTTGATGATGAACAGGACGATCCAGGGGTTGTGCGTCAGCGCCAGGGTGGACGTCACCAGCATGCTGCCGATCCTGCCCACGATCAGCAGATAGGAGAACCCCGAGGTCGCCGAGATGATGAAGGTCACCACCGCCGTGGTCACGAAGGTGTCCACGATGATTCCTGGGATGTCCCGCAGCGTCACCGTCTTGTAGATGAAGAAGCAGAGCGCGAAGGCGTAGATGGCGGCCACCGCGGAGGCCTCCGTGGGGGTGAAGATCCCGCTCAGGATTCCGCCGATGAGGATGACGGGTGTGAGCAGCGACAGGAAGGCCGACCGGAACGCCTCCCAGATCTCTCCCAGCCCATAGAGCCGATCCTTGGGCATGGCCTCGCGGAAGCTGAAGAGATAGATCAGCGCCATCAGGCCCAACCCCATGAGGGCCCCAGGGACGAAGCCCCCCAGGAACAGCCTTCCCACCGACACCTCGGCCATGGCCCCGTAAATGACCATGGGGATGCTGGGCGGGATGATGGGTCCGATGGTGGAGGCGGCCACGGTGATCGCCGCCGCCAACTCCTTTCGATAGCCCTGCTCGTGCATGGCCTTGATGACCACCACGCCCATACCGCCCGCGTCCGCCACCGCCGAGCCCGACATGCCGGCCAGGATCATGTTGGCGATGACGTTGGCGTGGGCCAGGCCGCCCCGGATGGGGCCCACCAGGCTGCGCGCGAAGCGGAACAGGTCGTTGGTGATCCCGCCCGCGTTCATCAATCGACCGGTCAGCATGAAAAAGGGAATGGAGATCAGCACGAAGGAGTCGATCCCCGTCACCATGCGCTGGATGGCGCCGAGCACCGGAAAGGGGGTGAAGAACGCCATGGTGACCGCCACGGCCACCCCCATGGCGACGGCCATGGGCACGCCGAGCAGCGCGAGGAGGACGAAGCCGAGGAGGAGGGGTCCGATCATGGCCGCGCCCCCCCTCTGCCCTCCTGCCTCAGCGCGCGGGCATCCCGGGCCAGGAAGGCCAGCGTGTGGAGCAGCATGAATCCCGCCGCCATCGGCAGGGGGAGATACAGCCAGAGCTGCGACCAGCCCAACGCGGGGAAGAAGGTCTCCCGCACAGCCTGCACCATCTGCAGCCCCTTCAGGATGAGCAGCACGAAGAACCCCAGCGAGATCAGGTCAATGGCCAGAAGCACGGCGGCGCGGGCGCGGCCCGCGAGTCGATCCAACAGGAAGAGGAATCGGGTATGCTTCTCCTGTTTGAGGCAGACCGCCGCCCCCAGGAAGGCCGCCCAACTGAACCCGATCCGGGCCAGCTCCACCGAACTGATGATGGGGGCCTGAAAGACATAGCGGGTGAGCACCCCCAGGAAGACGATGAGAATGAATCCGATGCCGATGGGCACGAGCAGGACCCGGACCACCCGGTCGGCCCAATCGCTCAGCCGCTGCAATGTCACGACCACAGCCTCTCCTCACTTTCCCCAAGGCGGCACAGAATGGAAGTGAGCACGATCTTGCCATCCAGCGGCCGACCGCGTAGTTCGCGAACTGCCTACCTCTCAGGCCCTCTCGGGCGGATCCGCATTCCCACGGGCCGGCTTGGTGAACAGACTCACCTTCCATCCCTCGTAGCTCTGGACCACCGCCTCACGCAGCCGCGCCTCATCCCCCGAAAGGAACGCCTCGAAGACTCGACGGTGGTCCAGGATGGCCCGCTCGGGGATGTGCCGCATGGAGATGGCGATGGAAGGTTTGAAGAGTTGGAAGAGCGTCTCGCCGATCCGGATGACCAGTGGGTTCTTGGTCGCCTGCAGGATGGCCAGATGGAACGCGATGTCCTCTTCGGCCACCTGGGTTCCTGCCCGGACGGAGGATTCCAGGCTCTCCAGCGCCGTGCGGATGCGCGCCCGATCCTCCTCCGTCGCCCGGCGCATGGCCATGGCCGAAAAGGCCGGCTCGAACATGAGGCGGAGATCGACCAGATCGCTCGGGTACCCGCCCTCCATGATGAGGTGAAAGACCATGGGACTGATGTAGTCCACCCCGGGCTGCTCGCGGACCCGCGTGCCCTGCCCCCGCCGCACCTCCACTACGCCCATCGCCTGCAGCATCTTTATCGCTTCGCGCACACTGGATTTGCTCACGCCGAGAGTCTTGGTCAATTCGGTTTCGGATGGGAGGTAGTCCCCCGGCTTCAGATCCTGTCGGAGCAGGGCTTCTCGGACGCGGTCGATCACCAAAGAGACGATAGAGCCCCTTCCTACCGCCACGCGGAGCGGGCGAACGGGTTTCCTGGCCGCTTGGGAGGACTTTGATCGCGTCAACCGGGCAGAGAGTATCGAGGATGATTCCATAACTATACGCAGAATAGTCAGTTAGAGCCACCCATCTGACATCAGATGTTTCACGTTCCCACAAACCATACCGCCAGTCAAGCCAAAAATCTGGACAGGTCTGTCAGACGCGACGAGTCTTGCCTGTTGTTACCGATCCGTGGAAAAATGAATGAAGCGATTCTGGAAATACTTGCGCTGAGATTATGAATAGCGTAATGTGTAAGCGCAAATGCAAAACCTCACCGAGAAAGTCTTCAAGCTGGCGCCGCCGGGCGGGTTGTTCGATGAGACGGTCATTCACAACCTGTTTCCGGACAGCAGTCGTGGCGCGCGCGCATTGCTTGTGCATCGGGCCTGTCAGGCGGGCGAAATCCTGCGCCTGAAACCCGGGCTTTTCGTGCTCGGCCCGCCTTACCGGAAGTCCGAGCCGCATCCGTTCGTGCTGGCCGGTGTGATGCATGCCCCGTCCCATATCAGCCTGGAAGCCGCCTTGGCGTATCACGGCCTGATCCCCGAGGCGGTCTACCAGGTGAGCAGCGTCACGGTCGGGCGCAGTCGGGAGTTCTCCACACCGTTGGGGGTGTTCAGCTTCCGCTGCGTACCGGCGCGCGCGCCCCGTGCCGGGGTCGAGGCCGTGGCGGTCGCGCGCAACGCATGGGCATTTATCGCCTCGCCCCTGCGCGCCATTGCCGATGCGGTCTACCTCAACAAGAAGATCACCTGGGAGCAGAATGGCCTCGGCTACCTGACCGAGTCGCTCCGCATCGAGGAGGACGATCTGCGGTCGCTCTCCTTTGAAGCACTGGACGAGATCCTGGACAGTATCCGAAGCCGGCGCGTGCGGGCGTACATCGAGGGGTTGAAAGGAGCCGTCACCCATGCTGGATAGGGTACTGAACGCGAAACTCCGCGACTATGCGCCGGCGAATCCGATTGAGCAGGAGAACGTGTTGCAGGAACTCATGCAGCACTATGTGTTGTCCAGCCTCTCGCGTGCTGGCCTGTTCTTGGAGGCCATGTTTCAAGGCGGCACCTGCCTGCGCATCGTCTGGGGAATGAACCGGTTTTCGGAAGACCTGGATTTCCTGCTCAAGCAGCCCAATCCGAGTTTTCGCTGGCAGGGCTACCTGGAGTCCGTTCGGAAGGACTGTGCGCAGGAAGGCATTCCTTTCGAGGTACAGGACAAGTCCCAAGCCGGGACGGCCGTTCAGAAGGCGTTCCTAAAGACCGACTCCATCGGCAAGATTCTAGTGCTGGACTTGCCCTTCGAACGGTATCACGCCCGCAAGATCCGCATCAAACTGGAGATTGACACCAATCCTCCCGCGGGCTCGACGTTCACGACCAGCTACATCACGTTCCCCGTGACGGCGCCCTTGACGACGCAATCCTTGGAGTCGGGTTTTGCCCTGAAACTGCACGCCCTGCTCTGCCGTTCCTACGTCAAGGGCCGCGACTGGTATGACTTCGTGTGGTATGCCGCGCGCAAGACAAGGCCCGATCTGGACCTGTTGCGCCACGCCTTGCACCAGCAGGGGCCATGGGCTGAACAACAGATCACGGTGACCATGCGTTGGGTGCAGAAAAACATGGAGACGGCCATTCGGCGCATCGATTGGACCGCAGCTCGGGATGACGTTCAGCGCTTCCTGCCCCTGCGCGAACAGGAGGGTCTGCGCGCGTGGAGTGCGGACTTTTTCTTTCACCATCTGGAGCGCATGAACGACGATGCCGAGGAGCGGACGAGAAGAGCGGCAATCTCGTAAGTCCCGCCGTGCTTGAGACATGATGGCTTTCAGACGGGAGGTTTTCCTATGGCGGGTAATGCGGCGCGGTATGCTTGGTTGAACGGCGAGTACGTCGAGTGGCCGGAGGCCCGGATCCACGTGAGCACGGCGGCCGTGCTGACGGGGGGAAGCGTCTTCGAGGGGCTGCGGGGCTACTCTGATCCGGACGAGCGGCAGGTCTACGTCTTCCGGCTGCCGGAGCATCTTACCCGGTTGCGCCAGTCGATGAAGGTCATGCGCATGACGCCCCCGTTTCCCAGCGAGGAGCTGGCGGCGGTGTGCGCGGAGCTAGTGGTCAGGAACGGCTTCCGCGAGGACGTGCAGATTCGCCCGACCGTCTATTTCGGCGAAGGGAGTCTCTTCGCCCACACGCCGGACAAGATCGACACCGGGGCGTTCGTCCTGGCGAACCCGCGTCGCTCCACACTCGACGACGACCGGGGGATCGCCTGCTGCGTCAGCGCCTGGCGGCGCCTCGCCGACGACGTGATGCCGCCCCGGGTGAAGGCCGGAGCGAACTACCAGCAGAGCCGGCTGGTGGTCGTGCAGGCCACCGTTGACGGCTATGACGGCGCCATCATCCTGAACGGGCAGGGGAAGGTCGCGGAAGGGCCGGGGGCGTGCCTGATGATCGTGCGCGATGGCCGACCCATCCTGCCGCCGGTCACCGCGGGGGTGCTGGAGAGCATCACCCGCAGCACGCTGATCGAGCTGTTTGCGGCGGAGATGGGGCTGCATGCGGTGGAGCGGGAGGTGGACCGAACCGAGTTGTATGTCGCCGACGAGGTGCTCTTCTGCGGTTCGGCCTGGGAGGTCACGCCGATCACCTCGGTGGATCGCTACCCGGTGGGAAGCGGCACGATCGGCCCCCTGACGCGGAGAATCCGGCGGATCTACCGGGATGTTGTGCGCGGCCGCCTGCCGCAGTACAAGCACTGGCTGACGCCGGTGTACTAAAGAAGGCAATCACCTTTGGGATGATCGCCTTTTTCGAGATGCTCAACTCCGCTGCGTCGGTCCAGCTAGGAACGGCGGGGGGAACGGCAGGGGGGCAGGGGGGCAGGGGAGCGAGAGGCTTCTCGCGGCCACCGCGAGTGTGCGACCGACTTCCGATTGTCACACAAACTGGACAGCCCGGTTCTGGGACCATAGCAGCGAAGGGCCGATTGGATTATACTCTCGCACGGGGGGCAATCCGACCGGACGCGATTCGGTCTTCATAGGAGGAGAGTAATGGCAGGTACCGCAAAGTTGACGCAGGAGCAGATCGAGCAGATTGTCGCCGCCAGCCGGCCCGAGCGGCTGTCGGATCCCGGGAAGCACCCGATCACCGGCGATCATGCCGCCAACGTGGTCCAGCTCACTGGCTGGGGCCAGACGACCCTGGCCGCCGACCACTTGCTGTTCCCGGAATTGAACGGGTCCTTGCCTGCCGTGGTGGCGGGGGTAATCCGTCAGCTCAACATCCGGTTCGTCGGGGCAGGCGTCCTGGCCGGCGACGGCGAAGCGGAGATCGCCCGGAAGATCCGCGAACGCCAGTACGCGTACCAGACGCTCCTGGAAATGGCCATCAATTTCTGCGGGCTGGAGAGCCGGTGGCTGGACGCCGGCGAGCGGTGCCAGGCCGTGGGCAACATCCGGGGCGCCCTGGCCGAGTGGGAGACGCGCGAGGCCGCCGAGAAGAACGGCTCGGTGGCGGTGGCCGTCATCCGCCGGTTCCTCGATCGGATGAAGCTGGTCCAGAAGGGGATCAGCATGGTGGCCAAGACGGCGATGCGGATCGAGCAGGCGCTGGACTTCGGGAAGCCCGTCTTGCTCGCCTTCCTGGAGAAGGCCCAGGCCGAGATCGAGGCGAACGTGTACACCCGGATGGTCCGCGAGAACCGCTGCCGCTTCGGGAACGACTACGCCCTGGGGCTGCGCTGGCTGCGGCATCTCGGATTCGAGCAGGTGTCCACCAACCCGGTCCTGGCGGCCCTGGCGTACTCGGACGACCCGTCGCTTGCCCAGGCATTGCAGACCGAGGCGAAGTTCCATCCGAAGTTCGCCGAGTGGAAGGCGAATCCCGGGAAATACACCGACGAGATCGCGCTCTACGCGACGCTGCTCGCCTTGTGGGATAACCTGCACGTCTACCGGCCGATCTTCTTCACTCTCGCCGGTACCTCGGGCGGCGGCGTGGTGTCGTTCCAGCTCAACCCGAATATCGCACATCTGGTCCAGGAGAGCGTCCGGGACGTCTTCGCCGCCTTTGCGGCGGGGACCGAGGACCTCGCGGTCTATGACAACTACCTGCTGGCCGGCTACGGCGCCATGCGCGAGCGCGGGCGGCCCAACATGGTGATCAAGGTCGCGGCCTCCTCGCCCGCGGCGCGGGAGATTGCCCGGACGATCAACGCGTTCGGGTTTGGCTCCAACATCACGGTGATCTACACGGTGGGTCAGGAAGTCACCATGGTCCTGGAAGAGCTGGCGGGGATGGCCACCGCCATCAAGAAGGGCATCGTGCCGACCCAGCTCTACATGACCAACATGGGCGGCCGGTTCGAGAGTCACCTGCGCGAGGTGAAGCTGGAGGCCCTCTTCGGCGAGCTCAAACGGAAGCTGGGCGAGGCCGAGGCGCTGAAGCGGGTGGAGCAGCTCGCCGCCGCCAACGGGACCAAGCCCAAGGTGGACGAGGCCAAAGGGTACGAGGCCAAGGTGGTGGTGGCCACCCGGTTCGGCAGCCAGCGGACGATCGACGGGAACGCCATCGCCGCCCTGAAGGACACGGCTTCCGAGGAGGAGCTGAAGACCTGGGAGGACGTCCTGGGCAAGTCCGGCACGCTGGTGGCGCGCCGGGCGTGGGGGATCTTCTGGTCGGAAGAGAACCGGGGCAAGTGGGTGGCGTACCTGACCCGGAAGCACGGCATCACCAAGGAGCAGGCCGATCTGATCCTGAGCCGCGTCTGTTACCTGCCGGCCTCGAAGCGGAAGCCGCAGGACACCTACTGGACGCTGACCGGATCGAACATGGTCCACACCGAGTTCCCCAATCATCAGGAGAACGTGCGGAAGATGGCCGAGGATCCGGCCTTCAAGCTGGCGGACTACGCCGAATCCATCACCGCTCCGTTCCCGCCCGAGGTCCTGGCGAAGCTCAACACGATCCCGGATTTCCGCAAGGGGTACGAGCTGAACGCGGAGCTGAACCAGGCCCTGCGCGAGGCCGGGATCGCCGGCGACTTCGGGAGAGGCGGCCACACGCCGGCCGAATGGCCCGAGTTCGGCTCCGTCCAGAAGACGCTGGTCGAGTTCAAGGCGGCCTACGACAAGTTCAGCAAGGACATGGTCGGTCTGTTCATGGCAGCGGCGGGTCCGGCCCCCAGGGCTGCGAAGCCCGCCAAGGCGGGCAAGCCGAAGACGGCGGCAAAGGCCGTCAGGGCGGCCGCGCCCAAGGCCAAGGTCGTAAAGAAGCCCGCCAAGGCGGGAAGGAAGGCGCCAAAGGCGGCCGCCAGGAAGCGGGCGGGCCGCTAGTTTCCTCTGGCCGGTCGGTTCTGAAGGGAGGAAGAGTCATGGCCTGTGGATGTGGAACGAAGAAGGCACCGGAGAAGAGCAAGCCCGCCGCGAAGCCGGCGACCAAGAAGAAGTAGGCTGCGTAACGCGAGTCAACACGAAGCCCCCCCGGAGATTCCGAGGGGGCTTCGTGCTCTCGCCAGAATCTCTTCGAGACGGATGGAGGGATCGTCATGAGAGCGAGTCCCCAGTTGAAAAGATTCACGCGGCGGGCCTGCGAGCTTGGCGCCGTGGGGGCAAAGTTGATCCGGGCCGACTCGGTCGTCACCGCCCCCTGGGTGCGGTTGAAGTGCCAGTACGGCTGTGGCGGCTGGGGGTCGAATCTGTGCTGTCCACCGCATACGCCAACCCCGGAGCAGACCGCCGCAGTTGTGGCATGCTACGCGCAGGCACTCTTGATCCACTGTCGGGGAGACAAGCGGCCGACGAAGATCGCAGCGGCGCTGGAGCGCGAGATCTTCCTCTCCGGTTTCTACAAGGCGCTGGGTTTTGGCGCGGGACCGTGTCGGCTGTGCAAGGCATGTAACTTCGAGGGGTGCATTCGAGCCGATGACGCTCGCCCAGCCATGGAGGCCTGCGGCATCGACGTCTTCGCCACCGTCCGCGCCAACGGCTTCCCGATCGAGGTGGTCAAGGACGAGTCCTGCGACGACAACTACTACGGCCTCGTCCTGATCGAGTAGGCGCCGCCCATACGGGCCCTTGCACGTCTATGCACGTGCGGTCATTCCGGTTGACACGCGCACGGCCTTTTCGCTACTCTCGATCCACCTCCCAGAGTACCCAGTTTCCGGGGGCCCTTCAGTTCCCGCCCGGACATCGTAGGCCCTGGCGCCTGTGTTGGCTGAGCATCCCCCTATGATAGACGCTCTTGGTTTCTCTCGAATCACGATGCGGGCTATAGGCTTGCCGGTCTTCTATGCGCCGCCAGAGAATGGGTGACTATCCTTCAATTGGGGACTGAGTCCTGGTTGGCTTTCAGGTGTAGGACTCGAGTGTCCCACAGCCTGTTCGAAAGGGAAAAGAGAAGAGGAGGCCGTCATCATGAAGCGCCGCCAGTTCCTTCGAGACTATCGGATTGATTGCGGTGGCGTCTGTGTCGGGTTGTCTACGCGGCGATGCTTCACATGCAGCCGCTCCGACTGGACGACGCGTGCGCCATGGAAGCAGCGATTTCGGTGTCCCCAGATCTGGTGGGCCCGGGTAGCGCGGATGGCCCCGACGCGCGGTCTTGTGGTCGCCAGACTCACCGACGCCCCTCAGCTTCACGCCTGGGACGTCCCAACGGGGAGGCTGCGGCCATTGACGCATCGACCGGACGGTGTTCAATATGGCAGAATTGGGCCGGATGGACGTTACGCCTATTATTTTGCCGACCAAGAGGGGAATGAGATCGGCCACCTAGTGCGCGTGCCGTTCGAGGGCGGCGACCCCGTGGATCTTACCCCCGATCTGCCTCCCTACTCGGAGTCCGGTTGGTCGATCAGCCGGGCGGGGAACCTCCTGGCATTCAGCGTGGCGACCCGCGGGCGCCACGAACTCTATTGTCTGCCCCTCGGCCCAGGGGAAGCCGTGGGGCCGCCCCGACTCCTGCATCAAAGCCGCTATGCTTTCTGGTTGCCGGTGGTGTCTGCTGACGAGAAGCTTGTCGTGGTCTCGTCGACGGAGCGGGCACGGAAACGGCAACCCAGCCTCCTCGCGTTCGACATCGCCAGCGGCGCTCAGATCGCCGAGCTTTGGGACGGACCGGGGACGGGCCTCGACGCCGGCATGTTTGCCGCCCGGACCGGAGACGACCGCCTGCTCGCCTCAACCAACCGATCCGGGGTGCATCGCCCGCTGATCTGGAATGTACGCACAGGGGAGCGCATCGACATCCCGCTCACGGATCTCGAAGGTGAAGTCTACCCCCTCGACTGGACCGCCGATCGGAGCCGCATCCTGCTCTGCCAGTTCGCCCAAGCCGTCCAGCACGTGCATATTTATCATCTGCGAGAGGGTACATTGACCCGCCTCGATCATCCGGCCGGCACCTTTGGCTATCCCCCGCGCAGCCTTGGCGTAACCTACTCCAACCGCCCGGGGGAGCTCTTGGCCGTGTGGCAGGACGCTGCCCACCCGGCCTGCCTCATCGCCCTGGATTCGCAGACGGGTCGCCAGATCCGGACGGTCCTGGCCGCCGGAACAGCGCCACCGGGTCGTCCTTGGCGCTCCATCAGCTTCCGTTCTTCCGATGGGCAGGAAATCCAGGGTTGGCTCGCCGTCCCCGAAGGCCCCGGCCCCTTCCCTACGATTCTCGATACCCACGGGGGCCCGCAGTCCGTGACCGTCGAGTATTTTTCGCCCAGAAGCCAGGCCTGGGTGGATCACGGTCTTGCGTACCTCACGATCAACTATCGAGGCTCGATCAGTTTCGGCCGAGCCTTCGAGGAGCAGATCTGGGGCCATCCGGGTGACTGGGAGCTTGATGATATGGTCGCCGCGCGGGCGTGGCTCCTTGATCAAGGGATTGCTCGTCCGGACCAGATTCTCCTCACGGGAGCATCGTACGGCGGCTACCTAACCTTGCTAGCGCTGGGGAAGCGGCCCGGACTCTGGGCCGGGGGCATGGCCCTGGTGGCGCTTGCCGATCTGCGGCTCCAGTACGAGGACGCCGCCGAGCCGCTCAGGCAGTGGGCCGTGCACATGCTGGGGGGGACACCGCAGGAAAGGCCCGATCAATACCGGGCCAGCTCCCCCATAACGTATGCAGAACACGTCCGAGCGCCGGTCCTCATGATCCAGGGGCGCCACGACAGCCGCACTCCAGCGCGGCAGGCAGAAGCCTACATCGCGAAGATGCGAGCGCTTGGCAAGCCGATCGAGGTCCATTGGTTCGATGCGGGCCACGCGAGAGCGGACACCGAGCGCGACATCGACCACATGGAGCGGATGCTCCGCTTCGCCGCCCGGGTCCTCGGGTAGTGTCATACGGGAGCACGGCGCTGGACTGGAGGAGTACATAATAGGGGACGTTGTTGACTCAATGGAATAACTCTGATAGCGTCGTCCACGATGACGGCAAGATCTTGGTGGCGGAGTGGAAACAGTCTTCTCGCAGAGAGGGCGGCTGTGGGCATCGCGCTCCCCGCGTGGCGGACTGCCCCAGGTACCCGGGCCGGTTCGAGTGGGTGCGTGCACCACGCGGTGCACCGCGAGGACCAGCGCTGGAGTTTCCCGTCAGGGATCGCGGGGCTCCCTGCGTGGGCAGGGAAGCCGTAAGTCCATTGAGTCAACAACGTCCCCCATGGACCAGCCGCATGGCATCCGTTACCGATCCCACCTGCCAGCGAGCTTTTCGACTTGCATCGCATGGATCGGAAGCGTACCATATGCACCTGATCGGTTCCATTACAGCATAGGAGACCAGCCCAGATGGTGGCACGGATACAACAGCAGGGGATGCCGCAAGGGACGCTGGACGCCGTCTTCGCCAGTGGGGTCACCGTCCGAATCCTGCGATACTTATGCCAGGCTGGAGGATCGCACACCGGCCGGGCGATCGCGAAGGCGGTGGCCGTCTCTCACACGGCAGTGTCCCGCACGCTCCAGCACTTAGCGGAGAGCGAGCTGGTCGATCTCCGTCCCGTCGGGCGGGCAATCGTCGGGTCGTTTAATCGGGACCATTGGTTGGCGGCGGCGCTCGCCGACCTCTTCCACGCGGAAGCCACGTATCGGGAGCAGATGGCCAGTCGCCTCAAGAAGGCCATGCGGCCGGCACCGATCAGCGTCATCCTCTTTGGAAGCATGGCCCGAGGAGAGGTGCGGAGAGCGAGCGACATTGACATCCTCTGCATTATCGCACAAGCCAAGGACCAGGAGCGCGTAGAACAAGGGCTCCACGCTGCAGCCGCAGATCTCCGCCGAACCTTCGGGCATTCCGTAAACGCCCTGATCTGGTCGAAACGCATGCTGACGCAGCGGTATCAGGCCAAGGACCCGCTCGCCCGGAACATCGTCAACAGTGGTGAGATTCTCTACGGAGCACCCATGATGGATCTCCTCCGATGACACCAAGACCGCTCGACATCCGCAAGGAAGATCCAGGGGTGGCTCCCACATACCTCAAGATTGCCGACGAACTCCGGCGCTCTGCCGCAGACAATGTCGTCAATCAACGCTGGACGGCGGCAGTAACAGATGCGATCCGCGCAGGGATGCATGCCGCCGATGCGGTCCTGATTCATCGGCGGGGGTTTAGGAGT
Organism: uncultured Methylomirabilota bacterium; assembly: GCA_963727695.1. Lineage (GTDB taxonomy): Bacteria > Methylomirabilota > Methylomirabilia > Methylomirabilales > 2-02-FULL-66-22 > 2-02-FULL-66-22. The sequence continues at coordinate 52,951 of CAVSHW010000020.1, read as the reverse complement.
AACAGCTCGGCACATGCGGATGTCGTCGAACACCTCCGCCGGGAATTCGGCGCAGAGGTGGAACGAGAAAGGACCACGCTGAGTCGCTTGATTGCCCGCAAGCATCAATTCGATTACGAGGGCCGTCTGGCAACCGAACGGGAAGGGACCGAGGCGGCGCGACGAGCGGAGGAGCTGTATGCGTGGGCGCGCGGAATCGTCGAACGACCGAAGGGGTAAGGATGTTTTGAGGGGCAGTGGAAATCGAGCTATCCAGTTATAGCCGACCTGCAGATTGCTGTGGCTATGGAGTATGCGGGTTCTGTGCGGGGGAGGTATCGGTGGGATTTTTGCGCGTGATTGTTCTCGATGCGCCGGCGGCGGGGCTGGCGTGGCTTGGCCGGCAGGGCACGCGGGCGGTTGCCGTGCTGGTGTTCATCGGCATTGCGGTCCCGCCGCTCGACGCCCTGCTCAAGCCGTTTGTCACCGAGGCGATCTTCGTCCTGTTGTGCCTCGCCTTCCTGCGGGTGGACCCGGCCGCGTTGCGAGGCTATCTGGGCCGGCCGGGCCTCGTGCTCGCGGCGACGGCCTGGACGACGCTGGCGATCCCCGTCGTGTTTGGGGCCGTCTGTCTCGCCATCGGCCTCGACGCTCGCTCGCCCGACCTCTTCCTCGCGCTCATGCTTCAGGCGGTCGCCTCGCCGATGATGGCGAGTCCCGCCCTGGCCGCGTTGCTGGGGCTCGACGCTACGCTCGTGCTCGTCACGCTGGTCGCCGGCACGGCGCTGACCCCGTTCACGGCGCCGCTCTTCGCCCGGGCGGTCATCGGTCCTGCGCTGACGCTCGCCCCGCTCATGCTCGGGCTTCGGCTGTTCGCGATCCTCGCCGGCTCCGCGCTCGTGGCCGTTCTCCTTCGCCGGATCGTTGGCCTTGCCGCCATCGTGCGGCATACGGACACGATCGCCGGCGTCAACATTCTCGTCGTGTATGTCTTTGTGGCGGCGGTCATGGAACATGTCGCCGCGCGCTTTGCTGCCGCCCCATTGGTCATGTGCGAGCTGGCCGCGCTTGCCTTCGGGGTGTTTTTCGCCGTGCTCGGAGTCACCGCTCTGGTCTTTGCCCGGGCCGGCCGGGAGCGCGCCCTGGTGCTTGGACTCATGGCCGCTCAGCGCAACATGGGGCTGATGGTGGCGGCCACCGGCGGTGCCTTGCCCGACCTCGCCTGGCTGTACTTCGCCCTGTCCCAGTTCCCGATCTACCTCTCTCCGCAGATGCTCAAGCCGCTGGCGCAGCGGCTGACAGCCCGGTCACCGCACAACCAGACACAGGCAGAGCGCAGTACGAGGAGGTGAGCGATGGATGGGAGAAACCGCGCGGAGATCGTTCTTGGAGCCCGGGTGCAGGTGGTGCAGAAGCAGGATCAGCGGTCCGGGAAGCTGACTGAAGGAACGGTTCAGGCGATTCTCACCAGCTCGGCCACGCACCCGCACGGCATCAAAGTTCGATTGGTCAGCGGGGAGGTCGGCCGTGTGAAGGCGATACTTCCCGGCCGCTCCTGATCCATACCAAAGCCGGCAGTCCGACCCATCTTTGCTGCCATAAACCACCGGCCCTCGCGCGCGAGTAGCGGGAGAGGGCCGGTGGTTTCTCTTAGGATCTGCGCGAATTACTTCTCGGTGTTGTTCAGCATCTCCTGGAATTCCTTATGGGCCTGGGCCATGAGATCCGCCGGCTTGCCGCCCTCGATGGCCTTCTGGATCGCCACACCGATGATGTCGCGGTACTGGGTCACGTCCACGATCTCGGGCAGGCCGTTCCGCCCGATCTTGAGGCTTTCCAGGAACGCGGTGTACCAGTCGGCGGGCATCCGGGGCTTCGCCTTCACCTCGGGCTGGCCCCAGGTGGAGGCTCGGCCCCCGCCCACGCCCGCCACCAGCTCGCGGATGCAGTTCTGCTTGTTGGTGGCCCACTGGACGAAGTACCAGGCAGCCTCCTTGTTCCGGCTCTGCGCGCTGATCGACATCCCGCTGGTGAACATGCAGGTGTGCAGACCGCCGGGGCCGGCGGGCAGGAGCGTGTAGCCCACCTTACCCGCCACCTTGGACTTTTCCTTGTCCTCGAACTGGGTGGCGAAGTTCACCCCGTCGAAGTACATGGCCACCTGTTCCTGCATGAAGGTGCTGCTGCACTCGGACCAGTTGAAGTTCACCACGCCGGGAGGGGCATACTGACGCAGCATGTGCGAATAATATTCGAGCCCCCGGACCCAGGCGGGGGAGCCGAGCGCGGACTTGCGGTCCGGCGTGAGATACTCGGCACCCATCGCGAACACGATGTAGGCAAACGGGGAGGCGTTGGCGTTCTTGAGGCCGCGGGCCACGAAGCCGTAGAAGTTATTCTTGGGGTCATGGAGCTTCTGGGCCAGGCTTCCCATCTCCTCCAGCGTCTTGGGCGGCTGCAAACCTTTCTGCGCGAAGATGTCTTTGCGGTAATAAAGGATGTCGGGGTCCACGAAGCAGGGGATCGCGCTCACCGTCTTATCGGGCTGGGTGACCGCCGCCTTGGCGGTCGGGGTGAAATCGTTCCAATCGTAGTCCGGGGCGGTGAGGGTCTTGTCCTCGAGGTACTTGTTCAGGGGCTCGTACCATCCGGCCTTCCAGAAGCGGCGCTTCTCCACGTGCAGGCTGCTCAGGAAGGCGTCCATCCCGCCCGACGCGGCGGTCATCTCCACCGTGAGCTTCTGGCGTGCCTGGATCTCCGGCAGGATTTCGTACTTCACCTTGATCCCGGTGAGCGCCTCGAATTCCGGCACGTACTTGGCGATCTCCTCGTCCCAGGGGTGCTTGAAGAAGATCACATACAGCTCTTTCCCCTTGAACCGCTGCCAGTTGAAGCTCTGGGCTCGGGCGGGGGTATGGACAAACGGCCCGACCGCCGCACCCGCCGCCGCCACCGCGCCCAGACGCAGCACCTCGCGTCGGGATGATTCCGTTTGCTTGCCGACTCTTTGGACTCATCGCCTCCTCCTGCTGTTAAGGGGCTATTGCAGCTTGCCGGCCGCCAGCAAGGCGGGAGGCTATGTTGTAATAACGAATATTATTCACTGGCGAGATACACTGTCAAGCCGGAACTGCGCGCCACGTCCGGAGTGGGCGCCGGCAGCGCGAGCAGGTTGCCAATAACGGTTGGCCCATGTGGGCCGACGTGAGATCGATTGCCGGCCCGACTCACCGGGCGATACGGTGAGTTCGGTTGCAGATGGCGCCCGTCCACGGTATATTCCAATCAAGGTATGTCCGAAATCTGCCGATGAGAATGATATGGTCTCTATCTGGGAGAAGCCATGGACAGAGGAATGGTGATCTGCAAAGAAGATGTCCTGAAGGCGTTGGTGGTGAAGCGGCTTGGCGAGGCGGGCATGCCGGAGCAAGACGCGGCCGTCGTGGCCGACATATTGGTCTATGCCGACTTGCGGGGCGTGTATTCCCATGGGGTCATGCGGGTGGAACACTATGCGAGGCGCATCCGGGCTGGCGGCATGAATCTCAAGCCGGCATTCCGGATCGAGCGCCTCAAGCCCTCCATCGGGCTGGTCGACGCCCAGGGGGCCGCCGGCCACGTCATGACTAGGTATGCCGCCCAGCAGGCCATCCGGATCGCCGCCGAGCAGGGCATGGCCATGGTGGGGGTCAGGAACAACAGCCATTGTGGCGCCCTGGCCTACTATGTGCAGATGGCCCTGGATGCGAAGATGGCAGCCATGGTCTGCGTCCACACCGATAAGATCGTCGTGCCGTTCGGCGGCCGCGACGCCTACTTCGGCACGAACCCCTTCGCTTTCGGGTTTCCCGGGACGAAGGACTCGATTCTGCTGGACATGGCGACGAGCGAGGTTGCCTGGGGCAAGATTCTGCACGCGCGGGAAAAAGGACAGCCCATCCCCGAGAGCTGGGCGGTGGACGCGGAGGGCAAGAAGTGCTCGGATCCGCACAAGGCCGCCTCGCTCTTCCCCTTCGGAGGCCCCAAGGGCTACGGCATCAGCGTCATGGTGGAAGCCCTGACCGGCCTGATGATCGGCGGGGTGTTCGGGCCGCATCTCAAGAAGATGTACGGCGATCTCGAATCCTACCGGGATCTGTCCTCGTTCATTCTGGTGATCGATCCCGCGGTATTCGGATCCGCCGACGGCTATCTGACGCGCACGCAGCAAATGATCGACGAACTGCATGCCCATCCGCCCGCCCCCGGCATCGAGCGAGTGATGGTACCCGGGGAAATCGAGCAGCGCACGATGGAGCGCAACCGGCGGGACGGCATTCCCGTCCCCAAGCCGGTCTTTGATTATCTGTCGCGATGCTAGAACGTTTATGCCGGATTTCAATGGCTCAGCCCACCAACATCTACCGGTGCATTCGCCTGAAGATCCCTTCCACCTCGGCGCGCACGACACGGCGTGAGGCGCGGACGGCCCTGCAGGCTGAAGGGGGAGGACTCGTGAACGAACAAGGAAGGGCGCAGAGATGAAGGCGGCCGTTTTCACGGAGCAGAAGCGGTTAGTTGTCGAGGAGGTCCCCGATCCAGCTCCGGAGCCGGATGAGATCGTCATGCGGGTGAGCTACTGCGCCATCTGCGGCTCCGACCTCCACCGGTATGCCTATGGCATGATGAGCCCGGGGACCATCATGGGCCACGAGTTCTCCGGCGTCGTGGTGGCGATCGGTAAGACCGTCACCGGCTGGAAGATCGGGGACCGGGCGACCCGGTGCGGCGGGAGGATCGACCCGGGTCGAGATCTTCCCAATCTGCCGCCACGGTATAGCGCCAAGGAGCGGGGATTCCTCGGGATGAAGCCCGGGGCGTACGCAGAGTATCTTGCCACTTCTGCCGAGAAGGTCATGCCTATCCCCGAGGGGGTGAGCGATCTCGAGTCGTCGCTGGTGGAGCCGCTCACGGTGGCAGTGCATGCGGTCCGAGCGTCCAAGCTCAAGCTCGGCGATACCGCCGCGATCGTGGGCGCAGGGCCGATCGGGCTCTTGGCGCAGCAATGCGTCCGCCGGGCCGGGGCCACACAGGTGTATGTCTCGGAGACGAATCCGGCCCGCAGGAAGGTGGCGGAGATCCTGGGGGCTCAGGCGGTGTTCCATCCGGGACGAACGGATGTGGTGAAAGAGATCGTGAAGCGCACAGGTATCGGCGCGGATGTGGCCTTCGAATGCGCCGGGGCTCGGCCGACCCTCCAGCAGGCGTTCGAGCTGGTGCGGATGGGCGGGCAGGTGGTCGTCGTCGCCTTGGCCTGGGAGCCGGTGGATTGCCTTCCCGTGGAATGGGTGGGCAGAGAGGTCGAGCTGAAGAGCTGTTACGCGCACCTGAACAGCGAATGGCCGATCTCCATGGGGCTCCTCGCGAGCGGAGAGATTCAGACCAAACCGCTCATCTCGAAGGTGATCGGGCTGGAGCAACTGGACGAGACCTTCCAGGAGTTGCTGAATCCTGAAAACCAGCTCGTGCAGGTAGTCGTGAAGTGCAACTAGCAGATCGCCGAAGACAGCCCGGCCCCCCGCTGTCCGCGGCGGCGTCGGCAATCTTCCCGGCCTCGCCGCAGCTCTGACGGCGGCCCGGCATTCATTCAACCCCACTGGTTCGAGAGGAAGTCATGTCTATGATGAGCACAGGCCACTTCTTTGCCAAGACCCTGGAGGGGTACGGGATAACCCACGTCTTCACCGTGCCGGCCATCTTCAGCCAGGCGATGGCCGCCATGGAGGATCTCCCCATCAGGCGGGTCACCACCCATCACGAGATGGCGGCCGCCTACATGGCGGACGGCTATGCCAGGGCCGGGCGGAAGCCCGGCATCTGCATGGGACAGGCGGTCGGTGCGGGAAATCTGGCGGCCGGCCTCCGAGACGCCTTTCAAACCGGCTCGCCGGTGATCGCGATCAGCGGTGGGCCGCAGCCCGATGCCCGCTACCGCTACTTCTATCAAGTGGTGGAAGACTTTCCGATGTTCGGACCGGTCACGAAGATGAATGCGATGGTGGAACGCCCCACGCGGCTTCCGGATCTCCTCCGTCAGGCGTTCCGGACGGCCACGACAGGGACACCGGGCCCCGTGCACCTGGAGTTTCCGGGCCGGCTGGGCGAGCTGGTGGCGGGCGAGGGGGAGTTCGAGGTCCTGATCGAGGAGCAGTACACTCGGTTTCCGGCGTATCGGATTCCCCCGGATGCGGGGGCGGTGGAGCGGGCACTGGCGATGCTGGCGAAAGCGGAGCGGCCGGTGATCGTGGCGGGGGGCGGGGTCACCGCCTCGGATGCGCGGGCCGAGCTGGTGGAGCTGGCGGAAAAGCTCGGGATCCCGGTGGCGATCACCATGAACGGCAAGGAGAACATCCCCGACGACCACCCCCTCTCGGTCGGAAACGTGGGGACCTATGGCCGGCGTCCGGCCAACCAGGTCGTGGCCGAGGCCGATCTCGTGTTCTTCGCAGGGAGCCGGGCCGGCGGCCTCACCACCAACAACTGGAAGCTGCCGCCGCCCGGGACGCCCACGATTCAGCTCGACATCGCCGGCGAGGAATTGGGGAGGAATTATCCGGCCACCGTGGCGCTCCTGGGGGACGCCAAGCTGGTCTTGCGTCAGATGGCCGACCTGGCGCCCCGCTCCACCTCCCGGGCGGCGTGGACAGCGCATGCGCAGGATCTGCTGCGGCAGTGGCGCGCCGAGCTGCAGCCGGCGCTCCGCTCCGAGGCGGTGCCGATCCGGCCGGAGCGCCTCTGCCGGGAGATCTCCGAGTTCCTGCCCGAGGACGCCATTCTGGTGTCGGATACCGGGCATGCCGCGATCTGGACCGGGACGCTGGTCGGCCTCAGCAAGCGCGGGCAGCGCTACCTCCGGTGCGCCGGCACCCTCGGGTGGGGGTTCCCCGCGACGTTGGGCGCTAAGTGCGCGCATCCGGAGGGGGTCGTCCTCGGCTTTACGGGCGACGGCGGGCTGTGCTATCACCTGGCCGAGCTGGAGACGGCGGCTCGGGCCGGCATCAACGCCGTGATCGTGGTGAACAACAACGGGGCGCTTCAGCAGGTGCGGCGCGGGATCGACACCGCCTACGGCGGGTCGCAGCGGGGTCGGTCAAAAGAGATGTGGCTCTTCCGTCCGGGGACGAACTACGCGCGGGTGGCCGAAGAGATGGGGTGCCTCGGGATCCGGGTCGAGAAGCCGGGAGAGATCCGGCCGGCCCTGGACAAGGCCTGTGCCGCCGGCCGGCCGGCCCTGATCGATGTGGTCACGGATCTCGACGCGGCTCCGTCCTGGGGCTAGTCCCCTAAACTCCTCGCCCGCGACGCGTGCTGCACCACAACCGTGCGACAGGAACTCGGTCGTCCACCAAGTTTCCGTGGACGAGCGGTTGCTGCGCCTTTCCGCTTGACACGCCCCGTCCCTCCGCGCTATCCGTCGAGCCACTTCGCGTACCAGCCCGCTCTCTATCGGCGTGAGAGTCGAACGGGGAAGGTACACATCAAGCTCTCATCTCTCTCAGGGAGGAAACATGAAGACACCCGGCAAGAGCAATGTTGATGATCACGGCGAATCAATTGGGACACCGGTAATCTTTGTATCCGAGAAGAGCATCCCTTCGGCCATCTATGCGGCGATGAGACAGGTTCTGGCAAGGGGGTATGCAGATACGCACCCAATACGACAGAAGGGACCCCGAGGGGAATTTTATCGATCCTCCCAGCCTGGATGTCAGCTCCGCCATACAGATCGTCAATCCGTATGCACAGCCCAGATTTCCGAAGTCGAGTTGCGTCGAGATCGGGAAGTACATCGCGGAAACCTGCTGGGGGGTGAAAGATCATCTCGTCCTCGACCAAGAAGAGCTGATGGAGAAGCTGGCCAAGGGAGAGTTCGACGAACGGACGGAGACCCACTGGCCCTACACCTATCATCAAAGGCTATTCGCCTATCCGGCTTCGAACGGGAATAGGATCAATCAAGTTCAAAAGATGCTGGAGAGGCTGGCGGAAGAGCCGATTACTCGCCGAGCGACGGCGATCACTTTTGTCCCCGAGATCGATCAGTTCATCAAGGGAGATCTGCCGTGCTTGCAGCGGATTTCCTTGCGATGCACGGAGGATGAGACGGGAAGACTGTATCTCCACATGAACACGCATTGGCGCTCCAGGGATCTGTTCAATGCGGCCGCCGACAACATCATCGCCATGACGTTCTGGCAGAGGGAGTGGGCGGCGGAATTGTCGCAGATGATGGGTAGGGATGTCGTCGTAGGAAGATACAAGGATTTCGCCGATTCCCTACATATCTACGGACAGGTGCTGAGGAGCATGGATGTAGAGAAGATGGTCGCCAAATGGAATGCCCTTCCCGAAGAGGAAAAGGGATATACGAGCGAGGATGCGAGAGATCTCCTGGTGATGCCGGACCTGGAGAAGCTTCTTGCCGAGGACCCGCAATGGCACTTTCCCCAGGAATCCAAAGACAAGATCGTCAGTGAAATGGAGCGGATGAGGCGGGGGGATTATCTTCCGTAGGGCGGGCGGGGGCCGCGTTTCCGGCTTGACATGCGCGGGCGCCGCGGGGCATGCTTTACGAAATCACGAGGAGCGCCCTGCCATATTCGTCGTACCCGCTCCGCGAGTGTCATGGGCCGGAAGCCGGTCGCACACTCGCCGGGGCCCCCAGGGCCCCCCTCCGACGCCTGACCCCCGTCGATGCCGGCTCGCCCTTACCCCGGGTCGCCCCGCCGAAAGCGGGGCTCCGTGCCGGCGGGTACCCAGCCAGCGGCTGGGTGCAGGTCGCCCGCGGGGGCGGCGCTCCGGGAGACCCTGGTGGCCCCTGGTGTCGCAGCTAAACGCTTACTATTCGTCTACCAGCCAAGAAGGGAGAAGGGCGATGATGCTTTCGAGGTACAGTTTCGGAATCGGCGACCGGTTTGCCCATCAGGGCGTCGCGCAGCTCAGAGCGATTGTGGAAGCCAAGGCGCTGGGCGCGGACGTCGTGCCGGTGTGGAACAAGTCGAACCGCGAACACCTGATCGTCCACACGCATCCCGACAGTGTGCGCGTGGAGGCCGACGCCGCGGTGAAGGCGCTGGGGTGGAAGGGTCCGTACCACGTCGACGCCGACCACATCGGCCTCAAGACCGTGGACAACTTCATCAGCGCCAGCGATTTCTTCACGCTCGACGTGGCGGATTTCGCAGGTCAGGCGGCCCCGGAGGCGGAGATTCAGGACTTCGTGGCGCGCTATCGCCGCTATGCGACGACGCTCGCGATTCCGGGAATCGAGCGGACACTGGTCATCTCCCGCAGGACATCACGGAGATCGCGAAGAAGTACCTGCTGGCGGTTCGAGAGGCCGGGGCGATCTACCGCCACGTCGAGGCCGCCAAGGGGCGCGACCGGTTCATCACCGAGGTCTCGATGGACGAGACGGACAAGCCGCAGACCCCCGTGGAGCTGCTCTTCATCCTGGCCGCCATCGCCGACCAGAAGATCCCGGCGCAGACGATCGCCCCGAAGTTCACCGGCCGGTTCAACAAGGGGGTGGATTACGTCGGCGACGTCGTCCAGTTCGAGAAGGAGTTCAACGAGGATCTGGCGGTGATCGCGTTCGCGATCCGGGAGTTCGGTCTGCCCGCCAATCTCAAGCTGAGCGTGCATTCCGGCAGCGACAAGTTCTCGATCTACGGCCCGATCGCCCGCGCGGTGCGGAAGCATGGCGCCGGGGTGCACGTCAAGACGGCCGGCACGACGTGGCTGGAAGAAGTGGCGGGGCTGGCGCTGGCGGGGGGCGACGCGCTCAAGATGGCGCAGGAGATCTATGAGAAGGCGTATGGCCGGATGGAAGATCTCTGCAAGCCGTACGCGGCCGTGATCGACATCGATCGGGCCAAGCTGCCGGAGCCGAAGACGGTCCGAGGATGGTCGGGGACGGAGTATGCCGCGGCGCTGCGCCACGACCAGAAGTGCCCCGCCTACAATCGCCACTTTCGGCAACTGGTCCACGTGGGATTCAAGGTGGCGGCGGAGATGGGCTCCGCGTACTACCAGGCGCTGGACGCCCACGCCGACGTGATCGGCCGACTGGTGACGGAGAACCTGCTGGAGAAGCATATCAAGCCGCTCTTCGTGCAACGCTAGGCGGGACGGGAAAGCCGGAAGCGAGTCGCTTCGCTATTTCAGCCAAATATGGCATACCTTCTTCCTGAGATCAGGCGGGAATGTTATGCGTCGTTTTCTCAGCGATTGGTTCGTATCGGGAGACCAGGGAGCCGTAGCTCGGTGAATGAGAAGAGATGGGGATGAAGACCACCAAATACTTCGACCACGTGCGACTGCGCCCTGATCGTGCTATGATCACAAATGCGTGGATCAGTGTAGTTGTTGATAACCCAATAGAAACAGTGGTCCAAGCAGATGGGCGATTCAAGAAATGGGCGTTCATCAAGGACGCCGGAAGGTATCTTCGGGTCATCCTGTTGGAAGACGGCGAAAAGATCCACAACGCGTTCTTCGACAGGGGATACACGGAGAAGGGAAAATGAAAGTTAAGTATTTCGCCGACACCGACACGGCATTGGTCGAGTTTACTGACAACGCGGTCAATGCGACCAAAGAGATCAGTGAGAACATCTACGTCGATCTCGACGGCGACGGCAATCTCGTAAGCATGACCATCGAGCACGCGAGAGCGAATGCTCGTCTTCAGGAGTTTTCATTCGTCGAAGTTGCCGGTAAGGTATCCTAAGCGCGCCGAACCAAGGCAATGCACCTGACGTCGTTGCAATCCGTAGCATCTTTCGTCTCCAGGCGGTCGAGGGCGCGTTGCAATGCTGCGCCAGATCCGCCTCGCCGCGTTTCCGTACTGTGTCCGGAATCTTCGGCTGGCACCCTCTGCCCCGTGATGGTGCGGGGGATCGAGGAGATAGCGATCTGCCCCACCGACCCACACGCCGATCTCGCCATCCGCCCCGCCACCCGCAGCCCGTCGGGAGACATAGTCAGGAGACATAGGATGTTATGTTCCTCAGTCTTCTGGGTGAAAAAGGGCGCCCCTGCGGGACTCGTCGCGGGGGCGTCTTCTTTCGGGTTGTGTTGTTGGCAAGGGGCCGGGCCGGGTATCGCTCTGGGACTTCGTGACCATGCATGAGCTGACACAGGGAGCCCTGGCGGGATTGGGGTGCGGCCTGAACTGGGCCGTGACCAGCCTTGTGGTCCGCACGTTGCTCGGACGAATGAGTCCCGCAGGGATCAGCGCGGTGCGCTCCACGGGCGGAGGGGGCATCCTCGTTGTTTTGGCGTTCGTGGCCGGCGAGGGGCCGGCGATGCTCCACGCGCCGCTCTGGGTCGTGCTCTCGCTGGCCATCGCCATTGTCGTGGGCATGGGAATCGGGGACACCGTCTTCTTCCGCAGCATGGAGGAGCTGGGGGTGACCCGGGCCCTCACGCTCAGCCTGCTCAATCCGCTCCTCACGACGCTCACGGGCATTCTGCTTTACCGGGAGCCGCTGACCCTCCTGCGGCTCGCGGGGATCGGTCTGGTACTCGGCGGTCTGGTTCTGATCGTCTCGGGGAAGGGGGAGAAGGGTGCCGGGGCGGGCCGCGCGAGCCGGCAGGGACTCCGCCTGGTTTTTCTGGCGGCCGGGTGCTGGGCCCTCTCGGCCACGATCGCGAAACCCGCCCTGCTCGAAGTGCCGGTTCTTGCCGGGACGGCCCTTCGGATCCCCATGGCCAGCCTGGTCCTGTGGCTCACGCCCTGGACGCGAGGGACGCTTGCCGCCTTGCGTGAAAGCACTCGGGGAGAGCGGTGGCGGCTCGCCGCAATCTGCTGCCTGAATGTCATCGGCTCGGTCCTGTTCACGGTCGCCATCCGGTCGGGCGGGGTGGCGATCGGCAACGCCCTGGCGTCCACCTCCCCGCTCTTCGCGATTCCCCTGGAGATCCTGGTCCTGAAGCAGCGCCCCTCGGGGCGCACCATCACGGGCGCCGTCTTGACGGTCGTCGGAATCGCCTGCCTTGGATTCTAGCGGCGCAGGATCGACATCGACCTGGCAGCCTCTTAGCTCATCCCCCGGCCGCCACCTCACTTGCGATCTGGTCGGTTGCCTCGGCGCTCCTCCGGCGGCCTGTTCTCGGTGGTCATTCTGGCTCATCGGGAGAGTCCGCAGGACCCTTGAGAAGTTGGAGAAGAAGGATCAGTAGGCATTCACGACCGAGTTACAAGATACACTCTCTCCTGCCGGTGCCCAGGTTCGCCCTTGTTGGGGAGCCAAGCAGGACTCGAACCAGAACTGCCCATGAGCATTCGCATCGATTACTACCTCATGGCCCGCTCCATCTTGTCCCGCCCGGAAGCCTGTGTTACCGTTCCCCCGCTCTCCTTGCCCGATGAAGGGGGCAGTTCGGATTCCACCGGGAAGTGCCCCCGCGACCGTGATGTATCCGGAGGAGTGACGTGACGCCTTCACGACCGGACGAACAAACAGCCGTGCTCGCCGAAGATGCCGTCCATTTGACGAGAGGGGGTCGGGCGTGAATACCGCTCTGGGCGCCCTGGCGGCCGTCGCGACGGCCCTCGTGTGGGCGCTCTCTTCCACCGTCTTCACCCTCGCCACTCTGCGGGCCGGCGCCATGGCCGTCAACCGCGTGCGGCTCCTGATGGCCGTGGGCTGGCTGGTGGCGGCCCACGGCCTGTTTCAAGTGCCGCTGCCGCTGCACGCCGACGGCGAGCGCTGGCTCTGGCTGGGGGCCTCGGGGATCGTCGGGCTGGTGCTGGGCGACGGCTGCCTGTTTCAGGCCTTCGTCTGGATCGGCCCGCGCCTGTCCATGCTGCTCCTGTCCACGGCGCCGGCCCTGGCCAGCCTGGGGGCCTGGTGGTTCCTGGGCGAAGCGCTGTCCGCCGGACAACTGCTCGGCATCCTCGTGACGATGGGCGGCGTTGCCTGGGTCGTCCAGGTGCGCGACGGCGGGCCCGAGCGTCGCGGCCCCGACCGCCGGGATGTCCTCGGGATCCTGTGCGGGCTGGGCGGCGCGGCGGGGCAGGCAGGCGGACTGATCCTGGCCAAGTACGGGGCGGGGGACGGCTTCCCCGCCCTCTCGGTCACCCTGATGCGCATGCTGGCCGCGACCGCCACGCTCTGGCTCTACACGGCGCTGCGGGGCCAGATCCGGGAAACCCTGGGCCGGTTTTCCGGCGACCGTCCCGCCTGGGGCTACACGCTCGCCGGCTCGTTCCTCGGCCCCTTCCTGGGCGTGACGCTCTCGATTGTCGCCATCCAGCACAGCGCGGTGGGGATTGCCAGCACGCTCATGGCCCTGCCGCCGCTCTTCTTGCTCCCGCTCTGTTTCCTCGTCTTCCAGGAACGGGTCGGCTGGCAGGCGGTGCTCGGGACGGGCGTGGCCCTCGCCGGCGTAGCGCTCATGTTCCTCGCCCCCTGATCGCTGACCAGGAGACGGGTAGCCGCCGCTTTAGCGCGCGGAGCGGGGAGGGCGGGGCGTCCCGACTATCAGCCCAGTCCCGACTGCGATCCGCCTGAGATCCGACCCATTGTTCGAATCGTTGCAATCGCTCCTCAGGCGCGGTCGGCTCCGGCTTCTTAATTGACGCGCGTATAGTGTTCGTGTAGCTTCTTGATTGTGGCGCTGAGGTGTCGCTTTGCATTGGGTCGCTTTGCGAACCAGAATGAAGGGTGAGACTTGATCAACCGCTCGTTGCGAGGAATGACCTGGAAGTTGCCAGGCCACGACAGGGGCAAACGCCAGCGGGTGTTCGGCATTGTTTCATTATGTAGGGGGGTCGGCGGAGTGCGCGATGGCGGGGTCGGGGCTGCCGTACTCCGCGCCGCGCCGCGACCGTTGACGCCGCGAGCCGCCCGGTGATCGGCAACACACGGGCATCCGACGAGACCCCCAAGGCCACGCCGAAAGTGCACGCCTACTCCGGCCTCACGCCCGACACGGTGCTCGACGCCCTCGGCAGTGTGGGGCTGCGCGGTGATGGGCGCTTGCTCGCCCTCAACAGCTACGAGAACCGGGTTTATCAGGTCTGGATGGAGGACGGGCCGCCCGTCGTGGCGAAGTTTTACCGGCCGGCGCGCTGGTCCGATGCCGCCATCCTCGAGGAGCACGATTTCACGCGCGAGTTGGCCGAGCGCGAGATCCCGGTGGTGACTGCCACGGCGGTCGGCGGGCACGTGCTTCACGAGTTCCACGGCTTCCGGTTCGCCGTCTTCCCCAGGCGGGGCGGACGAGCGCCGGAGCTCGAAGACGTGAAGACGCTCGAATGGATGGGCCGTTTCATCGCTCGGATTCACGCCGTGGGGGCGCTGCAGCCGTTCCGCGACCGGCCCGCCATCGCCATCGCGAGCTTCGGCGAAGAGCCGCGCGACTATCTTCTTGCCAACGGGTTCCTCCCGGCCGATCTCGTGGACCCTTGGGGGCGCGTGGTTGGTCTCGCGCTCGATGGCATCCGCCGCTGCTATGACCGAGCGGGAGACGCGCGGACCCTGCGGCTCCACGGAGATTGTCACGCAGGCAACGTGCTCTGGACCGACGACGGCCCCCATTTCGTGGACTTCGACGACAGCCGCACGGGGCCGGCGGTGCAGGACCTCTGGATGCTCCTCTCGGGCGACCGCGCGACCATGAACAGCCAGCTCGCCGCCGTGCTTGGCGGGCTACGAGGACTTCTTCGCGTTCGACCCGCGGGAGCTGTATCTCGTGGAGGCCCTGCGGACTCTCCGCATGATCCACTATGAGGCATGGCTCGCCCGGCGCTGGGACGACCCCGCCTTTCCCTCCGCCTTCCCGTGGTTCAATACGCAGACCTACTGGCAGAATCAGATCCTCGATCTGCGCGAGCAGGTGGCGCTCATGGACGAGCCACCCCTTTCGCCGGACTGAGCCGAAACATCGAAGACCTGGCGGCGATCCCGGTAGACTTGCGTCGCCTCGGGATCGTCGATGGGGCCGACGACCGTGGCCGGGAAAAGGCCAGACTCTTGCGAGGATTCTTGCGAAGATTTGACACGCATGGATAATGTGGAATAAACTCAAAAAGCTTAATTTGCTAACTTTACAAATGCAGGTTGCCAGCGGGGGGAGCTTATGTCGAACGAGGAGCCGTTCACCACTGGCGACGTTGCCCGGCTGCTCCACGTTTCTCTGGTGACCGTTCTGCTTTGGATCCGGGCCGGCAAGCTCAAAGCCTACCGCGTACCCGGTGGCCATTACCGAATCGCCCAAGCCGAGTTCCGGAAGTTTCTGACCGACAACCAGATCCCGGTGAGCCTCGACCCGCCCGCGCCCCGGCGTGTCCTCGTCGTGGACGACGAGCCCTCTGTCCGGGAGGCGTTCGCAGCGGCGCTGCGGTCAAAAGGCTACGAAGTAACCCTGGCCCGGGATGGGCGGGAGGCACTCAAGAACCTGAGGCGGCAGAAGTTCGACCTCACTTTCCTCGACATCCTCCTCCCGTATGTTGGCGGAGCCTCGGTCCTCAAGGCCATCAAGCGGCAGGAACCCGAGGCCATGGTTGTCCTCATCACCGGCTACCCCTATCACGACGAGACCCTATCGGCCCTCGATTATGGGCCAGCGATGCTTCTTCCGAAGCCCGTCAGGCTCGCGGATATCGAAGCGGTCCTGCAGATCGTGTTCAAGAAGTAACCTCCTCCGCCATCAGGGGGCAGGCATGAATCGGGACTTGGGAATCTGACCGGACACTGACCTTGTGGAAAGCAGGCGGATTTCGCCCAGCGTGGGGCCGGGAGATCGTTTCCCCGCCCCTGAGACAACTCGGAGATGCGGAATAAAGTTTTCATCGCGGACAATGACCACCTGCTGAGAGCCGCCATGCAGGAAGGCCTGGAGAGCGCAGGCTATCAGGTCTCGGGGGCGGCGGACGGGCTGGAGGCCTGGCAGAAGATCCAGGACGAACCCCCGGACTACCTCGTCCTGCATCCGGTCATGCCGAAGCTGGACGGTGTGCGGCTGTGCGGCAACCTCAAGGCGGACCCCCGGTTTCGGTCCCTTCCCATCTTCGTCTTGACCGATACGGCCGAGTCGGCCCGCGAATTGGAGGGGCTGGAGGCCGAGGCCTACATCGCCAAGCGATCGGCCGGAGAGACCGTCGTGAGCCTCCTGCGCGCCTTTTCCGCCTTCGAGCAGGGCAAGCGCCCTGCCGCTCCCGGGGAGGGCGTCCAGAGCCCGAACGAGACCCTTGCCCGCCAGAATGCCCTTGAGCTCCTGGCGGAGACTGCCCACTTGACCGCCGCCCTTCGAAATCTGGGGGATGGGGTCCTGCTCCTCGATCGCGCCGGACGAGGTCTGTACGCAAACCCCGCCGGGATGGATATCTTCCAGCGGTCTGAACGCGAACTGCTCGGGGTGGAGTTGGCCACCTTGCTGGACGATCCGGCGGGAGATTCCCTGCGGCAAGCCCTGCACGCCCTTGCCTCACAGGGCACCGGCGCGTCACTTCGGCTCGACGCTTCCTGCCACGACCGAACCCTCCAGCTTGTCGTGACGAATCTCTTTAGGAAGGGGCAGGTTGTCGGTTATCTGCTGCTCATCCGGGATAGCCGGCCCTCTGAGACGATCCACCAGCATGCCGCCGAGATGGAGGCGCTTGTTCAGGAGCGGACACGCGAGCTGGAGGCGGCAAACGAGCAACTGCGGGAGCTCTCTCGCCACAAGTCGGAGTTCTTGAGCACTCTGTCGCATGAGCTGCGGGCGCCCCTGCACTACATCATCGGCTTTTCGGATCTCCTGCTGATGGAGGGGTATGATCCCCTCACCGACCGCCAGACCCGATTCCTAAGGCACGTCCAGAAGTCCAGCAAGCACCTCCTCCAAATCATCAACGACATCCTGGATCTCAGAAAGATCGAGGCGGGGATGATCGACCTCCGCCCCGAGGCCCTGTCCGTGGCCCAAGCCGTGGAGGAGGTCCTGACAGTCCACCGAGAGCTCGCCAACAAGAAAGCTCAGGAGTTCCAGTCCGATATTCCTCCCAACCTGCCTCCCCTGACTGCCGATCCGATCCGCTTCAAGCAAATCCTGGTAAACCTCTTGAGCAACGCGATGAGGTTCACCCCGGAGCAGGGCCGAATCGTCCTGACGGCGCGCCAGGTACCCGCCTACGCAGAGGGACCGGAGACAGACGGCGGTGCCAAGCGAGCGGAGGACAGCGAACCATGGCCGTGGCTCGAAATCCGGGTCACCGACACGGGGGTCGGGATCAAGGCTGCCGACCTGCCGCGTCTCTTCCAGCCATTCGTCCAGCTTGGGGCCGCGGCCGCCGGGCAGCACGAAGGCTCAGGCCTCGGTCTCGCCATCACGAAGAGACTGGTTGAACTCCAGGGGGGCCGTATCTGGGCCCAATCCGAAGGCGAAGGGTGTGGCAGCACGTTCACGGTCCTCCTCCCGCTCGGCGGACCAGGGGCGCCGGTATAAGCCGGTCAAGACTTCCTCGGCGCGGGACCAGAGGGCGTCATGCGAAAAGTCCTGGTCGTGGACGATGAGTCGCAAGCCGTCGAGCTCCTCGAAGAGTTCTTGACAGCCAAAGGGTACGCCGTGGTCGGGGCCTCCGGTGGCGAGGAGGCGCTGCGCAGACTCAAGGAGGAACGGCCCCACCTAATGCTCCTGGATATCCGCATGCCCGTGATGGACGGCCTGGAGGTATTGAGGCGGGCCCGAGAGATCGACCGGGAGGTGGGCATCGTTATGGTCACGGCGGTCAACGAGGAGAGTATAGGCCGCGCGGCGTTGAGGATGGGCGCCTACGACTATATCACCAAACCGCTGGATTTCGACTACCTGGAACGAGTTTTGTGGGTTAAGATGACGATGATGACCTTGTGAAGTATCGCCGCGGGGATGCCCGTAGACACCGATGCCGATGAGGAGGAGTACGCATGCCTGGGTCAACAGGGGAGGCGCCGATCCGAATCCTCGTGGTGGACGACGATCAGCGAAACCGGGAGCTGGTGGAGGCCATGCTCCTGCACGCGGGGTACGAGGTCTTTCTGGCGGGCGGAGGCGAAGAAGCGCTGGCGCTGGCCCACGAGAAAAGACCCGATCTCATCATCCTTGACCTGATGATGCCCGGCCTCTCCGGGTTTGAAGTCTGCGCCCGCGTGAAGATGGACCCCCAGACCGGAGGGACCCCGGTCCTCTTCGTAACGGCCCTGGACCACATCGGCGACAAGGAGCGCGCTTTCGCCGCGGGGGGGGACGACTTTCTGACGAAACCGGTCCAGCACTCGGAACTGCTGCCCCGCGTCGAGGCCCTCTTGAAGGTGCGACACCTGAATCGCGATTTGGATCGGGCCTTGAGCTACCTGCACGAGCTGGAGCTGACGAGCCACGCCCGGCAGCAAGGGAGACCTGCCGGACGCTCGGATCCCGGGGACGGGGTCGTCTTGGTGGTGGACGACGAGCCGCTCGTCCGACAACTGTTCGGCGACATCCTCCAAAACGCCGGCTATGTCACCCACAAGGCCGAGAGCGGACAGCAAGCCCTGGAAATCGTCCGGCGGGAACCCATCGACGTCATCCTGCTGGACATCATGATGCCAAAGATGTCCGGCTTGGAGGTCCTCGCAAAACTCGGCGAAATCGCCGCCGACTCCCCCGTGGTCATCGTCACGGCCAGCCCATCATCCGAGAACGCCATCGCCGCGCTTCGCCTGGGGGCGTTTGACTTCATCGTGAAGGGATTCAAGGACGAGGCGATGCTGGCGACGGTCGCCCGTGCCATCGAGCGGCGACGACTGGTGATGCGGGATCGGGCGCTGGTCAGCCAACTCCAGGCCAAGATCCAAGAGTTGCTGGCCATCCTCGCGGAGCATGCGCGCGAGTCGGAGCGCCTGAGCGGTTCCCGGCCGCGGGCATGACAGAGATCTCCCGGGCGGATCGCCGGTAAGCCGGACGCGTTGGAAGGGAGGGGAAGCAGCACGCTTGTCGCAAAGGTGGCGCAGAGCCGTCGCGGCCGATGGATATGAAGCAGGCCAGCCCCCTTGGGATGCCCCCTTGGGGGCTTCGGTTTTCCCGGCGAGTCGTCGAGCCGACGATCCGGCCTCCGGACGCCGGCTGCTATGTCCGCAGCTTGGGGAAGAGAGGGACGAGGGCGGTGTAGACGTCATCGAAGAGTCGGCGACGATCCTGGTAGATGTGCGTCGCCTCGGGGTTCGGGGTGAAGGTCAAGACGGGCGGGTTCCACTTGCGGGCCGTCGCCTCGGGATCCGTGATGAGTCCGACGGCCGTCGCGGCCAGGATGGCAGCGCCCAGCGATGCGGCTTCGGTGTAGCGAGGGCGATACACCGGGCAACCGAGAATGTCCGCCTTGATTTGGGCCCAGAGGTCCGAGCGGGCGCCGCCACCGATCGCCACCAGCTCCCCGGGTGTGATTCCGATCTCGCGCAGGCCGTCCAGACAGGTGGCGACTTCGTAGCCAGTCCCCTCCATCAGAGCGCGGGCGATGTCGCCCCGGGTGTGACCCAGGCTGAGGCCGAGAATGAGCCCCCGCGCGTCGGGGTTCCAGCGGGTCGAGCGGGCGCCCATCAGGAACGGAAGCATCAGAAGGTTCCGCGCACCCGGTGGGCTCTGCGCGGCCTCGCGCTCCAGACTCTCCACATCCGTAGATGCCAATCCAAAGAGCTCTCGGAGCCAGCGCATGGCGGAGGCCGTGGTGCTCGCCCCGAGCTCGAAGAGGTAGCGGCCGGGGATCGCGTGGATCCCGGTCGGGACGCGGCCAAGGTTCTCCGGTAGCCGATCCGCGACCATCGAGACCTGCGTAGCGGTCCCCGTCGAATCCGAGGCGCGGTTCCCCGAAAGCCCAGCCCCCACCCCTTCGCATGAACGATCGCCCCCGCCCAGAGACACGGGAATTCCCGTTCGAATCCCGAGCGCAGCGGCGGCCGCCGCGGCAACCTGGTGTGGTGCTTCGGTGGACAGATAGACGGGTGGGAACTGGTCGAGACGGGCGCCGACACGTTCGAACATCTCGGGCCACCACTTCTTGCGCCGCAGGTCGATCATCATGGTGCGAGACGCAAGCGTGTAGTCGGTGGCCGGCGAGCCGGTCAGACGATGATACAGGAAATCTCTTGGCTGAAGGAAGGTGGCTGCGGACGCCAGGAGATCCGGCTGGTTCTCGCGCAGCCAGAGGAGCTTGCAGGCGGTGTAGTTCGGGTCCGGGGCGACGCCGGTGTGCTGGTGGAGAAACGAGACGCCGAACTCTTCGCCGAGCCGGACGGACTGGTCGCGGCAGCGGCGATCCATCCAGATGATGCAGTGCGAGAGCGGCTTCCCGTCCCGACCGATGGGCACGACCCCCTCGCGCTGGGAGGAAAGGCCGATGGCGGCGATGGGGGAAGACTCCTGGCCCGCGAGGCACCGCCGACCTGCCGTGACGGCGGCCTGCCACCAGTCCTCCGGGTCTTGTTCCGCCCAGTCCGGCTTCGGGTGATGGATGGGGTAGCCATGGTCAGCCGAAGAGAGCAACGCTCCCTCAGCGTCCCAGAGGCAGACTTTACACCCCGTGGTCCCCAAGTCGAATGTCAGAATTGTTTGCATAGAGCCGAGAGCCGAGAGTCGAGAGTCGAGCCCCGACTTGGGAGATAGTACATCTTCGCGGGACTCGGCTCTCGACTCTCGGCTCTCTCCGCTTGGCTAGGGTTTCACGAGGATCTTGCAGCCCAGCTGCGACTGCCGCAGGGCGTGGATGGCTTCCTTTGTCTTCTCCAGCGGGTATTCGACGCTCACGATCGGCTTCAGGTTCAGATACGGCAGGTAACGCACGGCCCGCGCGAAGGTGTAAGGGCGCAGGCAGGAGACCTTGATCGTCAGCTCCTTGACGAACAGGTCATACGGCTTGATGTTCGCCACGCCCGCGGGATCGGCCACGCCCACCACAAAGATGGTGCCCCCCTTCTGGACCAGCTGGATGCCCTCCTCGAGCAGCTTGTGGTGCCCCACGCATTCGAACACGTACTCGGGCCCGAGGCCGTTCGTCTCCCGCTTCAGGATGGCGGGGAGATTTTCGGTCTTGGGATCCACGACCAGGGTCGCCCCTACGGCCTTGGCGATCTCGCGGCGGTGCGCCACGGGCTCGGAGAGGATGACCTTGCTGATGCCGCCGCGGTACAGGAGCTGGGTCATGATGCAGCCGATCGTACCCCCCCCTTGCACCAGGGCAATGTCTCCCGAGCGGATCTGGACCATGTCCATGGCGCGCAGCGCACAGGCCATCGGCTCGGCCAGGGCGGCCACTTCCCAGGACAGGCCGTCGGGAATGAGGTGGCACATCCGCTCCACCACGCAGGTGTACTCGGCGTACCCGCCCGGATGTGCGAAGCGGTACTCGCAAAGGTTCTCGCGGCCGTCGCGGCAGAAATAACAGGTGCCGCACGTCAGGCCCTGCTCCACGGCCACGCGATCCCCGACCTTGACCCGGGTGACCTTGCTGCCCACGGCGGTCACGGTCCCCACGTACTCATGCCCGATGACCCGGGGGGGGTTGAACATCGGGAACTTGCCCTCCAGGATGTGGTAGTCGGTGCCGCAGACGCCGCACGCCACGACCTTGACCTGGACATCGTACGGCTCCTTGACCTCGGGAATCGGCCAGTCATCGATGTCCAGGTGGTCTATGCCCTTCCAAACCGCTGCCTTCATCGTTCGTGCTCCTTTCCACTCGACCTGCGGGATTCCCCCGGCCCGCGCTGAGGAATGCCCGAACCTCCGCCAGCGTGGGAATACCAGCACGGCCTCCGAGTCGCGTGCACTTCAGCGCCGAGACCGCATTCGCAAAGCGCAGTATATCGCCGACCTCCCACCCCTGCAAGAACCCGTATAGAAATGCGCCGTGAGGGGCTTGTCGTGTGGGATGGGAAGGCCGAGGCGCATAGGTCAAGAAGAGGTTCGGCAGTTCGGCAGTTCGAAGGTTCGAGGGTTCCCGCATCATTGAACTGCCGAACTATCGAACCGCCGAACCGCCGAACGCTCTGTTGTCAGTTCAGTTGCAGGCCGCCGCATACGTTCACGGTCTGGCCGGTGATGTAGCTCGCCTCGTCCGAGGCCAGGAACGCGTAGAGGTTGGCCACGTCCTGCGGGGCCTCGATGCGGCCCAAGGGGATGTTCGCCACCCGCGCCTGTTTCACCGAGCCGACGGGTTTGCCTTCCAGCGCCGTCCACTCGCGGTCGATGCTCACCCACATGTCGGTGTCCACGATGCCCGGCGCGACGGCGTTCACCCGAACCCCGTCCTTCGCCAGCGCCATGGCCAGGCTTTGCGTGATGGCGATCACGGCGAACTTGGAAGCGCAGTACGGGATCAGCATGGGCTTCCCGACGCGACCCGAGATGGAGGCGGCGTTCAGGATGACGCCCGTCTTGCGCTTGACCATCTCGCGCGCCACCGCCTGCGCGCAGAAGAACACCGCCTTGGCGTTCAGGTCCAGCGTCCGGTCCCAGTCCGTTTCAGTCAGCGTGAGCGGCTCGCGGACCAGCGTGATGCCCGCGTTGTTCACCAGGATGTCGATCTTGCCGAACTCGCGGAGCGCGATCTCGACCATCCGCTGAATGTCGGCCGCCTGCGTGACGTCCACTTGCAGCGGGACCGCCTTCCGGCCGAGGGCCCGGATCTCTTCGGCAGTCTCTTGACTGGCGGCGAAGTCCAGGTCGGGCACCAGGATGTCGGCCCCTTGGCGGGCGAAGGTGAGGGCGGTGGCCTTACCGATGCCCCGGCCGGCCCCGGTGATGATGGCGCTTTTTCCTGCGAGTCGCATGGTTCCCTCCTGGTTTTTGCGCGCTGGGCGCGCAAAAACCAAAGATGTGTTTCTATGATGGTTTTTGCGCGCCAGCGCAAAAACCAGGTCCCTCCTTGAAAATGCCGTCAGCCGCTCCTCATCCCTTCACCGCGCCGAAGGTCAGGCCCCGGACGATGTGCTTCTGGATAAACAGGGAGAGGACCAGCACGGGCAGCGTGATGATGGTGGCGGCCGCCGTGAGGCCGCCCCAGTTGATCTCCTCGTACGAGAGGAAATTGTACACGGCGATGGGAAGGGTGCGCGTCTTGAAGCCGGCGATGATCAGCGAGAAGAGGAAGTTGTTCCAGGAAAAGATGAAGCTGAGAATCGACGTGGCCACGATGCCGGGCTTGACCAGGGGTAGCGCCACCCGGAAGAAGGCGGAGAAGTTGGAGCAGCCGTCGATCCGGGCGGCCTCGATCAGCTCGCCGGGCACGTCCTCGAAAAAGCCGATCATCACCCAGATGACCAGCGGCAGCGCCACGATCAGATGGGTGAGGATCAGGGCGGTGTAGGTGTCGATCATCTTCAGCTTGGTGAAGAGGATGAACCACGGGATCAGATAGGCGATGCCGGGAGCCATGCGGGCGGAAAGGATGGCCAGCGCGATCCCGGTCTGCTTGAAGCGCGCCACGGCATAGGCGGCCGGGAGCCCCAGGATCAGGGCCAGGCCGGTGGAGCCCGCGGCCACCAGCATGCTGTTCAGGGTGAAAGTGAAGAAGGGGTTCTTGATGAACACCTCGCGATAGTTGTTCAGCGTGGGCTTGAAGATCCAGACCGGCGGGAAGGCCGTATTCTGCACCTGGTTCTTCATCGAGGACAGGAACATCCAGGCCAAGGGAAAAAGGAAGGGGATCAGGATCAGTGCCAGCAGGATGTAGGTCCACGGACCTTCGCCCGATCGCCGAGATATGCGCATGGGTGTCCGTCTCAATGAAAAATGAAAAACCGACAACTGACAACCGAACATAGCGCCGGCCGATCGGTTGGTTGTCGTTGTCGGTTGTCAGTTCTCCGATTGCTCCGCCTTACCATGACCCGCGCCGCGCCTTGATCAAGACCAGACTCACCCCCAGGACCAGCGCGAAAAGAATCATCAGGAGCGAGCATGCGTATCCGATGTGAAAGTAGAAGAGCCCGACCTGAAACGTGTAGACGTTGAGCGTCTCCGAGGCGAACCCCGGACCGCCGGCGGTCATGACGTAGATGATATCGAAGGTCTTGAGACAGTCGATGGAGCGGAACAGCAGGGCCACCATGATCGTCGGCCGGAGCAGCGGCAAGGTGATCCGCCAGAACATCTGCGCGGGGGTGGCCCCGTCGATCAGGGCGGACTCGTACGGCTCCAGCGGCAGGCTGGCGAGTCCTGCCAGGGTGATCAGGGTGATGAGCGGCGTCCACTCCCAGGTGTCCACCATGGCAAGCGCGGGGATGACGAGGTGGGTGTCGCTCGCCCACTTGAAGGGACCCAGGCGGATGAGGCCGACGAGGTAATTCATCACCCCCAGGGTGGGATTGTACATCATCATCCAGACCAGGGCGATGGCCACGGGGGTGGCGACCATGGGCAGGAGAAAGATGGACCGGAAGAACCCTTTCCCGCGAAACGGGCGATTGAGGAGGAGCGCCAAGGCGACCCCCAGGAACACCTGGAGAGCCGTGGCCAGGGTGGTGAAGTAGAGGGTCAACCAGAGGGCGTTCCGGAACCGCTCGTCCTGGGTGAAGGCCCGCTTGAAGTTGGCGAGCCCGACGAACTCCGGCTTCGTCAGGGAACTGGCGAACCAGGAGTGCAGGCTCATGTAGAGGGTGTAGAAGACCGGGAAGACCATCAGGACGAACACCACCGCCACCGCCGGGGTCGTGAAGAGCAGGACCGGGTGACGCTCCACGAAGAGCGACCACCGCGAATCGGGCCGACGCCAGTCCGCTCGGGCGAGCGCCTCTTGCGGTGTGGTTCGTTGCATCATGAATGCTCTCACGAAAAGGGAGGAGGCCCCGGCGGGCCTCCTCCAGAGATCTCTGCGACGGGTCGGGCCGAGACGGCTACTTGCCCTCGGTCTCCGCCATGATGCGCTTCATGTCGGCAGCCGCCTTGTCGGCAGCCGCCTTCACGTCGCCCCCCTGGATCGAGGTCACGATGGCGTTGCCGATGGCGTCGCGGACTTCGGCCACGGCCACCACGGGCGGGTTCCAGAGCGGCGTGCCGACCTTGGAGCCCTCGGCCAAGGACACGGCCAGGTCGGCCGGAACTTTCCCACGACCCTTCGGGTCCTTCCAGACGGAGTCGCGGGCGCCGAGCACGCCTGCCCCGCTCTGGAGCTTGAGCACCTGCTCCTTGTTTGTGGCCCACTGCAGGAAGAGCCAGGCGGCCTTCTGGTTCTTGCTGGTCTTCGGTATACCCAAACCCCAAGGGGCCACGGTTCCGCCGGGATGATTGTTGGGGCCCTTCGGGAACACGGCGTACCCGACCTTGCCGATGATCTTGGACTTCTGCGGGTCTTCGATTACCGGAAAGAGGGAGTTTGCATCCAGCCAGATCGCCGCCTTGCCCTGAGAGAAGATGGAGCTGGCCTCGTACCAGTGGTTGTTCTCGGAGCCCGGAGGTCCATACAGGCGCAGGAGGCGTCCCCACATGTCGATGGCCTTGACGGCCTCCGGACTGTTGATGGCGGGCTCGCGGTTCGGCGTGAGCCAGGTGCCGTTCATGGCGAAGAGCATGCCCGCAAACTGGGATGTCGCGGCGGCCCGCTTGCCGCGGGCCACGAAGCCGAAGCCGGGCTGACCGTCATCCGTCATGGGCTTGCCGTTCAGCGCCTTGGCGGCGGCCTCCAGCTCGTCCAGGGTGGTCGGAACCTTCACGTTGTACTTCTGGAAGACGTCCTTCCGGTACATGAGGGCCGAGTTCTCTATCTGGATCGGCGGGCCGATGGTCTTCCCATCGATGACCATGGCGTCGCGTGCCTTATCCAGGAAGTCGGCCCAGTTGTAGTCAGGGGCGGTGAGGGATGCATCTTTCAGATACTCATCCACCGGCTGGTACCAGCCGGCCCGCATGTACTTCAGCCCCTCCTGCCCCGGCATGGTCATGAACACATCCATGCTGCTGGCGCCGGAAGTCAGCTCCACCAGGGTCTTGGCCCGGAACTGATCTTCGGGGTAAACCTCGAGGATCACCTTCATGCCGGTGAGGGCCTCGAAGTCCTTGAGATAGGGCTCGATGCCCGCCTGCCAGGGATGCTTGTTGAGGAGGACGCGAAGCTGTGTCCCCTTGAACTGCTGCCAGTTGAACTGGGCCGCCTCGCTGGTCGCGGCCAGCGCCAGTGCCAGGATCCCGAGGATCAAGCCGAGGGACCAAACCCGCCGTGCAATACCCATGATGTACCTCCTTGAAGACATGACGCGCCTTTTCGTACGGCAAGACGTACCGATCACTATGCGCTGATAGATAGCACAGGTCGAATTGAGTTTCAAGCCGGGGCGACCGCCCGCCGCGGCCGGCTATCGATTCTCGGTGGCGGCCAGGATCTCCGTGAGCCGGCGCTCGGCCACGGCCGCCGCCGCGCGCACGTCCTGGCCCAGGATGGCGGACGTGATGACCTGGCCGATCACCTCGCGGGCCGAGGTCACGGCGACCATCGGGGGCAGCCATTCGATGACGCCGGTCCGTCCGGCCTGCTGCAGGCCTTCAGCGAGGTCGGGCGGCACCTCGCTTCGGGCGATCCGATCTTTCCAGGTGGACTCCCGCGCCACCAGGACGCCGTGCATGAGCGCCTTGCGGACGATCTCGGGACCGCTCATCCACTGCATGAAGAGCCAGGCCGCGCCCGGATTCGCGCTTTGCTTGGCGATAGCCAGGCCCCGTACGGCCACGGTGCCGCCGGCCCCGCCGGGCCCGGACGGGAAGGGGGCGAAGCCGACCTGTTCCGCGATTCGGGAGGTGGAGGTCCCGATCAGCGGGTAGATGGAGCTTCCCTCGATGTACATGGCCGCCCGCCCGTCCAGGAAGACCGCCACGGCCTCGGGCCAGTTGAACTTCGCGACATCCGGCGGGGCGTACCGGCCGAGCAGGCGGCTGATCCATTCCAGCGCGGCCAGGCTCTGCGGTCCATCCATGGTCGGCCGGCCCCCGTTGGCGAACCAGGTTCCCCCCATGGAGTGCAGAAGGCTGGCGTAGAGGCCGGTCGTGACGGGCCCCTGCCCTCGGCTGACGATCCCCACGCCCGGCGCCCCCTGGGTCCCCATCGGCTTCATGTGCAAGAGGCGAGCGGCCGCCTCCAGCTCGTCCAGGGTGCGCGGGACCGGCACCTGATATTGTTTGAAGACGTCCTTGCGGTAGAGGAGGGAGAGGTATTCCGCCATGACGGGCGGTCCCAGGATGGCTCCCCTGACCTCCATGGCCTCCCGGAACTTGGGGAAGAAATCCTCCCACCGGTACTCCGGCGCGGTCAAGGCGGGGTCTTTGAGATAGGCATTCACCGGCTGGATCTGGCCGGCGCTCAGGTAATAAATCCCGTCCAGATTTGGTATGACCGCGAACACGTCCACCCGGCCCGGCTGCTTCAGATCGGTGTCCAGCGTCTTCCAGAGGTCATCCTGGGAGTAGACCTCGATGTCCACCTGGATGCCGGTGAGCTCCTCGAACTGGGGGACGTACTCCACGATCGCCCCTTGCCAGGGGCTGTTGGTCAGGAGGACCCGAAGCTTGGCCCCCTGGAACTGCCGCCAGTTGAACTTGACGGAAGATGCAGACGGGCCCGATTGCGATCCGGCGCAGGCGGTCAGGAGTGCCAGCAGCACGACGACCAGCCACCCGTGCCGCCCGAGATGGGACGGGCGCGTGCGATTCCTCATAGTTCATCCTCCAGGCTGCCGGAGATCCCGGCAGCCAGCGCGAACGTGTTGCGAAGGGGACCCGACTCCCAGAAGCTAACGCGCAGATGGTCGGACTGTCAAATCTGAAGTGACCGAGCAAGATCACGGTCGAGCGCCCGGATCGCGGTGGGGTCGGCGAAGGAGGCTCAGCGGGTAGGAGGTGCCGCGCCACTCCACCTGCCCCCGGCAAAGCGCGAGGAGCATGGACCGGATGATGGCGAAGCACAAGACGGCGATGCCCACGGGGAAGAAGAGCGCCGACCAGAGCGGCAGACGCGCCTCGCGCGTGAAGCACGCCTGGGCGAGGATCGCCACGACGGCCGAGGCTCCCCAGAGGATTCTCGCCTCCCCGAGGGGCGCGGCCAGAAACGGCAGGATCCCGCAGGCGGCAAGCCCGAGGCACGCCGCCGTCGCCCGGACGACGGAGTAGCCCAGCCCGGCGAAGGCGTTCTTCTCCAGGCCATGGACGATGCCCGACAGGCCGATCTGCCACCGGACCCGGAGCAGATCGTCACCCAGGACGGCAGCCTGCCGGAAGCCGTGCGTCTTGACCAGCCGGCCCAGCTCGAGATCGTCCACCATGGCGGCAGCCAGGGCGCGGTGGGTGCCGATGCGCTCGTAGGCCGAGCGGCGGATCAGATTGAAGGCGCCGACGCCGATGAAGGCGCCGGAGCGAGGATCGCCAGCCTGCCAGGGTCTGAAGAAGAGGCCGAACAACAGACCAAAACAGCCGACCAAGATGGGCTCCCAGAACCCCATCGTCTCTGTCCGGGGAAGGACGACCAAGTGATCCACCCCATTCGTCTCGGCGTAGGCCACGGCGACCTCGAGACAGCGGGGATGGAACACGACGTCCGCGTCGGTGAAGAGCAGCCAATCTCCGCTGGCCGCCTGGCTTCCGATGAAGAGGGCGTGCGTCTTTCCCAGCCAGCCGTCGGGGAGGGACGCGATGTGGATGACGGCAAGGGTGGGATGTTGCGCTTCAAGGATTCCAGGATGGCGCCGGTCGCGTCGGTCGAACGGTCGTCGAGGGCGATGACCGCCAGATCCGGATACGTCTGTCCGAGGAGCGAGGGGAGAGAGTGCGGCAAGGCCGCCGCCTCGTTCCGTGCCGGGACGATCACCGAGAGCGAAGGGCGCGGTCCGCCCGACGCCATCGGCGTGAGGCGGGTGAACCGCCTCGCCCCTTGCAGGGCGACCCAGCCCGCGGCCAGCCATACGCCGAGGACGAGCCCAGCCACGAGATACTCGAGTGTCTCCATCGGATTCGAATCGGCCCTGCCTTCTCGCGGGATCGTCGCAAGGGCACACCGCGCAGGGCGGGAGTATAATCGTCCATCCGCACGGTGTCCACCGTCATCGAGTCTCTCTTCACGCCCCCAGGGCTCCCCGCGGGAAATTTCCTTGCGCGGCCCCACGATTGAAGCTATACATAGCGTGATTTCTACGGGTTTATTGGCCTTGCAAGCACCCTGGTACCTGTTTCGGATACGCGGGTGTCCGCGCTCTGGTGATCTGACCGCATGAGAGCATGATCGGGTCTGGTGTCGCGGCGGGTGTCCGCGGGATTCTCTTTGATATGGACGGGGTCGTGGTCCGCCAGCGGCTCGATTTCCTGGCAGTCAAGCAGGAGATATTCGGCGATACGGATGGGTTTATCCTGGAGCGCATGGAGGAACTCCCGCCGCTTGAGCGACGGCGGGCCGAGGCGATCCTGGAGCGGCACGAGACAGTCGCGGCGCTTACGGCCGAGCCGATGGACGGTATCCTGCCGTTCTTGGCCTGGATGGAGGCGAGTGATCTGAAGCGAGGTCTTGTGACCCGCAATAGCCGGAAGAGCGTGGAGTTGGTCCTGGGCCGGCTCGGGATCGGTTTCGACGCGGTGGTGACTCGCGAGGATGCGCCACCCAAGCCGGCGCCCGACCCGGTCTGGGTCGCCTGTCGCGGGATGGGACTGCAGCCGTCCGAGGTCGTCTTCGTCGGCGACTTCGAGTTTGACATGCTGTCCGGCCGACGGGCGGGAGTTCGGACGGTGCTCTTGCGCAGCGGGACGACGACGATATCGGAGCATGCCGATCTGGGCGTGGACTCTTTCGCCGAATTACAGGAATGGCTGACGGCGCGGAACACAAAGTGTCGGCCGCACCAATCGACTTAACCCCTGGATCGTTTCGGAGGTGATGATGGCGACATCGCATGCGGTTCAACCCGCCGGGATCAGTCTGAGCACGACATGGCCGGAATACCGAGTGATCTCGGCCGGCATCGGAATAGTCGCCTTCGCCGTGATGACGGCGCTCGGGGCGTACGTCCGCATTCCGCTGCCCTGGACGCCGGTCCCGATCACGCTGCAGACCCTCTTCGTTTCGCTGGCGGGGGCCACGCTCGGGCCCATTCTCGGGCCGGCGAGCCAGGGCCTCTATCTTGCCGCGGGCGCCGCCGGGGTGCCGCTCTTTGCCGGCGGCCTGGGCGGTCTGGCGTATCTGCTGGGCGGCCCGACGACCGGGTATCTGCTGGGATTCGTGCCGGCCACCGTCTGCACCGGCTGGCTGATCCGCCGGCGAGAGGCGCCCGGAATTCTCTGGACCCTGCTCTCCATGGCGGCCGGGACCCTGGCGGTGTACGCCTGCGGCATTGCCTGGCTGGTGTGGAGTCTGAATCTGCCGCTTGCCGCCGCGCTGGCCCAGGGGCTGCTGCCGTTCCTGCTGGGCGATGCGGTGAAGCTGTGCGCGGCCGCCGGTCTTGTGCGAGGGGCGCGGCGGCGCACCCGGCGGGTGTTCCCTTAGGAGGCGACGGCGGGGACCGGACGTTCTCCGCCGCCGGATGACAGCATGGCCAGAGCCCGCAAGGCCCGACGGATTCCCGAGTGGATGATCGGCGTCGCCATCACGCTGGTCGTGCTGGTGATGGGCTTCATGCGGCCTTCCTTCCTGGAGACGTTCGAGTATCAGTTGTTCGACCTGCGCCTGAAGTGGTTCGGCGCTCACACGGCTCCGCAGAACATCGCCATCGTGGCCATCGATGAGGAGTCCATCACAAAGGTGGGCCGCTGGCCGTGGCCGCGTTCCCGGATCACCGCCCTGGTGGATCAGTTGGCGGCGAAGGGGGCCAAGGTGATCGGTCTGAACCTGATCCTGTCGGAGCCCGAAGAACAAAGCAGTCTGGCAGTGCTGCAGAAGGTGGAGGAGAGTTTCCGGGGGCTCGGCACCGTAAAGGGCGGGGACGGGTTCCTGCAGACGCTGCAAGAGATCCGGACCTCCCTGGACAACGACAGCAAGCTCGCGGGCGCACTTCAGAAGGCGGACAGGGTCCTGTTGCCGGGATTCGGCAACCTGGAAGGGGCCCGGGGGCCGACACAGACCGGTAAAGCCGAAGGCGTCCCCGCATTCGCGGCCAAGAGCGCCTTCACGAACCTCAGCATCCCGGGGGATCAGCCGGGAGTTCTCGTACCTCGGGCTTCGGAAATGACCTGGCCGCTCGCCGTCCTGGGCGAGGCGGCGGTCGGGATCGGCCACATCAACAGACTGCCGGACCGGGACGGGATCAGTCGCTGGGAGCCCCTGGTCCTGGAATACCGGAATCAGTTCTTTCCCCACTTCGCCCTGGCGGTGGCCGCCCGGGCCATGGGCGTGCCGCGCGAGCGGACCCAGGTGATCTTCGGGGACGGGATCAACCTGGGGACGACGCACATCCCGACCGACGGTCAGATGCGCCTCCTCATGAACTTCTACGGGCCGCCCAAGACGTTCCCGCACTATTCGGCCTTCGACGTCCTGAACGACAAGATCGCGAGCTCGGCCTTCCAGGGCAAGATCGTCCTGGTGGGGGCCACGGCTCCGGGGATCGGAGATACGGAAGCCACCCCCCTCGCGCCCATCATGGCGGGGGTAGAGAAGCACGCAAACCTGATCGCCAACATCCAGACGGGGCAGTTCCTCACGCGGCCTTTCTGGGTCGATCTGTACGAGCCGCTGGCGATCCTCTGTCTTGGCCTGCTCACCGCCTTCCTGATGCCGCGGCTCGGGGCGGGCCTCGGCTCGGCGGTGGGAGGGACCCTCTTTGCCGGGGTGCTGATCGCGGGCGTCATCGCCTTCGCCTGGGGGGGGATCTGGCTCCCGGTGGCGTACCCGGCCCTGCTCGTCCTCCTGAACTACCTCGGCATCACCGCGCGCGGGTTCTTGAAGGTGGAGCGGGAGAAAGAGATCGTCGAGGAGGAGAGCGACGAGGCCAACAAGCTTCTCGGGCTGACGTTCCAGGGCAAGGGGATGCTGGACCTGGCGTGGGATAAGTTTTCCCGCATCCCCTTGGACGAGGAGATCAAGGGGGTCATCTACAACTTGGCCCTGGATTTCGAGCGCAAGCGTCAGCCGGCCAAGGCCCTCACCGTGTACGAGCGTATCGCCACGGCGGACAAGGGCTTCCGCGATATTGCGGAGCGGATGAAGAAGGTGCAGGCGGCTGCCACGACCCCCACGCTGGGTCCGGTGGGCGGCGGGAAGCGCGGCGAGGGCACCGCCATCCTGGAAGGGGTCGAGCGGCCGACCCTGGGCCGCTATGAGCTGGTCAAGGAGCTGGGCCGCGGGGCCATGGGGATCGTCTACCAGGGGCTGGACCCC
The DNA here is from genome assembly GCA_963727695.1 of uncultured Methylomirabilota bacterium. Lineage (GTDB taxonomy): Bacteria > Methylomirabilota > Methylomirabilia > Methylomirabilales > 2-02-FULL-66-22 > 2-02-FULL-66-22. Next base: position 20,652 of record CAVSHW010000020.1, on the reverse strand, counting down.
AAGATCAACCGCACGGTGGCGATCAAGACCATCCACTTCGACGATGTGGAAGAGGCCATGATCCCCCAGGTCAAGGAGCGCTTCTTCCGCGAGGCGCAGGCCGCCGGCGGCCTCAACCACCCGAACATCCTCACCATCTACGACAGCGGCGAAGAGATGGACGTGGCGTGGATCGCCATGGAGTATCTTTCCGGCAAGGACCTCGAGGCCTACTGCAAGCCGGCAAACCTGCTGCCCTGGTCGAGAGTCCTGGAGATCTGCGCCAAGGTGGGGGAGGCCCTGGACTATGCCCACAAGAATGGGATCGTCCACCGGGACATCAAGCCCGCCAACATCATGCTGCTGGAGAACGGCGAGGTGAAGGTGACCGACTTCGGGATCGCCCGGGTGGTCTCCTCCTCTCAGACCAAGACCGGGGTGGTGATGGGCTCGCCCAGCTACATGTCGCCCGAACAGGTGGCGGGCAAGAAGGTGGACGGGCGGTCCGACCTGTTCTCGTTGGGCGTGGTCTTGTACGAGATGCTGGCCGGGGAGCGTCCATTCCGGGGCGAATCGATCGCGACCATCATGTTCCAGATCACGAGCAGCCCGCCGCCGCCCATGGCCGAGTTCGTTCCCAGGCTGCCCCCCATCTTCCAGAAGCTGGTCGAGAAGGCGCTGGCCAAGGACCCGGCCTCGCGATTCCAGTCGGGGGAGGAGTTTGCGAAGACGCTCCGTGCGTTGAAGGAGCGGCTGGACAAAGCGATGGCCCAGGCGGGGAAGGGCGGCGGGCCGCGCGCGGGCGCTCCCGATACCGCGCCGGCGGGACCGTCGGCGGCGTCGGCCACGCAACGTTTTGGGGCGGAGGCAGGGTCGCCGAAGGAATAGGAGACGTTATGCGCTATATGGCGGCGGCCAAGACCGACGTGGGACGGAAGCGAAAAGGCAACGAAGACAGCTTCTGCCTGGCACCCGACCTCGGCCTCTACGTCGTGGCCGACGGCATGGGGGGGCACGCGGCGGGAGAGGTGGCCAGCCGCCTCGCCGTGGAGACTATCCGGGAGTGGATGGAAAAATACCTGGGCGGCGACAAGGCGGCCATCGTGGGGCCGGCGGCCGTCTCGGGCTCGCCGGAGGCCAGTTATCTCCTGAGCAGCATTCGCCTGGCGAACCGGCTCATCTTCGACGCCGCGCAAGGCCGGCAGGATTACGCCGGCATGGGGACCACCTTGGTGGCGATCCTGACCCGAGGGGACACGCTGATGCTGGCCCACGTGGGCGACAGCCGGATTTATCGCATCCGGGACGGACGGATCGCGCAGGTCTCCCGGGATCACTCCTTCGTGCAGGAGCAGGTGGACCGAGGGATCATCTCGGCCGAGGCGGCGCAGGTCTCCCAGTACCGGCACATGATCACGCGCGCCCTGGGCCTGAAAGAGTCGGTGGACGTGGATCTCATCGAGGAGCCGGCCGTGGCGGGGGATGTCCACTTGCTCTGCTCCGACGGGCTGTCGGACCTCCTGGAGGACGAAGAGATCCTGACCGCCGTCCAAGAGCACGCGGCCGACCTGGAGCAGGCCTGCCAGGCCTTGGTGGATCGCGCCAACCACAAGGGAGGCGACGACAACATCACCACCCTCCTGATCCGAGCCCAGGCGGGAGAGGCGGATCGTCGGTCGGCGAAAGGAGGGGCCGAGCGTCCGATGGCATCGGTCGGCGGGGCCGGTGGGCGAGCGGGAGGGCGCGGGGGCGTGTTGGGCTGGCTGAAGCGCGCCTTCCGCGGCTGAGACGGGGAAGAGGGCCGTGAAGCTTGTGCTGAGTTTTCAGGGGGTGCAGATTCGGGAGTATGCGCTGGATCGGCCGATCCTCAGCATCGGCCGGCGCGACGAAAACGACATCGTGATCGACCACATGGGGGTGTCGGGTACACACGCCCAGATCGCGATGGAAGGGCAGTCGGTGATCCTGACGGATCTGAAGAGCACGAATGGGACCTTCGTGAACGGCCAGCGGGTGGAGCGGGTCGAGCTCCGCCCCAACGATTGGATCTCGATCGGAAAGCATATCGTAACGCTCAAGGCCGGCCCGCGCTGAGGCGAAATACCGGACGCGGCGAATCCTGCCGACCGGCGGGCAAGGTGGGGTTGACCGAAGGTCGCAGTCAGGACGGCTCGCACGAGGTGGCATTCCGGACTCTGGTGTGACGGAGGCGGGTCCACCCGGATGTAAGGAGGCACGATGCCGAGTCCCAGATTCCCCGCGACGGCAACGCTCCTGGATGCCAGGCAGTGTCCGCTCGACAAGTTCGACGCCCTGTTCGCGAAGATCACACAGGAGCGCCGCATCGCGGATGGGTATTTTCTCCAAGCCCATCCCGACGAGGCGCGATTGCTGTTCGTCGTGAACGGATCGCCGTACGGCGCCGGACGCGTCGCCGGAGAGGAATGCACCTTCCTCGAGATTCACGAGTTCTTTGCGGAATACGACCGGCACCCGGAGTCTCCGCTCTCCTTCTGTGTGGCGGACAAGCGGTTGCTCCTGGGGTTGATGGTCCTGTTCCACCACCAGCCCGCCCTGACGTTCAGGACCAATCTCGTGGACATGCCGGAGATTCTGGAGGCGCTGGCGGAGCGAAAGGTCGACCAGATCCTGGGTCTCCGGTCGGGGGATAGCTGGGCGGTGTCCGTCTGCGCCAAAGGAAAGCCGGTGGCGAGCTTCTTCCCGGCGGGGGCGGGCGACGCCGCGAAGGCGGCGAGCCCCGCCGAGCAGTTGATAGCCTATGCCGGGACCCACGCGAGCGGGTTGACGGTGGACGTGTACGAGGAGACTCGCATCAGGCCGGCCGGCGACGCGACGCTGGTGACGCCGGAGACGCAGGGCCGCCTGGCGGAAGTCTTCCTCCGCGTGGCCGCCAAGGTGCGGGAAGAGGAGGCCGAGGCGCCGCTGCTCCTGGAGATGGCGTCCGATGAGCCCCTCATGCTCGAAACGGCCGCCCCCGCGCCGCCGCCGCCGGTTGCGCCTCCGGTCGTCGCCCCCGAGCCGGAGCCCCCGCCGATCGTGCTGGAAAGCCGGCCGGAGGTCGCGAAGCCCTCGGTCGAGGCGATGACCCCGCGGACCTTGACCATCAAGGCGCAGGCGCCGCCGACCCCGCCGGCCGAGGCCCCCCCCGCGGCACCCCGGACGGCCTTCAAGGGGCCCATCCCGGAAGTCGTTCTGTATCTGGGAGACAAGGCACTGGGGACGTTCTCGCTGGCGGGCGGCGAGCTGACGATCGGCCGCGTCTCCGGGAACGGCATCGTCATCGACAACGCGGGGGTCTCTCGCCGGCATGGGGTGATCCGGCTGAAAGAGGACAAGGTGATCCTCGAGGATCTGGGGAGCGCCAACGGGACGTTTGTCCGGGGGCAGAAGATCGAGAGCTGCGAGCTGCAAGACGGAGACGAGATCGTGATCGTGAAACACCGGCTGGTGTACCGGATCCCTAAGGAGGCGGATGCCCCCCCGAAGGCCGAGCCCCCCGCGGACGCCGGACAGAAGACCATGTATATCGATCAGGCGGCGCTGGCCCAGGCCATGGGCGCCAAGCCCGGCCCTGCGCGCACCGAGACGGCCGCCGCCCTGCGCCCGCGCCTGATCCTTCCGGACCTGAAGAAGTTCGCGCTGGAAGAGGACGAGGTCACGCTGGGGAGCGCCGCGTCCTGTCAGATCCACCTCTCGGGCATGTTCGTTGGCAAGGAGCACGCCAAGATCGTGCGCACCAAGGATGGGCAATTCAAGATCCAGCACCTCTCCGGGATGGCGGGCACCCGGGTCAACGGCGAGAAGATCGCGGAGCACGTCTTGAAGCACGGGGACGAGATCGAGGTCGGCAAGCAGAAGCTGCTCTTCCGCCTGGAACGCTGACGACGGAGGGCGGGGTTCCAGGCAATTTCAAATTGCAAATTTCAAAATTGTAAATTGTAAATTCCGACCTATGCACCTGGACGCTCTCTTCCTTCCCGCTGAGCTTCCCGCCCGCGCCCGGCCCGAGCAGGTGGCCGTGGTGATCGACGTGATCCGCGCCACCACGACCATCGTGACCGCATTCCGGCACGGGATCCGTTCCGTGCGGCCCGTGGCGAGCGCCGAGGAGGGGCGCGGCCTGCTGGCGGCGACCCCGGGGGCGCTCCTGGCCGGCGAGCGGGGCGGGCAGCGGATCGCCGGTTTCGACCTGGGCAACTCTCCGCGCGAATTCACTCAGGGAGCGGTGGCGGGCAGGGACCTCATCCTCTCCACGTCCAACGGGACGAAGACGCTGCGCGCCGTCGGCGAGAGCCGTCGGGTGGCCATCGCCGCCTTTCTCAACCGGGCCGCGGTGGCGGACTGGCTCGCGTCCCGGCAAGAGGACAGCCTGATCGTCTGCTCGGGCTACGAGGGAATCTTCTCGCTGGAGGATGCGGTGTGCGCGGGGGCCGTCGTGGAGCGGGCATGCGCGCAGGAAGTTCCGCCGGTCCTGGGCGACGGCGCCCGGGCATGCCTCGTCCTCTGGGAGCGGTTCGGGGCCGACCTTCCCGCCCTCCTGAGGGGATCGGGCTGGGGCCGCCACATCGAAAGCATCGGCCTGGGCCCCGATCTCGACATCTGCGCCCAGCTCGACGCGACCAATGTCGTGCCGGTGATGGTCGGAGGGCGGATCGCGCTGGAGGAGCCCAGAAGAGATTGAGCGCCGATTCTCGCTTGAGGGTCCGGCTCGAACCTGAAAGCCTGAGCCCGAACATTTCACCGCAAAGCACGCAAAGATTGAGCGCCGATTCTTGCCCGAGGATCGGTGTCTTTTGTTCTGGCTCGGCTTCCCGACTTCGTGTCGTCCTCGATGTTCGGCGCGAGGAGCATACCGAGGGCGTGTGGTGGGGGTCAGGCCGGTGGGTCGAAGGGGAGCGCGATCCCCATACTGCGGATCGCGTTGTGTACCGCCGCTCGAACTCGCTCGGCTGTTTCGATGGCCCGCAGCGCTTCTGCCTGAGTTACCTCTTCGTCCTCCCCCGGGTAACGGGCAGTGATGGCAAAAGGGGTCAGTTCTTCAGCATCCCGCAGCGTCTCGGCCCATGCCTCGTGGGCCGCGCACAAGTCCAGCAGATGGCCCACGTTGTGTGTGTAGGGAATCCACCCCACGTAGCACGAGATAGGCTTTCAGGCACTTCTCCGCGCCTTGCTGCGCGTGGTAGGCAATAAGCCGGTATGGGGGGCGGGCGATGGTCATGGACAGGCCATGCCGCGCCAGGCGCAGGTCCTCGTCTGCGTATACAAGCCATTGGTGGACCTTGCGCAGGACGGTGTCAGGGGCGTTCATACAGAACCCGGCCTTGTAACCAGGCCGGCCGCGCGACGGTTCCGGGAATGTAGCGGTCCCGCTCGAACTCTTCGCGGGTCAAGACCAGAATATCTCGGGCGAACCGGCATCCGCGTAACGTGCGGTCCATGGCGATCTGCAGGGCTCGTCGGCTGCCCTGGACCGGACACACGACCAGCAAGTCCACATCGCTCCGGGCGTCCGCCGCCTCTCGGGCATACGAGCCGAAGAGAATCACCCGATCCGGGTGAAAGCGATCCACCAGGGCATCGACGGCCATGCGGATATCAGCGTCGGTAGTCATGAAATCCTCTCGGCGGTAGGTTTCACCTTACTCTAGGACGGGAGAGACTGTCAAGCAAGCGCGCCCGCCGACAGCCCGTCCATAATGGGGACCCGTTGGTTCCAAAACCACGGGGGATTGCCCCTACGGTCGCCCGCCGCGCGCGCGGCGTGGATTATGAGAAACTCCTCCCCTGTGCGAAGAGGTGTCCGGTACCTTTTTATCGCCGCCAGGCATGGGGCAGGCCGACAATTACCTATCAGCATCCAGCACCACGGCGAAGGCGGCGGGCGAAATGATCGGGATGCCCTGGAAGCGTTCGAGGACGAGGAGATCGCGGTCCCCGGTGACGATGTAGTCGGCGCCACCCTCGACGGCGCATGCCAGGATGGGATTGTCTTTGGGGTCGCGGAGCCCGGGCGAGACAAGGCCTTTCTCGGTGACGAGTATGGCTCGGGCGATCAGGAGATCCAGGAGGCTCTGCACGCTCTGAAGATCGAGAGAGTACCTGCGCGCAATCTTGGGAAGGCGGAGCACCCGGTCGACCTCGGAAAGAACGGTTGGGCCGATGATCAGGTCGAACCGTCGTTCGCGCCATGCCTCCAGAATCTCGGCCGGTACCCCCGTAGTGAGGATGGTGCCGCTGACGATGACGTTTGTGTCGAGAACGACCCTATGCACGTTTCCGGCTCTTGCTGCGGGGAGCGGCACGGACCTCTGCGATCGCCGCCGCGACGTCTTGTTGGACCTGTTCGGGGTCCTTGTCCCGGTTCTTGGCCCGAATCTGGTCGAGGACGGCGAAAGGCGCTTTCCAGGCCTGGGTCAGCCGGTCGTACCGTTCCATGTCAATCACAGCTACAACCGGTTTCCCCTGCTTCTCGACAATGATGGTGTCTTTCCCATACTGAACCTGGCCCAGGAGCTCGGCGAAGCGGTTCCGGGCGTCCTTGGCCGACATACGCTTGACCATAAGGCACCTCCCTGAGAACGAACCGAGAGTACGTCTCAAGAGCCATTTTGTCAATAATGTACATTTTGTGTTCGGGGGCGTGGATTGTAAGAATCTTCTCCACTGTATCTGAATCCGGAATCGCGGAATTCCGAGGGGTTGCACGCGGAAAGGTGTCCGATGCCTTCTCGCAGCGCAAAGCGAGCCGAATTCGTTGCCGAGGCAGGAGGTGTGTGGTACAACGATAGCGACAGGCGCGGTAACCTGGTGAGGGTGGCCGCATGAGCAAGAAGGATCTCAGCGAGCGCGACATCTGCACCAAGTTCATCACGCCTGCAATCATCGGGGCGGGCTGGGATATCCATTCGCAGATCCGCGAGGAGGTCTACTTTACCAGAGGCCGGATCATTGTCCGCGGCAAGCTGGTCACGCGCGGGAAGGCCAAATTCGCCGACTACATCCTCTACTACAAGCCGAACATCCCCATCGCCCTGATCGAGGCAAAAGACAACAATCACGCCGTCGGCGACGGCATGCAGCAGGCGCTCGAATACGCCGCCACCCTCGACATCCCTTTCGTCTTCTCATCGAACGGCGACGCCTTCCTGTTCCATGACCGCACCGGTCAGAGCGGCCAGACCGAAACCGAGCTGCCCCTCGATGCGTTTCCGAACCCGGAACGGCTCTGGGCGGAGTACCGGGCCTGGAAAGGACTGGCCCCTGCGCAAGAGGCCATCGTCCTCCAGGACTACTTGAGGATGGGGGCGGCAAGGAGCCGCGCTACTACCAGCGCATCGCCATCAACAAGACCATCGAGGCCATCGCCAAGGGCCAGGACCGCATCCTGCTCGTGATGGCGACCGGCACCGGCAAGACCTACACGGCCTTCCAGATCATCTGGCGGCTGTGGAAGGCCGGCCGCAAGAAGCGCATTCTCTTCCTCGCCGACCGCAATGTGCTCGTCGACCAGACCATGGTGAACGACTTCCGCCCCTTCGGCGCCGCCATGGCAAAGCTCAGCACCAGCTCGAAGACCATCGAGCGCGAGGACGGGACCGAGGTCCAATTGCCGACGGCGGTCGACAAGAAGCACCGGCGCATCGACACTTCCTACGAAATCTACCTAGCGCTGTATCAGGCCATCACCGGCCCCGAGGAACGCCAGAAGCTCTTCCGTGAGCTCTCGCCGGATTTCTTCGACCTCATCGTCGTGGACGAGTGTCACCGCGGAAGCGCCGCAGAGGACTCCGCCTGGCGAGAGATCCTCGACTATTTCTCGTCGGCCACCCAGATCGGCCTCACCGCCACGCCGAAGGAGACGGAGTACGTCTCCAACATCCACTACTTCGGCAAGCCCGTCTATGTGTACTCGCTGAAGGAAGGCATCCGCGACGGCTTCCTTGCGCCCTACAAGGTGGTGAAGGTCCACCTCGACGTTGATGTGGAGGGATACCGCCCCGCACGGGGCGAGACCGACAAGTACGGTTACGAGATCGAGGACCGCATCTACAACCAGAAGGACTTCGACCGGAATCTCGTCATCGATGAGCGGACCAAGCGGGTCGCGCGCAAGGTAAGCGAATTCCTGAAGGAGAGCGGGGACCGATTCCAGAAGACCATCGTCTTCTGTGTGGACACGGAACACGCCGCGCGGATGCGGCAGGCCCTCGTCAACGAGAATCCGGATCTGGTCCAGCAGAACCAGCGCTACGTCATGCGGATCACCGGTGACGACGCCGAGGGCCGCGCCCAGCTCGGCAACTTCATCGACCCGGAGGCGAAGTACCCGGTGATCGTCACCACCTCGCGACTGCTCTCCACCGGGGTCGACGCCCAGACCTGCCGGCTCATCGTCCTCGACCGCGAGGTCGGCTCGATGACCGAATTCAAACAGATCGTCGGCCGCGGCACCCGCGTCCATGAGGACACGCAGAAGTATTACTTCACCCTGATCGACTTCCGGAAGGCCACCAACCACTTTGCCGATCCCGATTTCGACGGCGAGCCGGTGCAGATCTACGAGCCGGGCGAGGACGATCCCGTCACACCGCCAGACGACGTGCCGCCGCCGAGCGACGGGGAAGATCCTGTTCCGCCAGAGCCCGGGGAGGATGAAGAGGTCATCGTCGACCCGGAACAGCCGGACATCACCATCACCGCCGGGGAGCCGACACGCCGCGGAAATACCACATCCAGGGAAGGCCCGTCAGCGTCGTGGCGGAGCGCATCGAATACCTCGACGAGAACGGCAAGCTGGTCACCGAGAGCCTTCGCGACTATTCGAAGCGAACCCTCCGCAAGCAGTTCGCCAGCCTCGATGTGTTCCTCAAGCGCTGGAACGAGGAGACCGGAAGCAGGCCATCATCGACGAGCTCGCAGCCGAAGGCCTGCTGCTGGAACCCTTGGCCGACGAGGTGGGCAAGGACCTCGACCCGTTCGACCTGATCTGCCACGTCGCGTTCGACCAGCCGCCGCTCACCCGGCGCGAGCGGGCCGACAATGTGCGCAAGCGCGACGTGTTCACCAAGTACGGCGACCAGGCCCGCGCCGTGCTCGAAGCGCTGCTTCAGAAGTATCAGGATGAGGGCATGACCGGCCTCGACGATCCCGCATCCTGCAGCTTGCCCCGTTCGACACCATGGGCACCCCGGTGGAACTGATCAAACAGTTCGGCGGACGGACCGGCTTCGAGCAGGCCGTCCACGAACTCCAATCCGCGCTCTACGGAAAGGCGGCCTGATAACCCATGTCTGTACGAACCACCGTCAAATCCATTCAGGACATCATGCGCCAGGACGTCGGCGTCGATGGCGATGCCCAGCGCATCTCCCAGCTCTGCTGGATGTTCTTCCTCAAGATCATCGACGACCAGGACCAGGAACTGGAGCTGATGCAGGACGGCTACCGCTCGCCCATCCCGAAGAAGCTCCGGTGGCGGGCCTGGGCCGCCGACCCCGAGGGCATCACCGGCGACGCACTGCTCGGCTTCGTCAACGACGAGCTGTTTCCCGCGCTCAAGGAGCTGCCCGGCACCGCCCAGGATGGCCGCCGCCGCGTCGTGCGCGACGTCTTCGAGGACGCCTACAACTACATGAAGTCCGGCCAGCTCATGCGCCAGGTGATCAACAAGATCAACGCCGTCGACTTCAACAACCTGGCCGAGCGCCAGCATTTCGGCGACATCTACGAGCAGATCCTCAACGACCTGCAGAGCGCCGGCAACGCAGGCGAGTACTACACCCCCCGCGCCGTCACCGCCTTCATGGCCGACCGCATCGACCCGCACCCCGGCGAGATCCTCTTCGACCCCGCCTGCGGCACCGGCGGCTTTCTGACCTGCGCCATCCGCCACATGCGCGAGCGCTACGTGAAGACCCCGGCCGACGAGCAGAAGATGCAGCAGGCGCTACGCGCCATCGAGAAGAAGCAGCTTCCGCACATGCTCTGCGTGACCAACATGCTGCTCCACGGCATCGACGACCCGTCCTTCGTCCGCCACGACAACACCCTGGCCCGCCCCTACATCAGCTACGGCCAGGCCGACCGGGTGGACATCGTCCTCACCAATCCACCCTTCGGCGGGCGCGAGGAAGACGGCATCGAGAGCAACTTCCCGAAACACTTCCAGACCCGCGAGACGGCCGACCTCTTCCTCGCCCTCATCGTCCGTCTGCTCAAGATCCGGCGGCCGTGCCGCCGTGGTCCTGCCCGACGGCACCCTGTTCGGCGAGGGCGTGAAGACTCGGCTCAAGGAGCACCTGCTGGAGGAGTGCAACCTGCACACCATCGTCCGGCTGCCCAACAGCGTCTTCAAGCCCTACGCCTCCATCGGCACCAACCTGCTGTTCTTCGAGAAGGGCACGCCGACCAAGGAGATCTGGTACTACGAGCACCGCGTCCCCGAGGGCCAGAAGGCCTACTCGATGACGAAGCCCATCCGCCTCGAGCATCTACAGCCCTGCATTGATTGGTGGGGGGACAAGCGCAAGGACGAGGAGACCGAAGTCGCCTGGAAGGTCGGAATCGAAGAGATCAAGGCGCGCGGCTACAACCTCGACTTCAAGAACCCCCACACCATCGAGGAAGACCACGGCGACCCCGCCGAGCTGCTCGCCAAGCTGGAGCAAAGCGAGGCGGAGACGGCCAAGCTCCGGGATCGGTTGAAAGCGATTCTAGGAGAGGCGCTGCTGCGATGAGTCCCGCTCATCTGCTTCAATACTTCGACCAGTTCAGCGCGGCGCCGGACGCCGTGCCCCGCCTGCGGCGGTTCATATTGGATCTGGCGGTGCGCGGGAAGCTGCTGGAGCAGGATCCGAGGGATGAGCCGGCGACGGTGCTGCTGACGCGAATAGAGGCGGAGAAGAAACGACTTGCGAATGCCGGTGAGATCCGGAAGGAGAAGCCGCTCCCGCCTTTCGACGAGGACGCGACCCCTTTCGACCTCCCCGCAACTTGGGGGTGGGTTCCAATCCGGCAGATTACTACGGATCGTGGCCAGAAGATTCCAAAACAGAAGTTCTCTTATATCGACGTCTCTGCGATAAACAAGGAGCGCGGAATTATCGTCGAACCGCAGCTGCTTGCCCCAGAGGAAGCGCCCAGCCGCGCAAGGAAGATTGTTCGGAGGGGAGACGTTATTTACTCATGCGTGCGTCCGTACCTCCTGAACGTTGCGGTGGTGAATAAGGAGTTTGAGCCAGAGCCAATCGTAAGCACGGCATTCGCTGTCTTGAATGGATTTGGCCTCGTCCTTCCTCGCTACCTGTGGATCGTATTGCGAAGCCCATATTTTGTTGGTTGCGTTGAAGAAAAGATGCGAGGGCAAGCCTATCCCGCGATCAATGACACTGATTTCGCTCTGCTGCCTGTTCCCCTCCCGCCCCTCGCCGAACAATGCCGGATCGTGGCGAAGGTGGACGAACTGATGGCGCTGTGCGACGAGCTGGAGGCGGCGCAGGCCAAGGGCGAGAGGCGGCGCGACCGGCTGGTCGCGGCGACGCTGCATGGGCTGAACAACGGCGATGCGAGCACAGACCCCGACTCCCTCCCCACCTTCCAGGACAGCGCCCGCTTCTACTTCAACCACCTCCCACGCCTCACCACCCGTCCCGAACACATCCACCAACTCCGCCAAACCATCCTCAACCTCGCCGTGCGGGGGAAACTCGTCCCGCAGGACCCGGAGCATGAGTCGGCCGAGGCGATCATCGAGAGAATTCGAGAGAGGCGGTGTCATTTTAGCGGAAAGGTTCGCCGAAAAGTGCTCGACGCGGCACGCAGCGAACAAGGCAATCTACCGGACGGGTGGGCTATTGAGCGCTTGGGAAACATCGTTGACCCCGAAAACACCATTTCATACGGTGTCCTGGTTCCTGGTCCTGACGTTGACGACGGGATTCCTTTCGTTCGAGCTCATGACCTGTATCCTGTCGGGGCACCCACACCGTCCGGGCAGGACGATCGCAAAGGATGTGGAGAGACGGTATGCGAGGACGCGATTGAAAGGTGGGGAGATTCTTCTCTGCGTCGTAGGCAGCATTGGGAAGCTCGGAATTGTTCCTGATACTTGGGTTGGAGCGAATATCGCTCGTGCCGTGGCTCGAATCTCAGCAGTGCCAGAGGTCGCGAGAGATTACCTTCTAGTCGTCCTGCGAGCGCAGCCCGTCCAGAGCTTCTTTACCGACTCGACCCGCACCTTGGCTCAACCAACACTTAATGTCGGCTTAATCGAGCAAACCCCCATCCCCCTCCCGCCCCTTGCCGAACAACACCGGATTGTGGCGAAAGTGGACGAGTTGATGGCGCTGTGCGAGAAATTGGAAGCCCGACTTACCAGCACCGCGACCACCCGACGACAACTTATCGAAGCTGCCCTCCACGAGCCTCCCAAGCGAGAGACTGTGGCGAGGCTAAGGGCAGAACAGCTCATAGGTGGTAATCTTGGATGCGGTGGTTAATGGCTCACCTGGACACCGGAATTTGTCCGCAAGTGGAGAAAGTCGGTACCGAAGACGAAATAGGAGGTTATGCGGAATCTGCACAAGCAGGTGCCAAGGACTTGGGGAAGTTCACTCGCCGAGGTCGTTGTGACCATCCGGGTTCCCAGTATGGCGAGAAGGAGATAGCCAGATGCCGCATGTGCCGATCAAGATCTCAGGCAAAACAGTCCACATCCACAAATCGATAGTACATCCGGATTTTGGAAAGCCTACAGTACTCGTAGAGAACCAATGGGACTACGTAGCGATGTGGCTCCGGCGACATCAGGCGAAACGGGCCCTATTTTACTGGGATCAGGCTTCGCATTTTCATTCGGCTTCCCGCCAGCTCCCCAAGACGTCTTCGCCGCTCACAAGCTATTACAGTGCTCTGAATGCCGTTAAGGCTCTCCTCATAAGCAAGGCCGTCGCCCACTCTGACCAACATGGATTGCATGGGGGCCATTTAGCTGCCAAGGTACATTTGCAGAACGAGTACGTGGAATTCGAGAAGGGAGGCGTATTCCCTGCTTTGTGCCAATACTTGGGCGAACCAATCGCGCAGGACAAGAAGGAGCAACACAGCCTGAAGGACATTATTTACAATTTGCCCTTCGTGCATAGAGCTTATACGCTTACCTTCACTTCGCAGCCTGAATTGTTTATCCCGATTTCACAACCTGTGTTTGTCAGGAAGGCCGGGAGTTCAGAGGCATGGTTCCAATGCATGATCCGTGACCGAAAGTACCAGACACAAAAGACTGTCGGCGTTCTGCCTGGCTTTGAGCATGATATGGGCATCAAGGACGACTATGTGTTAAGACGCAAGAACCGATTTGAATGGAAACGAGGAGATAAGTTAGCCGCCAACATTGGCCGATTGACCGCATATCACCAGGTAATCCGAAAGCATGCGTTCTACATAAGGGGGGCGTCCAGATTGTGGTATGCGAAACGCAGTAGTGAGCCGCGAGGCTATATTGGTCGTTCGTGCTCTACTCTTACATTCGCTGCCCTTCATAGGTTGAGCGAGCTGGCAAGATACACCCCAGATCGCTTAGCCCGTCACTTCGATGCGCAACACAACTGGCTATTATCTGAATTCCTTGAGCGAGCGCTTGACCAGTTGATTGATCAGCTCTCATCCGAAATCACTGGCTCAGACTTCATGCCGCCCGGATACGCCGGATAGGCTTATTTGGCAAGCGCTACGGAAAGGTACCGGACACCTTTGGCGAGAGGTGTCGCCCCGGAAACCACTTGCCGAAAAAGACGGTAGCGGGGGCCGAGCACTTGGCGCACCTGAGAATTGCAGAAGACCACGGTGTCGATGTGGGTCCTGAAGTCGGCGCAGCCTTGCGAATCCAACAATCAACGGGTGTTGTCGCATGTTCATTCATCACCGCAGCGCTAGAGCGCGGGCGGACGGTCCATTTATCATCTAACTGCAGGTACCGGACGGTATGCCGTGGACACTCTGGAACTCGCCTGTGGAAGTCCGGCCCCGGGAGCGGGTAGAGCGCCCGGGTAGCGTGCGGGGCTATTGCGGATTGCGGAATGAAACCAAATTGAGGAGCACTCCTGTGGAGTCCGAAGAGCAAGATTACAAGTCTTCGATAGTTCCGGCTTCCATTCACAGCTTTCGTCGAGAACCGCGCACCATTCGAGTCTCCCCCGATCGTATCGTTGTTCCAGATGTGGAGATGGATCCCGAATTTGGCAGACTCTACGAGAGTCACCTTAGAGGGGATCTGCTCGTCGGATATACGCGAGTGTCCGTTAATAGGATACAGACCGGCTTTAGGCAAAGACCTACGGGGGGGCCTCCGATTTTGGTAGAAACGGGTAAGGATGAGGCATTCATCAGAACCGCGAGCGCACATTTGCGTGCCGGTAACCGACCTTGTGTTTATTTGTATAGAGGTAATGCTGGAGAGGCAAAGGATTATATCTGTTCAGACGATGTGAATCTTATGGAGGCGTACCGTCTTGCTGGAATTGCAGCGGTTCCGGCAGCTGTTCTGGATCCGGTAGTATCATCACTTGAAGAAGGCTGCCTGACCTTTTCATGCCGGCAGTCGCCGCAGGGTCCGTTTTGGGTGTTTGTCGAGCCGATTTCCCCTGACTACACAACCGTCGCGAGTGTTCTTGGAGGATCATACGCCGCCAAGGGGGTTGTTCAGTCACTGGAAACGCTTCAGGCCACGGTTGATAGTGTTCTTGTTCGACTGCGACGCTTTCATTTTGCGAGTCTCGAATCGACCCATTATCATCACACGCTGGCCTCAGTTCTCATTAGGGCGGGTCTGATCTTAAAGGGCGTGCGCTTGCTGTGCGGCGAAAGCTTGTCCGACCAAGCTCTTGCCTTAGTTCGCTCGCTGTACGAAATGTCATTGTCTCTGTATGTGGACTGGTTAAGCCCAGAGGAATTTGGGCAGCACTTCGTATGGCATGCCCAGTTGGACAAACAGGGTCGCAAAAAGGTGTGGGATGAAATTGGTACGCAACGCCTGGCTAGCGGCTGGCGGCCAGATGCAGTCCGTGATCTGCGGAAGTCGTGGGAGCGGATACAAATGTTGATCGGCAGCACGAGCATGCGTGCCGCACTTAGTCGGTTTAAGGAATTTCATTCTCAGTTTTACTGGCGCCTATCATCCTCAGCTCATCAGGACTTCGCGATCGGTGTGAAGTACGCGGGAGGGCTAAGTAGGAACTACAACAGCTTGCCGATTCGGCGGGATAACGAGAAGGACATAGCGTTCCTGCTCAAGTGTGCCGACTTGGCGGTTGCGAATATTTGTGCCATCGTGAAGACAGACATTGACGCAACCCTCGATTGATGGGCAGATCGCAGATGCTAAGTCGTATGTTGGCTTTGCTAAGCTGGGGGTGGCGTAGGAGAGGACGGCGCCGCACAAGGATGGCTGGCACTACGCCCTCCTGGCCGGATTTCCACGATGGCCGCCCCTGAGCAGCGGTGTTGGCGAGTTGACCGAGGACCTGCAATGGAAGCTCCAAAGAAGCCGGACCATGGGTCAATTGATATTCTCCTCCAAGATCCTCTACGTGAAGTTACCCGCAAGGAACGCCGAAACCTGCTTGGGGTCAGCGCGATCGCGATAACAATGGCTCACGCTGGAATAGTCCCGGAAAGGATCTCGGTGCTTGGTGTGGAATTTTCCAAGGTGGACCAACGATCACTCTTGATCCTGATCAGCGTCGTTGTTCTATACTTCATGCTGGCCTTCGTGTTCTACGGAATCACCGACTATCTGAATTGGCGATTAGCCTGGTACCAGGCGCTGGCTGATTTCCAGATTTGGCGTCGAGCGCTCACGGGGCGCCGGATACATCAAGGCAGAGAGACCGTTGGGGCTGGAATTGGCGAGGATGATCTCGACCTTGAGGAGGTCCGCCAAGACCTTCTCAAGGAAATCGGAGCTGGCAGAACCTACGAATTGGGGCGGCATGCCTCCCGGGCCCGTGCAGGATTTGAGTTCCTGCTGCCGCTTGCAGTCGGAGGTGGGGCGATCGCGTCACTGATTTGGCGAGTAATTCATATCGTCGGCCGATCATAGGAGGAGACGTTGGCAAATATTGCAACTGATGGCAGGCCGCGGTCCATGTTGCGGTCCCGGGCCCCTCGCGCCCGCCCCGCCGGTCTTTGCGCGATGCGCAATCCGCAAATCCCCCGACGCCGTGCCTACCGCCCCCTGCCTACCAGTCTCTAGCAGGCTTCTGATAAAGGCCCACCTGCGGCGTTGGCTTGCTCGGGCACTCGCTGCGGCGTACTTCCAGTACGCCTCACTCGGCCCATCGCGCACCGCCTGGCATCTGGACCTTTTTGAGCAGCCTGGGTGAAATCAGTTTTTTCAGCAGCCTGCTGGCTGCCGCGTCTGTCATTGACAGCAGAGAAACTGTAGAGCACAATAAGACATATTTGAAATGAAGGAGACTCCCAATGAAGGCTTCGATTGTTGATCTACGCTATCGGATGAACGAGGTTCTTGGCGCCCTGAAGCGAAGGGAACGGGTCAGCATTCTGTATCATGGCAAGGTGAAGGGAACGATCATCCCCGCCGCTGGCGAAACGCGGGGGAAGGTGACCGAGCACCCCTTCTTCGGGATGGCGGCCAAGGACGCCCGCTCGGTTGAGGCGGTCGTGAGCGAACTGCGCGCGGGCCGTGGCAATGCTCTTTGACACCGACATCTTCATTTGGACGCAGCGGGGAAACCGGCGGGCGGCCGCGCTGATTGAGCGGGCTCCGGTTCGATGCCTGTCGGTCCAGACCTACATGGAGCTGCTCCAGTGTGCGAGGGATAAGCAGCAGCACCGCCTGATCAAGCAGTTTCTGGCGGATTTCGGCTTCAGCGTGCTCCCCCTGACCGAGAACGTCGGCCACCGGGCGTTGGTCTATATCGAGGAGTACGGCATCTCCTCCGGCCTGCGTGCGGGCGATGCCATCATCGCCGCCACGGCGACGGAGAACAACCTTCCCCTGGTCACCGGCAACGCGAAGCATTTCAAGGTAATCCGTGACTTGACGCTGAAGATGTTCAGACCTTAGTCGGAGTCTGAGAAGGAATCGGAGCCCATCTCCCCCCATCATTTCCAAAACCCGCCAAACCCCTGTTCACGAAAGGAGATACCATGCCGAAGCTGAAGATTCTCGTCCTCCTGATGCTCGTCCTTGCCCTCGGAGCCGTCGGCCACGCCCCGGCCTGTTTCGCGGCCGACCCCGGTGACATCAAGGTCGGCATGAATGTCTCCGTGACCGGACCCTCGGCCGCCCAGGGGGCCTTGTTCATCAAGGCCATTCGATTGGCCGAGAAGCAGGTCAACCAGGCCGGCGGCGTCAACGGCCGGAAGATTCAAGTCGTGATCCTGGATAACCAGTCCACGAATCCCGGCTCCTTGGCCGCGCTCAACCGGGGGGTGGAGGTCGAGAAGGTCGTGGCGCTCATCGGGCCGGTCATGAGTACCCAGATCCTCGCGATTTCGGACGCGGTGAAGAGCTATGCGGTGCCCAACCTGGTCGGCGGGACGGCGGTGGCCTTGACGCGGCAGGGCAACCCCTGGCTCTTTCGGGTCCGCCCGGACGACTCGCTCTCGGCGGCGGCGATGGTCCGGTATATCAAGGAAGACTTGAAGTTCACGAAGGTGGGCATTCTCCACGACTCCGATGCGTTTGGCAGCGGGGGCGCCGACCTCGTCGAAAAGGGGGCGAAGGAGGCCGGACTCGTCATCGTCCGGCGGGACAAGTTCACGACCGGCACCAAGGACTTCACCGCCCAACTCCTGGGGCTGAAGAGCGCCGGGGCCGAAGTCATGGTCATGTACTCGCCCCACCCGGAGGATGCGGCCGTCTTGCAGCGGCAGTATCGACAACTCGGCTCCCCCTTCAAGTACATTGGCTCCACCGGCAGTGCCGCGAAGGACGCGCTGGCGTTGTCCCGGGAGGCCGCCGAGGGCATCATGGCGGTCGTGGACTACGTCCCGGGCGCCAGCGACGTGACGAAGAAATACGCGGAGGATTACCGGAAGGAATACGCCGCCGATATGGACTCCTTGGCGGCGTGGAATTACGACGCCCTGAACCTCCTCGTCGGCGTCATGCAAAAGGTCGGGGAGGACCGGGCCAAGATCCGGGAGGCCTTGCTGGCGACCCAAGGATACCAGGGGGTCTTGGGCACCTTCAGTTTTTCCCCCAACGGCGACGGCTTGCATCAGGTGAGCGTCATCCGAGTCGAGAAGGGGGAGCACAAGCTTCTCAAGGTGATCAATCTGGGTCTGAACCCCTAGGGGGGGCGTTGGCAATTACTACAACTGATGGCAGGCCGCGGTCCACATAGCGGTCCCGGCCCCCCGCTCGCGACCGATCGCGCCCGCCGCGCCGGTCTTCGCGTGATGCGCAATCCCCAAATCCCCCAACACCATCTCGCATGGGGTGTAGCGGAATGCATCCTTTGATGTAATCCGCCATGGGCCGGACGCCGCGGGCCGTGGTATAGTGTTGCAGGCGCATGAAGTGATCATGGTGGAGAGCGAGAACATGTCGGGTGTCAGAACCGACAAGAGGAGAGACGATGCCCAGTGAACCACAGTCCGTGCCGTTCGTCAGCATCAATGACTGCTTGCGAGAGGATTTCCTGTTCCGGGTGTTGCACCGGGTCCTCGATAGTCTGCCCGCGTCGTCCGCGTCCAGCAGCGCGGCGCTCACGCGGGCGCTCGCGTCGGTCCCCGTTGACGGGTTCCGGCAGTTCAAACGGGCGCCGCGGGGACTCCAGACGCGGGCGGCGATGGCACAATTCCGCTCGTCCGGTGTCTTTGTGGGGCAGGCGCTTGAGGTCTGGCTGGAAGCGAACCAGACGCTTGCCGCTGCCGTGGAGGAATTCCTGGTCAAGCAGGAGATCCCGCGGGAGCGGATCCGGGCCGAGGCGGGGCAGTTCCGCGATCGGTGGAGCCTGGACAAGGTGCTCCGGCTGGCGGACCTGTTTTGTGCGGAGCAGGGTGCGGCCGACCGCGATGACGTCGCCCTCCTGCTCTGCTGCCTCACGAGCCGCGCCCCGGTGCCGGTCGGCCGTCCGGCCGAAGCAGCAGGGGAGCCCCTCTCACCCGATGCCGCCCCGGCATAGGGCAGTCCACACGGCCCGTCGGTTCCTGCGCGCGCTAGAAACGACGACAGACGGAAGGAAAAAGAAGAACCAGGGTCTGTGGAGTGGGGCCTCGGACCACGGACGAAATTCGATACCGGTCCGTCCAGCCGGTAGCTGTACTCGGCGGAAGTCAATAAATACTCAATGAATGAGTAAATATACTCATCAGATGAGTACGCTATCATTGACCTTGGTGCGTCTCCGACCTCGAGGTCCTCTGTGCCGCGATGGCTTTCGCCGCGCACTGCGCATCGGGCTCATTCGTCCTCGGCGTCCTACCCCTTGTCCCGCTCCTCTCGCTCTCCTTGTCGCGCTGCGAGGCGCGCCCGGATGGTTGTGATCGCGAGCCCGCCGAACTGGGCCGCGGCGCGAGCGCTCCGCGGCGCCGGCGGTGCGGGCGAAGGCCCAGGTGGCAATCGTGCCTGGAGGGGTCGTCCGCTCCCGGCGGGGGCGGGACTTGAGCATGATGGCGTCGGCCGGGCAGCCGATGGTGCATACGCCGCAGCCGATGCAGCGCTCCTCGGACACGGTGTAGCGGCCATCCTGCTCGGTAATGGCGTCCATGGGACACCGCCCGCCGGCGCAGGCGCCGCAGGCCGTGCAGCGCTCGGCCTCGATGGCGGACACCCAGTTGCTGCGCACGAGCAGGTGCGGAGCGCCGAACTCCTTGACGCCGCGCAGAAAGCCGCAACAGCACGTACAGCAGTTGCAGACGAACATCGGCTCGCGCTGCACGTTGTAGGTGCAGTGCACCAGGCCATCGCGCTCCGAGAGGTCCAGGACGGCCAGCGCCTCTTCCCGCGTGACGGTTCGCCCGTAGCCCGTGGCGAGCGTCCCCTCGTAGGCATTCTCCCGGGTGGAGAAAGCCATGCATGTTTCCAGGGGGTAGGAGCACGGCTTGCCGAGTTTCGCCTGTCCGGTGCGGCAGATACAGTCCATGAGCCGGAACGAGCGGGCGCCGGCGAGCATCCCGCGCACGTCCTCGTACGGCAGGATCACCGCCGTCGCGTCGATACGCGCGTTGACCGGGATGACGCGGGCGAGGGCGGGCTTGGCGCCACCCACCGTGCCGAGCAGGTGCGGGGCGTACTCCTCGACGAGCGCCGCCAGCTCGGCATCCATGCGCGGGAGCTGGAACTCGTAGATGCCGACGACGAACGGGGCCAGCCCGTACACCGTCTCGCCGCGCATACGGAACGACAGAATCTGCCCGTGCCGAACCATACGATCGAGGATTGGTCGTAACTCCGCGGCCGGGCGGTCAAGCCGATGCGCGATGGCCTCCACGGGCTCCGGGATGGGGAGCAGACGCGCCGCATGGCGGGCTGATCCTGGGGTGAGACCTGGACCCCGCTCTCCGGTGCGGGGGAAGCCGTCGGAGTTCATCAAGCTTCGCGGCGAGTTGTTCGTAGATGCTGTCTCATGCGAGGTGCTCCGTGTCGCTTCAGGGGGTCGGGGATTGACCAGCGCGGCGCAG
>CAVSHW010000019.1:0-50905 GCA_963727695.1 uncultured Methylomirabilota bacterium | reverse complement strand
GACAGAGGCATACGTATTGCAAAGTATGCATCCGTGGAGTAGAATCCATACCTAAGGCGGAATCCAGGAGGAGGGATCCATGAAAGCTGTGGTGGCTGAGCGAGGCCAAGTGACGATCCCGAAGCGGCTGCGGGAGAGGCTGGGCATACGCCCAGGAACCGTCTCGAGTTCCGCGAAGAGGCAGAAAGGCTCGTGGCGGAGAAGGCGGAGATTGCGGGCCCCCTGGACCGCTGGTTCGGCAGCCTCGGCCGGCGGCGCCGGACGGGCGACATCATCCGGGCGCTACGGGGTGAGCCGTGATCACGGCCGTGGATACGAGCATCATCATTGACATCCTCGAGCCCGATCCGGACCATGGACCCAGTTCCCGCGAGGCGCTCCGACGCTGTCTGCGCGAGGGATCCGTGGTTGCCTGCGATGTCGTGTGGGCCGAGATGGCGACCGCCTTCGGTCACGCTCAGGCGCGCGCCGTGGAGGCGCTGCGCGAGATCGGGATCACCTATTCAGCTATGAGCGAGGCCGCGGCGCTCCGCGCCGCGGAGTGCTGGTATCGATTCAGAAGACGCTTCGAGGGGAAGGATCGCATCGTCGCCGACTTCCTGGTAGGCGGCCACGCCCTCGTCCAGGCGGACCGACTGCTGACGCGGGACCGGGGCTTCTATCGGGACTACTTCAAGCCTCTCAAGCTAGTCGTGCCGTGAGGGCGCGCAAGCGCAACTTGTCGTTCTTGGCCACATCCCGCACCCGAGGCCATCTGAGCAGTTGCCCCGGAACCAACCCATCAACGGCCCCAGGCTACCTGCAATGCCGCGTCCAAGCCGAAGAACCAACGTGAGAGCAGTGCGAACGATTACACGCCAGGAGACGAAAGACGCAACGTCCCTTTTTACTTCTGCCGCTAGCAAGGTCCGCTCATCACCACTCAGCCAGCCCGTGCGCCGAAGTGAGCATCATCACGACATGTAACCGGTAACCGGACAATACTCCTCTCCATTACGAGCGAATTTCTTGACTCTTTTCTTTTCGGCTGGGGTTGCGATCGGTCTTGCGAGCCAGGACTCGGGGAGAAAGTTGCACTGAACGTTAAACCTAAATCCGGCGTGATCCTGACACGCCAACATGCTTGACACCCAGTAGCACGAGGTTAGACTTGATGCTGCACTGGTCCGACGAAAGCTACCTCACAGGTAGGGTTCATCGGGATGCCCAAAGGCCCGCGACACCTGGCGATCAGTTTTGGTGCCGAGAACCTGACGCACTATGGGGGCGTGTACCTGCTGCATCGCTTCTTGACCCGGATTGGGTTCAAGCGTGCAGTCGCGACCGATCTCCGGATCGTGCAGCGCAACAATCGATACAGTGTCGGCGAGATGCTCTTGGCCCTCTTGTATCCGATCATCCTCGGGCTGGAACGGATCGAGACGACCCAACTGCTGCGACAGAATGGCGTATTCCAATACCTGACGGGCCTGCCCAGCTACCCCGAGGCTACGACACTTCGCCGCTTCCTGCTCCGCATTGCCCCGGCCAGTCTCCCGACCCTCCGAACCTTGCACGATCGGCTCCTCCGCCAGATGGCACGGCACCCGCGGCGGCCTACCCGGCTCCTCTTCGACGTGGACTCTACGGTCCTGGTTGTCTACGGGCAACAGGAGCAGGCGCGGATTGGGTACAATCCCCAGAAGCGCGGTCGGCCCTCGTACCACCCCTTGCTCTGCTTCGAAGGGCAGACAAAGGATTGCTGGCATGGCGAGCTGCGGCCGGGCGACGTGCCGAGCGCGAGTGGGATCCTGACGTTCCTGCCCGCGTGCTTCGCGAAGATCCCGCCGGGGGTGCGCGTCGTGATTGTGCGCGGCGACAAGGGCTTTTACGACCACAAGACCATCGAGTGGCTGGAGGCGCAGCGCGCGCGCTTCGTCATCGTGGCGAAGCTCACGCAGCCGATCAAGCGGCGGCTCGGACACCTGGCGTACCTGCCGGTCAGCCGCGGCGTGGAGGCCGCCGAGTTCCGCTACCAACCAATCGGGTGGCTGCAGCCCTACCGGTTCGTCGTCATCCGGCGACCCGCTCCGGACGAGCCCGGCGAGCAACTGACGCTCTTCCACTTGGGCCAGTATGCCTACCAGGTGTTCGTCACGAACCTCCCGCTCCGCCCCCTGAACTTGTGGCGTTTCTACAACGCCCGCGCTGGAGTCGAGCGCATCATTCGGGCGCTCAAGGGGGATTACCCCCTGGGCAAAATCCCGTCGCGCCATTTTGCGGCCAACGAGGCGTACTTCCATCTTCTGCTCATCGCTTACAACGTCGTGAATTGGTTCAAGCGCCTCTGCCTGCCCCCCGACCTCCAGAGCGCCACACTGGAGACGCTTCGTCAGCGCGTCCTCTTGATGCCAGCCCAGCTAACTCGGACGGGAAATCGTCCCCGCTTAACCCTCGCCGCCCGCGGCCCCCAAATGGCTGCGTGGCGGCATGCACTGCAAAGGATCGATCGGCTCGGGCCGTGACGGCCTGCTTTTCACGCCGGATTTAGGTTAAACGTTAAACCTAAATCCGGCGTGATCCTGACACGCCAACATGCTTGACACCCAGTAGCACGAGGTTAGACTTGATGCTGCACTGGTCCGACGAAAGCTACCTCACAGGTAGGGTTCATCGGGATGCCCAAAGGCCCGCGACACCTGGCGATCAGTTTTGGTGCCGAGAACCTGACGCACTATGGGGGCGTGTACCTGCTGCATCGCTTCTTGACCCGGATTGGGTTCAAGCGTGCAGTCGCGACCGATCTCCGGATCGTGCAGCGCAACAATCGATACAGTGTCGGCGAGATGCTCTTGGCCCTCTTGTATCCGATCATCCTCGGGCTGGAACGGATCGAGACGACCCAACTGCTGCGACAGAATGGCGTATTCCAATACCTGACGGGCCTGCCCAGCTACCCCGAGGCTACGACACTTCGCCGCTTCCTGCTCCGCATTGCCCCGGCCAGTCTCCCGACCCTCCGAACCTTGCACGATCGGCTCCTCCGCCAGATGGCACGGCACCCGCGGCGGCCTACCCGGCTCCTCTTCGACGTGGACTCTACGGTCCTGGTTGTCTACGGGCAACAGGAGCAGGCGCGGATTGGGTACAATCCCCAGAAGCGCGGTCGGCCCTCGTACCACCCCTTGCTCTGCTTCGAAGGGCAGACAAAGGATTGCTGGCATGGCGAGCTGCGGCCGGGCGACGTGCCGAGCGCGAGTGGGATCCTGACGTTCCTGCCCGCGTGCTTCGCGAAGATCCCGCCGGGGGTGCGCGTCGTGATTGTGCGCGGCGACAAGGGCTTTTACGACCACAAGACCATCGAGTGGCTGGAGGCGCAGCGCGCGCGCTTCGTCATCGTGGCGAAGCTCACGCAGCCGATCAAGCGGCGGCTCGGACACCTGGCGTACCTGCCGGTCAGCCGCGGCGTGGAGGCCGCCGAGTTCCGCTACCAACCAATCGGGTGGCTGCAGCCCTACCGGTTCGTCGTCATCCGGCGACCCGCTCCGGACGAGCCCGGCGAGCAACTGACGCTCTTCCACTTGGGCCAGTATGCCTACCAGGTGTTCGTCACGAACCTCCCGCTCCGCCCCCTGAACTTGTGGCGTTTCTACAACGCCCGCGCTGGAGTCGAGCGCATCATTCGGGCGCTCAAGGGGGATTACCCCCTGGGCAAAATCCCGTCGCGCCATTTTGCGGCCAACGAGGCGTACTTCCATCTTCTGCTCATCGCTTACAACGTCGTGAATTGGTTCAAGCGCCTCTGCCTGCCCCCCGACCTCCAGAGCGCCACACTGGAGACGCTTCGTCAGCGCGTCCTCTTGATGCCAGCCCAGCTAACTCGGACGGGAAATCGTCCCCGCTTAACCCTCGCCGCCCGCGGCCCCCAAATGGCTGCGTGGCGGCATGCACTGCAAAGGATCGATCGGCTCGGGCCGTGACGGCCTGCTTTTCACGCCGGATTTAGGTTAAACGTTGAACGCCTCACGGCCTAAGGGTGGGGGCAGCGGCGGAAGTCGGAGGGGAGTTCGCCTTCGAGGCGTTTGAAGACGCGGGCGAAGTGGGTCATGTCCTTGAAACCGACGTCGCGGAAGATGTCGGTGATGGTGCGGCCCTGGCGCTTGAGCAGCTCCTTGGCGCGCTCAATGCGGCGCCGGGCCAGGAACTCGCGGAAGTGCTGGCCGGTGCACTCCTGGAATCGGCGGCAGAAGTGGTACTTGCTCATGCCCGCGACCCTCGCCACCTCGGCCAGGCTGAGGGTCGCGTCCAGGTTTGCCTCGATATAGCGGACCGCGCGGAGAACGCCCCGCGCCCGGTGGGTGGTCTCGGGATCGTCCCCGTTGGGCTCGGGGGGGTCGGGCAGGCCAGCGACGCGGACGAACGGGTTCTGCCGGCGCTCGGCGCTCTTCCGGCGGAGGGCGAGCAGAGGGGCGATCCGCTGGTGCAGCTCCTGGTAGCTGAACGGCTTCTTCAGGTAGTCGCGGACGCCGCCACGGAAGGCGTCCACGGCCACGTCCTCCGTGCCAAAGCCAGTGATCAGGATGACCAGAGTGGAGGGGAAGAATCGCTTGATCACGCGCAGGACATCGGTGCCGGGAAGGTCGGGGAGGTGGTAGTCGAGGAAGACAAGATCGAACGGCACTGAAGAGATCGCTTCCAGAGCGGCCGTGGCGGTCGTCGCCGTCTGGACACGGTAGGCCGCACCCAGGGCCGACGAGATGGCCTCTCCGACGCCGGGGTCGTCGTCGACCACGAGGACAGAGCACGCGGTGACCATCGGATTCCCTCCCCAAGGTTCCGAATGGTGGGCGGCAGAAGGCACGTTACACTAAAGGACATGCTCACGCCAGCACCTTCTTCGCCTCCGTCAGGCTTTGTTCTCCTGGTGGCTGGGGCAACCGAAGAACCACAAGATCACGCTCGCGGTGATGGACAGGCAGAAGGCGTTCCAGGCGTCCACCCAGGCGCACGCGCCGCAGGCGGCCATCGTGTTTAACCTGTAATGGGGCCCGATTGAGATCTGCCAAGCCTGCCCCGCGTCTGGCAGGTGGGCAGACTCCTGCGGCTTGACAACACTCCCGCGGAATCGTAGTATACGAATATACAAGAATACAAACAGTTGGCCATGAAGCCCAAGGCAAGTTCCAAGGAACCAATTTTGCTAATGTAAAGGAGATACGCGCATGTCTGCGGTGAAGATTGGAGTGAGTCGCCAGGTCGCCATTCCGAAGAAGCTCCATGATCAGCTTGGCCTCACTCCTGGTGACTATCTGGAGATTGAGGTGCAAGACAACCGGTTGATTCTCACCCCCAAGACCCTCATCGAGAAGCGCTTGGCGGAAGGGCTTGATGATCTCAAGCGCGGGCGGACTTACGGGCCATTTTCATCCCCCCCGGCGCTAATTCGCTCGCTGCACCATGAGGCGAAGCAACGCAAAAAGCGCTAGCGGTTGTACTTTCAGATCGTGGGAGAGATGTATTATCTCCTCGACGTCATCCCTCACCCCAAGTAGAGGCCGTGATGGTCGAGAGCGGGCGTTCCGTATGGCCATTGACACCAAGGGCCCACTTGGCTAGGCTGTCGATGGAAGTCACACGGAGGTGTTCCCATGAGCATCGATGAAATCAAGATGGAGGCGTTGAAGCTGAACCCGGCGTCCCGCGCGCGCCTGGCACGAGACCTGCTGGCGAGTCTTGACACGCTCTCGGCGGCCGACCTTGAGCAGCTCTGGCTCGACGAGGCCGTCCGGCGCGATGACGAGCTCGACCAAGGAGCGGCCCGCCTCCAGCCGGCGGACGAGGTGTTGGCCCGAGCCCGAGCCCGACTCGAATGACTGTGGCTATCTCGTTTCACGAGGCGGCCGAGATCGAATTAACAGAAGCGGCTGGCTATTACGAGCGCGAGTGCTCGGGCCTCGGCGTGACCTTTCTCGATGACGTGCAGGCCGCCCTCAAAACTCTCACCCAGTTCCCGGAAGGCTCCCCGCTTCTGCGGGGGCGCATCCGGCGGAAGGTACTGCTCCGATTCCCTTACACCCTGATGTACTCCGTACGCGACGGCCAGATTCGGATTCTCGCCGTGGCTCACGTGAAGCGGCGGCCTTTCTACTGGCATGGGCGGAAGTGACGTCCGGCCGCCCGCACGCGATCCGTTGATGCAGGCGACTACGTCTGGCACCGCACCACGCTAGGGGGCTGTCGTTGCCGATTAACGATGGGTTGAGTGGGTGGAGCGGATCACGCGGTCTCGGTCAGGGAATCCTTGTAGCGGGGGAAGGCGCGCTGGAGCGAGGGAAGATCCGCGCCCTTGATGAAGCGCGGCAGCATCGTCTGGGTGAAGGCCCGGCTTCCCACAAACTGGACGTCGGCGGTGGCGACGGGCTGCCAGTCCTCGGTGAGGATGTAGGCCAGTGTTTGCCAGACCCTGCCCTTCGGGTCCGACGTATGGACGGCGGACCGAGACCCCACGGCCAGCAGGGGCGTTTCGTGCGGGACGGAGTCTCCGAGCGTCAGGACGACCCGGTTCGACAGGCCGCACTCCCCTTGCTTGAGCGCCCCCATCCACCACCCCAGCTCGTCGCCCACAATGCAGTGATAGCCGAGCGACAGGCTGCCGTCGCCGCAGCGGAAGTGGGCCCGCGGGGAGAGGCGCTTCCACATGAGCAGGTCGTCGTACTCGAAGCGGACCTGGGCCCCCCGCGGATTCTGAAAGCCGCAGCCGAGACACCACTCGTAGCCGGGGACCGTGAAGACGTCGTCGCCCCTTCGCCTCCCAGGCGCGGCGCAGCTCCGCCGGCGGTGGGGCGAGCGGCGCGGCCGAGGGGCGCACCTCGGCCTCGACGATCAGCCGATCCTCCCGCAGGATCCGGCTGCGCCAGACGCCGCCTTCCGAGACGACCTCGGCCCGCAGGGGCGTGTCGAGCGGAAGCTGGCGATGCAACGCGACCTCGACCCGCAGCGGCCGCGGCAGGACCGCCTCGCCGTCCCGCTCCCCCGCCACCATCCGGACCATCTCCAGGAGCAGCGCGGTCGCGCCCCCGCCGTGGCCGGCTTCCGGCGGGCCCTGGAGGTCGTGGGGAAAGGTCGCCACGGCGCGCATCCGGTCCAGCTTCAAGAGCTCGACCTTGAGGCGTCCGCGCAGATACTCATCCATCGATTGCTGCGTCATGACCGCCTCGCTCCCATCGCGGCCGACCCGTCGCCCGCCGGAGGGACAGAAGGCACTGCCAATCTAAGACGGACAACCGACAAATTGAAAACCGGGCACCGGTCGGCCATCGACCGGTTTTCCGTTGTCGGTTTTTCATTTTACATTTCCGTTGCTAGAGCCGCCCCCCGAGATTGTGCAGCTCCTCCCAGGCCCGGGTGTTGCTCGGGTCCATCGCCAGGACTTCCCGAAAACGCTGCTCCGCCTCGGGCCGGCCGCCCGGTCCCAACGCGGCGAGCGAGATACCCAGGTTGAGGCGCCAGGTGGCGCTCTCGACATTGGTCCGGAGCGCGTGACGGAAGGCCTCCACAGCCTCCGCGTACCGGTGGAGGCGCATGAGCGCCTCGCCGCGCCGCGCGTGGAACTCGCCGCTAACTTCGCCCAGTCCGGCGGCGGTGTCCAGAGCGGCCAGGGCCGCCGCATAGTCGTCCTGCGCGAGCAGGCTGCGGCCCAGGCCGAAGGGGATCCGCGGGTCCCGCGGGCGCACGAGACCCAGTTCACGGTACTCGACTTCCGCCTCGCGGTACCGCTCGGCCTGCTGGAGCGCGTCGGCCAGGGCCACCTGCGCCTCCACCAGCCGCGAGTCCTGCTGGCGGATCTTCCGCAGGACGCGGATGGCCTCCTCCGCCTCCAGGGTCTTGGCCACCTCGACCGCCTCGTCCAGCAGCCGGAATGGACCCGTCACGGCGCGCAACAGGTCCTCGGCGGCCGCATGGGACTGCTCGTCGTCCGCGAAGAGCCGCGCGCGGAGCAGATGCGCCTGCGCGTCCATGGGGGACTTTCCGAGCGACCGAGCGACCCAGTCCCGGGCCAAGGCCCGCTCGCGCGCCACGCGATATCCGTAGGCGAGCGCCAGGGCCAGGCGGCCGGTCGGGTCCCGCTCCGGATCGGCTCCCTCGACGACGGGCGGCTGGGCGAAGGCGCGGGTCAGAGCCATGTTCAGGCTGGCAGTATCCCGCCCTAGGTTGCGCGGAGCCAGGAACTCCAGCCGCGGGAAGTCGTCCAGGTTGTAGGCCGCGTCGCCCGCCATCTTGAGGAGGGACGCCTTGGGCATCAGGTACATCGCCATCATGCTGTAGGCGTCGAGGAACCCCAGGTCGCGGAAGTCCGCACGGGCGACGGGCCGCGAGGCGAGCGTGGCCTGCATGTCGGCATAGCGCAGCCGCTGCGGCCGCGCGGTCCCGATTAGGATCATGTCGCTGTCGTTCACGGCCCACAGCGACACCTCGGGAAAGACCTCGGCAAAGGTCCGGTAGACCATGCGAAGGTCCTCGGGCGCCATGGCGTAGGTATGCATCCACTGGCCGAAGACTCCCCCCTCGGTGAGTTTCGAGAGGGCCTCCCGGTAATACTCCCGCGTGAAGAGGTTCCCGATCCCCGCGATCCACGGGTTTGACGGCTCGGAGATGATCACGTCGTACTTGTTGCGGGCGGCCAGCAGATAGTTGCGGCCATCGGCGAGGACGAAACGCACGCGGGGGTCATCGTGGATGCGCCCGTTCTTCTCGGCAAAGCGGCGCGCCGCCTCGATCACCGCCGGCTCGATCTCCACCACCTCCAGCCGTTCGACGGGGAACGCGGCGACCGCCTTGGCGGTCATCCCGCTCCCCAGACCGATGATGAGAACCCGCTTGGCCGTCGGATTATGGAACATGGGCAGGTACCCCACCATGAGCTGGGTGGGCGTATCGCCAAAGGAGGCGTCCACCTTGCCGTTGGTCTTCTCGTAGAGATAGGGAGTGCCCGCGTCCTTGTGGACGCTGATGGTAGCGGTGAGGCCTTCCTTGTAGTAGAGCAGGTCATCCCGATCCATCCACTCCCGACGCAGGGAATCGGTGGGGAGCGAGTCGTAACTGTGCACGTAGATGGCGACGCCGCTCGCCATCACCTTCTTGTCCCAGCTCCGAAACGACAGGACGGCCGCCACCGCGACGAGAAACATCACCCCGGCGATCGAGAGCCGGCGCCGCGTCTGGACCCGGGTGTCCAGGACGACCAAAAGGACGCCGACCGCCGCGGTGACGATGACCGCCAGGCCGATGCTGTTCTGCACGCCGAGGGCGGGAATCAGGACGAAGCCGCCCAGGAAGGCCCCCAGGATGGCGCCCAGCGTGTTGCTGGCGTACGCCGTTCCGACGCTGCTCCCGATCCGGTAGAGGCTCTGGGTATAGATGCGGGCCACGATGGGAAAGGTCGTGCCCAGAAGCAAGGTCGGCGCGATCATGACCAGGGAGGACAGAGCGACCTGGATGATCAGGAATTGCTCAAACGAAGCGCCGAAGCCCTGGCGCAGACGCAGGAAGAGAAAGGGCAGCCGCTCGAAAAGCGGGATGGTGGCAAGGGCCGTGAGGGCGATGAGAAGCTGGAGCAAGCCGAACCCCGCGACCCCCACGTCGCGCGTCCCCCACCAGCGGGCGTAGAGCAGGCTCCCCACGCCCAGCCCCACCAGGAACGTGGTGAGCATGACGGTGAAGGAATAGGTGGACATCCCGATGACCAGCGTCAGGGCCCGGGTCCAGGCATTCTCGTACACCATGGCCGCCGCCCCGGAGAGGGCGAACGCCGTGAGGAGCGCGACGTCCAGGAAGGAGCGCGAGGCGGCGAGCGGGGGCTCGGCCGTCTCTTCTTCAACCGCCTCCGGGGTCGCATCCCGTCTGAGCAACACGGTCAGGACCACCACGGCGGCGATGCCGAGGTTCAGCGCCGCGGCCAGCCGGACGCTCCCTCTCAGGCCGAACTCCGGGATCAGATAGAAGCCGCTCAGTGCGCAGCCCAGGACCGCCCCCAGGGTGTTGATGGCGTAGAGATGGCCGATGCGGCGCCCGAGCGAGGCGAACCGGGTGACGCAGAACCGGCTCAGCATCGGGAGCGTGGCTCCCATGAGGGCCGTGGGGAACAGGATCACGGCGAAGCAGAGGCAGAAGAGAATCAGGGTGAAGGCCGCGGAGGAGGCTTCCGCCAGGCCATACAGGCGGCTGTAGGCGAGCCGGGTGAAGCCAAACAGGGTGGGGATGATGAGGCCGTAGATCCCGACACCCGCCTCCAGGGCCCCATACACCAGGAAGGCGTTGCGCGGGGTATCCGCCAGGCGGCCGAGGACGTAGCTACCCAGCGCCAACCCCCCCATGAACGCCGACAGGACCGTGGCGATGGCGTGGGTCGTGTTCCCGAAGATCTGCGTGAGCATCCGCGCCCAGACCACCTCATAGATGAGAGCGGTGGCGCCGGAGATAAAGAACAGGACGTATACGACCGGAAGCAGCCGCCGGGACAGCGTGTTCTGGTTCAGGGGATTCTCCTTTCGGGTTCGCCGGGCGGTTCCGCCGTCAGGGAGCGAACATGGATGAAAACCGCATAGCGGGCAGCCGCGGTCAACGGAGGCTCGCGATCTGGCTCAGGCGATACGCGGGCGCCGAGTTCTCGGGGAAGAGGCCAATCTCAGGCCCGACCGGCCGGGGGTTCGGCCCGCACGTATCCGAGGGCCCGCAGGTACTTCTCCCCGTCGCTCGACTTGAGGAAGCTCGCCAGATAGTCCCCCAGGGTGCGCAACATCTGGGGGGGAATCACGGGGGGAGTGGAATAAGCGTTCCAGACGACGATCATGTGATGCAGCGTCTTGACCTCATCAGTCATCGCGGCCTCGCTCCGTTGGAAGGAACCTGCCCCCGCCCCGCCCCCGCTGGCCTCAGCCGCCACTCCCGAAGGGGGCGTCGGGATCGAGGTGGAGCCTACGAGAAGCCACGATGGATGTCAAGTAATCCGCATCGCCCCAGGGAGCCACAAGAACCCTTGACACGGGGGACGCGGGCCGAATAGTCTTGCCGCTACCCCGTGGCGTCCGCGCCGACAGGTGGGCGGAGGGCGGACGGAACGAGTGTCTCTCGGCGGGCGGAGGAAAGGACCAGATGACCGCGCATCCAGAGCGTCGACATGGACGGCGTGTCGTGGTTCCCGGGCGTCCCGCTGGACGGGTCCGGGCCACGCTGGATGCCCGGTTGGTCGACCTCAGCAATTCCGGGGTCCGCATCGAGCATCACGGCCAGCTGCGTCCGGGGGTCGCGTGCACCCTGGAGCTTTCCCCGGCGGTCGGCGGGCTCGTCTTTCCGGTCCACGTCGTCCGCAGCGTCGTGGTCGGCACCGAGGAGAGTCCGACGGGCGAACGGCTGCTCCGGTACGAGAGCGGGCTCACCTTTGTCAATCTGGCAGCGGAGCAGCGAGAAGCCCTGGAGGCGGTCCTGAAACGGTTTGCCCCCGGGGAAAGTCTGGGGGACGGACGCCTGGTCTTCTGACAGGCTGCTGAAAAAGGCCCATCTGCGGCGTTGGAACGCTCAGGCACTCGCTGCGGCGTACCTGGAGTACGCCTCACTCGGCCTCCCGCGTGTCCGCCTTGCATCTGGACCTTTTTGAGCAGCCTGGGTGAAAACGAGTTATTCGGCATCCTGCTCGGGGGCGACCCATGGGAGATCGTTTGGAGATTCAGACAGGCGCAGGCGAGATCGACACGCTGCGCGGGCGACTCACGGCGGATGAGCGAGTCCATCTCAACGCCATCTGGGAGTATTTTCGCGATCAGAATCAGTGGATCCCCAGCCGTCTCCTCCATCAGCGGTTCGGCGGGGCCGCGGTGCGGGCCGCCCTGGCACGGTTGAGCGAAAACCTGGTTCGGGAAGAACGGGAGGAGGGCGAGAACCGTTGCCGGCTGACGTTCCTGGGCGTACTCCTCACCGACCAGGGGAAAGAGTCGGAACGCCTCCTCATCCGCTATCTCGAATATGTCCGGGACCGATACCAGGCCGACTCCCGCGTCGAGTGGGTCGGGAGCGCGGAGGTCGAGGCCGCCCTCACGCTGACCCCGGAACAGTCGCGCCACCTGCGGCAGTTGATCCGGCTGAGCCACTGGTGGGGCGGCGGGAGCGCCTTCGGAGGCCGGGAATGGACCGTGGGCGTTCCGATCGACGTGGATGATCTGCTCGGGGAGAACGACCTACAGCGCTACGTGCGGCAGCACGTCCTGACTCACTTCCCCGCGGAGGCGCGCCCGGCGAGCGCGGGGCTAGGAGGGGAAGAGGCTTCCGGCGGCCCGTTCGGGTTCGTGCAGGATTCCGGACTGCGCCAGCGCCTGGCGGCAGACTGGCACGAAGCCCAGGATGTCTGCCATGTCCTTGGCTGGAAGAGCTGTGTGGTCCTGTGCGGGGGCATCCTGGATGCGCTGCTCGCGGACGCGCTGCGCCGGACGGGCTCGGCGGAAGGGCGGGAAGCCCGCACGCTGGCGGCCCTCGTCGAGCGCGCCTTCGCGCAGGGGGTGCTCGCGCCGGGGAGCGTGCGAATCGGCTCGGCCCTCGCGGCCTTCCGAACTTTGACCCACCCGAAGCGAGCGCCCCGCAAGGGAATCCAACTGACACGGGGCGAAGCCGAGAACGCCCTCGAGGCAGTGCGGGCCTGCCTCCGCCAGTTGGGCGCGCCAGGCTACTGAAAAACCCGCTTTCGCCCAGGCTGATCAAAAAGGTCCAGATGCAAGGCGGCGTCACGGCAGGCCGTGAGGCGTACCCGAGGTACGCCGCAGCGAGTGCCGTGCAGCGTTCCAGGCACTGCCGCAGATGGGCCTTTTTCAGCAGCCTGCTACGACTCCGCCAGCAGGGCGTTGACCTTGGACATCACCGCGAAAGCGTCGGCCACGTAGAGCACGTCGGCCTTTCCCCGGGCCCACCCGCAGCCGGGATCCAGATTGACCGCCCGCCGCTCGTTGATGAACCGCCAGCCCACCGTATGCGGCTCCTCCCCGTGACAGCAGGTGGACAGCCCCTTGGGATGCCGCGGCGTCGCGCCCGTCTGGCCGATCTGATTCAGATGGGTCATGAAGGGCAGGGTCGCCTGGCCCTCGCCGGACAGATCCACCAGCGACTTGCTCCCGCCCAGCGAGGCCTGGGTCTTGCGCAGGAACCCGAGGAT
The DNA here is from genome assembly GCA_963727695.1 of uncultured Methylomirabilota bacterium. Lineage (GTDB taxonomy): Bacteria > Methylomirabilota > Methylomirabilia > Methylomirabilales > 2-02-FULL-66-22 > 2-02-FULL-66-22. Next base: position 37,731 of record CAVSHW010000019.1, on the reverse strand, counting down.
GAGGTCGGCGGCTTCGGCGGCGTGCGACTTGCCGTCCGGCTGCGCCTTCGTCCAGCCGGCGCCCGCCACGAAGAGCAGCGCGGCGTCCGGCCGGATCGTCTGCGCGTCGGCCGGTGGAGCCTGCAGACCGGCGACGGTCGTCCGCAGGCAGGCTGCGGGCGGCTCCACGGCGAGGGCGTCGACCGACGCGCGCCCCGCCGCCCCCTCCCAGGGAGCAACGCAGCCCGGATCGATCAGGATAACCCAGGGGCGGTGCGTCCGGCGGATGGCGGCCTCCATCCGCTGGCGATAGTACCAGCGGCCGACCGACGGCGCGCCGTCGGCGAGCGAGATCTCCGTCACGTGGGCGTCGGCGCGTCCGCCCAGGCGGTGCGCCACGCCCGGCAGCGCCCGGCACCAGCGCGAGGTGCCCGGGGCGAGAATCAGGCTCGCGCCTGCCTCGCGGCAGAGCGACTCGGCGGCAAGGGCGTCGGTCGCGTAGCGCGACTGGCCGAACGCCGGCCCCGACACGCCGAGAAAGCGATCCGCTCCGCACCCCGCCAGGCTGTTCGCCGCCGGCTGGACGTTCTCCCCGACCAGGCCGATGACGAGCCTGGACCCGTCCAGCGAGGCCTGCAAGGATTTCGCGGCGCCGAGCGTCTCGCGCGCCGGCTTGGCGAGCGACCCGTCCACTTCCGTGTAGACAAGAACCAGGATCGTTTCCATGACACCCCTCTGTCCTCTTCGCTCGTGCGGTTCAGCGCTCAATCGGACGTGATCCAGCCGACGATCTCGCGGGCGATCTCGTCGGCGGACAGATCCTTGACCACCCGGGTCTCGCGGCGCTGGGCGGGCAGGGCAACCTTTACATACGTCACCCCCTCGGCCCCGACCTTCACCGGCTTGGCCTTCTGCAGGGCCGGCATGACGGTCCGCATGTTGAGCATGCCGACCTGCGGATTGTTGGGCGGCTCGGGAAGGCTGCCGGTGGCCCAGCCCAAGAGGGCGGGCGGCCCCGCGCAGGTCGAGACCTGATGCTTTCCTCCCTCGACGCGCTCCAGGATCCGGAGCGAGCCGTCGGCGTTCACGGTCAGTTCATCCACCCCCTGGAACTGATCCACGATGCCCAGCCGCTCACCGACCTGCTGGAGGGTGCTCCCGGCCCCGCGTGAGGCCGACTCCCACCCGCCAAAGACGAGGAGACGCGATCGGTCCAGTCCCGGGATCGCCTGAACGGCGTCCGCCAGCGCGGCGGCCACCTCCGCCGACTCCGTGAAGCCGCCCCCCACCCCGTCCAGCGCCACCAGCTCGAAGGGCACCTTCTGCGCCACCGTCATCATCACCTGCTGGAGCTTGGCCTTCGGCCCCAGGCTCACCAGCCACACCTTGCTTCCCGGCGCCGCCTTGGCCAGGTGCGCCGCCTCGTAGAGCGCGTGGGCGGCCCAGGGATCCAGGATGGCCGGCAGCATCATTTCGTTCTTGAGGCTCGGCCCGGTCGGCCCCCCGATCGGCTCCAGGGTCTGGAGCGGATCGGGGACGATCCCGCCACAGACGACGATGTGATACCCTGCGCTCATCGACTCACCTCCGACAGGAAAATGTAAAATGAGAAACTTCGACAACTCGACAATCCGGTCGATCGGTGAATCGGCGTACCGGTTTTTTATTGTCGGTTGTCGATTTTCCGATCGGCAAGTCAGTTCTCCGCCGAATGCAGACCGCCGGTTCCGGCGCGGAACTCGATCACGGTGCGCTCGGGATCGTGCGGGTGCGGCGTCGCGCAGTTCCAGAGACACGCACCGCAGTGGACGCACTTCTCGCGATCGAAGGCCGGGACGCCCTTCTCGCCCGGCGTGATCGCCTGGCCGGAGCAGGCCTCGATGCAGACCTTCGTCCCGCAGACCTCGCACAGATTGGGATAGAGGAAGACCACGTGGTCCGCATACCCCGGCGGGGCCTGGACCTTGCCGCCCATCAGGAGGGCGTCCTGGTGGGTGACCAGGAGCTGCCCGTCGAACGGGATGGCCGGCCAGCCGGAACGGTCCATCAGGGCGCCGTGGAGCGAGACGCCCCGCGCGGCGCAGTCCTGCCGGATCCGTGCGATCTCCTCGGGCGCGATCCGCCCCGCATAATACTCCTCGATGGTCGGGAGGCGCTTGGCGGGCGGCAGCGAGTCGCCGGGCATCGCCAGGCGTCCCTGGGTCAGCCCCGCCAGGGCCATACCGGCCAGACCAGAGACCACCCCGCGCGTGAACCCGTCGCGCGATTTCTCCGCCACCCGAGCCTCGGCCTCCACCCAGCTTTCCCGACGCCTCCGGACGTACACCCGATCCAGCTCTTCTTTGGTGAACGACCGGCCGGACTTCAGGAGATCGAGGACGCCTTCGGCCGCCTGCACGCCGGTCGTCCAGGCCTCGTCCACGCCGGAGCCCGTCAGGACGTTGGTGCTCCCCGAGCCCTCGCCGATCCTGAGGTAGCCGTCCCCGGCCAGACACGGCTCGCCGCGCCGCCCGGACTCCTGCAGCGTCTTGGCGCCCCAGGAGCGCAGGCGTCCGCCCGCCAGGTGCCGCCAGAGATACGGATGCAGCATCCAGTGCTGGAGGTACCGGTAGGACGTCCGCACCGGGCTGTCGAACCAGGAAGGCACGAAGACGCCCAGCGAGGCGATCCGGCCGGGATGGACGTAGAGGAAGCCGAAGATCTCGGGCTCGGGATACCCGAAGGTGTGCAGCACCGTGCCCGGCTCGAGTGCGCAGCGCTCGGACAGCTCGACCACCATCTTCGCCCCGACGGCCCATTCCCGTCGGTGGTGGCCCTCCGGCAGGCCGAAGCTGCTCGTCCAGTTGTCTGCCGATGGGGCCGACGGGCCCGTCGCCGATCACGGTGAGTGCGGCGCGGATGTCCATCCCCGGCATGAAGCCGGCGTCGGGGCTCCCGTGCCGGTCGGTCCCCTGATCCGCGAGGCGCACGCCTCGCACCCGGCCATCCTCGATCAGCGGCGTTGTCACGGGGGTACCGGGCCAGATCTGGACGACGCCGGCGCCCATCACCTGGGCGCCGACCCACTGGGTGAACTGCCCGATGGAGAGCAAGAGGCCGCCGTCCTTGCGGAGGAACGGGGGGATGTAGGGCAGCGAGAGGGCCTCGTACTCGAAGGGCAGGACGGCGCGGAGCGCGCGGATGCCCGCGTCGGCTGCCCGGAGGAGCGCGGAGCGCCGGCTGGCCCCGACGGGGTCCAGCAGGTAGACGACCCGCTCGCTTGTCACGGGCTGCGCCAGGGGAATCTGGGCCGGGTCCAGGTCGGGGAAGCTCTGCCGGATCCCCCGGGCGCGCGTGACCACACCGGAGACGCCGAAGCCGATGTCGTCGGCGCGCTCGTAGCAGATGACCTGGGGAGGCATCCCCGGCATCGTCCGGCTCAGGGCGACGGGTGTCCCCTCGGGCCCCGTCAGGCCGCGCGAGAGGGTGGTGAGGAATCCCCCCATGGCCGGGCCGAAGCCCACGCAGACGATATCCACCTCCATCGTCTGGCGATCCGCCCCGGCGTCCTGCATCTCCCGCGGGTCGCTCATGCCGGGTAGTCCAGCGCCTCGGGGATCATGACCTTGGTGAGGGCCTCTGCCGCGCGGTCCTTGGCCAGCCGGACGCCGGTGAGACAGCCGTCCAGCTTCAGGCGCAGACGAACGAACGGCTCCAGCCCGTCGAAGCAGACGCACGGACCGGCTTTCGGGCCGACGGGCATGGTCGAGCCGGATCCCTCGGCCCCGAAGGCGCCCAGCGGATCGCACGCGTCCGGGCCGCATCCCGATCCTCCATCCCAGGCGGGATGCCGATTGTAGCCATACACGAGCTCGGCGCAGATCCGCGCCACCTCTCCGGCGGCCCGGGCGGCCTGGACGTGACAGAGATCGCTCAGGAAGGCCAGAGAGCCGGGCAGGCTCTCGGCCAGGATGGGATTCGCCGGGCCTTTGGCCTCCAGCTCCAGCAGGTCCAGGATCTGATACCGGTTGGCCAGCAGCCAGCAGAGGGCGTCCGCCAGCGGGAAGGTCACTCCCTGACGAGTCCCGTGGTACAGCTTTGCGCCGTCGGCGTCGGTGGCCTGCTGCAGGTGGTTCAGGGTCCAGAGCCAGAGCTGCATGGCCGACGCCAGCGTGCAGGCCCCGGTCCCCGGACGTCTCGCGGCGATCCCTCGCATTTCGGCGATCCAGCCCGTAAACTGGGTCAGGAACAGCTCGTTGGTCATCGTGACGGAGAGCTGCCGGCGCTGGACGGCTTCCGGCCCCTCGTAGGTCGCCTCCAGTTGGGCGTCCATCCACTTCTGCCCCAGGAACCCCGGGCAGTCCTCGGTGACCCCGTAGCCCCCCATCAGGCTCACCGCCTCGCGCATCATGTTGGCGCCGTGGCCGGTGTTCCAGAGCTTGCAGGCCGGGCAGAGGACGCTCCCCAGGGCATCCTGGACGAGGTACCGGACCAGCGTGTCCTGCTGGAGCGCCTCGAATCGCTGCCCGTCGCGCGCCGCCGCGGACTGGGTCGAGAGGGCGAGGAACTCCAGCGCGTCCTTCTGCACCCGCCGGAGGGCCCGAATCTGGGCCGTGCCGCTTTCGATCCCCTGGGCGGCAAAGATGTCGTCCTTCTGCCGCTCCAGCGGGTCCAGTTCGTCGAAGAGCCGTGCCGCTGCAAATCCCAGCGCGGATGCGGCTTCGCCCGTGGCCCAGACATCGACCAGCCGATGGAGGGCGTCCTCCCGTTGCTGCAGGCCCAGCTCGTAGCGAGGCGAGCCCGGGGCGACGCTCTCCCCGCCCCGGAAGCGGCCCCGCTGGTAGCGGATGATCGGTTCGACCGCGGACAGGAGCTTGGCCGCCGTCATCAGACCCACGGTGACCCGGGTGCGGCGAAAGACCGCCTCGATGATGTCGCTGTGGTTGTAACGGGGAATGACGACGCCGTCCTTCACCGTGTACCCGCCGATGATCCGGCTGGCGGGCACGCGCAGGCTGAAGACCGGGTCGCGCGTCGAGGACAACTGGTGAACCAGCTTCTTGGTGGGGGCGCCGCGGTCGAAGACCCCGGGGTCGGTCTGCTCCAGGATCACCATGCAGCTTCCCTTGATCCGCGGGTCGGCGGAGTCCACGGCCGCCGTGACGAAGTTGGCGAACCCCATGTTGGTGATGAACCGCCCGCGTTTGTCCACTTGCAGGATCGGCTCCTTGCCGTCCTTCCACTCGACGATCCGGACCTTGCCGCCGAGCAAACCGGTCTCCACCCCGACGTAAGGCAACGGCTCGGTGAGGCTGAACGCCCCGCGCCAGATCTCGCGATCCTCGCCGGGCTGGGGCGGGACGGAGCGGAGCATGTAGGTGTCCCGCTGCTCCGGCGTGCCGCGCTCGTGGATGGGGGACAGGCCGAGATTCCCCGCCAGGCTGCACGTGGCCGCGCCGGCGTCCACCCAGGACAGCTCGAAGGCCACCAGGGACATGGCCAGGTTCTTGGGCCCCTCGATGAAGCCCCCCTGGGCCGGATCCATGAAGACCACCGTGATGCCCGACTCGTCGAAGGCCTTGAGGAGATGTTTCTTCTGCTCGGTCCATTCGTGGCTGTTGCGCGCCCCCTCGGCGACCAGGCGGGCCACGGGGCCGCGGGCCACGGCGCGGGCCGATTGCACCAGCATCTGCAGATCATACCGGTCGGCATACCGCCAGAGGATCTGCCGGATGTCGTCGCCAGGCAAGGTCCGTAAGGTATCCGGACCCTGCTGATTCACCGTAGACTCCATGAGCACAGTCCTCCCACGAGACTTGGAGAAAGGAAGAGAGGGTCTGCCGGGTTAGGCGAACCGTCGGCATCGCCCGATCCGCGACGCATGCTACCTTAACATCGGGGGCCGTCCGACGCGAGAGCAGAATGCGAATTGTCCGAAAACGGGCAACAACACAGCACGGCGGAACGGGACAGGAGACCCGCTTCCCCTGCGCCGCGACTCTCGCCCTGCCGGCCGCGGTTCGCCCACTCCATTTAGGACCAGGCTGCTCAAAAAGGTCCAGATGCAAGGCGGCACGCGAAGGGTGCCGAGAGAGGCGTACTCCAGGTACGCCGCAGCGAGTGCCCGAGCGTGCCGGGTACCCATCCGGAGGATGGGTGCAGCAGATGGGCCTTTTTCAGCAGCCTGTTAGGCGACGAGCCGCCCGCCGTCCACCACCATCACGTCGCCGGTCATGAAGTCGCCGCGGGTCGCCAGGAAGAGGGCCGCATCGGCGATGTCCTCCGCCGTGCCGACGCGCTTCAGGGGAGCGCCCTGGGCCGCCTTGGCGAGCGTGGCGTCGAGGTTCGGCCGGCCCACGTTCCAGCGGGTCTCCGCGATGAACCCGGGGGCGATGGCATTCACCTGGATCTCGGGCCCCAGCGTCTTCGCCAGACACTTGCTGAGCTGGACCACCGCCGCCTTGGAACAGCAGTAGGCGATCGAGCTGCCCTGCGGCCACAGACCGGCGACGGAGGCCAGGTTGATGATCCGGCCGTGCCCCTGCTGCTTCATCGGGGCCGCCGCGGCGCGGCAGCAGAAGAAGGTGCCCTTCACGTTCACCCGGTAGAGCCGATCCCAGACGTCGTCGGTCAGCCCGTCCAGGTCGGCGAAGTCGACGAAGGCGGTGATCCCGGCGTTGTTCACCAGGATGTCGATGCGCCCGAAGGCGCCCAGCGTCTTTGCCGCCATGGCGCGCGCCTCGGCGTCCTGGGACACGTCGGCCTGGATCAGGAGCGGCTCCCCGCCGGCCTTGCGCACCAGCGCGGCCGTCTCCTCGGCCTCGGCGCGGGACTTGGAGTAGTTCACGGCCACCTTGGCTCCCTCCCGTCCGTAGGCCACCGCGATGGCGCGGCCGATCCCCACCGCCGCGCCGGTCACCAATGCGACCTTCCCTGTGAGCGTTCCCATGGCTATCTCCCGATGCTGAGGTTGACCGATCTCGCCCCCCGACGGAGGCTACGCCCCGGCGTTGTAGGCGGCAAGGCGGGGCAGGATGTACCGGGCCGCCTGCCGCGCGGCCGCATCCGGGTCCGGCACGGGCAGGATCTCGATGGAGGCCCAGCCGTCGAATCCGCCGCGCCGCAGGCCGGCGAAGACGTCGTCGAAGTCCAGGTGGCCCCACCCGGGGGCGTGACGGTTCGAGTCGGCGAAGTGGATGTACTTGACCAGGCTCCCATGACGCGCCAGCGTGTCGCCGATATGGTCGTCCTCGATGTTCATGTGGAAGACGTCGGGCATCAGACCGATGTTCGTCTGCGGCATTCTTTGGAGGAGCGCCGCGCCCTCGTCGACCGAGTTGATGAAGTTGATCTCATACCGGTTGACCGGCTCGATGATGATGGTGACTCCCTTGCGGGCGGCCATCTCGCAGATGCGCCCGGCCGTGGCGAGGAAGCGGGCCTCCGCATCCGATCGGGGTTCCCCCTCGCCGATGAAGCCGCGGGTCCGGCCCACGTTGATCATCCGGCCGAAGTCGGTTGCCAGGTCGATCAGGTCCGCAAAGACGGCCACGACCTTCTCGCGGGCGGCCGGGTCGGGGTGGGTGAAATAGAGCCCCAGCGCGGCAAAGACCTGTCCGGTGCTGATGCAGCTCACCGCCAGATTCTTTGCGGCGAGCCAGCGTGACAGTTGCGCCCGGTTCACGTCGTCCGCCGTCTTCAGCGCCAGCTCGACGCCGTGGTACCCATACTCCGCCGCCTTCGGGATCGACTCCTCGAATCCGCGCCAGACGACGAAGGCGGACGGGGAGGCGGTGGTGTCGGCGATGGCAACTGCGAGCTTCATGTTGGATTCCTCTCCGTGTGGGGTCTGCGGCGCGGGCCGGGTCACTGTGATCGGACCGGCCGGGGTCCATCCGCCGGGGGCGCAGAGGGTGTTCTCGGCCTCGCTGATCAGGCCGAGCGAGATGTCGTGTCGGCCTCCGTCGTACCCGGTCGCGAGCCAGGCCTCCAGGATATCCAGGGCCTCGAGCACGCCGGTGATCCGGCCGCCCAGACAGAGCAGGTTGGAGTCGTTGTGAGCCCGCGTCATCTTCCCCATATAGGTGCTGGTGCACAAGGACGCCCGCACCCCCTTGAACTTGTTGGCGATGATGCTCATCCCGATGCCCGTGGAACAGATCAGGATGCCGCGCCGGATCTCGCCCCGCGAGACCGCCCCCGCCACCTTGGCGGCGTAGTGCGGATACCGGACGATCTCGCCCGAGAACGAGCCGACGTGTTGGGCGGGGATCCCCTTCTTCTCCAGGGAGTCCAGGACCTGCAGGGCGAGGTCGTAGCCGCCGTGATCGTTTCCAATCCAGATCTGATCGCTGGCCATAGATCTCCTCCGCTCACAGTGGCGCGCCCGCCAATTCCGTCCGGGCCGCCAGAACACTCGCGGGGCGCGCCCCGAGGTCGCCGACGCAACAGAAACCTATCATCATCCCCGCCGGTGTCAAGACGAAACCCGAGCCGAAACCCGAGTCCGCTGCCCATACCCGAGCGCGCCGGGTGCGGGCGTGGCTTCCGTTGCTGCGGGGTCGGGGAGGTGCTATCATGCGCCTCCACTGAAATTGTCCCACACGCAGGTATGACATTTCCGCTGTCCCTGCCCGCCTGGCGCTTTCACTTGACCGCCCGGTGGAAACTCTGCGAAGATACAGGCTGGCCAATGCAAATCCTATCTGGATCCTTTGTTGGATTCCTTTCCGAGCGGTTTCCGGGCGGCGCGAGCGAGTCTCGTGCGACTCGAACTTCGCCTGCCGTCCGCGCCCCCCGCCGCCTGGTTCTCCTCGCGCTGATCGCCTGTGCCCTCTGGCTGGGGGTGGCGGCGTGCGGCCGCCCGCAACCGGTCGTAGGGGTCATCGTGACCGAGCGCCTGCGGGGCCCGTTCGACGTGGCGGGGCGCCGCGCCCTCGTCGGTCGCAGCCTCGACCGATTCGACTGCCCGCAGTCGCTCCCGCCGGTGCGCGACGTGCTGGTCGAGGGGTTCTATACCGACAAGGACGCCTCGGTGGTGAACCGCCAGGCCTTGGTCCGCTACCGGGAAGCGATAAAGCCCATCACGGACTACGAGTGGCAGATCGCCACCATCAGCGACACCGTCGTGCGGAGCAGCCCTCCCAACCCCGCGACGGCTCGGTGCGCCCTAGAGCGGCTGGACGCCTGGGCCGGCCAGGGCTGCGCTCCTCGGCCGGATCAACCCGCAGGGCGCCCAGGTGCGGACCTGGGCGCTCTCGTCGATCGCCTTCGCTTACCTGAAGGTGCGGGAGGCCGAAGGGCTGGAGGCGACGAAGGGCTGGCGGGTCGAGGCGTGGATCCGGCAGCTCGCGAACGAGGTGACCTCCTATTATTCGGCGCGGACGGGCTCCGATGTTCTCAACAACCAGGCCTACTGGGCGGGGCAGGCCTCGATCCTAGCCGGAGTGGCGGTCAACGACAAGGGGCTGTTCACCTGGGGGATCGAGCGCTACCGGCTCGGCATCTCGCAGATCCAGACGGACGGGACCTTGCCGCTGGAGCTGGCGCGCCGGAGCAAGGCCCGCTATTATCACAACTTCGCCCTCATGCCGCTTGTGTTGATCGGCGAGGTCGCCGCGCAGAACGGAATCGACCTGTACGGCGAAGGCGGGGGAGCAATCCATCGGCTTGCCGGCCGGGTCATCGACAGCCTGGACGATCCCGTCTTCTTCGAGCGGGCGGCAGGAGTCCGGCAGGACTGGGTGGGCGATCTGAATGAGGAATCGCTTGCCTGGATGGAGCCGTATTTTGCCCGCGTCGGCGATCAGCGGCTGGTCCCGTGGCTTCTCCGGTTTCGCCCCCTGCGCGCTCCACGGTTCGGCGGCGATGCGACGCTCCTGTTCGGTGTTCCCCAACTTCCAGGAGCCGAATAGACAGGCAAGGCAACCACGAACCCTGAGAGGCGGCGCGATCTGCTTCCGCCGCCGGCACATCGTCCGGCGAACCTCACACGCAGAAAAGGAGCCCATCATGAAAGGAAACGACCGGATCATCGCCACCCTGAACGATCTTCTCGCCGACGAGCTGACCGCCATCAACCAGTACATGGTGCAATCCGAGATGTGCGACAACTGGGGATACGAGAAGCTCCACAAGGCGATCGAGAAGCGGGCCATCGACGAGATGAAGCACGCCGAGAAGCTGATCGGCCGCATCCTCTTCCTGGAGGGGATACCGGTCGTCAGCAAGCTGAACAAGATCAACATCGGCCCCGACGTGGAGAGCCAGCACAAGAATGACTGGAAAGCGGAGCAGGGGGCGATCAAGGCTTATAACGAGGCCGTTCGCCTGGCGGTCGAGGTGGCGGACAACGGCACCCGCGAGCTGCTCGAGTCGACCTTGAAGGACGAGGAGGTCCACATCGACTGGATCGAGGCGCAGCTCGACCAGATCAAGCAGATGGGTGTGCAACTATATCTGGTGGAGCAACTGGGCTAGACGCCTGGCGAGTTCTTCGGAGGGATTCGACCGGCCGCCAGCATTGGAGGTGCACATGGCTCCTGATGAGAGGACGCGCCCGGACCGCGATCGATATTTCATGGGGATCGCCATGGCGGTCCGCACCCGGGCCAACTGCCGGGGCAACCACGTGGGGGCCATCCTGGTCCTGGATGGGCACGTCGTCTCCACGGGGTACAACGGAACCCCCTCGGACATGGTGAACTGCGAGGAGGGAGGCTGCGATCGTTGCGCGAATCGGGAGAAGTACGGATCGGGTAAAGGCTACGATCTCTGCATCTGCGTCCATGCCGAGCAGAACGCCCTGCTCTCGGCAGCCCGGTTCGGCATCCGGGTCGAGGGCGCGGTCCTCTACACCACCATGCGTCCGTGCTTCGGCTGCACCAAGGAACTCCTGCAAGCCAAGGTCAAGGCCGTGTTCTACATGCACGACTGGAAGCACCCGGATCCCGACGTCTGGCACGAGTACGAGAAGCTGCAGCAACGGTTCCCGGGTGGGATTCGAAAACTGGAGATGGAGGACCCCGACAAGGACTGGGCGGTGGGGTCGAAGGCACGGCCGCCGGAGGAGAGCGGCCACTCGATTCCGGGGAACTGATTGCGGTCGATCTATACCGTCAAAACGTCGCTTCGCAGCAGCAGGTCGCTGATGATCGGCATCGTCGAGACTTCCCCAGCCCGGATCTCTCCCTGCAGTTTGAAGTGCTCGACGCAGGTCTTGCAAGCGAGGATCTCAACGCCGATCCCCTCCAGATCCTGAAGGACCCCGATCACCGGCGATCCGGCGGCCAGAAGCTTCACCCCCGCGTTCCAGCAGACGATCTTTTCGGGACGCAGGGGATTGGCGACCAAGGCTTTCAGGAAGTTCTCGAGGATCGTGAGGCCGAGCCCGTCGTCTCCCCGCCCCATACCTTGACTTCCCACAAGCAAGACGCGCCCCCGTGGCGATTGTGTCATACGCGCGCTCCTTCCTCTGTCGAATCGTCCCTGGCTGTCACACCACCTCGATGGCCAGGGCGGGGATCACCTCGCCGATCTCCCAGACGGCCTCGCCCTTGGCGGCAAAACGGCTGGAAACCTCGGCGGCGGATTCCGCCGGGGCGGAGAACAGCAGGCCGCCCGAGGTCTCCGAGTCGAAGAACAGCTCGGCCAAGGCCGCCGGCACGGATGGGGCGATCCGCAGGGCCGGCGCCCCCCGCTCCGCGAGGCCGATCAGGTACGCTCGGTTCCGCCCCAGGCCTCCCGCGAACAGCCCCTGCTCGGCGTACGGCAGGGCGCCCGGAAGAAGTGGCACGGCAGCGGCCAGGACCCGGACGCCGCAGCGGCTGGCCAGAACCATCTCGCTGGCGTGGCCGAGAAAGCCAAAGCCGGTAATATCGGTGCAGCCCCGGATGCCCAGCTCCGAGATGGCTTCGGCGGCCCTCCGGTTCAACCGTACCATGCTCTCGAGCGCGGCGTCCAGATGGGCGGCCTGCGCGACGCTCCCCTTCCCGGCGGTGATGATGACCCCCGTCCCGAGGGGCTTACTGAGGAAGAGCCGATGGCCCGGCCTGAGCCCGCCCTTGATCATGATCCGGTCGGGGTGGACGAGACCGGTGACGGCGAGGCCGTACTTCGGCTCCTTGTCCGTCACCGTGTGGCCGCCGGCGACGACACCGCCCGCCTCGGCCACCTTGTCCGCGCCGCCCTGAAAGATGCGGGCCATCGCTTCCCGCGGGAAGTCCCGCGGAAAGCCCGCCACGTTCAGCGCCAAGAGGACTCGGCCCCCCATGGCGTAGACGTCGCTCATCGAGTTGGCGGCTGCGACCATCCCGTAGAGATACGGGTCGTCCACGATGGGCGGGAAGAAGTCCACTGTCTGGATGACCGCCTGCTGGTCGTTCAGTCGATAGACGGCGGCGTCATCGCTCCGCTCCAGCCCGACCAGGAGGTCCGGGTGCCGGTGCGTGCCGACGTGCGCAAGAATCTCGTGGAGGTCCGCCGGACCCAGCTTGGCCGCTCAGCCGGCGCAGGCCGCATACTCGGTGAGCCGGATCTGCTTTCCTGTCCGGGCGGCATTCTTTTCGAACATGCTCACAGCTTCACCAGTTCCTTGATGAGAATGTCGATTCCGCATACCTCGCAGTACACGCTCCCGTCGGCGGTATCCGAGATCTCGAACTGCTGCATGAAGCAGTAGGGACAGAACCGCTTCTCCGGACCCTCTCGCTCCTCCGCTGCCATGGCACGGCTCCTCTCCGGCAAGGGGATGATGTGGTCTGAGAGTAGCCGAGAAGACGGAGGACGTCAATCCACTCGGCGTGTTCCTGCTCACCACGCAGGCGTCAAGAACCCTCGTCCGGCGCGCGTTGACAGCTTTTTTGGCCTATGGTATGGTCCGAAAAGCCACCTGGGGTGCGCGAGCGCGAGGACACCGGTCACACCGGGAAGGAGTGTCAGGGCCCGGCCCTGAGTATTTCATGGCGATACACGCAGGGCGGTGGTGGGATCGACGCGGTTGGTTCAGGGCGGTGGCGACGATTCTCACCGTAATCTTGCAGGCCAGCCCGGCGAGCGCGGGAGCCCTGGAGCGGGCCATCCTGGGAAAGTCCACCATCGTGGACCTTTCCCATTCCGAAAGTGAGCGCGAAGCCCCCCTTCCGAGCGGGTCGGTCGGGAAGGATTTCGGCACCCGGCTGAATGCGCTCGGGATCGTCCGGAAGGACAAGCGAACGATTGCCCAAATCCCGCTCCGCGAACTGCTGGCCCTCGCGGTCGTGGTGAACATGATCGCGAAGGTCGCCGAGGCGCCGGAGTACCGGGCCACGGTGGAGGATCTGCTGGCCTGGGAGCGCCACTACGGTCGCATCCCGAAGTGGAGCGCCGTCTTGCTGTACACCGGCTGGGCGCGACGCTGGGCCGATGCCGCGCGGTACGCCAACCTGGATGCGCAGGGTGTATCCCGCACCCCCGGCTTTTCGGCGGCCGCCCTGGCCTTCCTCGTGAACGAGCGGCAGGTGCAGGGCGTGGGGCTGGATGCGTTTACGCCCGACGCGCCGTCCGTCGCAGGCGGAGACACGCCCGCGCCGATTGTGCCGCCGGGCGCATGGCTGATCGAGAATCTGGCCAATCTTGATCGGCTTCCGATCAAGGGCACCAAGCTGATCGTGGCGCCGCTTCGACTGGAGGCGGCATCCGCGTCCGCGCGCGTGATTGCTATTCTCCCATGATGGCTGGTGGCCGGACTTGTCGCCCGGCCGCCGTGACCCTTTACACCCGACGGTCTGAGCAGCTCTACCGTGCGTGATCCGTTGCGTCGTGTCGCTCGTATCCCGACCGCCATTCTGTCGGATGCGCTGGGTCGGCTGGGAACGATGGTGTCCGCCATCAAGCCGGTGACTCGGACCGCCCGCCTGGTCGGGATCGCCAGGACCGTTCGGTGTTTTCCCGGCGACTACTTGACGCTGCTCACGGCCTTGGCCGAGGCCCGCGAGGGCGAGGTGCTGGTCGTGGACGGCGGGGGGATGGTCGAGGCGGCGCTCCTGGGCAAGCTGATGGCTATCGAGGCGCGGCGCAAGGGGCTCCACGGCTTCGTCATCGACGGGGCCGTGCGGGATCTCGCCGGACTGGAGGACGTGGGCCTGCCGGTCTTCGCACGGGCCGCGACCCCCCGCAGCGGCACGGCGGAGCATTTGTTCGAGAGCCAGGTCCCCATCATCTGCGGGGGCGCCCCCGTGCAGCCCGGCGATATCGTGCACGGAGACGAGGATGGGGTTGTCGTTTTCGCCGCCCAGCGCTTGCGCGAGGTGGTTTCCCGCGCCCTGGAGGTAAAACGGTACGAGGCGAAGGTAGAGCGGCGGCTCCGCCGCGGCCGCCCGCTGGCGGAAGTCAGTCGGTTGTTCGATCGGTTGATTGAGCTTCGAAGAGGAAGGGGTGATGTAAGATGAACGAGTTCGCCGTCGCCTCGCTGGTGGTCCTGGCCGTGGTGAGCGTGCTCTGGACCATCATGATGGTCATGGTCACATCGGAGTTGCGCCGGGCCTCCTGGCGGCTGCAGGAGTTCATCCGCTCCTTGGAACTGGAGTTGAAGCCGACCATCCAGGAGGCGCGGGAGGCGATCCGCAACCTGAACCGGGCGGCCCAGGGGGCGGTGGAAGGGACGGAGCGGGTCCGGAACACCCTCGCAAAGTTCGAGGAGGCCGGGGACAACATCCGGGCCGCAACCGGCGTGGTGCGTTCGCTATTCGGCTCGCGGTTCATCCCGGCGGCCAGCCTCTTGGTGGGCCTACGCGCCGGGGCCAAAGTGCTGTGGAAACTGTACACACGAAGGAGGGAAGCGTCATGAGCGAGGAACGCGGCTATTCTGGTTCGGCGATCGCGTTGGGATTCATCCTGGGTGGAGCCCTCGGCGCCAGCCTGGCGATGCTTTTTGCGCCGGAGTCGGGGCGTCGGACCCGCGAGCGGCTTCGGGACCTGGCTGCCGACGCGCGCGACAAGACTATTGACGTCTCGGATGAGCTCCGGGACAAGGCCGAGGAAGTCCTGGAGCGCGGCCGCGAGGTGTTCGAGGAGAAGAAGTCCATCCTCTCGGCGGCGGTCCAGGCGGGCAAGGAGGCCATCCAGCGCGAGCGCGACCGTCTGTCGTCGCACTAGCCGACCATGAAAACCATCGTGCTGGAGAAGCCGGGCAGCTTTCAACTGATCGAGCGGCCGGCCGCCGGAGAGCCCGGCCCGGGCGAGGCGCTCGTCCGCATCCACCGCGTGGGGGTGTGCGGCAGCGACATTCACGCCTTCAAGGGAAACCAGCCCTTCTTCACCTATCCCCGCGTCGTCGGGCACGAGCTCGGGGTAGAGATCGTGGCCGTCGGGCCGAACGACAAGGGCCTGGCCGTTGGCGACCGCTGTGCGGTGGAGCCATATCTCAACTGCGGGCGCTGCATCGCCTGCCGCCGCGGGAAGACAAATTGCTGCGTCTCCCTGCAGGTGCTGGGGGTCCACGCCGACGGCGGAATGCGCGAACATATGACGGTCCCCGTCGCCAAGCTGCATCGGTCGCGGACGCTGTCCCTGGATCAGTTGGCCCTGGTGGAGATGCTGACCATCGGGGCGCACGCCGTCCGGCGGGCGCAACTGGATCCGGGCGAGAACGTGCTGGTGATCGGGGCGGGTCCGATCGGCCTGGCGACGACAACCTTCGCCCAACTGGTCGGCGCCCGGGTCACCGTCCTGGAGATCAGCGCCTGGCGGCGCGACTTCTGTCAGCGGAATCTCAAGGTGGCGCGCTGTCTGGACGGGGTGGGGGACACGGGCAAGCGACTCGAGGAACTGCTGAACGGAGACCTGCCCACGACCGTCTTCGACGCCACCGGCAGTCCCAAGTCCATGATGCAGGCGGTGCAGTACACGGCCAACGGAGGCAAGCTGGTCTATGTCTCCCTGGTGCAGGCGGACATCACCTTCCGCGATAGCGAGCTCCATCGGCGCGAGCTCACCCTGATCCGCAGCCGGAACGCCATGGCCGCCGATTTCCTATGGGCGATGCAGATGGTTGAGGACGGGCGGATCGATCTGGCGCCGTGGATCACGCATCGGGCCCCCGCCGACAGGATGGTGGCAGAGTTTCCGGGATGGCTGGACCCGGAGCGGGGCGTCGTCAAGGCAGTTGTGGAGTTCTGACCTCGGTCAGCTCCGCCACCACCTGGAGGAGGTCGGCCAGCCGGACGGGCTTCCCGAGCACGCGGTCCACAGATTGTCGGTCGGCTCTCGGCAGCGTCGTCGTATCCCCCCAGCCGGTGAGGAGTATCACGGGGAGCCCTGGGTGGGCGGCCTTCACGCGGCGGGCGACTTCCGCGCCCGACATCTCCGGCATCCCCAGATCGGTGAGCACGAGGTCCGGCAGCGTGTGTTCCAATCGGTCGAGTCCGGCGGGCCCGCTCTCCGCCGCGACGACGGTATGCCCGGCGGCCTGCAAGAGATCGGTCATCGTGCGGCGAACCGCGGCCTCGTCGTCGATCACGAGGATGCGCCGGGACGCCCTCGCGACTGACTGAGGCGCTGGGGCCCCTCCGCTTGGCCCGGCCGGCGCCTGCTGGAACCGCAGCGTGAACGTGGTGCCCTGACCGGGCACGGAAGTCACGTCCACGCGGCCTCCATGCCGCTCCATGATCCCGTACACCACAGAGAGGCCGAGGCCAGTGCCCTTGACCCCCTTGGTGGTGAAGAAAGGCTCGAAGGCCTTCTGGCGGACCGCCTCGGGCATCCCGATTCCGGTATCCGTCATCTGCAGGGTGATCCAGCCCGGAGCCGCCGCGCCCGCGAACCTCAGCGTGCCCCCGTCCGGCATCGCATCCACGGCGTTGAAGATCAGATTCGTGAGCGCCTCGCGGACCTCGGGAGCGTGCCCCAGCATGGGCGGAAGGTCATCGAGCGCAGCCTGGACGGCGATGGTCTTGCCCCGTTGCTGCACCTCGTCCTGCCAGCGGGGACGGGTGATCTCCAGCGCCTCTTGGACGGCCTGGGCCAGGTCCATGGGCGCCAGCGGCGAGGCGGCCCGCTGCCGGGCGAAGTCCTGGATGCGGCGGACCACCTGGGCGCCGTCGGTGGCCGCGGTTTCGAGAACGTCGAGGCCCGCCCGGACCTCGGGCGGCGCTCCCCGGAGCTTCAGAAGCTCCACCTGGCCCAGAATCGCCGCCAGCGTGTTGTTCAGATCGTGGGCGATCCCGGCCGCCATCTGGCCGAGTCCGCGGAGTTTCTCGGAGCGGACGAGCTCGGCCTGGGCCTGCTGGAGCTTGGCATAGGACTCGTTCAACTCCGCGAAGAGCCGGGCGTTCTCGATGGCAATCCCCGCCTGGTCGGCCAGGCTGCTGGCCAGCGCCACGGCAGTCTTGTCAAAGACGTGGCCCCGCTCTCGATAGATGTTCAGGGTCCCAAGGATGCGTCCCTCCACCCGGATCGGGAGGCACATGAGGGCCCCCGTCCCGGCTGCGAGCGTCCCGGCCCGATGTTCCGGGATCAGGCGGGGGTCGGCCAGGGTATCCGAGCTGATAATCGCCTCCCCCGACACGGCCACCCGCCCGCTCAGGGACTCGCCCAGGCGGATCCGCTCGATGCGCATCACCTCGCGCGCCCCGGGGGTCACAAACTTCCGGACGAGAAAGTCGCCTTCCAGCAGCCGGAACCCCGCGTCGCCCTGGAAGAGCGTGGTAGCCGCTTCGGCAATGGCCGCCATGACACTCGTCAGGTCCAGCCCCCGCGTCAATCGCTGGGTGACCTGCACCAGCGTCGCAAACTGTTGTTGCCGGATCTCCCCCTCCCGGTACAGATGCGCGTTCACGATGGCGATGGCGGCCTGCGACGCCAAGAGACGGACCAGGCGCTGGTCCTCCAGCGTGAAGGGGTGCGCGGGATCGTTTCGATTGACCGCGAGCACGCCGACCAGGCGCTCTCGGTAGAGAAGCGGCTCGGCCAGCACCGCCACATGCTTCATCCGCTCGGCGAAGAGAGGATACGTATACGGAGACGTCCGGAAGTCATTGACGATCATCCCCTGCCGCCGGGCGGCCACAGTGCCGGCGACTCCCTCGCCGGGCCGCAGGCGGATATCCGCCATCCACTCTCCGAGACCGGGCCAGCTCCGTGGGAGCAGGACCTGCGCCGTCTCGTCCCAGAGCCAGACCGATCCGGAATCCCCCTTGATCAATTCCAGCGCCCGCTCGTGGATGAGGCGGAGCAATGCCGCCAGATCCAGCTCCCGCGTGATCTCTTCGGTGCCCGCCCGCACTGCCTCAAGCTCCTTCCGCCGACCCTGCTCCGCTTGAAATAGCCGGGCGTTCTCGATCGCAATCGCAGCCTGGTCGGCAAAGAGGCGGAGGAGATCCCGATCCTGAGTGGCAAAGGTGCGTCCGGCGGTTTCGTGATCGACGCCGATGACGCCGAGCAGCGTGCCCCGGTAGAGGAGCGGCTCCACGATGGAGGCGGTGATGGTCGTGTGGGCGAGGGTGTCGGGGTGAGCGACCGGGCTGGAGCGGTAGTCGTTGAGGATCAACCCCTGGAGGGTCTGGGCCACGGTACCCATGGCGCCCTCCCCCAGGCGGCGCGTGGTCGCTGGATAGGGCACCGCATGGCCGTATGAAGCTTCGGGCACGAGAAGCTGGCGCTCGGGGTCCCAGAGATCGATGTCGGCGGCGGCGGCGCCGGTGAGTTCGCAGGCCCGCCGCGCGACGAGGCGCAGGACATTCGCTATGTCGAGCTCCTGGGCGATTTCGGCAGCGATGGCCCGCACGGCCTCCAGTTGCTGGGTGCGCTTGACGAGGGCGGCCTCGGTGCGTCTCCTCTCGGTGACGTCATACAGTTCCGCCAGGCGCACCGGCCGGCCGTTCATCACCATCGCGTGGGTGTAGACGTCCATCTCGATGAGAGTGCCGTCCTTCTTCCGGTGGATCCAGACGCCGGCGTGATAGCGGTCGGGAAGGGGCTGGGCGAACGCCGCCACTAGCTTTGGGACTTCCTCTGGCGGGCGCAGATCCTTGAGAGTGATCGCAAGGAATTCGTCCCGGCGGTATCCATACAGCTCGGCGGCGGCGTCGTTGACGGCCAGGATCGCGAACGTCGCGGGATCGTAGAGCACTTTGGGAAAGGGACCGGTCTCGAATATGGCGTGGTAGTGCTCATGACTTTCTTGGATGCGAGATGGCGCCTTCCCACGCGTCCGTGCACGCATCGAGGTCCGGAATCGTTTCCTGCTGCTATGGCCGGGCGTGCTCGTCATGAATCCCTCCACGATCGGTCTCTGGAATCGATGGACACCCTCCTCTGCGACGAGCCAGACGCGCCGTCTTCAGTACGCCGTCAGCCCTCCGTCAACGGGTAACGCCGCACCCGTGATGAAGCCCGCTTCGTCGGAGGCAAGGAAGAGGGCGGCATTGGCCACGTCTTGGGCGGTTGCCAGTCGTCCGAGGGGCACCTCGTCCAGGCGTTCCCGCTTCTTCTCCGGATCCGTGAAGAGCGCTTGTACCATGGGCGTGTCCACGGTCCCGGGATGAATCGAGTTGCACCGGATGTTGTCCCGGGCATACCGGACTGCCACGCTCTTTGTCAACAGGGTCACGGCGCCCTTGGAGGTGGTATAGGTTTCATTCGTGAGCTTGTGCCCCACCAGGCCGCAGATGGACGAAATGTTCACGATGGAGCCGCCGCCGTGTTGCTTCATGAAGGGCAAGGCGTGCTTGATCCCGAGAAACACCCCCCGGACATTGACCGCCATGATGCTGCTCGAAGTCCTCCAGCGGCATCTCGGTGATGGGAATCCGTTTGGTGATCCCCGCATTATTCACGAGGATATCGAGCCGGCCTTCCGCGATCCGGATCCCGTCCAGCGCCTCGTTCCAGCTCTCTTCTTTCGTGACATCGAGCGGAACGGATCGGGCGCTGCCGCCGGATCGTCGGATGCGTTCGGAGGTTGTCCGCGCTTCGACCGCGTTCACATCCCCAATCACCACCTGCGCGCCTTCCGCCGCGAAGCGCTTCGCAATTTCGGCGCCGATGCCCACAGCCGCTCCGGTAATCAGAGCGACCTTATTTTGCAGTCGCATGCCGCCTCCTCATCGGATTGACCGCCACTATGCGACCGGTCGTCGTCAGATCGAGTATCGATCACAGCGCCTCCCGGAGTCGCTCCGCCATGGTCCGGAGGACCTTGATCCGCGCATAGGCTTTGTCGTTGGCTTCCACCAGCACCCAGGGCGCGAACTGCGTGCTGGTCTTCTCGACCATCTCGTTGACCGCGACCATGTACTGCGGGAGCTTCTCGCGGTTGCGCCAGTCCTCCTCCGTGATCTTGAACTGTTTGTACGGCGTGGCTTCACGATCCTTGAAGCGCCGGAGCTGCTCGGCCGCGTCGATCTGGAGCCAGTATTTGATCAGGATCACGCCGTCCGCGGTGAGCTGCTCCTCGAAGGCGTTGATCTCGGCGGGTGCCCGCTGCCATTCCGGCCTTGTCGCGAACCCCTCGACGCGCTCCACCAAGAGGCGCCCGTACCAGCTCCGGTCGAAGATGGTGATCTTGCCGTCCGGCGGCATGTGCCGCCAGAAGCGCCAGAGGTATTGCTGCGCGCGCTCCTCGGAGGAGGGAGCGGCAATCGGAATGATACGGTAGTCCCGGGCATCCAGCGCCGCGGTGATACGCCGGATAGCCCCGCCTTTGCCCGCCGCGTCCATGCCCTCGAAGACGAGCGCCGTGGAGAACCGCTCCCGCTTCGCCCGGCGGAACACCGTATTGAGCTCCGCCCCCCAGTGCGCCAACTCCTCCTTGACGTTCTTCCCGGCCTTCAGCGACAGGTCGAGCTTGTCCAGGATCGTGACGGGCCGCTTCTTCGGCAGCGGCATCGGCACCGGCTTGGGCCGCGCAGAACGCTCCGCGTCTTCCAGGAGGGTGGTGAGCTGTCCCACGAGATGCTTGACGACGAATATGCTCCGCCAGTTCGCATCCGCGCCCTCCACGATCACCCATGGCGCCTCGGGAGTGTTCGTCGCCTGGATGGCTTCCGCCGACACCTCGCGGAATCGATCGTACCGCTTGAAGTTCTCCCAGTCCTGACCGGTGACACGCCAGCGCGTCTCGGGATCCTTCTCGAGCCGCTTCAGCCGCCGCCTCTGCACCTCCTTGCTGAGGTGAAACCAGAGCTTGACGATGAGCATCCCGTCGTCGGCCAGCATCTTCTCCGTCGCGTTGACGCGCTGCATGGCGCGGGCGAAGGCGTTCTTCTTCTTGCGCTTCAGGACGCGGTCGACGATGGGCATGGTGTACCAGGAGCCGAAGAAGATGCCGATGCGGCCGCGCGGCGGGAGCTTGCGCCAGTAGCGCCAGTATTCGGGCCGGGACTGCTCCTCGTCCGAGGGCTTGTCAAAGGCCACCGCTTGCAGAAACCGCGGGTCGAGCCATGCGTGCAGGAGATTGACAGTCTCCCCCTTGCCCGCGCCATCCACGCCGCTGATGATGATGAGTACCGAGCGCTGGGTCGCCTTCAGGCGGGTTTGCAGATCCAGGAGCGCGACCCGCAGCTCCGGCTCCTGTTTCTGAAACTCTTCCTTGCTGAGCGTCTGCCCGAGTTCGGCGATTTCAAACATGGCGCACCTCCATTGAAATGTCGACTTAGACAGGTAAAGCTGCTGAGCCGCGCGAAAGACCTCGCGCTGCAACGCATCGCGCTCCGCCTTGAGATCGCTGAAGAGATCCGGTTGCCTGCTACAACAAGTCGGCGCGCTCGTCGTGGAACTCGGCGGCGGCGAAGATGCGCTGGTAGTTCTGCCGGTTGAACCAGGTCAGGTTGTCCTCTTCCGGCCGGGTCTGCTCCTCGATGACCTTCCAGGCCTCCTGCGGCATATCCCAATCGGCCGCCTCCAGATTCGCGAGCATCTGTTCCCGCGTGCGGATACCGAGGACGACCGCGCTCACGAATTTTCGGCCGAGCGGCCAGCCGATGGCGAGCTTCGCCATGGGGATCCCCGTCTTCTCGGAGACTCCCTCGATGGCCTGCGCGGCCCTGAATCCCCTGGGGTGCCAGAACCGCGCTCCATCCATCTGCATCCGCATCTGCATCCGGCTTCCCTGGTTCGGTTCGGTCATGCCCTTGTACTTCCCGGCGAGCAGCCCCGCGCCGAACACGCCATAGCAGGTGATGCCGATTCCGCTGTCTATGGCGGCCGGTATGACCTCCTGCTCCAGTTCCCGATGGATGGGGCTGTAGATGTACTGGCCGGCGACGAGAGGGCCGATATCCAGCCGGCGCGCGACGCCGGCCGCCTTGGCGATCTGCCAGCCGAACAGGTTGCTGACACCCACGTAGCGCACCTTCCCACCCCGGACGAGGTCGTCGTAGGCCCGCAGGGTCTCCTCGAACGGCGTGATCGGATCCGGGCCGTGCAGGTAGTAGAGGTCGAGGTAGTCCGTCTTGAGGCGACGTAGGCTCGCCTCACAAGCGGCCAGGATGTGCTTCCGCGAAGCCCCGAACTGGTTGGGCCGGTTTCCCACGGCCATATAGCACTTGGATGCGAGGACGATCTGGTCGCGCGGGACCTGCGGCAGGAAGCGGCCGAGGATCTCCTCGGCCCTGCCCCCGGCGTAGACATTCGCCGTGTCGATAAAATTGCCGCCGCCATCGAGGAACGTCTTCAAGATGGCGAGCGCCTCCTTCTCGTCACATCCCCACTCGGGGGCGCCGAAGTTGAGCGTGCCAAGCGCAATGCGCGAGACCAACAATCCGGACGAGCCGAGGAAACGGTGCTTCATTGGGACTCCCTCCCGTGAGTGAGCGCGGCGGGTAGTCCACCGCGGCGCCCCAGAGTATCCCGGCGCGAAAACCCTGTCAATCCGCGCGCCGCAAAGTGCCCCAAAGACCTTGACATGGTTTTTGCTGCCATGGTAGCTTGAGCCGTTTTCCACGGGCGTTGCGCGATCTCGACTCGCCTGCGGCGGCCCTCTGGGGGCCGCGCGGGGCGCCCCAAGCCCTCATCCCCTTGTTTGCCTTGGACGACCAAGCGACGTTCGCACGAGCAACCCTCGGCTGTGCCGCCGCGGTCGGTGCGGCAGGGGTGGTGGGGCTCGCGGTTCTAGGGCGCTGGAACTGGGCGGCGGGTTTTGCGGTCGGCGTGCTCATCAGCCTGGGGAATTTTCACCTGATCGTCCGCGCGGTCAGCGGCATGATAGCAGCGGCAGCCGCCCGGGGCGCGGGCGTGCTTTGGAAAGGCGCCATGTTCCGGCTGGCGATCACCGGGGTCGTGCTCGTCGTGGCGCTGGTCGTTTTTCGCGTTTCGCTGCCGGCCCTCGTGGCCGGGCTTCTCATCACGCAGATGACCATGATCACGCTCTGGCTGATACGAGCTCTGCGGTCGCTCGATTGAGCGGATCGGACGAACCGGGCGGCGCTGCCGGGTGTTCCTGCGGCGCCCTCTCGCTTTCGGAGGCTCCATGAAACGCCTGCACGCGCTCGCCGTTCGGGCCGCCCTGGTCTGGATCTTCCTCCTCGTCGTCTGGCTCCCCGGAATCGCGCTCGCGGCCGAGGGAGCTGCCCACGAAGAGCCGGGCCTCATCAACCTGAACATCACGATCCTGATCCAGGCGATCAACTTTCTCATCCTGGTTCTCCTGCTGTCCAAGTTCCTGTTCAAACCCTTGACGAGATTCTTGGCCGACCGGTCCGAGGGGATCGCGAAGGCCCTGGATGAGGCGAAGACGGCGCGGGAGGCCGCCGCGAAGGCGCACGAGGAGTACCAGGCCCGAATCCGGGAGACACAGAAGGAGGCCGCGGCCATCCGCGAGCAGGTCCGGCACGAGGTCGAAGCGGAGCGGCAGCGAATGCTCCAGGCGTCACGCGAGGAGGCTCAGAGCCTGGTGGCCTCGGCCAAGGCCGAGATCGAGGCGGAGACCAGGCGGGCCAAGGCCAGCCTCCGCGAAGAGGCGGTCGGCCTGGCCCTGGGGGCGGCCGAGCGGCTGCTCCGCCGGAGCGTGAGCGCGGAAGACCAGAAACGACTGGCCGATCAGTACGTGCGCGATCTGGAGAGCAAGAATTGATCTCGGCATCCGTGGGCAAACGGTACGCGAGGGCGCTGGTCGAGGCGGCGGCCGCTTCGGACGCGCTGGAACGCGTCCGGCAGGACCTCCGCGCTTTTGCGGATCTCCTCGCCGAGCAGCGCGAGCTTCGACTACTCCTCACCACCCCCAGCGTGTCACGGAAGGACACGGCCCAGGTCGTCTCGGACATCATGACGGCCATGGGGCTCCTGCCGCTCACGGCCACCTTTCTCCGCATCCTGCTCGACGCCAAACGGCTGGCGGGCCTGGAGGGGATCCTGCGCGCCTACGAGTCGCTGATGGACGAGCGTCTGGGGCGGGTCAAGGCCGTGGTGACGTCGGCGGTGCCGCTGGACGATGCCGAGCGGGACGGGCTGCGCCGGCGCTTAAGCGAGGTGGCGGGCAAGCAAGTCTACCTGGAACTTCGACAGGATCCGGCGCTGCTGGGTGGCGTGATCACCCAGATCGGCAGCCGGGTGTACGACGGCAGCCTGAAGACGCAGCTCGCGCGATTACGCGACGAGCTGGTGCGCGCCTAGCAGGCTGCTGAAAAAGGCCCATCTGCGGCGTTGGCGCGCTCCGGCTGCACGCTGCGGCGTACCTGTGGGTACGCCTCGCTCGACGCCATCGCTTCGCCGCCTTGCATCTGGACCTTTTTGAGCAGCCTGGACGAGAATGGGTTTTCGGCAACCTGCTAGCGAAGGTGCGGAGCAGAGGAAGACGATGGCACAGATCAAGGCGGAAGAGATCAGCCAGATCATCAGGCAGCGGCTCGCCTCGTACGAGACGGCCATCGACGTGGCCGAGGTGGGCACGGTCCTCGAGATCGGGGACGGCATCGCCCGCATCTATGGCCTGGACAACGCCATGGCCATGGAGATGCTGGACTTCCCCCACGGTGTGCGGGGGATGGTCCTGAACCTGGAAGAGGACAACGTCGGAGCGGTCCTGCTGGGCGATGATACGCTGATCAGCGAGGGGGACCAGGTCAGGCGCACGGGGCGCATCGCCGAGGTGCCGGTGGGAGACGCCGTAGTGGGCCGCGTCGTGGACCCCCTGGGCCAGCCGCTGGACGGCAAGGGGCCCATCGAGGCCAAAGAGTTCCGCCCCATCGAGCGCCTCGCCCCCGGCGTGGTGGACCGGCGGCCCGTCAAGGAGCCGCTCCAGACCGGACTCAAGGCGATCGACGCCATGATCCCGATCGGGCGCGGCCAGCGCGAGCTGATCATCGGCGATCGCCAGACGGGCAAGACCGCCATCGCGGTGGACACCATCATCAACCAGAAGGGCAAGGACGTCTTCTGCATCTACGTGGCCACCGGACAGAAGCGCTCCACCGTGGCCCAGGTGGTGAAGGTGCTGGAGGACGCGGGGGCCATGGCCTACACCACCGTGGTGGTGGCCTCGGCATCGGAGCCGGCGCCGCTCCTGTACATCTCCCCATACGCGGGCTGCACGATGGGCGAGTACTTCCGGGACACCAAGCGCCACGCGCTCTGCATCTACGACGATCTCACCAAGCATGCGGCGGCGTACCGGCAGCTCTCCCTGCTCCTGCGGCGGCCGCCGGGGCGCGAGGCCTACCCGGGCGATGTCTTCTACCTCCACTCGCGCCTGCTGGAGCGAGCGGCCAAGCTGAACGACGAGCTGGGCGGCGGCTCCCTCACGGCGCTCCCCATCATCGAGACGCAGCTCGGCGACGTCTCCGCCTACATCCCGACCAACGTCATCTCGATCACGGACGGCCAGATCTACCTGGAAACCGACCTCTTCTACGCCGGCGTCCGGCCGGCGGTGAACGTGGGCCTCTCGGTCTCGCGCGTGGGCGGGAGCGCCCAGATCAAAGCCATGAAGCAGGTGGCCGGGAAGCTCCGGATGGATCTGGCGCAGTACCGGGAGATGGCCGCCTTCGCCCAGTTCGGGTCGGATCTGGACAAGGCCACGCAGGCCCAGCTCAACCGCGGCCAGCGGATGGTAGAGCTCCTGAAGCAGGGACAGTATGCCCCGCTCCCGGTCGAGCGGCAGGTCCTCATCGTCTACGCGGGGACGGCGGGACACCTGGACGATTTACCGGTGGAGGCGGTGGCAGCCTTCGAAACCGCGCTCCAGAAGTTCTCCGAGAGCCGCTACCCGGGGATACTCCGGGAGATCGCCGAGAAGAAAGAGCTGACGGACGCGACGCGCGCGCAGATGGACACCTGCATCGGCGAGTGCAAGGCGGAGTTCCTGGCGGCGCGTCAGCCGGCATGACGCATCCGTCTTCGGCGTGTGGGATGCGGGTTTCAATCGCGCAATCCGCAATCCGAAATTCGCAATAGGTTCATATGGCCACCCTACGCGACATCCGGCGGAGAATCGCCAGCGTCAAGAGCACCCAGCAGATCACCCGCGCCATGAAGCTGGTGGCGGCGGCGAAACTTCGCCGCGCACAGGAGCGGATCGTGGAGGCCCGCCCCTACTGCCGGGCCATGGACGCGATGGTTTCCAATCTCGTCAGCGAGCCGCTGCGGGAGCTGCACCCCCTGCTGCGCGAAGGGCGCGGGGACGGCGAGCCGGCAACGAAGCGAAAACTCCTCCTGGTCATCAGCAGCGACCGGGGACTCTGCGGCGCCTTCAACAGCAACATCATCCGGCGCTCCACGGACCTCTTGCGCGCGGAGCAGGGCAAACAGGACGTGAGCCTCGCCCTGATCGTGGTGGGCCGCAAGGTGCGGGACTATTACAAGCGCCACGGCGAGGCCACGGTCCGCTCCGAGCACGTGAACTTCTTCGACAAGCTGGCTTACCGCCACGCGGCGCAGATCGGACAGGAGGTCGCGACCGCCTTCGCCGGCGGCGAGGTGGACGAGGTCGAGCTGGTCTACACCGAGTTCCGCTCGGCGGCCTCGCAGCGGGTGGTGGTCGAGCGGCTCCTGCCGATCGAGGCTCCCCCAAGCGCCGAGGGACAACCGGCGGCGGAGTTTATCTTCGAGCCCTCCCCCGCCGCCATCCTGGAGAGCCTGCTGCCGAGGCACGTTGAGGTGCAGGTCTACCGCGCCCTGATGGATTCGGTGGCGGCCGAGTACGGCGCGCGCATGACCGCGATGGAAAGCGCCACCAAGAACGCCTCGGAGATGATCGACCTCCTGACGATCCATTTCAACAAGGCCCGCCAGGAGCGGATCACCAAGGAACTCTTGGAGATCGTGAGCGGCGCCGAAGCCCTGCGGCAATCGAGATCATGATGGAGTGAGTGATGGGAAACATCGGGAAGATCGTACAGGTCATCGGGCCGGTCGTGGACGTGGAGTTCGGCCCCGGGAAACTTCCGGCCATCTACAACGCGCTGGAGGTTCGGGGCCGGAAGCTCCACGACAGCTTCGCCTCCAGCGACCGCCTGGTCCTGGAGGTCGCCTCGCACCTGGGGGAGAGCCACGTGCGCACGGTGGCCCTTTCCACGACGGACGGCCTCACCCGCGGCATGGAGGTCGAGGATAGCGGCGATCCCATCAAGATTCCGGTCGGCCCGAATACGCTGGGCCGAATCATGAACATCATCGGAGAGCCGGTGGATAAGCAGGGGCCGCTCACCTCCGACATGATGTATTCTATCCACCGCCCCGCCCCGTCCCTGGAGGAGCAGGAGACCTCGGTTCAGGTGCTGGAGACGGGCATCAAGGTCATCGACCTCCTGGAGCCGTACACCAAGGGGGGCAAGACGGGGCTCTTCGGCGGGGCCGGTGTGGGCAAGACCGTCATCATCATGGAGCTGATCCGGAACATCGCCCAGGAGCACGGCGGCACTTCGGTCTTCGCCGGCGTGGGCGAGCGGACGCGCGAGGGAAACGACCTCTGGCTGGAGATGAAGGAATCGGGGGTCATCAGCAAGACGGCCCTGGTGTACGGACAGATGACCGAGCCGCCGGGGGCGCGGCTGCGCGTGGGGCTGACGGGGCTGACCGTGGCCGAATACTTCCGCGACTCCGGCCAGGACGTGCTCCTCTTCATCGACAACATCTTCCGCTTCACCCAGGCGGGGTCGGAGGTCTCGGCGCTCCTGGGCCGCATGCCGTCCGCCGTGGGCTATCAGCCGACCCTGGCGACGGAGATGGGGCAGCTCCAGGAGCGGATCACCTCCACCAAGAAGGGCTCCATCACCTCGGTGCAGGCGATCTATGTCCCGGCCGACGACATCACCGATCCGGCGCCCGCCAACGCCTTCGCGCATCTCGACGCCACCACGGTGCTCTCGCGGCAGATCGTCGAGCTGGGCATCTACCCGGCAGTGGATCCTTTAGCCTCGACCTCGCGCATCCTGGACCCGCACATCCTGGGCGACGATCACTACACCACGGCCCGAGGCGTGCAAAGGATCCTGCAGCGCTACAAGGACCTCCAGGACATCATCGCCATCCTGGGGATGGATGAGCTGTCCGACGAGGACAAGCTGGTGGTCGGTCGCGCTCGGCGGATCCAGCGCTTCCTGTCGCAGCCGTTCTTCGTGGCCGAGGCCTTCACCGGCCAGCCCGGGCGCTATGTGCCGGTCAAGGAGACCATCCGCGGCTTCAAGGAGCTCCTGGAAGGCAAGTGCGACGATTTGCCGGAGCAGGCCTTCTTCATGGTGGGCACGATCGACGAGGCCCGCGAGAAGGGCGAGCGCCTCCGGGCAGTGAATTAGCAGGCTGCTGAAAAAGGCCCATCTGCGGCATTGGCGCGCTCGGGCACTCGTTGCGGCGTACCTGGAGTACGCCTCACTCGGCCCCGGGTACCCATCCAAAGGATGGGTGCGCCGCCTTGCATCTGGACCTTTTTGACCAGCCTGCCGAAGAGTGAGTTTTTCAGCAGCTTGCTAGTCCATACGAGGAAGGTCGATCAGCGATGGCGGATGTCGGACAGGCAACCTTGCGGCTGGAGGTGGTGACCCCCTCTCGCCTGGTCGTCAGCGAGGAGATCACCGAGCTGGTGGCCCCGGGCTCCGAGGGCTACTTCGGGGTTCTCCCCGGCCATCTCCCGTTCATCACGACGCTGAAGATGGGGGAACTGACCTTCTGGACGGGCCGCGAGGAGCATCACCTCGCCATCTCCAAGGGCTACGCCGAGGTGCGCGGCGACGCGGTGAGCATCCTGGCGGATTCGGCCGAGCGGCCCGAGGAGATCGACGTGACGCGGGCCGAGCGGGCGCGCCAGCGCGCAGAGGAGCGCCTGCGGGATTGGGCGGCGGGAAAAGCGGAGATCGACGCCGCCCGGGCCGAGACCGCACTCTATCGATCCCTCGCGCGTCTGCAGGTGGCACGCAAGGGCCGCTGATCGGTCGGCCGCACGATCTCTGAACTTCTTCCCCTCGACCTGCAGTTGCCGGTTCCCTGCGGTCGCTTTCCCTGCACGCCGACTCAGCGATATCGGAGGTCTGCCGTGACGAATGAAATCAAACGCTCCGTGTGCCCCTATGACTGCCCGGATGCCTGCGGCCTCCTGGTCGAGGTGGCCGACAGCCGCGCCGTCCGGGTGAGCGGCGATCCCGAGCACGCGTTTACCCGGAGCACTCTGTGCCCGAAGATGAACCACTACGAAAGGACGGTCCATTCTCCGCGCCGGCTCACGCAGCCCCTGCTGCGCACGGGGGCGAAGGGGTCGGGCGAGTTCCGTCCCATCGCCTGGGCGGAGGCGCTGGACCGGATCGCCCTGCGGTGGCGAGGGATCATCGAGGCCGACGGGGCCGAGGCGATCCTCCCCTACTCGTACGCGGGGACGATGGGCCTCATCCAGCGAAACGCAGGACATCCCTTCTTTCACCGGCTGGGGGCCTCCCGTCTGGATCGAACGATCTGCTCCCCCGCCAAGGGGGCGGGCTGGAAGGCGGTGATGGGCGACACCCCCGCCCCCCACCCCGACGACGTCGCGGACAGCGATCTGGTCATCCTGTGGGGGATCAACGCCGTATCCACCAACATCCACTTCCTCCGCGGGGTGCGGCGGGCGAGGCGCAGCGGCGCCCCGGTCTGGCTGATCGAGACGCACGAGACCCCCACCGCCGGCGTGGTCGATCGGACGTTCCTGGTCCGGCCCGGAAACGACGGCGCCCTCGCCCTGGGTCTGATGCACCTCTTGGTGCGGGACGGGCTCACGGATCGGGAGTTCCTGACAAGACACGTCCAGGGGTTCGACCGGCTGCGGGACGAGGTCCTTCCGCGCTTCCCGCCGGAGCGGGTCAGCCAACTCACCGGGCTGTCGGTGGCGACGCTGGAAGAGATGGCCCGGGCCTACGGCCGGGCGCGGGCCCCGTTCATCCGCGTGGGGAGCGGGCTCTCGCGGTATGCCAACGGCGCGATGACCGTCCGCGCCATCGCCTGTCTGCCGGCCGCGGTCGGGGCCTACGGCAAGCAGGGGGGCGGCTGTCTGACCAGTGTCTCGACAACCGGCCTCTTCGCCATGGACGAGGTGCTGCGGCCCGATCTCATGGCCGGGCCGACCCGGATCGTCAACATGAACCGGCTGGGCTGGGCGCTGGACGCCCTCGACACTCCCCGGGTCCGGAGTCTCTATGTTTACAACTCCAACCCTGCCGTGGTGGCGCCGGACCAGAACGCGGTCCTGCGGGGGCTCGGACGGGACGACCTCTTCACGGTGGTCCACGAGCGATTTCTGACCGACACGGCGCGGTACGCGGACATCGTCCTGCCCGCCACGTCGTCCCTGGAGCACGCCGACATCTATCGCGCCTACGGGTCGTATTGCATCCAGCGAGCGGCGGCGGTCGTCCCGCCCGTCGGGATGAGCAAGTCGAACTGGGAGGTCTTCGGCCTGCTGGCGGACGCCATGGGATTCGACGAGCCCTTCTTCCGGCAGGCCGCCGATGAGCTGATCGACCGTCTCCTGGAGCGCTCGCGTCCCCGGTGGGAGGCGGTCGGGCTCGACCCGCA
This sequence comes from uncultured Methylomirabilota bacterium, assembly GCA_963727695.1. Classification (GTDB taxonomy): domain Bacteria; phylum Methylomirabilota; class Methylomirabilia; order Methylomirabilales; family 2-02-FULL-66-22; genus 2-02-FULL-66-22. Next base: position 6,828 of record CAVSHW010000019.1, on the reverse strand, counting down.
CTCCCTCGCCGATGGGCGGGCGGTTGAAGTCCGGCTCTCCGCCGAGGCGCGAAGCGCCTATCGCACGCCGTCGGGCAAGATCGAGATCCTGAATCCGAAAGAACCGCAGCCCTTGCCAGATTTCATCCCGCCATACGGCGGCGACCTGCCGTTTCGTCTCATGACGGCGCCGGCCCGCTATGGCCTCAACTCCTCCTTCCGAGAGCGGGACGACCTGCGCCGCAAGGAGGAGCGAGCGCTCCTGCAGATGAACCCGGCCGACGCCGGCGCCAAGGGACTGGCGGACGGCGACCCCGCCGTGGCATTCAATGACCTGGGAGAGGTGACGTTCACCCTGCGCGTCACGTCCGGTGTGCCCCGGGGAATCGTGGTCGCGGAAGGGGTCTGGTGGCTGGATCAGTGCCTCGGAGCGCGCTCCGTGAATGCCCTCACCTCCCAGCGGTTGACCGATCAGGGAGGCGGCAGCACCTTCTACGATAACACGGTGGACGTGCGACCGGCAGCGCCCACGGGACGCCGAGCCGAGGCGACAAGGTAACCGAAAACATTTCACCGCAAAGCTCGCAAAGACCGCAAAGCAAGCCAGGTTCTGCAGATCGAGCCCCGAACAGAATTGGAAGAATGGTCGTGCTTCGCGCCATTTGTGCGCCAACGGCCGTTGGTAACGGTAGTCCAACTGTATCTTTCAAGGTCAGGCGAGGTCTGCGCTGATCTGGGCCAGCAGGGGCTCGATGGCGGGGGGACCGAGGCCGAGATCGGCGGCCAGCTCCTCGAGGGTGTGCCGCTGGCCCTGGCGCCAGAGCGAAAGGAGGAAGGGGCCGCTGCGGTCGTTGCGGTACCACTCCTCGTCGAAGCGCTCGCGCAGCAGGCCGCGAAGCTGGGCCTCGAAGATCCAGGCGCGCAGATACCGGGCGGCGTAGAAGAACGGGTCCGTGTCGGCGAGGTACAGCTCGGCCGGCCACTCCACCAGGGTGGCCGCGGAGAGGAGATCGCGGTAAGCGTCCCGGCTGCGCGCGCCGGGCCCCTCGGCGTGCAGGAACAGCTCGTACTCCAGCTTGGCGGCGTAGCGGCGGAGGAACCAGAGCTTGTGGAAGGCGGTGAAGCGCAGGACGTCGGCGGGCTGCCCCACGCCGACGAAGCGCTTGAGCCAGCCGCGCTCCCTGAGCTGGCCGTCCTGCAGGAAGGCGAAGGCCTCGGTCACCGACGAATCGCCCAGCCGCCGATATTCCACGGGCAAGTTGGAGTCGGTGTACGCAAAGTGGAGGGCGTGGCCCAGCTCGTGAAGATACGCCGCATAGTCGTCCGGCCCGCCGCCCGGCCGGACGACGAGGATGATCTCGTCGGGGATGCGGAGGGCTGTGACGAAGGCGCGCGGCGTCTTTGCGGGCCGCGGCTCGTCGTCCACCCGGATCCGCCCCGCGGCGGCCGGGTCGATCCCCATCCGGCGGATCGGCGCTTCGGCGGCCTCGCGCAGGGCGTCGGGGGGCATCACCCGGTCGAGTTCGGGCGCCCGAAAGACCCGGACCAGGTCGTGCCGCCGGGCCTCGCGCGGCGGCGCACCGACCCACCGCGACAGGTACCAGGCGAGGACCTCGCGGTACATGTCCTGGCTGCGAGACAGAATCGGCTGCGTGAGATCCCGGAGGGCCGTGAGGTCGATACCGGAGAGCTCGCGACACAGGGCCGTGTACCCGGGAAACCCGAGGCGGGACGCCTCGTCGTGGCCGGTCTCCAGGATCTCTTGGCGAAGCCCGTTCAGGTCCGCTACTGGCGGACAGGCGCGCCGCCTCCAGCGCCGCCCGGCGCGCGCGATCGCCCTCGTTCTTGATCCGCGTCTCGACCGACCGGAGGGGAATCTGCCCACCGTCCGCGCCGACCGTCTGCGTCGCCTCGGCGGTGACGAGCCGGTCGCTCAAGACCCGGGCGCGATACTCGACGCAGGTCGTGCCGAGGAATTCGGCCAGGTATCGCAGGCGCCGCGCCTCCTCGGCGCCGGACGCGCCTTGCGCCTTGTCGTGGACCTCCTCGAAGGCGTCGCGGGAGCCGAGAACGGCGAACTGCTCACGGACGGCGGCAGCTCGGCTCTCGGCCTTCAGACCCGCCCGCGTGAGGTACTCTTCGCGGCTGATGGCCTCGGCGAACTCTTCGAGGTCGGCGCGGAGAACGGATAGATTCATCTGCCGAGACTAAAGATCATCGCCGAGATCGGCCCCACCGCCGGGCCCCTTGTCGAGGCCGCCGGCCTCTTCCTCCATCGCCTCTTCCATCACCTGGTCGAAGTCCTCGCCGAGATCTTCGCCCATCTCTTTCCCCATCTTCTTTGCCCAGCGCGCGACGCTCTGCGGGTCATTCTCGTCCAGGCCCCCCAGGGCGCTGGGATCGGCCAGGGCGTCCAGTCGGCTCTCTTCCGAGCGCACCCGGGCAAATCGGGACATCAGGCGCTCCAGGTGGCGGCCGCCGCACTGCGGGCAGATGGGCGTGCCCGGGTTGCTGATGCTCCGGACGAGGAGGCTCACCCGGCGTCGGCAGTCTTGGCAGTGATACTCGTAGATCGGCACGAACCGTTCTCCCTCCCTTCGGGAATTCTATGACTGGCGATTCGGGCGCCGGCCTCGACACGTATCGTTCCGACAGGGCCCGGGCAATCCGGAGGATCTCCTGGCGCAGCTCGGGCGGTTTCAGGACCTCGACTGCGTCGCCGCAGGCCAGGAGCCAGGGAAGCAAGTCTTCGAGGCGCAGGGCGGCCAGCGTGAAGATCACGCTGCCTTCGGGTCCGTCTTCCCACATCAGGGTCCCGACCGGCGGGTGCTTTCTGAGCGTCTGGACCAGCGGCGGGCGACAGAGCACCCGGACCCAATGAATGTCCGGTGCTGCATCCTGGGTCCGATGCAGGTGTCGTTCCAGCACGCGAGGCGTCACCGGCTGGAACCGGCGCCGCAAAGCGGATACGTCTTTCAGGCGGGCGAGGGAAACCCGGACAATTCGCCTGCGCTCGTGGCAGTATCCGAGAAGCTCCAAGCCGGTCGGGGAGGGCAAGAGCCGATACGGATCCATTCGCAGCGCCGCGGCCTCCTTCCGGGCCTTCGACGCCATGGTGATTCGCACCGTCCGCCGCTCGGCAATTGCCTCCGCGAGTGTGGTCGCACAGGCCTCCGCCCGTGAATCCTGGACGGGCAGGTCCAGGGCCAACTGGCGCGTCGGCCGCTCCTCTGCGGGGGGCCGTGCCGAGAGGGCCTGATCCAGCTTCTTGGCCGCGACGGAAAGCGCCCGGGCGGTGGCCGGTTCGGCCCGGGGCTCGGCGGATTGAGCCGCCAGCCGAAGGGCTAGGGCCTGGTCCACGGTCAGCGTGACGGCCGGCAGCAGCGCCGGTGCGGCCAGGTGGTATCCACGATCGAAGTACACCGGGAAGCCCGCAGCCCCCAGGACGTCCAGGTCCCGCTGCAGCGTCCGGCGCGACGTTTCGCACGCCCGGGCGAGGGCATCGGCGTCGATGCCTGCCTGGCCGTGCAAGAGATCCAGCAGCTTTATCAACCGCTCGGACTGTTGCACGGCGCTCCTCTCGCTCTCCATCCGAGGTGACTACGCAGGGTTCGGGGTTCAGGCCGGGGCTATGTTCATTGCCCTCTTCCCTGAACCTTGAACCCTGAACCGCCCGAGCAGTTACCTTCTGAGAAGGCAAATAGCAAACTTGGCGCGGGCTGTCAAGGCCGGCGTATCGGCGCGCTTGCTGTTTCATGTCGGGCGGCCGTCCTGCGCCGCCCCGGGACTCCGGGAGTCATCCGGGTTCCCTGTCGTCCTCGCCGCCGGGGGGCATTTCCCTTGACACCGGGGGGCAATTTCAGTACCGTACTGCTCGTTCTCTGCGCGAGAAGCCCTCCGAGAAACCTTCCTGGATTGGGCAGGTAGCTCAGTTGGTAGAGCACAGGACTGAAAATCCTGGTGTCGGGAGTTCAATTCTCCCCCTGCCCACCATCAATTAAGCCGGTAACCCTTGAGACACTTGAGGGTTACCGGCTTCTCCTTTCTGGAGCCTTCAGGGTTCGTCCGGCCTCTTCGGGAACCATTTGTGACAACGCTGTGGCAAGAGAGATGGCGAGCCCTCGGGAAAGCAGAGGAGCTCGATCCGGCTCCGCTCGCTCTTTTTGCTGGCGGGTTAGCTGGGGAATTGATACGGTTCGCAGCCAGAACCTTCCAAGTGCCATTGGCCTCTATATACCAGGTGAGCGCAGGGAGTCAAGAATAATGGCCATAAATGCTTGGGTTCAGGCCCATCTCGCCGAACTTCTCGCCGTGGTTCTTTTCCTGCTCGGCCTCTCGATTTGGTTTTTATCGATCTGTAACCGAAGAGAATGGGAGGAAACTCGGAGGGCGTATTTCAAGAAGACCGGCAAGCGCGCCCCGCGAGACAAGAATCCGATGAGCCAACTCCAGGTGCTCCAAGAAATTGACCCCGACGGCGAAAAGACCAAGCAGCTTGAGGCCATTCAGAACGCCTTCATCAAGCTCTTGGAACGTGATGATCGGACGCCAGAAGAGATTCGAGAAAGCGTTGAACGTAAACAGATCCTCCTCAAGGAGGCGGAGCTGGATGAAAAGATCGGGCGGATGAGGAAGGCGGGGAACCCCGCGGTGGCGACGCATTTGAAGCAGCTGCGCCGAGAGGAGCAAACCAAACTTCGGGGCCTCGACGATCCAGAGTTGATCCGGGAGATCAAGACGTACTATCGCGCCAAACGGAAAGATGTTCTGCATGAAGGCCGATAGGAGGGAACATTCCTCCGAGAGCGAGCGGGAAAAAAGAAGGAGCGAGTTAGATGCCAGAACTGCTCATCGACGTTCTCAAACCAATTGCGATGATTTCCGCCATTGTTCTTGTCTCGTGGTTGCTCATACGGTTGATGAGTAGACAGGAAAGAAAAATATACGAACGTGCAGAACAAGAATGGCAAGAACGGCGAAAAGCCTATTTCAAGAAGACAGGTAAGGAAGCCCCGCGAAGAGACAGCCCGGAGAACCGCATCCTCGTCGCGCACGAGATCGACCCCGAGGCGGCCAAGGAAATGGAGGAAGCGCTTGAGGGCTTAGCAGCCGCTTTTTCGGAGCCTGACGAGCGAACCCCGGAGGAGATTCGAAGAGACATAGAACGCGAACGCCTTCTTGCAGAAGAAGCGAAGGTGCGAAGGAAGATCAAGCAGGAGAAGAGCGGGGGTGGAGACGCGGTGGCAGACGAGCTAAAAGCCCTCCGTGAGGAAGAGGAAGCGAAACTCGTGGGGATTTCGGATCCTGTTTTGATCCGTGAGATCAGAACGTACTACCGCGCCAAACGCGCGGAGGTCTTGAGGAGCGGGAAGTGACAGTCTACGAACACGAGATCATGGGCGACATTCCCCTTGGGGATGCGTGGCTGCCCCGGTCCCACTCTGAGAAGCACATCGAGATCGTGGGCGGCTCCGGCCAGGGGAAGACGACCCTCGCCGAGTGGCTCATGCTGGGCATCCTCGAACGCCAGGACGCCGGGCTCCTCCTGATTGATCCCACGGGGGACTCGTACCGGAAATACGTCGGCTGGCTTGCAGAGGGGACGATCACCCGCTCCGCCTACCTGATCGATCCGGCGGAGACGATCCTCCGGTACAATCCATTGGCCGTCGAGAAAAATCCCAAGGAGCTGGCGAACCACGTGGCCGGGCTCTACGAGGCGCTCCACCTCATCCAGTCGGATACCCCGGCTGGCCAGCACCGCCAGATGCAGCGGTTCGTGACCGCCACCCTCCGGGCGCTCATCGAAGCCGATCTCACCTTGGCCGACGCCTACGATTGGCTCACGGATGAGAATTTCCGGGTGAGGCATCTCGGTAAGATCCAGCATGAGGAAACGCGCAAGGAATGGACGCGGGCGCCATCCGCAGCGGACTTGAAGAGCACGGAAAACTGGTTTGCGGCTTTCTGGGAGCACGACGCACTTAAGGCCATGTATTCAGGCAACGGCTTTGACTGGCGCACGGTCTATCCGGAGCAGGCGTTGGTGCTTTTGAACCTCCAGTCCCTTGCGGGCTCGCTCCGCTACAGCCGGGCCATCGTCGCCATGTTCATCACCGGGCTTCTGAGCCACGCCCGGCAGGCCCGGGCGACAAAGTCCTGGTACGTCGTCGTGGACGATGCCACGGATTACACGCCCGCCCATGTCGCCCAACTCTTGACTCTTGGCCGGCACTTCGACCTTTACCTGGTCTTGATCCATCACCAGGAATTCCCGACTACGCTCCAGCGGGCCGTGGATGTCGGCTGCCGCACGAAATTCATCTTCGGCGAAATTCCCCGCGAATACCAATGGCAGGTTCCCGGGTATACCCCCACCGGCCGGGTCTCCCGGGTGGCGGGGCCGGACCATCTCGATGCGTATCAAACCCTTCATGTTTTTGACGGGCAGGCGGTCGAAGTCGTGAATCTCGAACCGACACCAGAACCCTACGAGAATCCCGAGTCCTTCAAGGCAACCATCTTCGGGCATCCGTGGTATGGGGAAAAAGGAAGAGGGGAAGAGCGGAAACGGGCGAGCTCCGCTCATACGAAACCCCCGAAACCGCCGATTGCTCAAGATCGTCGAGGAAAGTAGATTCATCGCCTCGACTGACCTCTACCAGATTGATGGCCGCAACCTTCAGAATTTGAAAGTCCTCGTCAGGGATCTTCGCCGGGCCAAAGCCCTCCCCATCGTCTCCTCGGTCGGTCGCCTGAACATGCCCACCTTCTATCCCACGAAGACCTACGTCTATGGCGCAGGTCAACAGGGGCATCTCCTCCACTGGCTTTACACGGTGACCTGCC
>CAVSHW010000018.1:0-113665 GCA_963727695.1 uncultured Methylomirabilota bacterium | reverse complement strand
GCTGATCTCGCGATGGCTTTCGAGAAGTTCGAGCGAGAGGAGATGGGCGCAGGCGTCCACGAGGCCATGCCGAACCTGCTTCAAGAGCTGAAAATGTAGACCTGAGATCGATCGCCTACGCAGAAGGATGAGGCGAATAGTCCGGAGGGGTCCTGTTTAAGCAAGCGCGAAAAATCCCGGGGGCTGCGGTCACGGGACGCAGTCTGGGGTCGATGGTTGCGGGGCCGCTAGGACCGTCTGGAGAAGCTGAGCGTGATGGGGAGGTAATTTGCGATCTTGTCCGCCAGTCGTGTGAACTTTCCGCCGCGCGCCCTGTACTCCAACGCCAAGCTGCGATAGTCATCGCACTGCTTGGCCATGCGGGCGCAGGCCAGCGCAGCCGGCAGCAAGGGGGCCGCCGCGGTGGGGTTCAGTCGGTGGGCGTGGAGCAGTGCTTCGTAGGCCTCTTGGTTGCGCCCAACGCGGACGTACGCTACGCCGATGGCGTGCTGCGTCAGGAAATCGTCCTTCGTCCTGTAGGGTTCGAGCAGAACGATGGCGGACCGATAGTGCCCCTCTTTGATCAGTAGGACGACAGTGCGCATGATCTGCTGGTACTCGATCGGGCCCGGAGGCTCGCGTTGACCATCGAAGCGGGGGAGGAGGGATTGATCCACCGAGGGAAGCGCGTTCTTCGCAACGAAAAAGGGAGTGAAAAGCTCTTCACTGTCCTGGGCCGCCGCCGGCTGCACGGCGGGCCAGAACGTGATCAGGACGAGCATGGTCAAGCCGAGGGCGGGCCACCGCCCCCACTCGCACCGATCATTCTTGCGGAAACCAAGCTTCACATTTCCCCTCTCGCAACAGTCCACTTAAATAGTATAAAGCAACGCGCGTACTATCATAACCAGAATATGTATCTTCTTAGTAAACTTGTCAAGTAAAATGTGTAACTATCTGTTTCTATAACTATTATCCTAGTCTTGCATGGGCGACAGCCTCTTGGCCTTCCTACCCAAATTTGCTATATTGGCAACAACGAATTGATCCCAGAGATTTCACCGCAAAGCTCGCAGAGACCGCAAAGCAGACCAGGATCTGTAGATCGGGCCTCGGAGCACGGATGGAAATCGTACGGCTCGCTCAGAGCGGGTGATTCCGGAACCCTCTGAAAACAGCAGGTCTCCCTTTGCGTGCTTTGCGTGCTTTGCGGTTCAACTGCAAGGTTCGGGTTGATTGCTCCTCAGCAGGCGAACCGCTCCCGCAGGGCCCGGACCTGTCCCAAATGGTTGTTGTCGTGCTCAACCTGGTGCTTGGCAGTCCAGGCAATGCTGACGTCTCCCCGTTTCGGGTGCACGCCCACCCGCTGCCAGGACTGGGCCGCCAGCGCGCCGAGGATGGCCACTGACTCGGCGCGGAGCCCCTGAAACTCCTTGAGGACGAGCGCTGGGTCGTCCTGGTTGTAACGGAGCCTTTCCGCCAGCTCGTCCTGGTTGATCATTCGAAGCTGTGGCCGGTCCTGGTTCGCGATCTTTCCGTATCGCTCTACGAAGAACTCCTCCACGTCCCGCAGGTGGCAGGCGATCTCCAGCATGGACCACTTCTCGGGCGCCGGCTTCCGCCGCAGGGCTTCGTCAGACACGCCGCGCAGCAGCGCCACCAGGAGCTTCGGCGTCTCCTGGAGCCTCGACAGGATCTCCCATCGCTTCTTGATGTCCATGATCTGGGCGAGATGCGCCTCGTCGTTTCCGAGCGCCTGCCGCTGGAGAATCATCTCCAGGGACATCGGCCCGGCGAGCTCGTGTGTGCCGACGCGAAGCCACTGATCCGTCTTCACCTTCTTCACGATCGCCAGCGATTCCTTCCGCGCCGCCCGCCAGTCGCGCAGCACTTCGCGGAAATTCAGACGGCGATATTGCCGTTCCAAGGCCAGAGCATCCCCGTCCACGTCGGGAAATGTCGGGTTGTCTTTCGCCAGGATTTCCGTGTAGCGGTGGAGATACCCCAGCCGCTCCGCGTCCCGCATGTGGCAGACGATCTCGTGAATGGACCATTTTCCCGGAGCCGGCCGCCAGGTGAGCAGCTTCTTCGACACCCCTGCCAGCGCCGCCTTCAGTCGATCGGGCGTGGACCGCACAATCGCCACATACTGATCTCGTTCTGTCTTTTCCATGTCTCCTCCTCGATAGCCCCAAAGATAACCACAGACTTCGCAGATGCGTAGTCTATGGTCGCATTGCACTCCGCTTCTTACCGGCCCCCCGGGTCTTGTCGGCCATGAACGCCTCGACGAACTCGCCGGCCTTCTCGAGGAAGACGGCGGTGAGTTCTTTCCCCATCTCGGTCGTGGCGCGGCGGGCGTCTCCGTAGGCGCCATTCGACGTCAGCTCCTCCCAGCGATACGGGACCTCGATCCCTCCGCCCTTGCCCGGGTCGGTGTAGGGGTATGGATCCGCGTGAGCCTTCCCCTTGGCGAGGGCCGCCTTGCGGACGACCCGAGGGGCCAAGTACAGCCCCATCGCCGCCTCGATTTCGTCGGCGTGCACCCGCCGTTTCGGGATGAACTTCTGGCATGCCTCCCGCACCAGCTCGAACCAGGTGCAGCCGGCCACCATCAACTCCTCCTCGTAGCGGAGCTGCGTTGCGAGCACCGAGATCGCCGCGCGGTTCCCCCCATGGCCGTTCAGGATCAGGAAGCGCTGGATCCCGTGCCGAGAGAGGGCAAGGATCGTATCCTCCAGGCAGGCCATGAAGGTGTCATGTCTCCAGGTGATCGTCCCCGGAAAATTCATGTGGTGGTTGGACATCCCCACCGGAAGTGGCGGCGCCACGACAACGCGCGGATGATGCTGCAGCGCCAGACGGCGCGCCAGCTCGGTGGCGATGGCGATATCGGTCTCGAAGGTCAGGTGCGGCCCGTGCTGCTCCATGGAACCGGTCGGCAGGATTGCCAGCCGCACCTTCGGCAATCGCGCCTTCACCTCGGGCCAGGCCATGTCCGTCAGAAACACCGTCTTCTCCATCTTCGCCTCCTTCCAGATATAATGAATCTGCGAAATCCGCGGGTCAATCATTCCCGGTCTTTCCTCCGGGTTCTGGCGTATTCGGCGAGCATCGCGATCGACGAGTAGATAGACAAGAGCCCGGTCCGCGGGTTCGTCGCCGAGGGCACGTTCTCGATCTCCACCGCCAGGCGGCCGAACTCCCCCGCGACCTCGATTCGATGCTGGTTGAACGCTACCTCCGGGCACGGCAATGACGCGGACGTGGGTCCGGTCCGGACCGATGCCGGCCAGGCTGAGGGCTGCGGACACGTTCACGTTTGAAGGAAAGGCCCGACAAGCTTCGCGCGCCGTCCCCTGGAAGATCAGGGTCTCTTCCATGAGCGCCTCCAGATCGATCTTGTTCTCGACCACGTAGGGTGCCCCAGCCAACCCACGCGGCGGCTTGCGCGTGGTGAGCGTCACCGACTCCACCCGTCCCACAGCCGCCCCGCGCACACCATCCAGCCCTGCGATGGCGCCGGACGTGATCAGGATATTGCAGCCCCGTGTCTCCGCCTCTTGGAACCACTCTTCGTGACCAAGCAGTCCTCCCACACTAATCACGAAGACATCTTTCCGCTCCCGAAGACAGACAGGAACGATCTCTTCCAGCGAGGCGCCCGTTGCCGCCTCGACCACCAGATCCGAGGCCCGCACGAGCCGGAGCAGGTCCAGGACCGGTGGGGACGGCGACAGGAGGCCGGCAAGCGCCTCCGCCCGCATACGAGTACGATTGTGCAGACCGGACAGCCCCGCCGGAATCCTTCCCGCTTCGATGGCTCGAGCGATTCCCGTCCCGATCGTGCCGCACCCCGCGATTCCGATCTGTAGCATGATGACTTTCCCTGCCGTTGGAGCGCGCCTGCCGATACGCCTCGGCCGGGGAGGAAGGAGGCTGACACCCAGGATAGAATATGCCTCCGGGAGAATGCCTGGCCGCAGACGCCGACGGTCCGGTGGCTCAGTTCCCCGGAAACTTCAACGGGAGTTCGCGCTGGCGGGTGCTGGGGAGCTGCGGTGGCTCGCCATGAAGGCCGTGGTATATCCAGGCTTCCATTCGCAATCGGCTGGCCAGACTGGCCATCTGCCAGAGCGCCGCATCGACCGCTTGCGCCCTATCGCCCTCGGCCTTGCGATAGGCTTCAGACGCCCGCCGGTAGGCCGCAGCTAGTTGGGCCAGATGGAAGCCCAAGGACTCCTTCGTACCGTAGAGCCCGAGATCCTCCGTCACCTGAAGGAGCAGGTGCTGATCATATCCCAGGCGAGCCGCCGGCGCATCCTGAAAAACCGCCGCATGGATGTCCGTCAAGCGGCTCAAGTTATTGGGGATAAGAGGATCCTTCTCCAGCATCCAGGCGAACAAGGCCGGGACGTCCTCTGCGGAGATGGCTAGCGGCGGGAAGGGTTCTCGGAAAGCCAGAAGACCCTCCACTCCGTTTCTGGTCTTCACCGTCCCGTGACGCACGATCGGCCCGTCTTGGGGTCCTGTCCCTTTCGTGATCCGCGGTTGTTCTGCTGGAGCCGGCGCCTCAACCGAGGGGGGAACAGGAAGCGGCGCGACGGATTCGACGGGTGGGGGTGGGGGGATGATTGGCCCAATTGGCGCGGGCGGGAATTCCGCCGATGGCGCCGGGGCCGGCTCCGACGGCGAAACCTGGGCCGCCCCGCCGGGCGGAAGCCCGCATCACCGGACCCGCATTCGGATCCTCGCTCTGCATCTTCCGAAGCAGATAGACATCGCCTGGAATTCGGGCACCCTGGAGATATTCTCGGAGTGCAGCAGAACCTTCGGGGCGGAACACCATGTAGCAGGAGGGACAGAAGGTCGCGTCGGCCTTGATCTTTCGCTCACAGGCCGGACAGGATCGAACTCGCGTGCTACTTCCGGCGCCAAAAAGCCGCAACGGCACCCCCGTCTTGATCGACCTCCTGCTTCGCAGCCTCTTCCGTCATTAGAGGATAGCAGCCAAGACGCGGCTCGTCAAACCCCTATTTTGAAAAAACGCAGCCCGATAGGTGTCTTTCCCCGGATGTCCGATGCGCTCCGTCACATCACCTGAACGATCAGTCCCGTTTCTCCTAGGATTCGCGCGACGCGATCGCAGTCCGATGCCCCACCGCGATAGACTTCCGCCAATCCGGTGGTGTGAACACGCCACGCCAGTTCCTCGGCCATGGGGCGAGTCATGCCGGGAACGGCCTTCAGGAGCTGGGAGATCACCTCGTCAAAGGTATGGCAGTCGCAATTGAACAGGAAGACCTGGCTTCCCTCGCCGCCCTCCGTGGTCCGATCCTCTACCTCCTGGGGTGCGCCCTTCGCCAGAGCCAGCGTCGGCGCGGGAAGCAATCCGACTGGAAACTCGTCGAGCCAAAGAGCCATGGCCGTCCGCCCGTCAGATGACCAGAAGATCGCCTTCCCGGGCCACGCCACAGGTGATGGTCCCGCCGGACGCCGCGACGCACTGCTGGGCGGATTCACGAATCTCGTCCAGGAAGTTGTCGGAATGGTCCGGATCGTGGTGGAAGAACTGCACGTTTTTGACCCCGGCTGCAATGGCGATATCCAAGGCATCCATCCATGATGAGTGGCCCCAGCCACGCTTCCGCTCCAACTCCTCCGGCGTGTACTGGGCGTCGTGGATGAGGAGGTCGGCACCCTGGAAGAATCGCAGAAACCGGTCCAGCTCGTGCGCCCCCGCCCCGCCGGTCGTCTTCCAGTCCTTGGGCAGTTCGTTGTCCGTGGCGTAGATGACCCGCTTGTCGCCATGCGAAAGACGATAGACCAGGGCGCGGCCGGGGTGCAGGGAGGAGAGCGTGTCAAACTGCACGCCGCCCAGCGTAACGGTTCCCTCGCCGATCTCCTGGAAGCTCAACGCCGCCCCAAATTGCTCCAATCCCACGGGGAAGTAGACGGAGGCCATCTGCCCCGACAGGATCTGGAGGAGATCGGCGGTCGGCTGGGCCGGCCCGACCAACGTGAAGTCGTTGCCCGCGATGTAGGCCGGCTCGAAGAAGGGCAAGCCCTGGATGTGGTCCCAGTGGAAGTGCGAAAAACACAGGTAACCTTTGATGTTTCCCCCCAGGAGGCGGAGGGAGCGCCCCAGCTCTCGAAGCCCGGTCCCTCCATCCCAGATGAAGATGTCATCGACCCCGGACACCCGCACCTCGACGCACGGCGTGTTCCCGCCGTAGCCGACTGTGTCTCTGGACGCCGTGGCGATCGAGCCGCGCACGCCCCAAAACCGCACCGAGATCTTGCGGGCCAGGAAATCACGCACCAGGGAAAGGAGCCGGTCCGGCCCGAATGGCTTTTCCAGGAAGGCATTGGCGCCCACCTCGATGGCAAGCTGCTTGTCGGCCCGGTAGTGTTTGGCGGAGAAGATGATGATGGGACCGCGGAAGGGGCGGAGCCCGGTGCGGAGCTGCCGGCACAAGGTCAGACCGTCTATCCCCGGCATCATGATGTCGAGCAGGATCAGCGAGGGCTCGGCCGCGGCAACGCTCGCATGCAGGTTCGATCCGTCCCCGAGAATGACAGTCTTGTAGCCCGCCGACTCCAGGATGTCCCGACACAACTGTCGGATGAAAGGGTCGTCATCCACCAGAAGAATCGTCTCGGTCGCCATGCTCCATTCACCTAACGCCCAGTGGCGGTCTGCCGCTCGCGCTTCCTGGCCTGCTTGCCCTGCACGCCCCCGGAACCGAAACTCGGCACCCCTTGGCCGCCCGGGTTCACGTAGGCTGATTCGACCCTGATTCCCCAGGTATGTGCCGCCATTCTCATAACCTGACGGCCTGGCGATGTCAAGGAGAGCTTTTGCTATCTGCAAAAGTGGGCTGGGCGGGGACCTGGGACACCCGGAGAAGCGTGAACGGCAATTTACCACTGGGAAGAGAACGGGGGTCCCTGCGACGGGACCCCCGTGAGGAGTCTCAATCGACTACCAGCATGCCTGCGCTCTTCCGTCGCCGGTCACGTGGACCGGACTTCCTGCCGCAGGAAGCAGGCGTACGAGATCCCGAAACACACGACCGTGATGGCCAGCAGCGAGACCAAGTGCGGGGCCACGATCAAGGCGCTCTGGAGCAGCGGCAGCGGGCTCTGGAAGCGGCTGATCGAGAGTTGCTCCATCGGGCCCATCAACACCAGGGACCGCGTCGTCTTCCGCAGGGGATCGAGCACGATCCCCGTGGCCTCACTGTAGAGGATCACGGGCGACACGGTGGCGATGAGCGACCGCACCTGGTCGTTCTTGAGGATGGCGTCGGGGCTCTCCGACGCCCCCGACGGGATGGGCGCGATCACGTCCGCCGCCTGCTTGGCCACCAGCGCCATGAAGAAGGCGAAGAAGATCCAGAGCGCGATGGTCGCCAGGGCCGAGGTCGCCATCCCCCGGAACAGCACGGAACACAGGATCGCGAGCGCCAGCCAGAACCCGATGTAGATGACGCTCACCACCAGGTAGACGGCCATGCGTCCGATCTCCTCCCAGCCCGGCACGACGCCCAAGACCAAGAGCCCGATCCCGGAGATGAGCACCATGATGGCCAGCAGCATGATCGCGATCGTCGTCAATCCCGCCAGGAACTTCCCGTTGATGACCGCGTCGCGGTAGATGGGCTGCGACAAGAGCTTGCTCAGCGTCCGGGCGCTCCGCTCCCGGTTGATGGCGTCAAAACCCAGCACCATCCCGATCAGCGGCCCGAAGAACGCGATGAACTGCGCCAGGGAAAACACCGCCCCGGTGGAGGTGAACAGCAAGAGGAAGACCAGCGACGGCTTGGCCATCCCCTCCAGCTCCTTCCGGAGCCCGCTCCCGACCGTGTAGGCCGTCACCAGCCCGACCATCAGGATTACGGTGAGGAGCAGAATGGACCGCGTGCTGCTGAAATGGTCCTCGAGTTCCTTCCGATACACTGACCCATAATCCACGCACAGGGCTACCTCACTCGGCCGTGCCGCGCCCTCACGACGGGCGCCGGCACGCCTTCCCGGAAATACCGCATGTAGATTTCTTCCAGGGTGAACCGCTCCTGGTCCACCCCCAGCTTCTGTTTGGCCAAGTCTTGGATGGGGCCCACCGCGACGAGGTTCCCTTTCAGCATGATGCCGACCCGGTCGCTGATCCGCTGCACCTGATCCAAGAGGTGTGAGGAGAAGAAGACCGTGATCCCCTTGTCGCGGCCCAGCCCCACGATGAAGTCGAGCATCTTCTGGGTGCCATCCGGGTCCAGCCCCAGCGTGGGCTCGTCCAGGAAGACCACCTGGGGATCCTTCACGAGGACCTCGGCGATCCCCAGGCGCTGCCGCATGCCCCGCGAGTAGGCCCCCACTCGTTTCCGGGCGTCGGCCACGAGGCCGACTTGCTCCAGCAACCCCGCGATCTTGCGAGGGAGGCTGCCCTTCTCGATGCCGTTGAGCCGGGCCACGTACGCCAAGTTCTGCTCGGCGGTCATGTCTTCGTAAAACCCGACATTTTCCGGCAGGTACCCGACCAGCCGCTTCACCTGCAGCGGCTCTCGGGCCGGATCGTGCCCGCAGACCCGGGCCGTCCCGGCGGTCGGCTCGGAGAGGCCCAGGAGCATCAGGAGGGTCGTCGTCTTCCCCGCGCCGTTCGGGCCCAGGAAGCCGAAGATCTCCCCTTGCGTGACCTCCAGGGTGAGGGCATTGACCGCGATCTGGGTCCCATACCGCTTGGTCAGCTCATGCGTTTCGATTGCCAGTGCCATGGCCCCCTCACCGCCGTCCCAGCCAGGCGAACAACCCCCCCATCCCGCCGATCACCAGGGCGATGAGCCCCACACCGATCCATCCCCACGCCGTCGGCGCCTTCACCGTCACCCGCAGCTCGATGGTCTTGCTGGCCCCTTTCTCGCCGTCGGCCATCAGGCCCACGGAGTAATCGCCCACCAAGGAGGTCCCCGCAGGGGTGATGGTCGCCTCGACCTGTTTGAACGCCCCGGGCTCCAGGTTCTCGAGCTTCTCGGGCTTGAACTCCACCTTCCAGTTCTCGGGCTTGAACGACGACAGGCTGACGCTGCGGTTCACCGCCGAGCCGGTGTTCTTGACCAGGAACGACACCGTGGTGGGCTTGCCGGTCACCGCCTCCGTGGACAAGATCCCGGTGGAGGTGGCCGCATCCAGCTTGTAGATGCCGCTGAGCACCACCATCAGCTTCGCCTCGGCCTTCGACTCGCCCGAGCTGATCCGGACCAGGATCGGGTATTCGCCGGCCACCGTGTCCCGCGCGGGCGTCACCGACACCGCCACCGTCTGGCTGCCGGCGCCGCGAATGCGCAGGCTGGAGATCTGCTTCGCCTCGTACCCGGGCTTGAAGCTGACGTCCCACTTCTCCGGGGCCTGGGCGGCCAGGTTGAAGTTGCGGTCGTTCTCGCTCTTGTTGGCCACCTCCAGCGAAAACTCGAACGTCGCGTCGCTCTGCCCCCGCAGGACGGGATACGACGTCGTGATCTGGAGGTCCTCCGTCCCCATGCGGCCCCGCTCGCGGGTCGTCACCGTGATGGTGTACTCGGCCTTGAGTTTCCCATCCGGCGTGACCCCTTCGATCGTGAAATTGGACGTTCCGGGGCCCAGCCCCTTCTCCGGCTCGGCGCTGAAGGCCAGGCTCCGCGTCTTCCCGCTCGGGACCGCGGCACCCGTCACGGTGAAGCTCCCGCCCTTGAGCGATGCCTTCCAGCCCTTCGGCACGCCGACGAGCTTTAGGTCGACCACCTCATCCTGCTTGCCCTTGTTCTCGACCGTGAGATCCATCCGCACGCTCTCGCCGAGCGGGACGACCACGCCCGAGAAGTCGGTGTAGATCCCGATGCCGCGCGCCGGCCGGTCGTCCCGCTTGGCCTGCTCGTCCGCGGCCCCCGCCGCGACGGGAACGCCGGTCACGTGGACCGGACTTCCTGCCGCAGGAAGCAGGCGTACGAGATCCCGAAACACACGACCGTGATGGCCAGCAGCGAGACCAAGTGCGGGGCCACGATCAAGGCGCTCTGGAGCAGCGGCAGCGGGCTCTGGAAGCGGCTGATCGAGAGTTGCTCCATCGGGCCCATCAACACCAGGGACCGCGTCGTCTTCCGCAGGGGATCGAGCACGATCCCCGTGGCCTCGCTGTAGAGGATCACGGGCGACACGGTGGCGATGAGCGAGCGCACCTGGTCGTTCTTGAGGATGGCGTCGGGGTTCTCCGACGCCCCCGACGGGATGGGCGCGATCACGTCCGCCGCCTGCTTGGCCACCAGCGCCATGAAGAAGGCAAAGAAGATCCAGAGCGCGATGGTCGCCAGGGCCGAGGTCGCCATCCCCCGGAACAGCACGGAACACAGGATCGCGAGCGCCAGCCAGAACCCGATGTAGATGACGCTCACCACCAGGTAGACGGCCATGCGTCCGATCTCCTCCCAGCCCGGCACGACGCCCAAGACCAAGAGCCCGATCCCGGAGATGAGCACCATGATGGCCAGCAGCATGATCGCGATCGTCGTCAATCCCGCCAGGAACTTCCCGTTGATGACCGCGTCGCGGTAGATGGGCTGCGACAAGAGCTTGCTCAGCGTCCGGGCGCTCCGCTCCCGGTTGATGGCGTCAAAACCCAACACCATCCCGATCAGCGGCCCGAAGAACGCGATGAACTGCGCCAGGGAAAACACCGCCCCGGTGGAGGTAAAGAGCAAGAGGAAGACCAGCGACGGCTTGGCCATCCCCTCCAGCTCCTTCCGGAGCCCGCTCCCGACCGTGTAGGCCGTCACCAGCCCGACCATCAGGATTACGGTGAGGAGCAGAATGGACCGCGTGCTGCTGAAATGGTCCTCGAGTTCCTTGCGATACACTGCCCATAATCCACGCACAGAGATACCTCACTCGGCCGTGCCGCGCCCTTACGACTGGGCCGGCACGCCTTCCCGGAAATACCGCATGTAGATTTCTTCCAGGGTGAACCGCTCCTGGTCCACCCCCAGCTTCTGTTTGGCCAAGTCTTGGATGGGGCCCACCGCGACGAGGTTCCCTTTCAGCATGATGCCGACCCGGTCGCTGATCCGCTGCACCTGATCCAAGAGGTGTGAGGAGAAGAAGACGGTGATCCCCTTGTCGCGGCCCAGCCCCACGATGAAGTCGAGCATCTTCTGGGTGCCATCCGGGTCCAGCCCCAGCGTGGGCTCGTCCAGGAAGACCACCTGGGGATCCTTCAAGAGAACCTCGGCGATCCCCAGGCGCTGCCGCATGCCCCGCGAGTAGGCCCCCACTCGTTTCCGGGCGTCGGCCACGAGGCCGACTTGCTCCAGCAACCCCGCGATCTTGCGAGGAAGGCTGCCCTTCTCGATGCCGTTGAGCCGGGCCACATACGCCAAGTTCTGCTCGGCGGTCATGTCTTCGTAAAATCCGACATTTTCCGGCAGGTACCCGACCAGCCGCTTCACCAGCAGCGGCTCTCGGGCCGGATCGTGCCCGCAGACCCGGGCCGTCCCGGCGGTCGGCTCGGAGAGGCCCAGGAGCATCAGGAGGGTCGTCGTCTTCCCCGCGCCGTTCGGGCCCAGGAAGCCGAAGATCTCTCCTTGCGTGACCTCCAGGGTGAGGGCATTGACCGCGATCTGGGTCCCATACCGCTTGGTCAGCTCATGCGTTTCGATTGCCAGTGCCATGGCCCCCTCACCGCCGTCCCAGCCAGGCGAACAACCCCCCCATCCCGCCGATCACCAGAGCGATGAGCCCCACACCGATCCATCCCCACGCCGTCGGCGCCTTCACCGTCACCCGCAGCTCGATGGTCTTGCTGGAGCCCTTTCTCACCGTCGGCCATCAGGCCCACTGAGTAATCACCCACCAAAGAGGTCCCCGCAGGAGTTATGGTCGCCTCGACCTGTTTGAACGCCCCGGGCTCCAGGTTCTCGAGCTTCTCGGGCTTGAACTCCACCTTCCAGTTCTCGGGCTTGAACGACGACAGGCTGACGCTGCGGTTCACCGCCGAGCCGGTGTTCTTGACTAGGAACGACACCGTGGTGGGCTTGCCGGTCACCGCCTCTGTGGACAAGATCCCGGTGGAGGTGGCCGCATCCAGCTTGTAGATGCCGGTTAGGACGATTTGCAGCTTCACATTGGCCTGGGATTCGCCCGACGCGATCCGGACCAAGATGGGGTATTCCCCCGAGGTGGCGTCCTTTGCCGGTGTGACGGAGACCGCCACAGTCTGATCGCTCCCCCCCTTGATCTGGACACTGGAGATCTGCTTCGCCTCGTACCCGGGCTTGAAGCTGACGTCCCACTTCTCCGGGGCCTGGGCGGCCAGGTTGAAAGTACGGTCGGCATCACTCTTGTTCGCCACGGTCAGCGAAAACTCGAAGGTGGCGTCTGTCTGGCCGCGCAGCACCGGATAC
This sequence comes from uncultured Methylomirabilota bacterium, assembly GCA_963727695.1. Taxonomy (GTDB): domain Bacteria; phylum Methylomirabilota; class Methylomirabilia; order Methylomirabilales; family 2-02-FULL-66-22; genus 2-02-FULL-66-22. Next base: position 101,258 of record CAVSHW010000018.1, on the reverse strand, counting down.
GACGTGGTCACCTGCAGGTCCTCGGTGCCCAGCCGGCTCCGCTCGCGCGTCGTCACCACGATGGTGTAGTCGGCCTTCTCCTGTCCGTCCGCCGTCACGCCTTCCAGCTTGAAATCATAGGTTCCAAGACCCACGCCCTTCTCGGGCTCCGCGCTGAAGGTTAGAGTGCGCGTCTTGCCGCTCGGCACGGCCACCCCCGTCACGGTGAAGCTCCCGCCCTTGAGCGATGCCTTCCAGCCCTTCGGCACGCCGACGAGCTTTAGGTCGACCACCTCATCCTGCTTGCCCTTGTTCTCGACCGTGAGATCCATCCGCACGCTCTCGCCGAGCGGGACGACCACGCCCGAAAAGTCGGTGTAGATCCCGATGCCTCGCGCCGGCCGGTCGTCCCGCTTGGCCTGCTCGTCCGCGGCCCCCGCCGCGACGGGAACGGCCAGCGCCAGCAGGGTGACCAGGACGCCCAGCACAAACCCGTTCTTTCGCATGGCTCTCCTTCCATTGAAGCGCCCGATCATCGTCACGACCTCCTCTTGCAACACCGCGAGTCAGCGAGATTCGTCATCACCCGCATCAGCGTCTTCCCTCGACTTATCTGACTGCGTGCATACCCGTTCCGCACCGTACGCTCCGTTCCGTCACACGACCCCTCCCACAGGGCTACCGCGGCCGTCCGTCCTCCGGCGCGCTCGCCGTGGACTGCCGCGTGACGGTCGTTTTCGCGCCGGTCAGAAGCGCTCCGGACAGATTGGCCCTTTCCAGATTCGCTCCACGCAAATCCGCCCCTTGCAGATCTGCCCCGCTCAGCGTGGTATCCTGCAGGTCCGCCCCTTGGAGATCGGCCCCAGCGAGGTCCGCCGCAAACAGATCCGCTCCGCGCAGGTCCGCGCTCTCGAGATTGGCCCCATGCAGATCGGCAACCGTGAGATCGTCACCCGCAAGATCCGCCCCCTGCAAATTAGCCCTGGGGAGACGCGCCCCGCTCAACACCGCGTCCTGAAGATTCGTTTCATGCAGATCTGCCCCAGCCAGATCGGCTCCGGGCGGAGCGACCTTGTCTGTCAGGAGTTCGTTGAGAGCGGTCGTATCGACGGCCAGCGCCTCTCGGCCAGTGGCCACCGTGAGAATACCAATCAGCGGCATCGTCAAGACAACCATTCGGCGCATCGATCGTGTCCCTCGCATATGATGTTCCTTTGCCTCGTGCGCTTGCTGACGGACTGGCTCGTCGCGTCGGCATCGGGCGCTCTCGGCTCGCACGCGTGTGCCGTCTATGACGCCGATCCTCACTCCATTTGCGGCTAGGCAGCGTCGTCTTGCCATGCCGCCAGCCGAGCGTCCCGATCACGGGATTCACAGGCCCTGGGCGCGTGCTGCAGTTCGTGCCGCTCCTGGCAGACAACACAGCGAACGGCGAATGGCAAGGCGCGAAGACGTCCTGGCGGGATGCGGCGGTCACAGTCGGCACACCGCCCGTACCGGCCCTCTGTGAGGAGCTCGATCGCTCGGTCCAGTTCGCGTTGCGCCGCATAGCTGCGATCGAGCACGGCCAGCCAGACCCGCTCTTCTTCGGTTTCCTGCGCCACCTCAAGAAGGTCTGGGCTGCTTTCCCAAGCCGCACCCGTCGTTTCCAGTAGCTTCTGCCGCTCGCGCAAGAGGTATCGGAGCGCCCCCTGCCGCACTGATGCGTCACGCGCTATGACTGCGCCTGGTAGCGCCTGGGCCGTTTGATCGGTATCCGCCCTCACCTTCCCGTGTCGCTCCTCCTCCTTCGGCACCCGAGGGCACGCATCTCTGGAACACCGGTCGCGTTCTCCTCTTGCCAACTCGGTCTCTGCTCCGCACTTCCCGAACCTTGGAGAGGACACGGACGGTCGGCCCTCCACTCGTCGCCGCGCTCATGCGCCGGGCGTGGGCCTGGTCGCCTGGTCGGTGTCGCCCCCCGAAGCCTCCACCGCCATCTTCCTTTCGGGCTGATCGCTCAGCAGGCCTTTGGCGATTGGCCATGTCTCTCCTCCCCTGCCTCCGCACCGCTCTGCGCTCCCATGCCCGCCACGACCCTCCGCGCCTCAGCGAGTCCACGCGAATGTTCCCCGACCCTGCACGGCAGCTTCGACCACGTGGAATAGGTCGTCCAGTGGCTCCCCTTTCGTCACCACATCGAACGCGCCAATTTGGCAAAGCAGTTCACGGAACAGCGCATCCAGGATGGTCGTGTAGACGATGATCCGCGCAGAGCCCTTCTGCCGAATCTCCCTCAGCAGCGCCACGCCATCCATCAGCGGCATCTGGATGTCGGTGATCACCACGGCGACTTGCGCCCGCTGCAGATGCAGCAGGGCCTGCAGACCGTCTCCCGCTCCCACCACCTCATACCCCCGACGGCGGAGCCCCTCCATGGTCGCCTGTCGCGTGGGCAGATCCTCGTCCACGACCAGGATGCGGATGATCTCGTCTACCACCTTTGCCGGTCCGTTCATGTTTCCCGCTCCAGCTCGTCGCCCATGCGATGCCTTGGCCTACGCACTCTGGTCGCCGGTCACCGCACCGCCACAAGCACAAAATGGTCGCGCCGATTCTGTCGCCAGGCGTCCTCCGTGTGGCCGCGCATGAACGGCTTCTCTTTTCCGAAGCTCTCCGCGGTGAGTCGCTCGGGCGCGATCCCCTCGGCAACCAGGGCTTGTTTCACCGCGTCGGCTCGCCGTTCGCCTAACGCCAGGTTGTACTCCTCGGTCCCGCGTTCGTCGCAGTTGCCTTCCACACGGACTCGCACCTCGGGGTGGGCTTTGAGATAGGCAAAGTCCTTTTCAAGGTTCGCCCGCTGATCCCCGCGAAGCGTCGCATCGTCGAACGCGAAGAAGATGTCCTTCAGCGGGGCCGCCACGACTGCCGGCGGCGTGGGAACGACCGGAGGTTCCGCGGGCACTTCGGACCGCGTCACCGGCGTCTCGGCGACGCTTGGTGTGGCGTTGCTCGTCGTAGCGCGAGGTGCCGCCACAGCAGGCCCGACCGCACTTGGAGGGGCCTGCGTCACTTCAGGTTGTTTGGGGCAACCCGCCAGCAGCACGGAACCACCCAGCAGCCCCACAGCACTCACGAGCCCCACGACGAAGGATCTGCCCATTGCACACCTTCTTTTCCTTCACGTTCACGATATGTGCTCCGAGATCACCCCCTGGGGGGTCAACCCTCGCGGTCTCGACGCGCCTTGTCGTTGCAGGCCGCCGCTCAGGGGAAGCGGCGAGCGAGTGTCACAGCCGCGGTCGCTCCCCCCTATCCCTTGAGCGACACCGGAGTGTCGACCGCTTGTTCCCGGACCGGAGCCGGCAGATAGGTCAGGTCCAGGCGGACGCTCTGCACCATGTCGGCTTGCAGTCCCGCGCGCGGGAAAGGGACATCGATCGACTGCGAGCTCTCCTGTCCAGGATCCAGGCGCTGCGAGTCGTAGGAGTTGAACGTGAGAGCGGCTTCGCCTCTCTCTTTGGCGAGGGGAATCACCTGCCCCTTGGCGTCCAAGAAGATCAGCTTCCCCGCGATCAAGCGGGCTGTCTGGTCGTGCGACGTGTTCTTGATCTTCAGGGTCCCCCGTAACTCCGGCGAATCCACCACGCTGCTGGTCTTGGAATCCACACGCTCCGTGATGGTCATCTGCTGAAGCTGACCTACGAGGAAATCCACCTTCATCTGCGTATTGCTCGGGGTCAACGTGAAGGTCTTCTCGACCGGCTGAGCCGCGGCGGTTGTGGACTGTCCCGACTGCTGTCCGCAGGCGGCCAAGGCCAGGGCCGCGAGGCCCGGGACCAACCACTTCACCGTGCCGAAGGGGTGCGTCATGACACTACCTCCTCGAAGCGGCAGACGCCCTGCGATGAATCAGGATGGGGCGCTTCCCTCCGATGTGTGAAATTGAACTCGCGAGATTCGCGAGGCGAGCACTGATACTCCAAGCCCATAGATGGCGACACGTCAGGCGGGAATACGACAGACAAGCCCCGGGGGCCGAATTGGGCGGCCAGGGATCCGCGGCGTCGAACATCGACCCATCCGTCTTCGAGCACCATGGCGTTGCGGGCATCGCGCGCTCCTGTCATCCGGCACCTCTTCGGCGAATCCCGGCGACTCTCCGGACCGGCACCCCGTGGTGCGCCGGTCCGGAGGACACGGACCGCTAGCTCTTCGTTGACGATTCGGTCTTGGCGGACGCCGGTGTTGCGGCAGCTCCAACTTTCTTCTCCCCGGTGATCGCCTTCGCATGCATCGCCGGCAGGAGGTGAATCTGGTCCGCGACCAATCGGTCACTCAGACGGTCATACCGCATCCAGATGCGGCTCCCGATCGTGATGTCCGTCACGCGCTTCTCCATCTTGCCCGACGTGATCTTGGCGCTCGATGGGACCTCCACGGCCAGCGTTTCCGGCGACTTGCCCCGCATCACTTTCACTGTCACGGTCGGCGGGGTGGCCATCGGGGCGACCGCCGTCACGTGCCCACGGACGATCCGATCCGAGGCAATTTTGTTCTCGTGTGTTCCCGGGGTCGCCTTGGATCCCTCGGTAGTCAGGGACTTCTCTGGAGTCATGGGTGTCGATGCCGCCGCGAAAGCGTAACCGCTTCCGAGTACCAACGCCCCTACGACCAACAATCCAACGACTTGCTTCACTCCGTGCATCGCTTCCCTCCTCCGGCAGTTCGCCGGCATCCGTGAATTGGCCGCAACTCGGGGGCGCAACAGCGCGATCGTCGACTCGGACTCCTCTGATTGTAAGTGGCCGTTCAGTCGCAACGTTACGCTCGTCCCTCACATCGGTTGCGTCATGCGCTACATCACGGCAATCTTCATGCCGCTCGACGCCCGAAGGGTCGGCAAGCGTAACTCCCGAGAATATTGAGGGTTATCGCCTGAAGCAGGAAGGCATGGTTGATTGGGAACAAGAGGCCGTGGGCGAACGTGGCGCTGAATTTCGGAACTGTCCCAGCAAGTCCTAGAGAATACAGGCCGCGCCCGGCGTGGATACTTTTGGCAGGTCCCGCTCAGACCGACACATCTATTCCTTCACCGGGTTGAACAGCCGGGGAGATCGTTCCAGCGCGGGAGGGAACTCCCTGGCGGTCTATTCGCCAGCTCTGCCTGCATTCGCAGGCCCCAGGAGTCCTGCCAGCAGCACAGCGACAATCCCGATCATGAATACTCCGTCGAAAGTGCCTGCCCCACCGATGGACACCACCGGAGCCCCCAGGTCCCGCACCCTGCCGAGGTTGAGCACATCCGCCCCCAGCAGCGTCCCCAGGGTGCCGGCCACGAAGGCGGTCCGGGGCGCGTTGCGGCGGTCCACCACGAAGGCGATTACCGCCGTCGCCACCGAGGGCAGGAACGGCGGCAGCGCGATGCCCACCCCCGGGACCGGTTGCGCCAGCGCATGCATAAGGACGGTCACCACCCCCAAGGCAAGAAGCAGCCGCCGCGTGACCCCTTGGCGCAGCAGAATGCGCAGGGCCAGCAGGAGCGGGATGACGGCCCCGCCCACGTTGATGGCGATCACCGTGCTGCCCCGCTCCACGACCTGGGGGATCACGTACTGCATCCCGAAGTAGTTCACGATCGCCGGTTCGACGACCCGGTGCGCCGGGAGTTGCATCAGCGGAATGTTGATGCCGCTGCCGAGGAGGGCGGCGAAGAGGACGAATACCGCGGTCCGGCGACTCAGGCCGAGACGTTCGTAGACATACCGGATCAGTCCCCAGCGCAGCAGCGCGAACAAGACAGCGAGCAGGAGAAGAAATGCCAGCAGATAGAGCGGAGGATACGGAAAGAAGTGCAGGTCATAGGGCCGCATCTGCCCCTCCGTGACGGGTCCCCTGAGCGGGCCTAGCCGATGCCGACCACCAAGCTCGCGAGGAGCACCGCCAGCACGAACACGGTGATCCCCACGTAGAGCCAGTCCTTTTGCGCCAGGAAGAACACGACCGAGAGCGCGACCCGCACCACGGGCGTGGCGATGAGCAGGAGCATTCCCAACCCGATGATCGCATACGGCTTCCCGGCCAGCGCCTCCCGCCCCACGGCCGCAGGGGACGTAGGAAAGTACCCCGGTCCGGCGCTCTGATGATAGGCGAGGATCGCTGGCAGGTGGTGTGGAAGCATCGGCGCATACCCCGTATCCCGCGTCACCGCAAGGCGGACTACCCCGAGCAAGATGACCGCCGCACTCAGGAGGACACCCGCACGCAGAACGTAGCTGATCAGCAGCTCCATCCGGCTGATCGGCCCCGGGCCGTCGACGGGTTCCGGCGGTGCAGGCTGTGTCATCGGATTGTCCCGTGTATCCCGCGCCAGATCATCTGTCCCGCGACGAGGATCAACACGGCCAGAAACACCTTGCGGATGGCCGCGCCGCGGAGATGGAGGAGGAGCCGCGTGCCCGCCACCGTGCCCACCAGGATGCCGAGCGCCACCGGAGCCGCGATGAAGGGGTGAATGTCTCCCCGCAAGAAGTAGACACCGGCGCTGGCTGCGGCCGTGACCCCGATCATGAAATTGCTGGTCGTGGTCGACACCTTCAGGGGGGCTCGCATCAGGATGTCCATGGCGATGACCTTGAACACCCCGCTCCCGATCCCCAGCAGCCCGGAGATGAGCCCTGCCAGCCACATCATCCCGAACCCCTGCGGGACGCCCGTGACCTGATAATCCACCCGGCGCTTGAGCGCCGGGTCGAAGTAGGTTCCGTGGAGACGCAATCGGGTCGCCAAGGGGCTTCCTGCCACCCCGGTCGGCACGTCTCCCTGCCGGAAGCGGGCCATGGTCCAGGCCGCGTGAAGCAGCACGGCCCCAAAGATCACGGACAAGACGCGACCCGGCAGGAAGCCCGCCACAAGGGCCCCCGCGACCGCGCCGGTGGTGGTGGCCATTTCCAGGAACATCCCGAGGCGGAGGTTCGTGATCCGGTCGCGCACATAGGTCGCGGCGGCGCCGCTCGACGTGGCGATGACCGAGACGATGCTGGCCCCGATGGCGTAGTGGATGTTCAGCCCCGCCATGAGCGTGAGGACCGGGACGACGATGACCCCTCCCCCCAGACCCAAGAGGGCCCCCAGCGCCCCGGCTAGCACGGAGGCGCCGAACAGGATGGCGCAAAAGGTGATCGGCTCCATCAGGGCAGTCCGTTCAGTGGGAAATGATGAATCTGATAACATGGAACAACAAAGGCGTCAATTGGAATGCCTGAGGGGGCCTCCCGACGAATGCTCACTACGGCTGCGGAACCCGAGGCCGCCACAATCGGCCGCAGCCATTCCCGAGATGAAACGATGTGCGGTTTCCGCAGCATATCGGTGGGTGCCACGAACGCTTCTTGCTTGAAGAGGCTCCCCCATCGACCGATTGCTGGCTGATGTGGCCCTGATCACTTCAGGGGGTCCCGGATCGTGTCGAGCCCTGCGCGGGCTCAGGCTTCGTCCGTCTCTCCCCTGGGCGTTCCGCCGACCCCGATCCCCCCGATCGTCTCGGTGCCCACCCGGATGGGCACACCGCCCTGCATAATGAGGGTTCGCTCGTTCATGTTGCGGAGACTCATGGCCTGCGGGTGCGTCACGAGGATCTGCATAAGCGCTCCGGTCGACTGCCCGAGACTCGCCGCCGTGTAGGCTATTCTTCACGCTGGTATCCAACTCGTGCGGACCAGCCTGGTCGTCCCGCATCAGCACGCGCACCAGCCCGGCGTGATCTGTTATGGCCACACTGACGTGGAAGCCCTGCCGCTCACAGGCCATCAAAGCTCCCTGGGCGGCCTGTGGCGAGCGACAAGGGCAGTGTCCATAGCGCTCGATCTCATCCTCCCAGGGACATCGGGATATTCACGGTATCCACCTGATACGGGCCGGGAAGGAAAGTTAACTGTAGGTTGACCTCCCGCAGGCCGTTCGGCTTGAGCGCGGCGGCCGGGAAGGGGACCTCGATGGCCTGCGAGATGTGCTTGCCGGGATCCAACCGATTCGTCGGGATCCCGATGAACGTAAAGCTCGTATGGGCGGTGGAAAGCGGCTTCCCTGACGAATCGATATATTCGATCTTGCCTCCAAGCAGACGCGCCGCCTGATCCGTTGAATCATTTGTCACCGTCAACTCCGCCCGGAGCACTGGCGGATCCACCACTTTCCCACTCCCATGATCCACCCGCTCCGTGACCCTCAGATCTTGCAGTTCCCCAGTGAGGAACGATGCCTTGACGAATGTGACGTGCGGTTTCAGCGGGATCGTCTTTGCGTCAATCTGGATCGCGGCGGTAGTGTCTTCCCCGAGTGCCAGACCCCCGACGGCCAGGATCGATGCCAGAATGACGCCCGCGCTTCCCCACATTATCCACCCACGCTCTTGACTCACGGGACTGCCTCCTTCCTCGTCGCTCGAGAGCCAGTATCTCTCGCGCCGTATCCCTGGCGACCCGGAAGAGCGACGAGGTCCCCACCAGATGGCCGGTGGGCTCCCGCCGCTCTTCCTTGCCTCCTTCGCTCGAGCACACATAGTGCCAGGGCGCTACCCCTTCGACTTGTCTGGGACCGCGATCGCCACAAACAGGCTGGCGTCCTTCCGATGGACCTGGACCAGCATGGGAGCACCAGGCTTCTGGGCTGCCAGCGCTTGGCGCAGTTCGGACATACTGGTCACCGGTTTCCGGTTGACCTGAACGAGGACATCTCCAGGCTGGATCCCAGCCTCGGCCGCGGGACTCCCTTCCTTGACCTCCGCCACCACTACGCCCGCTTTGTCCGGGGTTCCGAGCTGCTTGGCTAGGGTGGGGGTCAGGGGCTGGACGGTCAGTCCGAGTTGCTCCCGGGCGGGGGTGGCCTCCGCGACTTGGCCCGGCTCCGCGAGCTCGGCGATGCGCGCGGTGAGACTCACCGTCTTTCCATCACGCACCACCTGCATGGTGGCCGTCGTTCCGAGGGGCGTGGCGGCCACAAGACTGGGCAAATCACTCGCCTTGGCCACGGGGTGCCCGTCATACGCCACGATCACGTCGCCGGCCTTCACGCCAGCTGTGGCAGCGGGGGAGTCTGGCTGCACCTGCGCCACCAGGGCGCCTTGGTCCTTCGGCAGTTGCATCGCCTTTGCCAGATCGGGCGTCACCGGCTGGATGCTGACACCCAGCCATCCGCGTGTCACGTGGCCTTTTGCTTCGAGTTGCGGAAGGATCGTCTTGGCAACGTTGATCGGGATCGCGAAGCCGATCCCGACCGAGCCGCCGCTCTGCGAGTAGATCGCCGTATCAATACCCACGACCTGCCCCGCGGCATTGACCAGGGGACCGCCGGAGTTGCCCGGGTTGATGGAGGCATCCGTCTGGATAAAGTTGTCGTACGGGCCCTCGCCAATGACCCGGCCCTTGGCCGAAACGATGCCCGTGGTCACGGTCCCCTCCAGTCCAAAGGGGTTGCCGATGGCCATGACCGGCTCGCCCACCTGGAGCGTGTCCGAGTCTCCGAAGGTGACGGTGGGAACGTTATCGGCGTCGATCTTCAGAAGGGCGAGATCGGTCTTCTTGTCTCGCCCGATGATCTTGGCCGGGAACTGGCGCCCGTCGGACAGCTTCACCGTGATGTCGGTGGCCCCATCCACGACATGGTTGTTGGTGACCACGTAGCCGTCCGCCCGGATGAGGAACCCGGAGCCCAGGCTGTGCGTCCGAAGGGTTCGCGGCATATCCCCGAAGAACTGTCGAAAGAAGTCGCCGAACGGTCCCGCCTGCGGGTTATCCCCATCGGGGACCATCGGGTTCTTCACCACCTGTGTCGAGCTGATATTCACCACGGCTGCGGTATCGGTCTTGGCCACGGCTACCCATGGCGTCGCATTGGCAGACGCTGGGGAGGCCAAGACGGGAGCCTTGTCCGTCCAGAGAGGTTGCGTCGCGCTGGCCGTCGATCGGGTTGCCGCCACGGCCAACGCCCCGCCTGCCACCACAAGAATAGCGATGATGATCAACCAGGACTTCATCTGCGGCGTCTTTCGCATCTCAGAACCTCCTTCGGTTTGCCGGACACTCTCGTTGCCGACGTGCCGGCCGAACTCCCTTTCCAGTCGATCTCGTTTCTACGCTGTCTAGCCGATGGTATCTCGCCCATCCTCGATCCAGAACCAACCACGGCCTCACGGCAGCCAGTGGCCGATCCGGTCCCAGCGGAGCTCCCACCAGTGCTGTCCGCGGGACCAGTACACCAGGACGGCCTCCCCCACCACGTTCTCGAGGTCCACCGCCCCCCAGTACCGGCTGTCCAGGCTCGCCGCCCGGTTGTCCCCCAGGACAAAGAGCTGCCCGGGCGGGATCCGATGGGGAGCCATGCTCATCTCCGGCCCCACCGCTTGGTCGAAATCGGGTGTATCCCATTGCGCCAGGAGCTTCCCGTTCACATAGACTCGCCCACCCGATTCCTCCACCACATCGCCTGGCAGACCAATCACACGCTTCACGAACTCTCGCCCTTTCGCCTGGGGAAAACGAAAGACCACGATATCCCCCCGGTGGGGGGCGTGCCGGCGATAGGCGAGGCGGTCGACAAGGAGCGCCTCCCTGGGTCGTAGCGTGGGCAGCATCGACGCCGAGGAGACGGTGAATGCCTGGATCGCATACGTCTCTCCCAGCAAGAGGAGCCCTGCCGCCGTCGTCAGCGCCAGAATGCTCGATGCGAGTACCCGGCGGCCGGCTACCAAGCCTTTCACACGCTCTCCAATGCGATACATAGTCGTTGCCAGGGTGCGATCCCAGGGCTCGCCAACATGCGGGAGGCGATGCGAGCACTGGGATCGCAGCCGGTTAGGAGCTCTTCTTGGGACTTTCGCTCTTCGCCGCCATCGGGGCGGCCTTCAGGATGTGAATCTGATCCGCGACCAGCTTGTCGGCCAGGCGATCGTACGTCAGCCGCACCCGGTCTCCGACCTTGAGGTCCGTCAAGGCCTTTGTGACCTTCCCTGCGGTGATTTTGGCGGTGTCGGGCACCTCCACACCGACTATGTCTGCCGCCTTCCCCCGCATGACGTTGACCGTGACGGTCTTGGCGGCCACCTCGACGGAGGCCACATGGCCCCAGACCGTGCGGTCGGGCGCCACCTTATTCTCTGCCTTTTCCCGCGCCGCCTGCGCCTTCTCCATTTGCTGAGTCCCCTTGGTCTCCTTTGCCTCCTTCTCGACCGCGGGTGCAACGGCTTGCGAGACGGCAGGTGTCTTCGCCACTTCTGACGCCTTGGTGTCTGCCGTAGCCGCGAGCGCGAGCCCGGACCCCATGGCAAGGCTTCCGGCGATCAGTACGGCTGTCAGCATCTTTGCTCCCGACATGTCACTCCCTCCTTCGGCTTCCCGCCATTACGCATGGGTCGGACGACTCCCCTGTGCCTTCATCCCGCCCATGAACCAGTACCCCACGAGCGCCCAGACCACGAGCAGGATGCCCGCGATGACGTCCGTGTACGCCTCCCGATGCAGCATCGTGAACTTCCCCACAAAGGGTGCCGCGACCAGCGCCGCCCCCAGCAGTCCTTCGATCCACCAATATCCGTACTGCATGGCCGCTACCTCCTATCCCGTCTTCGGTTCCATCATATCCGCGCGTTAGGCACTCGGAGCCCTGTCCCCCTGGAAGACTGCCCGGGACGCCTCCCCCACCAACCAGAGGGATCATCTTCGACGATCAGGACTCGGTCCCGACCCCCGCTCACCTGCCCCGTGCCCAGCCTGCAGTCTGTAGTCTTCATGCCGGAAGAGAAGAGGCATGCGGCGTGCCAGGGATTGCGGCTCGAGAGGAAACCCGGATAACCGTCCATAAACAGTGGCTTACGGGCTCTGGGCAGCCTCTGGGATTGGCCGGGATTGGGAACCATCCCCGTCTCGGGAAGGCAAGCGCGAAGCGTGCGGGTTTGCCTAACTCCGTGTCATCTTACGACTGGAAGGAATGTGGATACTCTTGGCAGGGGAGAGCGCAGGGTGACACACGCGTGAAGGAAGGCGTACTGACGAGGATCGGAATCATTCTTGAAGCCCTGAGAATTTGATCCCGTGCCGTTCGGCCATGCGATAGAGCGTCCGGCGGGTGACCCCGAGCCACTCGGCGGCCCGCTTCCGATTCCCTTTGGCCTGTTCCAGCGCGAACAACAGGTGGCGTCGTTCGACTTCACGCAGGGGCAGCACCTGGGCGTCCCTGGCGGGCCTCCCATCCGGGGGCGCCTGCAGATCGGGTGGAAGATCCTGCGCGAGGAGGGTCGGATTCTGGGTGAGGATGACGGCCCGTTCGATGGTATGCTCGAGCTCCCGGACGTTGCCCGGCCACGGGTAGGCCGCGAGGAGCGCCATCGCCTCTGGGGCGATGCGCTCCACCGGCTTCCCCGTCTCCTGGGCGGCCTTGCGCAGGAAGAATTCGGCCAGGAGGGGAATATCGTCCCGGCGCTCCCGTAGCGGCGGCAGCGTGATGGTGACCACGCTCACGCGGTAAAACAAGTCCTCGCGAAACGAGTGCGCCTTGACCAACTGATCGAGGTGTTTGTTGGTGGCGGCGATCACCCGCACATCCACCTTGATCGGCTCCGTGCCCCCAACGCGCTTGATCTCGTGTTCCTGGAGCACCCGGAGCAGACGCGACTGGAAGGTCGGCGACACATCGCCGATCTCGTCCAGGAGGCACGTCCCGCCCCGCGCCACTTCGAAGAGCCCGCGCTTGAGCCCTGTAGCCCCGGTGAACGCCCCGCGCTCGTGGCCGAAGAGCTCGCTCTCCAGCAGCGTCTCGGGGAGGGCTCCGCACTCCACGGCGACGAAGGCCCCCTGCGCGCGATCGCTGTTGTAATGGATCGTGCGCGCGATGAGCTCCTTTCCCGTCCCGCTCTCTCCCTGGATCAACACCGTGCTCCGTGTGGGCGCCACCCTCGCCACCGTCTTGAAGATCTCCAGCATCGGCCCGCTGGCCCCGACTACGTTCTCCAGCCGGTACTTGCCCCGGAGCTCGCGCCGGTAGCGTCGGTTCTCCTGCAGCAGGCGCTTGCGCTCTAGCGCCCGCCCTACCACAATGCGCACTTCGTCCAGCTTGAAGGGCTTGGGGATGTAGTCATAGGCCCCCGCCTTGATGGCCTGGATGGCGGTCTCCACGGTGCCGAAGGCAGTGGTCACGATTACGGCCGTGTCGGGACTGGACTCCTGAAAGGCGCGCAGGACCGCCAGCCCATCCACATCGGGCAACCGAATGTCCGTGACGACCACATCGAACTGCTCTTCGCGGCCGGCCGCGATTGCGGCGCTCCCCGTCTCACAGGTGGTCACCTGATAGTCTGCCTTCTTCAGCAACTCGGCCAGGACGGCCACGATGTCGGGATCGTCATCCACCACGAGGAGCTTGGCCGTTTCCATGGGACCTCCTCAGTCCGTGCTGGCGGGCAACGCGACGATAGCCCTCGTCCCCCGCCCCGGTTCGCTTTCGAGGCGGATGGACCCGCCATGATCTCGGGTGATGCGGCGGGCAATCGCGAGTCCCAGCCCGGTCCCGCCCGCGGCGGCCCGCGTAGTGACGAAGGGCTCGAACACCTGCGCAAGCATCTCTGGCGGGATGCCGGGCCCCGTATCGCTCACCGTCACCTGCACCCCCGGCCCACTTCCGTCGGATTCTGACGGCTCCGCGGCCACCCGAAGGACCCCGCCGGGTCCCATAGCGTCCAGGGCGTTGGTGATGAGATTCAGGAAGAGTTCCTGCAGTTGGTTCGGGTCCGCGCTGATGACCGGCAGGGCGTTGGCCAGGGCGGACTCGACGACGATTCCCTTCCGCTGGGACTCCGGTGATGTCAGGACCAGGAGATCCTCAAGGAGGGCCTTGAGATCCACCGGGACGCGGGACGCTGCGGGTCGGGCCGCGTCGAGGAACTGCCGAGCGGCCCCGACGGCACGGTCCACCTGCCCCTGGATCCGGGACAGACGCTCCTTCACCGCGGGATCAGCCACCTCTTCCTCCAGGAGTTGGAGGTGACCTGAGACCCCCGTGAGTGGGGTGCCCACGTTGTGGGCCATCGCCGCGGCCAGCTCGCCGGCCGCGGCCAGCCGCTCGTTCCGCGCCACCTGTTGCTGGACTGCGTATAACCGTTCATTCGTTGTGCGGAGTCTCGCCGTCGCCTCAGACACCCGGTGCGCCAATTCGGCGTGAAACGAGGCGATCTGTTCCAGCATGTGATTCAGGCCGCGGGCCACCTGGCCGACTTCATCCTGCCGGTCCCCGGGGGTGCGGACGGTGAGATCGCCTCCCTTAGCCCTCTCCATGACGCGGAGCACCTGGACGAGCGGGGTCGCCAGGGCGCGGCTCATGAACGCGGAGAGCGTCCCGACCAGCAGCATCACGGTCGCCGCCCCCAGCAGCACGGCGTCCCCCTCGATCTGTTGCGCCAGGGCATCGGACCGCCCGAGCGGCAGCGTGAGCGAGACGGCGCCGACACTCCGGTTGCCCTCCCAGACCGGGACGGTGACCTGCCAGGCACGCGTCCCGCCATCCCGAATCAACGTCACAACCTCCTGGCCCTCGTGCGCCGCAATTTCGTCATTGGATTCCGGAGGGCGCAACCGCCCTCCGGAGGCGCGGATGACCAAGCCGTGCGCACCCGCGGCATAGACCGTCGCATCCCGCACCACGCTCCCCCGCCCCAACATGCTAACGATCTCCTGCCGGAGCAAACCTTCTTCGCCCGCCCGTTGATGGGAGGCGGCCGATGCCGCGAGTTCGCGCGCGAGTGCCAACCCACTCTGGCGCGCATCGTTTTCCAACGCCCCCCGGGAGAGCCGCACGGTGAGTGCCATCGCCGTCACCATAACGGGCAGGACCACGGCGATCGTCAGCCCAACGATCTTGGCGCGCAGACTCCACGCGGACCACATCGGCAACCCCCTATCCTGGAAGCAGGAATGGCCCGGATGGTCAGCGATGATGATATGCCCCTTATGCGGAGGCCGCAAGCTGTGTTGGCCGGTGGGATTGATACAATTCTACACTATCCAGCATGGGCGGGTGCTTCGACAACAAACACGCTATAGACGGACACGACTACGCTCGCCCTGCGGGATCTTCGGGAGTTCATGGAGATATGCTGCAACCGCACTCGTTCTCCGGCTGGTGTCGATCAGCGCAGCGCGCCGATTTCGCGGAGGTAGCGTCGGACGCCCGGATGGATCAGGTCGAGGTTGGGCGCGGCGGCCACCGTGTTGGCGGCCGTGGTCTCCCGACCTTGGGGCAGGCGCCGGGCTAGAGCCGATTCGCCCCGGTGAAGGGCCTTCGCCAACCAGTAGGCGGTCTCGTTGATCGTCTCGGCGAAAGCCTGCCCGTACACCGGGAAGCCTCCGCCCGGTGTCGCCGTTCCCAGCACGATCACATTTTCCCTGTCCCGCCCGCTGCGGAGGCCTCGCGGACCCGGAAGGTCCTGGCGTGCCCCGTGGTCAGGTCGCTGATGGTCACCTCGACCACACCCGCAGCATCGCACCGGTAGAGCTCCTCGACCAGATGGGGCCGGACCGACGGATCCCGCACGACCCGAACCTCGTCCAGGTTCGGGTGGTCCGCCAGTTCGGGCGCGAAGGGAAAGAGGATCTCCTGCCAGACGAGGATGTCGCCGGAGGGCTCGCCCTCGCATCCGAGCGCGCTGCACTCCAGGAACCGGAGCCGGCCGACGTTGTGGGCGGGGTGATAGCGTCGACCGACGGCCAGGACCGGCTCACCGGCCGGCGGGAGCGGTGTGTCCTTGCTGAAGACGGGGTCGAACACGATCCGGCGGCCGTCCTCGGCCTCCCGCCACACGCCGAAGTGACGGCTGAGGCGCTCCGCGAGGACATACCCGCCCCCCTGGTCGGCGGCGACTGCCAGCCCAATGGCTGTCGCCCCCGACGGGTAGGGCGACCGGCGAACCCGCTTGCCGAACCGCTCGCGCAACGCGCGGGCCAGGACGGGGAGCTCGCACGCGCCCCCCACGAGGTACACCACCCCCAGCCCGGAGGCCTCGCCCTCGCGCGTCCCGAGGGCCGCCGCCATGGCGGCCTCGGTCGCCTGGATGGTCCGCAGGATCAGCGGATCGCACGCCTCGTAGAAGCGCGCCACGGGGACCATTGCGGCGCCCAGCGCCGGATCCACCTGTCCGAAGTCCACTGCGACCTTCCGGCTGTTGGGGTTGATACCCTCCTTGGCCTCCCGGCAGAGTGTCAGCAGCCGCGACGATTGCTCCGCGGGGGGCCGGGCGGCGAGCGCGGGATCCGCCAGGGCCAGCTTGAGGAGCGCGGCGTCGAAGTCGTCCCCTCCCAGGCGCGGGATCCCCTCGCTGGCTTCCACGTCGTGCCGGTTCTCCGCCATGCAGATGACCGCCGCGTCGAACGTCCCGCCCCCCAGATCGTAGACCACGACGTGCTCCCGCCGGCGGGACAGGCCCGCCTTCCGGTAGCGGTGGGCGTACTCGATCCCCGCCGCCGAGGGCTCGTTGAGCATCCCGATCACCTCGAACCCTGCCCGCCGGAACGCCTCCAGGGTCAAGAAGCGCTGGTTGCTATTGGCGTGCGCCGGGGTCCCCACCATCACCTCCAGCCGGTCGCGCGGGCCGATCTCCAGGTTGCTCCGGCTTGTGAGGTCCTGACGCAGCGCCGTCAGGAACCGCGTCATCCAGCCGAGGACCGGCAGCTCGACGTCGCCCACCCGCCAGACCGCCTCCGGGTGGCTGTCGCCCAAGAGCCGTTTGAAGGATCGGAGCAAATCCCAGGCCGGATCGTACTGGACCGCCTGCGCTCGGATGCCGAAGGCCGTCTGGTCCCCCTGCGCCGCGATCAGCGAGGGATACCAGTCCAGGGCGTCCCCGTGCTCTGCCTGGAAGGTGATCAGCGGGTAATTGCCCCGGATGGCGGCGGCTACCCGCGTTCGCGTGGTCCCGAAATCGATTCCGAGTCGCATCGCTCCTCCACCCCGTTTATGATCTCTCCCGTCCCTTCCGACCGTTCGCGCTACGACGGACCTCCGAAACCGGCTCGGTGGATCATCGCGTCCTATTTCTTGTTCGACTCCTCGAACGTGCAGGAGCCGAGCCGCTTGGCCGAGAAGTTCTGGGTCATGTCGAGGGGGTGCCCATCCATCGTCCCCTTCATACGCATGGTGCCCTGGTAGCTGTCCTTGTCGGACACGATGTCGCCCGTACCGGTGATCTTGTTCTTGCCCTCGCAGACCATCGTGAACGTCGTCCTGTTTCCGGACCGGTTGATGTCCGTCATCTTGCAGTCGCGGTCCTTGGGCACCTCCGGACAAATTCATGTCCGCCATCTTGCAGTCGCGGTCCTTCGGCACCATATCCTCGTCTTGCTGCGCCCCCGCGCGCTTGCAGATCTTCTGGGTCTGAGGCGGCATGGCCATGGGCATGCCGACCATCTCCATCTTGGTGGTGACCTCCCAGAGTTCCTCCTGTCCCTGTCCTTGCGCCACGCAGACGAGCGGCGCCGCCCCCAGCGAGACGAGTGCGGCCAAGACAAGTGCGACTCCCCGTACACCAATCATGTCATCTTCCCTCCCAAGAAGGTTCACAGATCGACCCCATATAGCAACCTGCTACGGCTGGATCTTGCACTCCCGGGCGGCGTCACGGATCGTCTTGCCCTTGTTGGCGGGATCCGCGAAGGTCTTGTCCAGACACTGCTGGAGCTTCCCCGGATCGAGCCCCAGCTCCCGCGAGAGGATGTTCACCACCTGGATCTTCTGGTGCGTCGGCGCCTGGATCCACATGCTTCCGACGTCTCCATCGCTCAAGGCCCAGGCCGGCCCGGCCGCCAGGGCCAACCAGATGATCAGCCCGCCGAAAAGACCCCGTATCATCGCCACACCTCCTCTTGCTCTTGTCTTACCACACCCGCGAATCCCATGATACCACCAAGACGCAGAAGAGCCCCTGATCCTGCAGGCTGCACCTGGTGATCGCCTCCGGGGCGGGGTCCGAGGACGAGCCCGCTACGGGAGAGTCGAAAGGTAACCCACCGCATCCGCCCGGCGAGTCAGCATCGTCGCCTTGCCCTGGAAGATCCGGCCGGAGCCGCCGCCGCGGCCGACGAGGATCTCGGCCACCTTCCGCCCGGCGGCCGCGAGATCGATCGCCGCCCCCTCTCCGGCGCACAGGACGAAAGCCCCCTGATCCCCCTCCCCCGCGGTGAGAAGCGCGATCCGGTCGGGCGCCAGCCGGGCCAGCTCCCTGGCCACGCGCTGGAGGAACGGGAGGTCGCGCGCCGACCAGTGACCGCTGGCGACCTTCTCGCCGCCGGTCGCCATGGCCCGCGCGGCCTCGGATGCCAGCTCCTCCTCCAGCGTCCGGATCGTCCGCTGCGCCTCCTTGAGCTGGTCGAGCTTCGCCTGGATCCCGGCCGCCAGCTCCTCGTCCGCGGCCCCGACGACCTGCCGGAGGCGCGCCGCCCGCTCGTGATGGGCGGCCAGGAGGCGGCGCAATCGCCCGCCCGCCACGTAGAACAGCCGCGTCCCGCCCCGCATCGGCTCTGTCCCAAGGAGCTTCAATGCTTCGATCTCGGCCGTCGAGCGGAGATGGGTCCCGCCGCAGGTGTTGAGATCGATCCCGGCGATCTCCACCAGGCGGATGTCGCCCGTGTGGCCCTCCGGCAGACCCCGCGTCCGCACCGGAAGCCTGGCGTATTCCTCAGGGCTCACCCGCCGCGCGGTGACAGGCCGGGCCGCGCGGATCTCGGCCGCGATCGCCTCTTCCAAGCCTACGAGTTGTTCGGAGGTGATCTTCGCCGTGTCCAGCTCGATATCCGAGACCTGCTCGCCGAGGTGAAAAGCCGTCGTGTGCCAACCGAACCGCTGCTCGGCCACGGCGGTCAGCAGATGCTGACCTGTGTGCTGCTGCATATGGTCGAACCGACGTCCCCAGTCCAGAGCGACCAGGACGCGCCCGGCCGGAGGCGATCCGCCAAGATAGTGTCGGATCTGCCCCTCCACGCTGCGCACATCCTCCACCGGAACCCCCGCAATCCGGCCGCGGTCGGCGGGCTGGCCGCCCCCCTCCGGATAGAGGATGGTGTCCGCCAGGACGACGAACGCGTGGCCGCGCTCGACGCCCGCGTTTACCACGTCCGTCTCAAGGCCCCGAAGGAAAGGATCGCGCTCGTAAGCAAGAACGTCGGTCATGGGACTTGCGGCCTTTCAGGGTTCGGATGTCTCCCTCTTGCCGTGGATGACATGATCGGCATGAATTCCGGTGCGGGGATATATCGGCGAATCGCATGACATGGGTTCTTGGGATTGACACGACCCGCCAGCACGGATCTCGCGTGTGCGACTAGCCGTTGCGCCGATTCTGTCCCTGCGGTACAATTCATGGTATGAGCGCCCAAACAATCCGCGATCTAGTGCCCCGCATTGCGCTCGCCCACTTTTGCCGGCGATGGCGGATTAGCGAGCTGGCCCTCTTCGGCTCCGCCTTGCGACCGGACTTTCGCCCCGAAAGCGACATCGATCTGCTCGTAACCTTCGCGCCCAACGCGGCGTGGTCCGGGTGGGACTTGGTGACGATTGAGGTGGAGCTGGCAACGCTGTTCGGGCGCAAGGTGGACCTCGTAGAACGCGCCGCTGTCGAACGCAGCGAGAACTGGATCCGCCGCCGCCACATCCTCGCGCACACGGAACCCCTCTATGTGGAAGGATGACGCCTGGCTTCTCGACATGCTGAACGCCTGTCGGCGGATCCAGCGTCATGCCCAGGTGACGGACGAACTGCCGCGCTTGGCCGCACAGCTCGCTGCGCTTGTCCCGCCAGAGACGCCATAGCTCCTTCCAGACGCACGCCAGATGTGACGGATCCGCGCTCATGACACATCCCCTGGGGCGAATCTGGGAACGTCCCGCGCCGTCACGACTGGGACTTGAGCAACGCCTCCACGTCGGCCGGGGTGCCGCGCCACGGCCCGGGCTGCTCCTGCTTCAGCGTCGTGACCGCCCCGGCCCAGCGGCACGCCTCCTCGGGCGAGAGGCTGAGCCGCTTCGCGACATAGGTGCCGAAGCAAGTATCGCCGCGCCCCGTCCGTCCCGACAGGTTTCTTGGCGTGAACGGCGCCTGGTAGGTCTTGCCGTCCGCGTACACGGTCACGCCGGACGACTGGGTGAGGACGATCTCGCGCGGGCCGTGGGCGGCGAGCTTTCGCGCTGCCCGCAGAAGATCGGTCTCCCCCGTGAGCAGCTCCGCCTCGGCCTTGTCCACCTTGAGATAGGTGATCTGCGCAAGCCCCTCCTGCATGTCGGGCCACTGCTTGAACACCAGCTCGTTTCCCTCGCGGACCCGCACGAACCCCTGCACGTCCATCCCGACGGGACCGCGCGCCGCGATCTGCTTGAGGAGCGCGAGATCCACCTCCCCGGCAACCAACGGCACGACCAGATAGACCTTGGCCGAGACGTTGGGGACGTCCTGGGCCCGAAAGGCCCCGGCGAACGCCAGCGGCCTGCAAATCCGCCGCTCCATGTCGGCCGAGTTGTAGATGTTCTCGATCCCCGTGGTGGCCGGGGCCGGCGTGGCGAAGATCTCCACCCCTTCATCCCGGAACTCATCCAGCCGGGGGAAATCCTCCAGGTGCAGCCGCGTCGCAACGGCAACACGGACCCCCAGCCGGCGTACCGCCACGCCGCCGTAGAAGACCGCGCCCCCGGAGGCGGACTCGGCTTTCCCGTCCACCACCAGGCGGTCTTTGGCAAAATGCCCGATCATCAGAATGTCGAAATCCGTCGAACCGCTCATGGATCTGATCCTCCCGGGGGCGCGCGCCGGTCCCTTCGGAAGGTCGAAGACCGCGGTCGCCCCATCACGAATGCATATCGCGCACTTCGGCCTCGCTGTCAAGCGCGAAGCGGCGGAGACGGCCGAGCCCTCCCGCAGGTCGAGTCGCGTCCCCGCTTGACACGTCCCGCTTCGGGTAGCAGTCTACTGCAAGAAGATCGGGAGCCCCGCGCAAAGAATCCTTTGTGCCACGAGTTTGGCTTTTGCGCGTTCAGCGCGCAAAAGCCAGGGAGGAACCCATGAAGACCAAGGTGCAGGTCGTGTTCTACAGCACGTATGGCCACATCTACCGAATGGCCGAGGCGGTGGCGGCCGGGGTACGCGAGGTGCCGGACACCGAAGCGCTCCTGCTTCAGGTCCCCGAGCTGATGCCGGAGGCGGCTTTGGAGAAGAGCGGAGCCAAGGCGGCGCGGGCGGCCTTCGCCCACGTGCCGGTGGCAAGCCCGGACCAGCTCGCCGACGCCGACGCGATCATCTTCGGCAC
Source organism: uncultured Methylomirabilota bacterium (assembly GCA_963727695.1). GTDB lineage: Bacteria > Methylomirabilota > Methylomirabilia > Methylomirabilales > 2-02-FULL-66-22 > 2-02-FULL-66-22. Next base: position 79,971 of record CAVSHW010000018.1, on the reverse strand, counting down.
CCCCACCCGCTTCGGGAACATGTGCGCCCAGATGCGGAACTTCCTCGATCAGACCGGCGGCCTCTGGATGCGAGGGGCGCTGGTGGGAAAAGTGGGGAGCGTCTTCGCCTCGACGGCCACCCAACATGGGGGCCAGGAGACTACCATCACCAGTTTCCACACCACCCTGCTCCACCACGGCATGGTCATCGTGGGCGTCCCCTACTCCGAGCAGCGACTCATGAACATGGCCGAGATCACCGGAGGGACTCCGTATGGCGCTTCAACCCTCGCCGGCGGGGACGGCTCGCGGCAGCCGAGCGAGAACGAGCTAGCCATCGCCCGCTTCCAGGGTCGGCACGTGGCGACCATCGCCCGGAAGCTGGCGGCGAAGAGCTGATGAACGGCCAGGAGCTGGCAGCGGGAGACGGTGCGGCCGTGAGCGGCGAGCCGCTCCTGGCCCTCGCCGCCGCCGACCACGCCGAGCTGCTCCTCTTTGATCTCGCCTAGCCGGATTGCACGAGGCGGAAGGAGGCGCGGTGTTCGTCCTGGATGGAAGACGAACCCTCCGGCGTCTTTCCCGAAAGCGCTTCCAGGTTTGACACCGCCCCGGCGCCTTGATAGGGTGTCCTCGCAAGTTCTTCCGGGTTCTCTTGCGCAAGTGAATGCCGGTCATCGAGGTGAGGAGAGACCATGAACTTTGATCTGGTCATCAAGGGCGGCGAGGTGGTGGACCCCGGCAGCGGGCTGCTGGGGCGGATGGACGTCGGGATCCGGGGCGGCGTCATCGCCGCGGTGGACCGCTCCCTTCCCATCGAGAGGGTCGGATCAACGCTGGACGCTACGGGGCTGGTGGTGACGCCCGGCCTGTTCGACCTGCACACCCACATCTACTGGGGCGCCACCTACTGGGGGATCGAGCCGGATCCGATCGCGGCGCGCACGGGGGTCACCACCTGGCTCGACGCCGGAACGGCGGGCGGCTACGGCTTTCCGGGCTTCCGTCGCCATGTGATCGAGGGGAGCGAGGCGCGTGTCTTCGCGCTCTTGAACGTCTCGGCGATCGGGCTCGTCGCGCCCACCTACGAGCTGACCAACCTCGACTACTGCGACCTCGATCTGGCGCGCCAGATCGTGGAGGCCAACCGCGACGCTATCCTGGGCATCAAGGCCCGGATCGACGTGAAGACGACTCGCGGGGTCGGCCTCGAACCGCTGCGCCTGGCCCGGAAGCTGGCCGATCAGGTCGACCTGCCGTTGATGGTCCACGTCGGGGTAGGACCACCGGCCCTGGACGAGATCTTCACGCTGCTGCGCCCGGGCGACATCCTGACCCACTGCTTCACGGGCCACAACAACCGCATCCTGGCGCCGGACGGGCGTGTCAAGGACTTCGTCCGCCGCGCCTGGGACGCGGGGCTCGTCCTGGATGTCGGGCACGGGACGGGGAGCTTCAGCTACGAGGTCGCCGAACAGATGCTGGCGGCGGGGATGCTCCCCGACGTCATCAGCACCGATGCGCACCAGTTGAGCATCCAGGGCCCGATGTTCGACCTGCCCACGACCCTCTCGAAGTTCCTGAATCTCGGGATGAGCCTGGCTGATGTGATCGAGCGGGCGACCGCGCGACCGGCCCGCGCCGTTCGCCGGCTGGACCTGGCGAGCCTCAAGCCCGGGGCGCCGGCCGACGTGGCGCTGTTCGCGCTGGAGGAAGGCGCCTACACCTTCCACGATGTCTTCATGACCGCCCGGGCGGGCAAGGTCCGGCTGGTGAACCGGACGACCATCCGGGCCGGCAAGCCGATGGCGCGGCGTCCTGAGCCGCCGCTGGCGCCCTGGGCCGTCCTTCCCGAGGAGCAGCGGGTCGGGTGGAGACCGCGCACCCGGCAGAGGATAGGATTTCCCGGCGCGCCTGTTCGACTTGCCCAGCATCTGTTTACGGATGCTACGTGCGGGGACCCTGCCGGCGATCGAGGACCTCGGACAGGACGGGGAGAAGGAGGAGGCCGCCGGGCAAGAGAAAGACGACCAGGGCGGGGATCAGGCGCGCCAGCGTCTTGAGGTGGGCGCGGATCCGGCCGACCTCATCGCGGCTCCAGGGCAGCCCGCTGTTCCGCGGCTTCATGAGCAGCCGCATCAGTCCCTGCACCTCCAGCACATTGGTCAGGATGAATTCGCGCTGCGTACAGAGGTGCCGCCTGACGAGCGCCTTGAGCGTGCCACCGATTCCCCGCCTTTGGCCGGGGCGTGATTCCGGAGGCGCCTGGCCTGGCTGCGGAGGCTGCTCCGAAGCCGAAGGGCCGCCCGCTGCGATGAGTTGGGGAGGCGATGCTGCGGCCTGCTTTGGTCGGTCCGATCTGACGTCCACGAAACCTGAGGCCCCCGGAATCCGATTCTACTCTCCCGCCCCCCGCAATTCGCAATTCGCAATTCGCGCAATTCGCAATTCCCACCCCCCTTATCCCTTCACCGCTCCCGCCGTCAAACCGGACACGTAGTGCTTCACGAAGAAGGAATAGAGGAGGGCGACGGGGAACGATCCCAGGACCGCCGCCGCCATGAGCGACCCCCAGAACAGGACATCGGCCTTGATCAGATCGCTCACGACACCCACCGGGATGGTCTTCATGGAGCCGGAGGACATGAAGATCAGGGCGTAGAGGAACTCATTCCAGCAGAGCGTGAAGCAGAAGATTCCCGCCGAGAGCAGGCCGGGGACGGAGAGCGGGAGGACCATTCGCCACAGGATCTGGAGGCGCGAGCAGCCGTCGGCCATGGCGCTCTCCTCGATCTCTCTGGGGATGGTGCGGAAGTACCCCATCAGGAGCCAGGAGGCGAACGGGATGAGCTGCGTGGGATACGTGAGGATCAGCGCCCAGTAGGTGTTGTAGAGCCCGAGCTTGGCGATGACCTGCGCCAGCGGCAGGAACAGGAGCGTCGGGGGCACCAGGTACGCCATGAAGATCCCTACCCCCAGGAAGTTGCTCCCGGGGAAGCGCAGACGGGCCAGGGCGTAGCCGGCAAAGACGCTGCACGTGAGCGACAAGACCGTGGACACCACCGACACGATGAGCGTGTTCTTCACCCACTCCGAGAACGCGGTCTGCTGGAACAGGTAGGTGTAGTTTTCCAGGGTGAATTTCTGGATCCAGAAGGGGTTGAACTTCATGTCGAAGATGTCGTTCGTATGTTTGAACGAGACCAGCGTCATCCAGTAGAAGGGGAAGAGCAGGAAGACCAGATAGAATGCCAGCGGCAGGTAGATGTTCAGCAGCCGATTGCTCAGCCGTTCACTTCCGACCATCCTCTATTCCTCCCGCCGCAGGTGCACCAGCAGTATGATGGCGAACACCATCAGAATGGGGAACATGTACAGGGCGATGGCCGCCCCCATGCCGATCTCTGTCGCGACCAGGCCGATCTGGTAGGCGTACGTCCCGAAGATGTGCGTCTGGTTGGCCGGACCGCCCTTTGTCAAGACATAGATCAACTGGAAGTCGGCGAACGTCCAGATCACGGAGAGCAGGGCGGCGATCATGACCACCCCCTTGATGTGGGGCACGGTCACGTGCCGGAACCGGTGCCACATGCTCGCCCCATCGATGGCCGCCGCCTCGTGCAGCTCGTTTGGAACAGCCTGGAGCCCCGCCAGGATCGTGATGCCGAAGAATGGGACGCCGCGCCAGATGTTGGCCAGGCAGACCGAGGAGATCGCCAGGCCGGGATCGCCCAGGAAATTGATGTTCGTCTTGATAAGGCCGAAATGCTTTAACAACCATGAGAAGGGGCTGAACACCGGATCGAAGATCATGAACCAGCCGAGGGTAGAGAGCGCGGTGGGCACGATCCAGGGCATCATCACCGCCGCCCGGATGGGATTGCTGAACCGCATCTGCTGGTTCAGCACCAGCGCCAGGCCGAGCCCCAGCGCCGCCTTGAACGGGACGGTCACCATGGCGTAGACGAACGTGTTCCAAGCCGTCTGCTGGAAGATGGTGTCGGTCAGCAGGTCCTTGAAGTTCCGGAGGCCGATGAACTGACCGACGCCCCGTCCGATCGTGCTGTCGGTGACCGACAGCCAGATCCCCAGGAAAAACGGGTAGGCCATGAAGACCATGAGCAGGAGCGCGCATGGCAGCATCAGGATGACGCCCAGGCTCGACTCTCGCTCCAGCAGCGACCCCGACGTCACGGCGCTGCCGCGCATTTCATGCTTGGGACTCACCGCACCCTCCAACGTGAGGGCAGTCGCGCGCGTCGCGGCTGCCCTCACGAAAGATTGAACCGAACTCCGGATGGCGTGGGCGCGGCCCACGCCATCCGAGAGCGAATCCTTGCTAGAGTCCGTACGCCCGCTTCAATTGCTCGGCGCCCCACTCGATGGCCGCCTTGGGATCGCCGCTCTGGACCGCCTTCGCATAGGTGTCCACGATGATGTACTTCGACCACGCCAGGGACGCCTTCTCGTTCGGCGGCCCCGGCCAGCCGACATCCACTCCGTACTTGGGCTGCTCGCGGAACGGAAGAAGCTTGGGGTCCTCGGTCCAGACCGGGTCGTTGTAGTACTTGACCACCGGCTGCAGCATGTAGCCCTTCTGCAGCCGCCACCAATCGCCGAACTGCTTGTCCTGGAACCACCACTTCAAGAACTCCTTCGCCCCGGCAACGTTCTTGGAATTCTTGAGGATGGCGAAGGTCCGGCTGCCCAGCCAGTAGAACCGGCCGGCCGGGTCCCTTGGGGATCAGCATGTGGTGCATGTCCTTGGCGATCTCCGGCTGCTCCTTCAAGGCTACGAAGTAGATGCTGGAGCCGTTGTAGGTGCAGGCGAGCTGGCCGGCCAAGAACGCCCGGTTGTTGCTGCTGTCGTCCCAGGACGTCCCGGTGGTGTCGTAGCCGTCCTTCCAGGCCTCGATGAACTTCCGCATGCCCTCGACGAACGACGGCTTGTTGAACTGGATCGACTTGCCGTCCTTGTCGACCTCCATCGCCCCGTGGGCCCACATGTAGGGGTAGACGAACCCGGGGGGGTCGCCCGTGCTGTGGCCCAGGGCCTGGCCGAACGGATGGCCGGCCGCCTTGCACTTCTTGGCGATGGCGTGGTACTCATCCCAGGTCAGATCGACCTTGGCGCCGTCCTCCGCGTTCGGGCAGCCGGCTTCCTTGAACCAACTGATCCGGTAATTCATGGAGGCGTTGGACATCCCATGGGGAATGCCCAGATACCGGCCGTTGACCGGCGCGGAGTTCAGGACATACTTCTCAAAGCCGCCACCGCGCTTGCCGAATTCCTCGGCTTCCGGTGTCATGTCCACCAGGCTGTCCTTGTAGAGGTGGTTCCATGACGGCCACAGCTCGACGATGTCCACCCCGCCGGCCTGGATGCCGGCCGCGATCTTGGGCTGCAGGTCCGGCCAATTCAAGAAATCGGCGCTCACCTCGACGCCGTTCGCCTTGCCCCAATCCGAGGCCTGTTTCTTGTAGAGATCCTGCCCGGGGCCAATGAAGTAGGTCCCCTGGAGGATCGTCAGCTTGGTCCCTTTCAGGACCGCGGGCGCTGCGCCGAACACCTTCCCGGGGAGAGACCCCAGGGCGGCCACGCCCAAGCCGGCGGTCCCCACCTTCAGGAACTCGCGCCGGCTCAACTTTCCTCGTGTCTTCTGCTTTTCCATCCACTACCTCCTTTTGAAACCGGGTCTGGTTTCATCCACCACCAATACTCCCCGCCTGCCGGATACGGGAGACACCACCCCCTTTCCTGATGCCGCGTAGCCGCTCCCCACTTCCCACCGACAAACACCTGTGGGACGAGGTGGTCCGCATGGCTATTCAACCGGACGCTGGGGATTCTCCCCCCGATCTCATCATCGGGAAACGTCTGATGCACGATGACGCTACCCTTTACACGAGTGCGAAGTCAAGGGCAAACGGCGCGCCCCGCCGCTTGGTGCGACCCTCCTATCAATCTCCGTCATCAGGGGTTGACCCCGACAAGCAGGCTATGTAACAGTACGCAGCCTGAGTTATTCTTTGACAACGGCTCACCGAGAAAGGACGAACCCGTGAACCCTGAACAGCATCCGCTGCATTCCTGGCTTGTCGAAACCCGCCGTGACTTCCACCGCCACCCGGAGCTCGGCCTGAAGGAATTCCGCACCACCGCCAGGATCAAGGAGATCCTGACGGGGCTGGGGGCGCGATTCCAGGAACTCCCCGGTCTCGAGACCGGGGCAGTCGCCATCTTCGAGGGCCGGCCCGGGCCGAAGACCCTGGCGTTGCGGGCCGACATCGACGCTTTGCCCATGGACGAACTGAACGATGTCCCCTACAAGTCGACCATCCCCGGCGTGATGCACTCTTGCGGCCATGACTGCCACGCAACCGTCATGCTGGGTGTCGCCAAGCAGGTGGTCGAGTCGGGTCTGCTGACCAAGATCAAGGGGCGGCTCAAGCTCTTCTTCCAGCCGGCGGAGGAGATCGTGGCCGGCGCCCGCCGGATGATCGACGCCGGGGCGCTGGAGAATCCCAAGGTGGATCGGATCCTGGCGCTGCACATGAACACCGACCTGCCCGCGGGCCAGGTCGGCCTCTACAAGGGGGTCAGCCACGCCCACACCGACTCGTTTCAGCTCATCATCCAGGGCAAGGGTATCCACGGAGCCTATCCCCACAACGGGATCGATCCCATCGTGGCCGGCGCCCATTTCGTCACCGCGCTGCAGAGCATCGTGGGCCGGAACGTGGATCCCCTGGACGCGGCCGTGATCTCGGTGGGGCAGTTCACGGCCGGCACGGCTCCCAACATCATCCCCGATCAGGCCTTGCTCCGGGGGACGGTGCGAACCTTCAAGCTCGAGGTGCGCGCACTCGTCAAAGAGCGGCTGCAGGACATGGCCGAGAGCCTCCAGAAGTCGTTCCGGGTGGCTGTGGACTACCGCTTCATCCCGGGCGTCCCCTCCACGATCAACGACGAAGCCGTCGCGGCCGACCTGTACGCGGCGGCCGTGAGCGTCCTGGGGGCCGAGAACGTCAGCTATCTGACCCCGAAGATGGGTGGGGAGGACTTCGGCCTGTTCACCCAGATGGTGCCCGGGGCGTTCATGCGCCTCGGCTGCGCCAACGAGGCGCGGGGCATCACCGCCAAGGGCCACTCGCCCCACTTCGACGTGGACGAGGCCTCGCTGCCCATCGGCGTGGAGATCATGGTCGAGGCCATCCGAGCCTACCTGAAGTAGGCCGCCGAAAAAGGGCTGCAGCAACAAAAACCCGGAATAATAACGCGGCGCCAGGCTTTGCCTGGCGCCGCGTGTGTGGTCGGGAATCCGCGTTCCTACCGCTGCTTCAGGATGACCCGCGCGTCGACCACGCGGCAGCCCTTCCCCTCTTCGTACAGCAGGATCGGGTTGGCGTCGGTCTCGGCGATCTCGTCGTCGAGGTCGGCCACCAGTTGGCTCAGCCGGCTGATCACGAGGGCCAGCGCCTCCTGGTCCCGGCGCCTCTCGCCGCGCACCCCCTGGAGCATGGGGTAGCCCTTGATCTCCTGCTGCATCCCCAGGGCGCAGTCGATGGAGATGGGGGCCACGCGGAAGGTGACGTCCTTCAGGACCTCCACGAAGACCCCGCCCAGGCCGAACATGACGGTCGGGCCGAAGGTGGAGTCGTTCACCGAGCCGCAGATGACCTCGCTGCCCAGCGGCGCCATCTCGCAGACCAGGATCCCGTGGATCTCGGCGTCCGCCTTGTACTTCTTGACGTTCTCGAGGATCGTCCGGAAGCCCATGCGGACGGCCTCGGTATCCTTCAGGTTCACCCGTACGCCGCCGGCGTCGCTCTTGTGCAGGATGTCGGGCGAGACGATCTTCAGGACGATGGGGAAGCCGATCTCCTTGGCGATGCGGGCCGCATCGTCCTCGGTCTTCGCCAGATCGGATTTTGTCACCGGCAGGCCATAGCAGGCGAACAGGTCCTTCGCCTCGGGCTCGGTGAGCGCCTTGCGGCCGGCTGCCCGCGCCGTGGCGATGATCTGCTGCGCCTTCTTCTTGTCCACGTCGGTGTAGGGCTCGAAGTCCACCTTGCAGCCCACCTCGGAGAACCGGGCCGACTGGCGCAGCGCCGCGAAAGCCGCCATGGCCTTGTTGGGGCAGTCGAAGTAGGGGACGGAAGCGTCCAGCAAGACCTTGCCCGCCTCCACGCTGCCCGCGCCACCCACGAAGCAGGCGATCACCGGCTTGTCGGTGACGCCGCTCTCCTTGACCTTCTTGAGCAGGGCGTCCGCGATCTCCGTGGCCTTGGTCACCGCCGTCTCACAGTAGAAGACGCCGATGCCATTGACCCAGGGGCACTTCAAGGCGGTCTCGATCGCCCCCTCGTAGCCGGCCACGCCGCTGCCCCCGGTGATGTCCACGGGATTCTTCGGGCTGCCAAAATCCGGCATGAACTTGCGGAACTCTGCCTGCACATCGGCGGGCGCCGTCTTGAGGGGGATGCCGTGGCGCTCGGCCGCGTCCGTGCCCAGCACCCCGATCCCGCCGCCGTTGGTGATGATGACGACGTTATCCCCCTTGAGGGGGGGCTGCATGGCCAGGGCCTGGCTCTTGTTGAGCATGTCGTCCAGATCCGTTGCCCAGATCATGTGCGCCTGGTTGCAGGCGGCCTGATACACCTTGACCGAGCCGGCCAGGGAGCCGGTGTGGGACGCGGCGGCGGCGGCCCCGTGGGCCGAGACCCCGGCCTTCAGGACCACGATGGGCTTCCCCGCCCAGCGGCCGGCCTGCATGAACTTGAAGCCGTTCTTGGCCCCCTCGACGTAAAGGGCGATGCACTTCGTGTTTGGGTCCTGGGCGTAATACTCGATACAGTCCGCGAAGTCCACGTCCGCCATGTTCCCGAGGGAGATCATAGACGTGACGCCGAAGCGGCGGACAAAGGTCACGGTGTCCAGGGCGATGATCAGCGCGCCGGACTGCGAGATGAGCGCCGTCTTGCCGTTGAACGGGAGGACGGGGGCGAAGCTGGCGTTGGCCTTGCCGGGGTTGCTCATGATGCCCACGATGTTCGGGCCGATCACCCGCCCGCCCGACTCGCGGGCGATCTTCTTCAGTTCTTCTTCATCCTTCGCGTTCCCGACTTCGGCGAAGCCGCTGGTGATGACGATGTGCCCCTTGACCCCCATCTTGGCGCACTGGCGAGCCACGTCGAGCACCTTGTCGGCCGGCACGCAATAGACGGCAGCATCGACCTGTCCGGGCACGTCGCCGATGGACGGATACGCCTTCAGTCCGAGGATTTCCGTGGCCCCTGGATTGATCGGATAGATGGGCCCGGGAAAGCCGCCCTCGATCAGATTCTTGGTAACCTGCTGGCCGATCGTCCCCTCCCGACGGGAGGCGCCGATGACGGCGATGGATCGAGGATTGAATACCGGTTCGAGTTCGTGCATGGTGCCCCCCTGCCATCGCTGATGGCGCTGCAAATTTGCCCGCGACTACTCTGGCGGTATTGAAACTCCAGTTTCTTAGTTTGCAAGTGTCGGGCCACTGGTCATACCAGATCTAACTAATTATTCTAGCGCCATTCTTCGGCGCGGGGCCGGATTCGTTCAGGGGGTCTGGCGCCAAGCAAGGGGACACGTTGCCCCACTCTCGATAACAATGGCACATTCTACGGCGACAGTCGCGCATTGCAAGCGCGCGCAGCCCCGACTTGGCAGGGTGATCGAAGAACCGAACAATCGTCCAGGGGAGGGCAGAGAGGCAGAGCCAGGAGGCGAAGCTCGCCTCTGCGGCTCTGCCCTCTGAGGCTCTGATCACTGACCACCGACCACTGATCTCTGAGGTGCTGACCTCTGAGGCTCTTGCGCCTGGCCTCTGCCGCTTTGCGGTTTTTGCCTGCCTGCTGCGTCTCACAGCAGGCGCAGACAGGCGAGCTTTGCGGTGAAATGTCTGGGCTTACCTTGCCGGTGCGCCTTTCGTCCCCTGCACGAAGATGATGAGCGTCAGGAGCAGGGCAAGAAACATGGCGCTGCCACCGAGCCACATGAGGGGATAGAGCACCGGCCCCGGCCCGCCGGGATTAAAATTCGGATTCAGCCACCGCCCCCAGAAATAGACGGAGTCGCGGATCGGGTAGAGGATCACACCCGCAAACGCCAGCCAAGAGGCCGTGGAACGCAGCCCACAACCGGCGTTCGTCTGCAGGCCCACGATCACGCCGATGGCGATGTTGAAGAGGGCAAAGAGCCAGGCGTACAGCCGCATGTTGTAGGCGGCGTCCTTCGACGAGTTCGGCACGCGGACGTAGTTGTTGGGGTAGTAGTTCGTGAAGTAGATCCCTCCCGTCCGGTACGCGGGACCCGTTTTCACGCCCGTGATCTCATGTTTCAACAGGTCCGTGCTGCCTTTGGTGTCCAGCACGACGGCGGCTGCCCGGTCGTGGAATCCGTGCACGGCGGCCGTCCGCTCGATGAAGAACGTCATAGAAAGGAAGAGCATGATCACCACGAGTCCGACCACCACATTCTTGTTCCCCATGGACAGGTTCATGGCTCCCTCCTCCGCAAGACGTTGCGCCGCTTCGTGACTTCAGGCGGCAACCTCCCCCATTCCCGCGCTGCGGTGCGGACCGGACCCAGGGCCTTCGGCTGGCCCAATCATACTGCTGACAGTCTCGCCAGATCAAGGCCCAGGATGCGAGCGCTGTCAGGATGGGTTCTTGCCGTGGTAGACTCCAGGTGCCAGGATGCGACCAGGCCGGCGTCTGGCGGTTGCGGTTTGAGGGGGGCGTTATTCCATGCATGTCGCCGTAAGCGGATCGCGAGGTCTCGTGGGATCTGCCCTGGTCCCCTTCCTCACCGCGGGCGGCCACCGCGTGACCCGCCTGGTGCGCGGCACACCCGCCAACTCGGATGAGGCCGCCTGGAATCCCGCGCGAGGCTTGGCCGACCCATCTTGTCTCGGCGGAGTGGACGCGGTGGTCCACTTGGCCGGAGAGAACATCGCGGCCGGCCGCTGGACACCCGCCCGGAAGGCGGAGATCCGGCAGAGCCGCGTGGAAGGGACGCGGAGCCTCTGCGAGTCGTTGGCTCGACTGGCGCACCCGCCGAAGCTCCTCGTGAGCGCCTCCGCCATCGGATTCTACGGGGACCGAGGCGCCCAGACGCTGACCGAAGAGAGTGGCGCAGGCAACGGCTTCCTCCCCGACGTCTGCCGCGAATGGGAGGCGGCCACCGAGCCGGCCTCCCAAGCGGGCATCCGGGTGGTCCATCTCCGATTTGGCATGGTCCTCAGCCCGGCAGGCGGCGCCCTCCAGAAGATGCTCCCGCCTTTCAAGCTGGGGCTGGGCGGTCGGATCGGAAGCGGGGACCAGTTCATGAGCTGGATCGCCATTGACGATGCGGTCGGAGCGATCCGCCATGCCCTCTCCGCCGAGTCCCTGCGGGGGCCGGTGAACGCGGTGGCCCCGACGCCGGTGACGAATGCCGAGTTCACTCGGTTGCTGGCCCGGGCCCTGCGGCGCCCAGCATTGGTATCTGTGCCCCCGTTCGCGGCGCGGCTGGCATTCGGGGAGATGGCCGACGCCCTGCTGTTGGCGAGCGCGCGGGTCATAGCCCGTACGCCTCCAAGAATCGGGCTACCACTTTCGATTTCCCGAACTCGAGGGCGCCCTGCGGCATCTGCTGCGCCCGGAATGAGGAGCGGCAATTCGGCAATGGGGCGATCGGGCGATTAGAGAATCCAGGGGAGCATTGATCCCAGTTGCCGAGTCGCCAGATTGCCCAGTCGCCGGGAACCGAACGGATGCGCAAGACAATCGACAGGACAATCTGAAAGGAGGAATCCCCATGGCCCGTGTTGACTGGAGCTATCATCGTCCCGGGTGAAAGACCTGCGCCAAGACGCAAGAGTTTCTTGCGAAGAAGAAGGTCGAGACCATGACGCAGGTGGATGCCAGAAAGACGACGCTGAAAGAGAAAGAGGCCCTGGCGCTGGCCCAGGATCTGGACGAGATCTACGCCAGCAAGGGGAAGCGTGTCGTGTACCTCGATCTCCGAAAGGAGAAGCCGGACCGGGCCGCGCTCTTGGGTTTGCTGCTCGGCCCGACGGGGAATCTGCGGGCCCCCACGCTTCGGAAGGGCCGCACCCTCCTCGTCGGCTTCGACGAGGAGACCTACTCCAGGATCCTGAAATAGCCACGCCCGTGCCGGCCGACAGGAACGACTCGATGTCCGAGACAGCCGCCTCGTCCGCAGTGAAGGATCGTCCCATCCGGGTCGGGATCAGCAGTTGCCTGCTCGGGAACGAAGTCCGCTACGATGGAGGCCACAAGCGGGACCGGTACCTCACCGACACGCTGGGGGAGTTCTTCGAATGGGTGTCGGTCTGCCCCGAGGTGGAGATGGGCTTGGGCACGCCCCGCGAGACCTTGCGGCTCGTCGGGGACGCGTCGGCCCCGCGTCTCGTCTTCGGCAAGACGCGGGGGGACCAGACCGACGGGATGCAGCGTTGGGCGAAGGGTCGGCTGGATCAGCTCGCTCGCATGGATCTCTGCGGCTACATCCTGAAGAGTAACTCGCCGAGCTGCGGGATGGAGCGGGTGCGCGTGTACGGAGAGAGCGGGATGCCCAGCAAGACCGGGGTCGGTGTCTTCGCTCGGGCACTGATGGATCGCTTTCCCCTCTTGCCGGTGGAAGAGGAAGGCCATCTCCACGACCTGCCCATGCGTGAGAACTTCGTGGAGCGCGTCTTCTGCTACCGCCGCTGGCGCGATCTGACAGCCGGGGGCCTCACGCGGGGGAAGCTGGTGGCCTTTCACACCGTCCACGAGCTCCTGCTCATGGCCCACTGCCCCAAGCACTACAGCCGAGCTCGGACGCCTGGTGGCAGGCGCCAAGACGCTCGTTCCTAGAGAGTTGGAGAGCCGGTACGGCGCCCTGTTCATGGCGGGTCTGAAGGTCAAGGCCACGGCCAAGAAGCACGTGAACGTCTTGCAGTGCCCCTCACCCTGCTCAAGCATCATCTCGCGCGGGTCGGTGTTCCGTACGTCCAGGAGCAAATCCATCTCAGCCCGCACCCCAAAGAGCATGATGCTCCGCAATCACGTCTGAGCCCGAACGCTGCAGTTGACCGCAAAACGCGCATCTTCCAACGCGCGGCTTCCGACTGGCTCGAATCGCGTTGGCAGCGTATACTGCCGCGGTCATTAAACGAATCGAGAGGAGGCCCGATGCAATACCGTCCATTCGGCACGACCGGCTTTCAAGTGTCCGCCCTGGGTTTCGGTGCAATGCGGCTGCCGCTTCGCGGTCCGGGGGCCGGCGACATCGACGAGCCCCAAGCCGTGCGCATGATCCGCACCGCGATCGACGTGGGCGTCAATTACGTGGATACGGCCTTTGGTTACCACGGCGGCCGGAGCGAAGTGGTGGTGGGGCAGGCGCTTCGGGACGGCTATCGCCAACGGATCAAGCTGGCGACCAAGCTTCCCTCCTGGCAGGTCAAGAGCGCCGACGACTTCGACACGTTCCTGGGCCGGCAGCTCGGCCGCTTGCAGACCGAGCACATCGACTTCTACCTGCTGCACAACCTCAATGCGGCCGACTGGCCCCGCGTGAAGAATCTTGGCATCCTGAAGCGGGCCGAGCGGGCGCTTCGCGATGGACGGATCGGCGCTCTCGGTTTCTCTTTCCACGACCAGTTGCCGCTCTTCAAGGAGATCGTGGGCGCCTACCACTGGAGTCTGTGTCAGATCCAGTACAACTTCATGGACATCGCCTACCAGGCCGGCCGGGAAGGGCTGGAGTACGCCGCCGGTCGGGGCATCCCCGTGGTTGTCATGGAGCCCATCCGCGGCGGCCAACTCGCCCAAGAGCCGCCGCCGGCCGTGGCGGAGATCTGGGCCCGCTCCGCCATCCGCATTACTCCCGCGGACCGGGCCCTGCAATGGCTTTGGGATCAGCCAGCCGTCACCACGGTCCTCTCCGGCATGAGCACCATGGCTCAGGTAGAGCAGAACCTGGCCAGCGCCGCGCGCAGCCGGCCCAACAGCCTGCCGGAGACCGAGCGCGTCCTCTACCTGCACGCCAAGGCCGCCTACGAGGGTCTCAAGCCCATCCCCTGCACGCAGTGCAAGTACTGCCTGCCCTGCCCGAACGGTGTGGACGTGCCGCGCAACTTCGAGCTGTATAACGATACCGTCATCTACGGCCACACGGGGAAGACCCAGCGCACCTACCGCATGTTCTTCCCCGCCGAGAAGCACGCGGACAAGTGCGAGCGCTGCGGTGAGTGCGAGCCCAAGTGCCCGCAGAACATCCCCATCATGGAATGGCTCCCCCAGGTCGAGTCCCGCCTGGGCACCCCGGCCCCGAGCCGGGTCGAGGCTTCACGAACGTCAAACGTGAAACGTTGAACGGCGTAACGTGCGGACGAGCGCCGAACGCCGAGCGTGCCGACCCGTGCCGTCCCCCTGCTTCTCCTCCGTGCCCCCGAACCGCCGAACTGTTCTTGTACTGCTGTACCGTCGTACCGCCGTCCACGGTCGATAGTCTGAACTTTCTCGTCGGGAAGGAGCGCCGGCAGCATCTTTTGGAATTGTGGGGACAGCGTCCCCACAATCTGGGGGTAGAGCCGGTAGAAGTCCCGGTACCGATACAGTTGGCGCCGGTTGCAATTGGGAAGCCCCTGACGAGTCAGCCTGTCCGCGAGGACCTCGAACAGGCGGTCGCCGTATTCGCTCCGGTCTTCGCCGCGTAGTTCGTATTTCTGGATGTGGCAGCCGATAAGCCAGTCCCGCAACGTGAGCCCGAGGTTGACCGCCTTCGTGGCCTGCTGCGCAAGCTGGTCGTGTATCGTTCGGATCTGTACGACGAGCCGTTCGAGGTTCATGCGCTCGCGCCTCGCTTCCTCCATGTTACGATCATACGCCTCGGCCGAGCGCCGCCGCGTACGTGAAGGCGTGAAAATAACGTCGCCACGATTCATCGGATGAGCCGTGGCGGTTGTCGAACCAGAAGTAGGTGGCCGCATCGCGCGCTCGATCTCGCTTCCGACGTTGGCGAGCTACTCCACGAGGGACAGCCCGAACCACCTTCCCGCCGCCAACTCTTGATGCCTGATCGCAACGATGTGGAATGCGGGCCGTTGGGAGTCAGGTCTCTTACGCATCCAGCAGTCTACGTTGCAACAGCGCCTGCATGTCGCGCCGTCCGTCGGCGATCAGGAAGACGTGTACAGAGTTGCCCAGGACCCGGTATATCACCCGGTAGGGTTTGAAAAAGATCTCCCGGTACTCCCGGATTCCCAGGGCCAGCAGTTCTTTCGGATGGGCGCCTCGATCCGGGGATTCGGAAAGGCTGTCCAGCGCCTTCTCGATACGCGTCAGCACGTGGTCCGCTTTGTCCGGTGCATCATGCAGGGTGATGTAGTGATAGAGCTCCTCAAGGTCTCGGGCTGCGTCGGCGGTCAAAAACACCTCGAAGGGCATCAGCGCGTGCTCCGTCGGTCACGAAGGCGCCGGATCACACCAGCGGCGGGTTCCACCTTGCCTGCCTCGATTTGACGGGCGCCGAGGGCAAGGATCTTCAGCAGGGCCAAGGTCTCCTGGGTCTGCTCGTAGCTGTCGATGTCCTGCAGGACCACCTTGGCCTCGCCGTTCTGGGTGATGACAAGCGGCGCCCCCTGATCGCCCATAGTGCGGATGATTTCGGCGGCGTGGGCCTTCAGATAGCTGATTGGCTTGATCTGGCTGGACAATTTCATCGGGTCCCTCCTTGGCGGATTTAGAGGAGACCGATTTTAGTCCATAAACAGGTCTACCGTCAAGGAAAAGAGAGCCTCCCTGGACCCTTCAAAAGGCCACTCAATATGCGGGAGATGATCTGTCCGGGACCCGGGAAGGATAGTCGGTTGCGAGTGCGGACGGTTTGCTGGGATGGGCAGAGGCTACTGACCGGCTTCTTCCGACGCGGTCCACCAGGCGTGGAACCGCGCGGGCCAATGCGCGACGCGCCGGAGTTCCCGCCAGGCGGCAACAAGCTCCGCCAGTCCGGCCGGGCCGGGTCCGACTTCGCGATAAGCTTCCTCGTTGTAGGCCCTCACGATCCCCGTAATCGCCGCCGCGAGCGGCGGAAAGCGGTCGTGCAGTCGCGTGCCGAGCTCGGACGCCGTCTCGGCCGCGGCGCGCGGCAGCCCGCGTCCGCCTTGCCCAGCCGAGGAGTTGGACATAAAAGTCGGTTGCCGTTCGGGCGGCCGCGCGACGGCTGGGCCGAGGGAGCATTCTTGGTTGGAGAGAGGACTTTTTGCTGTGTTTGTTGCTGGTTAGGTGATAACCACCAACTATCCAGGGGCGGGCTGGCTTCTAGGGAATTCCGCGCTGGGGGAGATGTGGCCCCGGCTAGAATGGTCGCCGCGATGATTGCCGGTACCGCCCCAGGCCGCATGCCACACTCCGGTCGTCGAAGATGTGCTGCCCGGCGCTGACACCCATGAATTGAGGCGTGGCCGTCCACCGCTTCTCGCAGCCCCCTCATTCACTCAGGCCACCCCGAGCTGCCCGAGCAAACGGTCTACGCGCTCAAAGGCATCCCGCTGCCGCAGGTCGCGCGCCTCTCGATCCGTGATCTCCTCGAAGTCTGCCACGGATTTCGGTCCGATGTGGATGGGCGAAAGGAACTTCTCCCGGATCTTGCGGAGCCCCTCTGCGACGAGTCCGTGCGCCAGATGCGGACGAAACTCCCGGACCAGCGCGTCGAGTCCGCCCGGGTAGTTTGTGACGCAAAAGTAGATGTCCCACGCATCCTTCGGCTTCAGCCGATCGTGGAGAGCCATGCCCTTCATCACCAGGAAGGGCACGATACCGGCGACCCGCACTTCGGCCGCATCCAGCCCACCTCCGGGAAGGGTGCCCTCGATCTTGACCTGGGTGTTTAACTCGAAGGCCAAATCGCACCCTCGTGCCTTCCGCGCGGCCACATCTCGCACAGGCTGGGTTCGATGACTCCGACCGGCCCCGCCGTACTCCCCGGCCAGGAAGTCCACTTTCACCGGAATGGGGCGGCCGGCCACTACGACCTCGCGAAAGAAGATAAAGGGCTGTGTCCCCGCAACGTACCCGTGCCGGAGGAGATGCTCGCGGATCGTCTGGTAACCGGCCTCGCTGATCCGCCGATGGTCCAACGCCAGATCGACATCGGTGCTGCCGATATGCCCCGGCCGGGCGAGTGGCAGGAGCAGCTCCGGGACCCATCCCCCGACAATCACGATCTCGTCGCGATACTCCCCGAGGAGCCGCACCAGTTCCAGCATCACGGCCCGGGCGGCGGCCACCGCATCGGCGGAATAGTCTGTGCGGGTGTCTACCATGTCCGTTCGATCACTTGTTCCAGCACGAAGGCAGCCGCCTCTTCACCACGACCGCGGTAGCCGATCAGGTCCAGATAGACCTGGATAGGCCGAGGCAATCCGCAGGCCATCCACTTCCGCCGTTCCATAGAAGACGCCGTCATCATACGGGGACAGGAGGGTCACGTTCGCTCCGGACGGCACATCCTTGAGGCTGAGTGCCGTCACGACCGGGGTCGGGTCGCCACTGATATAAGCCATCACCCGCTGGTAGCGGACCATCGGCGCCAGACGCGCCGCCGCCGAGAACCCCGTGAAGGCATACGGCACCGTCGCGTCTCGACAGGCCGCCGCCAGCTTCCGCTCGACCTCTGGGGGCGCATCGAGCGAATAGAAGTCGCGAGCGATGTTCTTGCGGTAGGTGTAGTGCTGCGACCACTCCTGCAGCAGGACGCCGGGGTCGGAGAGCCGGAGACCGCCCTCCTCGCTCCGGATCCATTCACGATCCGCTAGCAGCTTCTTGACGTTGTAGACCTGCCCTAAGCTGACTCTCGCTTCCTGCGCCAACGACTGCAGGCGCCAAGTCTTCTTTGGGGCCTGGAGGAGCACGCGCAACACTCGGGTAGTCCGGGGCGCATACAGAGAGCGAAGCTCTCGGCGCTGGGGGGCCGGGTTCGGCTTCCCGTCGCGCTCGACGTAGACGGAGCCGAAGCTTAGCCGGCAATTGCCGGCCAGGTCCGCGTATCCGATCCCATTCTCCAGCACAGAGCCGGGCGGACTGCGGGGAAATGTAAGGGGCCACCAGGATGCCATACGCGCCGGCGACTGTGGACTGATACCGAAGGAGTTGATTGACGGCATCGCGGATGATTCGAGGCTGGCCGCTCCCCTTGACGTTGACCAGCACCACCTGATCCCCGGTGGGCGTCTTCAAGGTGAGCACGATGGCCGGGCGGGGGGCATCACGTCGAGGCTCCCTTCGGAGCCGTTTGATCGAGAGCGAGGCCACCGGTTCCAGGCAGTCCCGCACCGCCGCTTCCGCTTGGTCCAGCAATTTCCTTTCAGCAGATTTCACTATATTAACCATTTTCAACCTCTGCTGAAAATGACTATACAGTGCGCTTCGGTATCTATCAAGTGATTTCACCTATATTTAATCTTTCAGCGCATGCTGAAAGTCTCACTTATAATGGAGAGATGGCGGGCGCTGGAGGGAGCATAATCAAAGGCGTGGACTTCTCAGCGCAACATCAGCCGGCCAAACGCAGCGTACCAGCCCGCGTACCCGAAAACCCGACGTCCCTCCTCCGGTCCGGAAGCTCCCCCGGATTCGGCCTCCTTTACGGGGGTCTCAATAGATCCGCCCGTTACTTTCCCGGCTCCTGTGATAGGATTATCTGCAGGTTGGCGTGGCGCATGGCGCTCTTGCTGACCCACATCGACTCGGGCGCCCAAACGTATCGGGTCTATGGCAGAAGGAACAACGAGCGATGGCTGACGCCGACACGAATGCTCCGCAGGATGAACTGGCCCGCGCGGAAGCCACACTCGCGGAGCTGGAGCGGAAGACCCGCGAGGCGCGCGCCCGCGTGCATGCCCTGCAGGCACGGAAGACGGCCGTCCGCGAATCCCCGCCGCCGTATGCCACGCCGCCATCTCCCCCGACAGCACGCGACAGTCTGACCCCGGAACGGATCCATCTCTTTCGCCAGCTCTTCCGCGGTCGGGAGGATGTCTTCGCCCGCTTGTGGAACAATCCGAAGAAGCAGACCGCGGGCTATGCGCCCGCCTGCGCCAACGAGTGGGTACGGGGTACCTGCGGGAAGCCGAGGATCAAATGTGGGGAGTGTCCGAACCAGGCGTTTCTCCCGGTTGACGACAAGGCCATTCAAGGACACCTCCAAGGCCAGCATGTCCTCGGGGTCTACCCCCTCTTGCGCGATGAGACCTGCTGGTTCCTTGCGGTCGATTTCGACGGGACGGGGTGGCGCGATGATGTAGCGGCCTTCGTCGAGACGTGCGTCAGCAGAGGGTGTCCCCCCGCCGTGGAGCGGTCGCGGTCCGGCGATGGGGCGCATACCTGGTTCTTTTTCACCGCACACGTGGCCGCCAGTCTCGCGCGGAATCTTGGCTCCTTCCTGCTCACCGAGACCATGGCCCGGCGACACCAACTCAGCATGCGGTCCTACGACCGCCTCTTCCCCAACCAGGATACCTTGCCGCGCGGCGGGTTCGGGAACCTGATCGCCCTGCCTCTTCAGCCCGCGGCCACCTTGAAAGGCAACGCGCTCTTTGTCGACGCGACCTGGGCTCCATACCCCGATCAGTGGGCCACACTGGCCTCGGTGCGCCGTCTGGAGCCGGCGTACGTGGAGTCGCTGGTCAAGGACGCCGCGCGACGGGATCAGATCGTGGGCGTCCGGTCCGCCGGACTCGACGACGAGGCCGAACACGCCGCCCCGTGGACCCGTCCGCCGTCCGGGACGCGCAAGACCCCAGTGATTCCTGGCCCGCTCCCTCCGGAGGTCCGGGCCGTCCTGGCCCAACGCCTTTTCGTCGCGAAAGCCGGCCTCCCCTCCCCGCTGCTCAACCAGATCAAGCGGCTGGCGGCCTTCCAGAACCCGGAGTTCTACAAGAAACAGCGGATGCGATTGTCCACAGCCCTCACGCCGCGCGTGATTGCCTGCGCCGAGGAGTTCCCCGAGCACCTCGCTCTGCCGCGGGGGTGTCGCTCCGATCTCGAGACCCTCCTCCAGCAGTATGGGGTGCGTCTCGCCATCGACGATCAGCGCACGGACGGCAACCCCCTCGACGTCCACTTCCACGGAGAGCTGACCTCCATCCAGGAAGACGCCGCCCAGGCCCTCCTCCAGCATGACACTGGCGTGTTCGTCGGACCTCCCGGCATGGGGAAGACCGTGCTCGGTGTCTACCTCGCGGCCCAGCGGCGGCGCAGCACCCTGGTGCTCGTCCACCGGCGGCCACTCCTGGATCAATGGAAAGTGCAGCTCGCGATGTTCCTCGGAGTCGAGGATGCGGCTATCGGGGAAATTGGCCGCGGGAAGCAGAAGGCGACCGGGCTGCTCGATGTGGCCATGCTCCAGAGCGTCACCCGCAAGGACAGTGTGGACGATCGGGTGGCCGCCTACGGCCAGGTCATCGTTGACGAGTGTCACCACATGCCCGCGGTGTCCTTCGAGCGTGTGCTCTCCGAGGTGCGGGCCCGCTACATCGTCGGCTTCACCGCGACCCCTCAGCGGCGCGACGGGCATCAACCGATTACCGAGATGCAACTCGGTCCGGTCCGGTACACGGCAAGGCAGACCGGGCCACGGTCCGGGAGGCCGTTTGACACCCAGCTCATCATCCGGGAGACGCGGTTCCGGCTCGCTTCCGAGCAGAGTATCCTCCCCATCCAGGCCCTCTATCGGGAACTGGCGGCCGATCCAGCCCGTAACGACCTGATCCTCACCGATGTCATCACCGCCATTGCCGAGGGCCATTCTCCGATCCTTCTCACGGAACGGAAGGATCACCTCGCGTTCTTCGCGGATCGCCTCCGCGGATTTGTGAAGCACCTCATCGTCCTCCAGGGCGGGAAGACCGAGAAGGAACGCCGAGCGAGCGGGACCGCGTTCGCGGCGATTCCGGACGATGAGGAGCGGCTGGTCCTCGCCACCGGGCGCTACATCGGCGAGGGCTTCGATGACGCCCGATTGGACACGCTCTTCCTGGCGCTCCCCATCTCCTGGAAGGGGACGCTGGTGCAGTACACTGGCCGCCTGCATCGCCCGCATCCCCGGAAGTCGGTCGTCCGCATCTTCGATTACGTGGACCGTGCAGTGCCGATGCTCCAGAAGATGTTCGAGCGGCGTCTCCGCGCGTACCGAGCCATCGGCTACGCCGAGGAGAAGGTGGACGAATGGTTCTATTTCGTCAACGGCGTGTGCCAACGGCCCGATTCAGAGCCGCGAATTGCCCCGCATGCCGGAGGGGTCCCGATGAGATCTCGACATGTCGCGCAGGGAAACAGAAGAGTGGGAGGGAAGATCGAAGCCTCTCGGCGGCCAAGACTCGATGCCCTCATCGCGGAGGCGCTGGTGGATGCCTACGGCGACTCCGAGCAACGTACGGCTTTCTATCACTGTCCTGGAGGACTCGCTGGTCCATGCCCTTCACCACCCAGGTCCTTGGCGTCGACGTAATCGTCGAGCGTCTCGATCTCACCAGCCGACGAACAGATCGTGGCCGTCTACCGGCATGGGCGGATGCGGCAGCGAATTCCGCTCCTGGACCTGCCGCTACCCGATGCCCTACCGCAGGGAGCTGACTGGATCGAGGCGTACCGACGCTGGTCGAACGCCGCGAGGCCGGAGGCGCAAGAGCCATCGGCGTCGCGGCGTTGGCCGGCTTCGCCCGGTGCGCGACAGCAGGTATCTGCACAGGTAGAAGAGGACCACGCCGATGGCCGCCGCGGCGGCGAGGGCGATCGCCCCTACCAGGGCCCATCCCAGAAGCTTCTCGATCAGCTCGCCCCACCACCCATTCTGCCCAATCACCCCCCTGATATCCGGCGTGCCGGCCCCGCGCCGCGCCCCGCCGGCGTCCGTGCGAAGAGTCTGCGGCGCGAAGAGATGCCGCAGGATCCAGATGAAGAGCGGGCTGACGGCGTGGCCGGCGGCCTTCAGGCCCGTGAGCCCGACCTGCGAGGCCGCGCGCAGGTAGGGCAGGGCGACGAGCGTGAGGATAGCAGCGAAGAGCAGCGCGGCGGCGGCGAAGGTGAGGAAGATGCCGACGCCCCGATGGCCGGAGAGGAAGGCCCTTCGGCCGTCACCCGCCGTGCGCGCCAAGCCGATGGCGACGAGGCTCGCGATGACGAACGGAAACATGAAAAGGTGCGAGACTGGGTCGTCCACGGCGCCGCCGTTGGCGGTGACGACGAGCCGAACCAGGAACAGGGCGAAGAAGGCCGCTAGGCCGAGATCGAATCGCGCGCAGAGGCGCTCGTACGTCTGCCCGCGGCGCGCGAGCAGCACACCGGACAACCAGAAGCCGAGTGCCCAGCCCACGTTGACGACGAGAATGGCCCACTGCTGGGCTGGCTGGCCCGCACGGAACAGGTCGCCTAGCCAGGCGGTCGCCATGAGCTGCTGCGCGGGGAAATAGAGCGCGTGGAGGACGAGCGCGGTGGCCCCCAGCAGCCCGGCTGCCTCGAGCGCCAGCACGCCGATCACCAGCCAGCCGCGTCCCGATGACAGGCGCGTGACGAGGACCGCACCCACGAGCGCGATCGCCGCTTCGACCAGCGCGAAGGGGCGTCCAAGCATCGCCGCGGCGCCGAGCGTGGCCCAGGCGGACAGCCAGGAGACCTCCATGCAGATGGCGAGGAGGACGATCACCCTCGCCCTCCCGCCAGCATGGCGTCCAGGGCTCGCGCGCCATCTTCCGGGCCGGGTCGCGCCGCCACCCGCAGCACGGCCACCCGGCGGTGCTCCAGGTGCGCGACTGCCGCGCCCCGGGCCCCCTCCAGCGAGAAGCAGACACAGGTCAGGCCCCAGGGCAGGCTCGCCCCCAGGACGTCCCGGAGCGGCGTCGCGGGTGTCGGTGTGAGGCGGGCCAGCAGTTCCAGAATGGCCGGAAGCTGCCGCGAGCCCCGGCCGACGGGCACGAGCGCCGCCGCCTCGCCCACGAGGACGCCGTCCACCGCGGCGCCGAGCGCGACGCCGGCGCGGTCGAGCCGCACGGCGAGGGAGGCGCAGGCCTCGAGCGTTCGCTCGAACGCCTCGGCCTCGGCCTGCGCGAAGCCCTCCACCGTGACCGCCAGCAGCACCTTCTCCTGCTCGGAGGGCTCGAACAGCTTCTCCTGTAGCCGGTGATGGCGGGCGCTCGCTTTCCAGTGGATGTGCTTGGCCGGGCGCCCCGGCTGGTAGTCGCGGGTCCCCAGGATATAGACCGGATCCCGAACGGGACTGTCGGCCCCGGGAATCCCGAAGAAATCGCGCCGCGGCAAGACGGGGCGCGCCAGCGGCCGGATCCGCGGATAGACGAGGACCTCCGCGCGCGCGCCGTCCGGTTGGCTGGCAGCGTAGAAGCCGAGGAGGTCGCCGCTTCGCATGCGCAGGGGTCCCACCCGATACACCCCGCGGCGAAACGCCTGCAGTTCCCACCGAAACGTGC
Source organism: uncultured Methylomirabilota bacterium (assembly GCA_963727695.1). GTDB lineage: Bacteria > Methylomirabilota > Methylomirabilia > Methylomirabilales > 2-02-FULL-66-22 > 2-02-FULL-66-22. Next base: position 56,481 of record CAVSHW010000018.1, on the reverse strand, counting down.
CCGTCTGATACCAGAGCAGGCCGCGCTCCCCGCGCGCAGCGTTTGCGCCTGGAGGGAGGAGCCCGTGGGCGGGCACCGCCACCTCGACCAGCGCGGGCAGAACGCGGCGGTTCTCGACCTCGGCCGCGAGGCGTGCAGTCTCCCCGGGGAAGAGGCGGTCCCGGTCGAGCGTCAACCGACAGCGCAGGCCGGCCCGCGTCGCCCGGGCCCAGCGGTTCGCGACGCCCGCCATGCCGAGGACGAGGAGCGAGAGGACGGTCAGGTCGCGCTGGCCGTTCAGCAGCGCCACGAAGAGGAGCAGGCCGACGAGGCACAGGCTCGGGGGAAGGACGAAGAGGCTGGAGACGCGCGGCGGCTGGGTGTCCACGGATCAGCGGCCGGGCGCGGGCACGGGGACCGCCTCCGCGATCTCCTCTGCGAGCCGCTCCTGCGTGGTGCCGCGCAGCCGCTCTTCCTCCCTGAGGATCAGGCGGTGGGCCAGGACGGGAACGGCGAGCGCCTTCACGTCGTCGGGCAGGACATAGTCGCGGCCGCGGAGAACGGCCCAGGCCTGGCCGGCACGCATCAGGGCCAGCGAGCCGCGGGGGCTGGCCCCGAGCCGCAGCGCGGCGTTCTGCCGCGTGGCGCGGACGATGGCGGTGATGTACTCGCGGACCGCGCCGGAGACGTGAATCTTTCTCCGGGCCTCCTGCAGCGCGGCCACGTCTTCAGGCGCCGCGACGGGCGAAGCTCGTGCAGTGGGTCGCGTTCCTGGAACCGCTCGAGGATCGCGATCTCCTCGTGGGCCTCGGGGTAGCCGATCCGCGCGCGGAGCAGGAACCGGTCGAGCTGGGCCTCCGGGAGCGGGAACGTGCCCTCCATTTCGATGGGATTCTGCGTGGCCAGGACGAAGAAGGGCCGGGGCAGAGGATACGTCTTCCCGTCTACCGTGACCTGGCGCTCCTCCATGCTCTCGAGGAGACTCGCCTGGGTGCGGGGAATCGTGCGATTGATCTCGTCGGCCAGCAAGACGTGGGTGAGCACCGGCCCAGGCTGGAACGTGAATTGTCCGCTCTGCTGGTTGTACACGTTGAAGCCGGTGACATCGGCCGGCAAGAGGTCGGGCGTGAACTGGATGCGCTTGAAGGTCGCGCCGATGCTTCGGGCCAGCGTCTTGGCGATGAGGGTCTTCCCGAGGCCCGGCAGGTCCTCGATCAGCACGTGCCCCTCGGCGAGGAGCGCCGCCACCAGCAGCTCGATCGTCGGCCCCTTGCCGACGATGACACGCGAGACATTCTCGATCAGACTCCGGCACAGATCGAAGGGCATGGGGGCTCCACTGGCAACGCGGGTGAGCCCCATTATGCACGAGAGAGCCGGCCGGGAAAAGCGGAATGCGTGTCGTTGACCTTCCCCCCGGACCTCCGCTTGGGTTTCCCCCGACCGGCGGCCAGAACCGCCACGCGCCGGTCAAAGCCGCCTACCCCCGACCACTCCCTCTTGGGGAACGATGACGGCACTTCGTTTTCGCGGAAGAAACTGGTTGCGCGCATCCAAGATCCGCCGTAGTGTGAGCGGGAGTCCGGCCCACCTTCGGGTCCCTGTCATGTCAAACTCCAGGCGGATTGCATGCCCGCATTTCCTTTTCCGGTCGGCGCCATCGCTTTTCTGACCGGCATCTTTTATCTCAACTTCGTCTCCCGCGTCATGCTGGGGCCGTTCCTGCCGCTGATCGAGCAAGAACTGGGCCTGGGTCACGGCGGCGCGGGGTCACTGTTCTTCTTCATCCAGATCGGGTACGCGGCGGGCCTCCTCGGTTCGGCGATTCGTCTCCTGGCGATTCACCCATCGCCGCAACATCATCATCTCTTCCGTCGCCGTAGGAATCGCCATGCTGGGCCTGTCCCGCTCGCGTTCGTTGGGAGAGATCCGCCTCTGGCTCGCCCTCCTCGGGACCGCGGCGGGACTCTACCTTCCCTCCGGCATCGCGACGATCACCCATCTGAGCAGCGAGGCCCATTGGGGAAAGGCGCTCGCCATCCACGAGCTGGCGCCGAACCTGGGGTTCGTCAGCGCGCCGCTGCTCGCAGAGGCCCTGCTTGCCGCCATCTCGTGGCGCGGGGTGTTTGCGGTCGTGGGATGCGGGGGAATCCTGCTGGGTGGCTGTTTCGCCATCTGGGGCCACGCGGGGGACTTGCGGGGCGAGCCGCCCCGACTTCAGAATGTGGCGCGCGTGGCGCGGGATCCGTCCCTGTGGGTGATGGCCCTCCTTTTCACCGTCGGGATCGGGAGCGGACTCGGGCTCTACTCCATGCTGCCCCTGTTCCTGGTGAACGAGGTCAAGATGGGCTGGGCCGCCGCCAATACCATCACCGGCCTCTCTCGCCTCTCCTGTTTGGCGGTGCTCTTCGTCGCGGGCTGGCTGACGGATCGGATCGGGGACCGGCGCGCCCTCCTGCTTTGCCTCACGATCACGGGAGTGCTGACTCTCTGTCTGGGGCTGTTCCCGGGGCTCAACGCTGACGCCCACCCTTATCTTCGTGCAAGCGGCGGCAGCCGCTCTGTTCTTCCCGCCGGCCTTCGCCGCAGTCTCACGACTGGTCCCCCCGCAGATACGGAATCTGGCCGTCTCCATGGTGGTCGCGGCGGCCTCGATCCTCGGCAGCGGCGGCGTCCCGGCGGTGATCGGCTATCTGGCCGAGGTCGCTTCGTTCTCCCTCGCCTTCATGCTGCTCGGTGCGCTGGCACTCCTCTTCACCCTGCTGCTTCGGCTGAGGTCCCGATCTGAACCAAAACATCGCATTTGAACCGCAGAGAGCGCAAAGCGCGCAAAGAAAGGCCTGCTGTTTCCGGAGGGTTCCGGAATCACCCGGTCTGAGAGAGCGGTGAAATGCTTGGGCTGATGCAACTTGACGCCGGCCGGGAAGGTGTGACAACCTGCTTTCGTCCCACCAGATTGGCCTCTGGCCGAGTCGAATCGTCACCATCTTACCCGGGAGGTGCCCATGTTGATCGTGGTGCCCGATGACAATCCGCCTGTCTTGGCGGGAACGCCTGCGCTGGAGCGCTTGCGAACGATTGGAGAGGTGCGGCTCTACGACTCGGACGCAACCGATCCGAAGACCCTGATCGACCGGCTGCGCGAGGCGGACGTCGCGCTGAACATCCGCGGACGGACGCTCTTCACGGCAGAGGCCCTCGGGGCTTGTCCCAAGCTCAAGCTGATCTCCATCTGGGGCACGGGCACGGATAACGTGGACCTGCCGGCGGCGGCGGCCCGCGGTGTCACCGTCACCAACACGCCGGGGGCCAATGCCATTGCCGTGGCCGAGCACACGGTGGCCCTGATGCTGGCCGCGGCGAAGCAGCTCGCGTCGGCCGACCAGGCCATGCGTCAGGGCGGCTGGCCGCGCAACCTCGTCCCGCAGCTCCGCGGGAAACGGCTCGGCCTCGTCGGCACCGGCCTGATCGGGCGCGAGGTCGCCGCGATGGCAAGAGGGCTCGGCATGCAGGTGGTGGCCTGGACGTTCCACCCGAGCGCCCGGCTGGCCGACTCGCTGGGCCTCCGCTACGTCGAGCTCGAGGAGCTGCTGCGGACGTCGGACATCGTCTCGCTCCATCTGCGCGCCACCCCCGAGACGCGCCACTTCCTCAACCGGGCGCGGCTGGCGATGCTGAAGCCCGGCGCCATCCTGGTGAACACGGCGCGGGGCGCCTTGATCGATGAGCCGGCCCTGCTGGAGTGTTTGAAGGAGAAGAGGATCGCCTGCGCCGGTCTGGATGTCTTTGAAGCGGAGCCGCTCCCTGCGGGCCATCCGTTGCTGGGGCTCCCGAACGTCCTGCTCACGCCCCACGCCGCCGGCATGACCCCCGAGGTCATCCAGAACGGCCTGGCCATGGCGGTGGACAATGTCGAGAGATTTCTGAAAGGCAGCCCATCCCATGTGGTGACGCCGCCAGGGAACTGATATGGAAGTGAGATTTAACCCATAACATGGCCGCGTGGCCACTTTATGCGTTAGAGGAAAATCAGATGTAGTTTCCCGGGGGTTGCCGCGGTCGACCAGCCCCTGGAGGCGTTGGGACGGAAAAGGCTTATGGGGTGGTTGTGGCGAGGAAGCTCTTTGGCGTGAGGGTCTGAACGACCGATGCGCCCCTCTCCAGTTGCTCGGAGTCGAGGGTGACCAATTCGGAGGCAAACATCGCCGCGGATGCGACAAAGACTGCATCGGCGCCGCGTAACCTGTGTTGGGCCGCAAGTACGGCCGCTTGGTGGGCCAACTCATCGTCTAATGCCACCAACACGGTATTCGGGAGTTGACCAATCGCGAGTGCGTATCGTTGCGCGACCTCGCGGTCGCTTCCGGTTCGAGTCAGAGCGGCTGCAACTTCGGGAACCGCAAGCGTCGGAATAAAGAGGCGTGGGCGCACTGCACGCACCCACTTCAGAAAATCCACACTCTCGGGGTGGCTCACTTCCTGTGGGCGTGCACGGCTGACAAAAACACTGGAGTCGATGGTGATCAGCCGCATCTATCGTCTCATCCGCGCGAGCTCCGCGGCAGCGGAGCGAAGCTTGCTGGGTGCCTCTGAGGCGAGTTTGGTGGCTAGGGCGTCCCAGGCGTCCCAGGCACTCTCCTGCGGGGGAGCGGTGAGGAGCCGTTCTCCCGCATCCACTGGCACGATGAGGGCTTCAACCGACCCACGTCTTGTCACGGCGTATGTGACGCGACGGGTCCGCACGTCCTTCACAATGGCCGAGGCGCTGGTCTTGAGCGCACGAATGCCGATCGACGCCCGTCCGGTGGGGGGCTTGCCGGTGGATCGCTTGGGTCGGCCCGATGGTTTTCGCATGGTGGTCACCTCCTGGTACAATGAAACCACATCTCCGTACCAGTGTCAATTCGGTTTCTGTTCGGGGGTTTCTGTTCGGGGGTTGACGAACCTTGCCAAGGATCGGAGGCGCACCTCTTAAGGAGTTCTGGAACACTTGCGCCAGCCCGTAGACGGGGCGGTCTTCCTCGGCACGCTTGAGGGTGTGGGAGGCGTGCGGCCACTTTATGGGTGAATTGGGGAGACTTGGGAGAACTTGACTTATTCCACAATTGCCGATGGACTACTGCGGGCGCGGGCCGCCGGTTCAGCGAAGCGCGAAGGCCTCTTCAAGCTCCCACCGGAGAGTCCAGAGCCGGGAGTCCTTCGGCGGGGCAACCATCTCCGCCGTGATGATGCTTCCCGCCGGAACATCGCGCACGAGGGTGTTGTTCGCCATCATGTAGAAGGGGAGAGGATTCGCCCCCGTTGCCCTGCGGGCGGGGACGAGGAGTCCCTCCACGCCGTCGATCTCGTGGTGGTGGCCGGTGGCCGCAAGGTGTGTGCCCGTCGCCAGGGGCTTGGTGGTTCGCCCGACCACGTCGAAGCGGGGCTGGACGTCCTCGGGACCCGAGGAGCGCCCGTGGAGAACAGCGGACAACACCGTCGTCGCGGATTCCACGCCGAGAAGATGCGAGGGTCTGTAGATCATCGCCGCTTCGCCTGAGCGGCTCACCACGTGCCCCTTGGCGCGCAGGACCTCCCAGGTCTGCTCGTCCTCGCACCGCACCACCACGAATACCCCGCCGGCGAAGCTCGCCTCATCCGGGCGCCGGAGCAAATTGACCACATCCACCACACCCCCCCGGCCGAGGATTCCCCCCATGGAAGTCGGAACCATGACGTCCGCGATCTCCGGGGTGCGCAGGATCGGCGCATGGAACGCGGGGGTGTCCACCGAGAGCCCGCAGGCGTTGGCGACGATCCCCATCTCCACGAGGTCGGGAACGGTGTGCTGCGGAATCGCCGCCAGAGCCAGAGCCCGGGCCTCGACGACACTGCGGACGTCCCGCGGCCCGAACTCCCACAGCGCGCCGAGATCGCGCGCCTCTATGGACCGGTCCAGACTTGTGACCCACTTCGCGGCGGGATCATACACGAAGTCGTACTCGCTCGACTTGCCCGCGCAGAGCACCTCCAGCCCGATCAGCCGGGCCCAGACGACCAACTGCATGAGCAGGCTGGGCTGATCGCCGTCCACCGGGGTGTAGACCAGCCCCGCCGCCTTTGCCCGGCGGTGGAGCAAGGGCCCGATGACGCTGTCCGCCTCTTTCGACACCATGGCCACATGCTTGCCGTTCCGCAGGGCCGTCTCCGCATGGATGGCCGCGGCTTCCGGGGCCCCCGTGGCCTCCACGACCAGATCGATCGGAAGCTCCATCAGCATCAGCGCGTCGCTCGAGACGACGGCCTTCCCCGCGGCCAGCGCCGCCTGGGCCTCGGCCAATGTCTCACAGATCTTGACGGCGTCCTCCGGGAGTCCGGCGTGCCGGAAGGCGGCGACTCCTCGCTCGACCTTCCTGGCGTAGATGGCGGAGACGGTCAGCCCCGGCGTCCGCCGGGACTGGGCAACAAATGAGAACCCGTATTCCCCCGCACCCGTCAGAAGAGTGCGGACCCCCTTTTCGCGGGCAGCATGCTGGAGCATTTCTAGATACATGTCGACCCCTCCATCCCTACCCCTTCAGAGCCCCTGCCGTCATGCCCTTGATGAACTGATCGGAGAACAAGACATAGAGGATGAGGATCGGCAGGCTGGCGATCACGATGCCGGTCGCAAGCATGCCCACATCGGAATAGGAGTCGCCCATGAAGAACATGACCGCCAGGGGCAGGGTGCGGCTCTCCTGTTTGTTGATGAACGTGACCGCATACAGGAACTCGTTCCAGAAGCCGATGGTGTTGAGAATGGTCACCGCCGACAGCGCCGGGATCGCGATGGGCATCATCACTCGCCAGAAGGCGCTCCAGTCGCCGCAACCATCCACGCGGGCCGCGTCCTCGATCTCTTGGGGAATCTGGAGAAAGAATGCCCGCAGGATGTAGATGGTGAAGGGAAGCGAGGTGGCCGCGTAGACGAGGACCAGGCCAAGGAGGGTGTTGTAGAGCCCATACTGCACCAACACGAGATACAGGGCCAGCAGGATGATCTGCGGCGGAAACATGATGGCCATGAAGACCATCAAGAAGAGCGGCTCCCGCAGAGCGAAACGGTACCGTGATCGGGCAAAACCGTACGCGGCCATGGAGGCGGCCAAGACGTTGATTGCGAGGGCGCACACGGTCACAAAGAAGCTGTTGGCGAAATACCTGGCATATCCGAAATCCACGAAGGCGGACACGAACTTGCCGAAATGAGGAGGAATGGGGAGCCCGTACGGGGATTGATAGATCTCCGGGCTGGTGCGCAGCGCCATGGCCGCCATCCATAGGAACGGAAAGCACCAAGCGACGGTGAGCAACAAGACCAACGGAAACAGTACGTAGTGGCGTGGGCCTCGTCGTGTCCACGTGATCGCCATGGGTCAGAACTCCAGACCGTCCCGCCGCTGCAGAAAGCGGGTGAAGAGCAGCGTAAGCACAAGAATCACCAGGAACCACAGGACCGCGACAGCCGAGGGTAGCCGAGGTCCAGGGTGCGCCATTCGAAGGCCCGCTTGAACACATAGGTGGCCACCGTCTCCGTGCCCCACGAGGGGCCGCCCCGAGTCATGACCCAGACGACTTCGAACTGCTTCATCTTCCCGATGAAGGAGAGGATGGCCAGCGTGACCAGGGTCCTTTGCAGCAGAGGGAGAATCACGTACAGCACGGTCTGGCGGGTATTCGCCCCGTCCACCTGGGCGGCATCGAGCACTTCGCTGGAGATGGAGAACATGGCAGCCAAGAGAATGACCATGTTGAAGCCGGTGGAATGCCACGTCGTCACGCCGATCAGGCTGGGAAGGGCCAAGAGGGGATCCCCCAGCCAATCGGATGCGAGAGCCCCCAGACCGACGGTTCGGAGGACCAGGTTGACGATCCCCCAATCGAAATTGTAGATCCATTTCCAGAGCACGCCCATGACGACTCCGGACAGGAGCAGCGGAGCAAACCAGGCGATGCGGAAGATGCGCCATCCGGGAAGCTTGGTGTAAAGGAGAAACGCCATCGTGAACGCGAGCGACAGTTCCAGCACAGGAGACACGACGGCCCAGATCAGGCTGTGGTGAACGGCCATGCGAAAGACCCGGTCCGTGGTCAGCAGCTCCGTGAAATGCCTCAGGCCGACAAACTCCTGCGCCATGCCCTGATCCACGCGCAGGATATGGAAACTGTTGTAGACGGTCCGAAGAACCGGGTAGATGATGAACGCCAGATAGAGAAGAATGCCCGGGGTGAGGAACAGCACGATCGCCCCCCACGGCTTCTTCGTCGTATCCGTGGGCGGTCGTCGCTCAGGTGCTCCAGGTCGAGATTGTCCCCGCATCGCGGTCTTCATCTCTCCCGCCCCGCCGTCTCCGCCTGCCTATGCGAATCGTCTGCCACAGGATGCTGAAATTCTCGCCTATCGACAGGCTGCTCAAAAGCAGCCTGCTAGTGCGGGCGGGCCCGCTCCATCGCCTCGATGACCTCATCGATCGAGGCCCGGCGCGCCGGGAACGCGGCGTTGACCACCTGGCCGTAGGCGTCCACCATGGCCGGCGGCATGACGGCGTGCCACTCCAGACCCACCGCATACTCTTGCCCCTGATGGCTCTTGGCATACTCTTCCAGATACCACTTGAAGGGGCTCGCTATCTTTGACGGGTCGGTCTTCAGGCCTGTGGTCACCGCGGTGCCGGCCAGCCAGCGGTTCCCGAACTCCTCGGTCATCATCGACTGGAGTAGATCCATCGCGACCGCCTTGTTGGGGCTCTTCTCGGCCACGGAGATGCCCGCATTGGGAACCAGAAGCTTGAGCTGGTTCCCCTTGCCGTTGGGCATGGCCGGATACTTGAGGAACCCGGAGCGGAAGTCCGGCGGCTGTCCCCCCTTCTCGGGCGGGGAAAAGGTGCGCGCCGCGTACGCGGTGGTCCCCAGGAACATGGCGGCCTTCTGGCGGGTGTGAAAATAGATGTGGCGCTCGGAGTTTCCCATGCTGCTGAAAGTAGCCGGCATGCAGGGAACGTCGATCAATCGCTTGGCGTATTCCAGCACTCCCCGTATCTCCGGCGTCTTCCAGGTGGTCTTGCCGGACCAGAGGTCGCGGAGCGCCTTTTCGCCCAGCGTGGCCAACAGGGGCCAACTGGTGATGTACGTTCCCGGGAAGTCCCGGTCGCCCACTCCCTGCGAGAATGGATCGTAGCCGGCCGCGCGGATCTTCTTGACCACCTGATAGAAGTCTTCGGCGCTGAACTGAAGGCTCTTGGGGATCTCGATGCCCAGCTTGGCAAACAGAGGCTTGCTGTAGATAATCTCGTCGGTGACCACCTCGATCGGCACGCCCCAATTCCCCACCTTTCCCCCTGGCCCCGCCCACTTGTACATCTCGCGGGCCCACGGCTCGACCTGTCCCCAGTTCAGGCCGGACAGGTCCGCCAGCCACCCCGCGGGGATGAAGGCGAACCCCAGCATGTCGAAGTAGAAGATGTCGGGAAACCCCGAGCCGGCGGTGAAGGCGTTGCGCATCGCCGGGAACATTGCCGTCTTGTCCCACCAGACCTGCTCGATCTCGACGTCGGGGTGCTTGGCCATGAACGCCTTCGCGACGTCGATGAGCAGATTCCGCTTGTTGACCTCTTCCGCCCAGTGGCTCCACCAGAGGATCTTCGTTTTCTTGGGCGCCGCGGGTGCGGCGATCCTGGGCGCGACAACCCCCGCAGCGGCGGCCCCGGCCATCGTGAAGAGAAAATGCCGGCGAGACATGCGAGACTTCTTCGTCGTGCTCATATTGTCCCCCTTTGTCCTGCTCGTGCGCAGTCCCTACTTTCCAAACTGATCGCTCCGGGCCTCCACACCACCAAACTTTTCCCACATCTTGACAAGCGCCGTCACGTTCTCCTTTCCGAGCCCCGTGGCCTTGGCCATGTCCAGGACGCTTAGCAGGGTGTTGACCATCGGGAGGGGAATGTTCACGTCTTTGCCGAGCGCACTGACGTAGGACACATCCTTATGGGCCAAGGCGAGCTGGAAGCTCACCGTGAAGTCGCCTTTGGCGATGGCGGGGACCGCCCCCTCGAAGGCGCGGCTGTTGCCGCCGCTGATGCGGATCACGTCGTACAGGGCTTTGAGGTCGACCCCGCATTTCGCCACCAGGGGTAGGATCTCGGCCACGCCGGCGTTGCCGAGCTGACTCAGGAAATTGTTTACGAGCTTGACGATATTCCCGTGGCTGGTGGGCCCGACATGGAAGATGTTCTTGGCAATCGCCTGAAAGATGGGCAGACACCGCTCAAAGACGGCTCGGTCGCCGCCAACCATCAGGTTCAACTCCCCTGTGTTGGCTTGAGCCGGCCGGCCGGTCATGGGGGAATCCAGCATGTCGATCTTCCGCTCGTGGAGCTTGGCGGCTAGCATGCAGGTGGAGACGGGATAGCTCGTGCTGAGATCGATCACCACCGACCCCGCCTGCAAGGTATCCAGCAACCCCGGTGTTCCCAGGATCGTGGCTTCAACTTCCTTGGAGGTCGGAAGGGTGAGAAGCACAGCCGTGCTGGATCTTGCCACCTCGGCCAGCGACCGTGTCACCTTCGCACCCGCCTTGATCAATTCCCCAAGCTCAAGCCCTTCGCGGTGGGCGAAGATGGTGACGGGGAAGCCCTTTACCAGCAGCGTCTTGATGATGCCTCTCCCCATGAGCCCAGGCCCAAAATATCCGATACGTTCAGCCATGCGGTGTCTCCTCTCATCTGGGGTGGTGACGGACAAGTACTCAGAAGATTGCGCGCAACCCGTTCCAGTTCGGCGTTGCCGCCGGCCGCATAAATCAGCTAGTGTACAGGAAACGAAAGGCAATATCTACGAAACTACCTTTCGGGGTCAAGAGGAATCGCCCCCGATGAAAGGAGGCGGCCGGTTGAGACTCCGCCGGAGCTACTTCCAAGAACCGAATATCGGCACCACCCATCCCAGGGCAAGAGACGCCTTCGGCATCGAGCCCCCAAGAGGGGATAGCCGCCCACCGGAGTGACCTCGGTGGGTGTTGCTGTTTCTATCCATCTGCGCGGCACCGGCGATCGCGTGGATCATGGTCTGCCCCGCGGAACAAGCCGATGGGACACGTTGACGGACGGCTTGGCCTATGGTACTTGCTTCTCCCGTCGTTGATTTGTCAACGGACTGCCTAGCATCAAGTCGAGGGCATATGAAGACTCAAGCGGGTTCTTTGCTGGTAAAGAACGGCCTCCTGCTGGACGTCGAGCAGAGGCGCTTTCGCAGGGGCGATATACTTCTGTTGGGCGGGCGGATCAAACGGATCGGCGAGGCGCTCGAGCCGGCGGCGGGCGGAGAGGTGCTCGACGCTGCCGGCCGGCTGGTGTGTCCCGGCCTGGTGGATCTTCACCTGCACTGCTACTTCCGCGGCCATGTCCTCGGCGTCGATGCCGACGCGCTGGCGCCGGCCTCCGGCACGACCACCTTTGTGGATGCGGGGAGCTGCGGAGCGCTCGGCTTCCTCGGCTTCCGTGAGTACGTCATCCGACCGGCCGCCGCGCGTATCCTGGCCTTTCTGAACATCTCGGCCATCGGTCTGCAATCGGTGGGGATCGACCGGAACGAGGTCGGCGAGAACGACGACGAGCGTTTCCTCCACGGTGCAGCCGCCATCGAGATGATCGAGAAGAATCGCGATCTCATCGCGGGCGTGAAGGTGCGGATGTATACCGGCCTCCGCTCGCTCGCCCCCCTCGCCTGCGCCAAGGAAGTGGCCGATCGGGTGGGGCTGCCCCTGATGGTGCATATCGCCTCGGGGATGCCGCCTTTCCGGGAGATGCTCCCCTTGTTGAGGCCGGGGGATATCGTCACCCACATCTATCACGGGGGCGGCGACGCGCTTCTGGACGAGCGCGACCGCATCCGGGACGAGTTCATCGAGGCCCGCGCCCGGGGCATTCTCTTCGACGTCGGCCTGGATCGCGTGCACACGGATTTCGAGGTCGCGCGCAAGGCGATCTCCCAGGGCTTCGACCCCCATTTCCTGGGTACGGATCTCACCACTTCCAACCGGCACATCACGGGCGACATGCCGACCACGATTTCGAAGTTTGTGGGACTGGGGCTCGCGCTCGAGGATGCCTTGGCCAAGTCCACCCTGGCGCCCGCGGCAGTGCTCCGGCGGGCTGAAGACTTCGGGGCGCTGCGCGAGGGGCTGGCGGGGGATCTTGGGATCTTCGAGCTGCGCGAGGGAGAGCACGCGTTCAGCGACACTTACGGCCACACGATGACTGCCCGCTCCCGGCTCGTGCCTTGGCGCACGATTCGCATGGGGATCCCGCTCTCACCCGTCGTGCGGGACGTCGAGCACTACGAGTTTGTCCTGAAATAGGTATCCCCAAGACTCCAGTCCGCTTCCGAAGCCCCCGGCCCTGCCGCCGAGGGCTCCCTCCTTTGAAGACCGGACAGCCTCACCTGATGCGGGGACAGCCAGCCATGAACAGCCGCGAGCGATACACCCGGGCGATCACTTTTGCGGAGCCGGACCGCGTCCCGGTTATGCACCGCACCATCCCGGGCGCCTTCCGCTGCCACGGTGGGAAACTGGAGGCGCTGTACGAGCGGTATCCCAGCGACGTCCTCCTCTCACCCTCCACACGCGCCTGGTTCGCCTTCAAGCGCGGCGTCGCCGAATCCAGCGGCGCCCTGCGCGGGGTCACGGACGAGTGGGGCTGCGTCTGGGACAGCCTGAACGACGACTATCTCGGCCAGGTGGTCGACCATCCGCTGGACGACTGGGGAAAGTTCCCCGGCTTCAAGTGCCCGGAACCCACGGTCGGGATCGAAGGCGTCCGTGAGATGGTGGAAGCGGTCAAAGCGGACAGACATCAGCACTACTGCCTGATCGAGGTGGGCACGCTCTGGCACCTGACCAACTGGCTCCGCGGCTTCGAGAACTCTCTGGTGGACGTGGTCGAGGACTGCCCGGAAATGTACGCGCTGCGCGACCGGATCACCGACTTTCTCGTGAAGCGGGTGGAGATCCTGCTCCGGCACAAGGAGCACATCGATGGCATCCTAGTGAACGACGACTGGGGGACCCAGGAGACCCTGATGATCCGGCCCGAGTACTGGCGCAAGGTGTACAAGCCCGCCTATGCCAAGATCGTGGCGGCCATCAAGGCCGGGGGCTGCTTCGCCCATCTTCACACCGACGGGGTCACCGACGCGATCATGGAGGACTTGATCGAGATCGGCTTCGACGAGCTGAACCCCCAGATGTCCTGCATGGACATCGAGTCGGTGGGGCACCGCTTCGGCGGCCGGGTCTGCTTCCGCGCGGACATGGACCGGCAGTACGTCCTGCCCTTCGGCAGCCCGGCGGACGTCGCCGCGCTGGAAATGCTTCCCTACGACACCTTCGGAACGAAGAATGGTGGATACATCGGCTACGGCCAGATCAACACCGACGTGCCGATCGAGAACGCCGAGGCCATGCTGACGGTCTTCTCGCGACTCGCATACCCGGCGGCGGGCAAGGCGCCTGCGCGGTAGGGGCGAACCAGACCACCAAGACGCATTCCCCGCTTGCCGAACGCGTGAAGTCGGACTAGACTTCCGCGGGTTTCACGCTTCACCAGGACGAAGGCATGACCAATCGCGAGCGTATCCTGGCCGTCCTCGACAGGAAGAGCCCCGACCGGGTCCCCTGGATCGCCCGGCTGGACCTCTGGTACCACGCCCGGGTCGCCGAGGGGAACCTGCCGGCCCGCTTCCGGGAGATGGGCCTGGTCGACGTCGGAAGGGCCTTGCGCACGGGCAACCCCGCGCGCGATGGGCGCGTCTTCACGACGCGCTACGAGGGCCTGGAGGTGCGGACCGAAAAGGCGCCCGGGGTTCTCCGACAGCATTTTACGACCCCCTATGGCGCAGTCAGCTTCGGACGCATCCTGAGCCATACGGTCTCCGGGACGACGGACCAGGGCCTGCCGTTGGAGCATCCCATTCATCGCGTGGAGGATTACCGCACGCTCGAGTACATCGCCGAGCACACGTATTACGATCCCTGCTACGAGGACTACCTGGCGTACGAACGCGCGGTCGGGGACGACGGATTCCCCATGGTGTCATGCGGGGATTGCCCTTTCCATTATTTTCTGCTACACCTTGCCGGATACAATCAGGCCTATTTCGAAATGGTCGATCATCCTGATGAATTCGAGCACCTCTTGACCGTGATGACCCAGGTCGAGAAAGAACGCCTCTGGCCGGTGGTGGCCGACTCGCCGGCGCGGCTGATCCTGCATGGGGTCCACTTCGACTCGCAGATGACGCCGCCGCGTCAGTTCCGCCGGTACATCACCCCCTACTATCAGGAATTCAGCACGCTCCTGCATGCGCGCGGCAAATCGCTGGCCTGGCATGCGGACGACGACAGCCAGGACATCCTGGCCGAGGTGAAGGAGTCGGGCTTCGACATGTCGGAGTGCTTCTGCACCGCCCCCATGGTGGAGGTCACCCTGGAAGAGGCGCGCAAGGCCTGGGGAACGGACGTCATCATCTTCGGGGGGGTGCCCTCCATCGTGCTGGAGCCGACCTTCCCCGAGGCGGAATTTGAGGAGTATATGCGAGGGGTCTTCCGGACGATCGCGCCCGGCGACGCCTTCATCCTGGGGGTCGCGGACAATGTGATGCCCACCTCGATCATCGAGCGGGTGGAGCGGATCTCGGAGCTGGTCGAACAGCACGGGACGTATCCCGTGCAGCCGTACTGAACTCGCGCCGGACGGCGCGGACCGATCGACCAACGGCAGCATAACTCTCACAACACCAAGGAGGATCCCATGGCCGACTACGAAGCCTTGAAGACCGCCGTGATCAGCGGGAAGGTGGCCCAGGTGAAGGAGTGGACCCAGAAGGCGCTGGACGGGGGGGCGAATCCCCAGGAGGTCCTGGACCAGGGGCTGATCCCCGCCATGGACATCGTGGGGGCGAAGTTCTCCTGCCACGAGTTCTACATCCCCGAGATGCTGATCGCCGCCCGGGCCATGCAGGCCGGCATCGCCATCTTGCGGCCCCTCCTGGCCGCCCAGGGCGGCAAGCCCCGCGGCAAGGTGGTCATCGGGACCGTGAAGGGGGATCTGCACGATATCGGCAAGAACCTGGTCAGCCTGATGCTCCAGGGCGGCGGCTTCGAGGTGCTGGATCTCGGCGCCGACGTGAAGCCCGAGCGGTTCGTGGACGCGGTCAAGACGGCCCAGCCCCACTTCGTGATGATGAGCGCGCTGCTCACCACCACCATGCTCTCCATGAAGGACACAGTGGAGGCCCTCAAGACGGCCGGGATGCGCGACAAGGTCAAGGTGGCCGTGGGCGGCGCCCCCGTCACCCAGCGCTTCTGCGACGAGATCGGAGCCGACTTCTACGCCGCCAACGCCACCGGCGCGGTGACCAAGGCGAAGGAACTCTTGCCGGTCTAGCAGGCTGCTGAAAAAGGCCCACCTGCTGCGCCCATCCCGGTGGGTACCCGGCGCTCGGGCACTCGCTGCGGCGTACCTGAAGTACGCCTCACTCGGCCCCGGGTACCCATCCAAAGGATGGGTGTGCCGCCTTGCATCTGGACCTTTTTGAGCAGCCTGAACAGAAGCGGGTTTTCCGGCGGCCTGCCGGAAGCGAGCGCCTGACAAAGGGACGATCGTGATCGAACCGAACTTTGAGCGATTTCGGACCATGCTCCTGCGGGCGGGAGAGCCGGACCGCGTCCCCCTCGGGGACATCAGTGTCCATCCCCTGCTGAAGGCGGCTATCCTCGGCCGCCCGGTTCGCACCCTCGAAGACCAGGTCGCTTTTTGGGCCACGGCTGGTTTTGACCATGTCCCGCTGGAGCAGGGGCTCCAGCTCACCGATGTGATCAAGCGCCAGTCCATGCACGAGGTCGAGGCCCAGTACGCCGCGGACACCGCCGACACCCAGGTCCGTTCCTGGGCGACGGAGGGAAAGGGTCTGATCACCACCATGGCGGAGTTCGAGGATTTCCGCTGGCCGGACCCGGATTCCCTGGACTACAGCGCCTTTGAGCGCATCGGTCCATTGCTCTCCTCCAAAGTCAAGGTCATCGCCGTCGTGGGGAAAGTCTTCACCTGCGTGTCGTGGCTGATGGGGCTGGAGGGCCTGAGCTTCGCTCTTGTCGACGAGCCCGACCTGGTGACCGCGATTTTCGAGCGGGTGGGTCGCTTTCAGTACCGGGTCGTCGAGAATCTGCTGCGCTTCGACTGCATCGGCGCGATCTGGCACGCCGATGACATCGCCTTCAAGACGCAGCTTCTGGTCGCTCCCCGAGTCCTCCGCACGCATGTGTTTCCCTGGTACACGGAGATGAACCGGATGT
This sequence comes from uncultured Methylomirabilota bacterium, assembly GCA_963727695.1. Classification (GTDB taxonomy): domain Bacteria; phylum Methylomirabilota; class Methylomirabilia; order Methylomirabilales; family 2-02-FULL-66-22; genus 2-02-FULL-66-22. The sequence continues at coordinate 40,130 of CAVSHW010000018.1, read as the reverse complement.
CCCATGCCAAGGGCCGCCTGGTGGTCTATCACAGCGACGGCGCTCTCCAGGAGGTTGTGGAGGACATCATCGCCTGCGGGTTCGACGGACTCAATCCCATCGAGCCTCCGGCGATGGACATCAACGCCGTCAAGCAAGAGTACGGGAAGCGCATATCTATCATCGGCAATATCGACCTGGGATATACCCTGACCCGAGGGACGCCCGACGAGGTCCGGGCCGAGGTCCGCCGGCGCATTCACGACCTAGCCCCGGGCGGCGGCTATGCCGTCTCCTCCAGCAATTCCGTCCCCGAATACGTCCCGCTGGCGAACTTCAACGCCATGCGAGAAGCCACCTTCGAGTATGGGCGATACCCGATTGCCGTCTAGCGGGGAGCGTTGCCGCGACCTGCCGCAAGGGGAGGTGATGCCCGGCACCTGTGACGGCCGTTGTGCAATCCGGCGGGGTCCGTCCGGCCCGCCTCGAACTCCGGAGATGTAACAAGTCGGAGGGGAAACCATGGGCGCACTTCCCGGCATTCTGATGATCCTCCTGTACGTGGCGGTCGTGATCGTGATCATCCGGGGCCAGAGTCCGATCATCGCGCTTCTATCCCTGGCGATCTTGTGGGGCCTTCTCGCCGGGGTGCCCGGGAAGGACATCCTGGGCCAAATCCTGGACAAGGGCGGGACTGCCTATGCCTCGGCCATTATCATCATCGTCTTCGGTGCCTGGTTCGGCCAGGCCTTGGTGAAGACGGGGATTGCCGAGAACATCATCCGGGGCGCGATCGAGTTGGCAGGGGATCGGCCGACGATCGTGGCGATGGTCGTCTCTGTCGTCACCGGGTTGCTGTTCACCTCGATGTACGGCGTCGGCGCGGCCATTTCCATCGGCGTCATCGCGTTGCCGATCATGATGTCCATGGGCATTCCCCCGTGGGTCGCCGCCCCGGCCTTCACCATGCCGATCGGCGCCGGCAACTACTTGAACCTCGTCGAGTTCAACATCTTCAAGCCCATGTTTCCGGGCATCGTGTACGACCACCCGTATCTCACCTTCTACCTCGCCGGATTCGTGGTGTACGTGCTGGCCGCCTGCGCCATGTCTATCTGGAATCTGCAGCTTCGCGGCACCCGAAAATATTCCGCTGTGAGCGTGGCTGCCCCGAGCGCACGCGTCTCGATTCCGTGGTACGCGTACATCGCCCCGGCCATCCCTGTGGTCGTGGTCATCGTGTTCAAATGGGGGATGATTCCGGCGTTCATCCTGGGGACGTGCTACGCCATCCTCTCCACCCAGTTCGGCCGCCGGACCTTTAGCGAGAGCGTGGACCTCTTCCACCGTACCTTCTACGACGCCTTCCCGGACATCGCCACCATCGCGGCGCTGTGGATCATCTGCGGCATGCTCATCATCGCCGGGCAGTTGCCCGACGTGCAGAAGGTCCTGAACCCCGTCTTTGGAACGATCCTGCCCAGCACCCGGTTCACCGTCACCCTGTTCTTCGCTGTGCTGGCGCCTCTCGCCATCTATCGCGGACCCTTTGCGACCGTGGGGACGGGCGCCGCGCTTCTGGCCATGTTCCTGAACGCGAAGGCGATCTCGCCGCTGTACCTATACTGTGTCTGGCGCGGCGCGAACTGTCTCCAGGGCAGCCAGGACCCAACCAACTCCTGGACCCTCTGGACCATCGGCTACACGAAGGTGACGCACGGCCAATTCTTGAAGACGGCGCTGCCCTGGGGCTGGTTGATGGTAGCCATCAACGCGTTCCTCGCGTACGTTATGGTGCCGTGATTCGCTCCTGACCCCGGCTTTTCGACAACCTCCTGCCCTCGCAGGCGGGAGGTTGTCTTTTTTTCCCAAGAGACCATACACGCAGGCTGAGGATACCCCATGACCCCGCGGACGGTCCGCATCGGCATCGACGTGGGCGGCACCTTTACCAAGGCCGTCGTCCTGGACAATGGAACGCTGGGGATCATCGGCAAGGCCTCTGTCCTCACCACCCACGCCGCCGGCGAGGGGGTCGCCACGGGGGTGATTACCGTCTTCCAGCGGGCGCTGGAAGACTTCGGCGTGGATCCCCGCTCGGTCGTGTTTCTCGCCCATAGCACGACGCAGGCGACCAATGCCCTGCTGGAGGGCGACTTGGCCCCCGTCGGTATCATCGGGATGGGAACCGGGATGGGCGGCATGCTGGCCAAGAGCCAGACCGCCGTCGGAACGATTCCGCTGGTCACCGGGCGCGTCCTGGAGACCTTCCACACCTTCCTCAACACCGATAAGCTGACCGCAGACCAGGCGCGCAGTGCGATCCAGTCGCTATTGGGTCTTGGGGCCAAGGTGATCGTGGCGAGCGATGCCTTTAGCGTGGATACGCCGGAAAACGAACTGCTCGTCATGGCGGCGGCGAAGGAGTTGGGGGTGCCGGCGACCGGCGGGCACGAGATCACGAAGCTGTACGGCCTGACCACTCGCACCCGCACCGCGGTCATCAACGCCGGCATCCTGCCCAAGATGCTGGAGACGGCGAACATGACCGAGGCAAGCGTCCGGAAGGCGGGGATCGAAGCCCCGCTCATGATCATGCGCGGCGACGGTGGCGTGATGGACGTGCTGGAGATGCGCAAGCGCCCGATCCTCACCATGCTCTCCGGGCCCTCCGCCACCGTGGCCGGTGCCTTGATGTACCTCCGCGTCTCCGACGGCGTGTTCTTCGAGGTGGGCGGGACCAGCACCAACATCGGGGTGATCCGGAACGGCCGGCCGACGATCAAATCGGCGGAGGTGGGCGGCCACCGGACCTACGTGAACTCGCTGGACATCCGCGTCCTGGGCGTCGCCGGCGGCAGCATGGTGCGGGTGCAGGGCAAAGAGATCGTGGACGTGGGTCCGCGCAGCGCGCACATCGCCGGACTGCCGTATGCGGCGTTTGCCGACACGGAAGAGATGGAGCAGCCGGCGCTGATCTTCGTGCAACCCAAACCAGAGGACCCGAGCGACTACGTCGCCGTGCAGGTAACGAGCGGCCAGCGCTTCGCCATCACCACCTCCTGCGCGGCCAACGTCCTGGGCCTCGCGAAGCCCGAATGGTACTCCCACGGCAATGCCGCGGCCGCCCGGATCGCCATCGGAGTCCTGGCCCAGCACCTCGGCCTGTCCCCCGAGGACACCGCCCGGCGCATCCTGGACGTGGCGACGGACAAGATCATCCCCGTCATCACGGATCTGATCGTCGAGTATCGAGCTAGACCGGGATCAGGTGATCCTGGTCGGCGGGGGCGGCGGCGCGGCGGCCCTTATCCCGCACACCGCCAATCGGATGCATCTGGACCTCCGGATTCCCGAAAACGCCGAGGTCATGTCCTCCATCGGCGTCGCCCTCGCCATGGTACGGGACGTGGTAGAGCGCGTGGTCGTGAACGCCACCCCGGAGGACATCGCCGCCATCAAGCAGGAGGCGCGCCAGGCCGTCATGCAGGGCGGCGCCAACCCCGGATCCATCGAGGTCTTTGTCGAGGTCAATCCACAGACAAGCCGGGTGCGGGCCACGGCCATCGGCAGCATGGAAATGCGCGCCCAGGACATGGTCACAATCCCCGACGCGACCGCGTGCCGGGAGATTGCCGCCAAATCCATGAACCTGCCCCCTGGGCAGGTGGCGCAAGTCGCGGCCTCGACCCTCTGCACCGTGTTTCAAGGCACGGTCGAGGAGCGGAAATTCCGGTTCTTCAAGACCGTCCGCCATCCGATCCGGGTGCTGGACCGGCAGGGCTTCGTCAAGGTGCAGCGCTCGGACGGCTCCGTGTTCCAGCTCACGGGGGCTACGGCCGCCGAGGGGCTGAAGCAGGGCTGGGAAAAGCTCACGATCTATAACGGCGACAGCATCATCTTCCCCGACCTGTTCCTGATCGTGGGCAGCCACGTCATGGACCTGTCGGGCGTGCAGAGCGTGGACCATGCCTTGGGACTGGTGGGGACCGATCTGGCGGGCGTTAAACCGGACGAGCCGATCGTCGTCCTCGGGACGCGGGGGGCCCGGGGCCTCTCCGGCTAGCCGCCCGCTTGCGGAGCTGATGCGGGAAGTCGTCTCGGTCGCCTCCGACCGACGTCTCGCCCATCTCACACTCTCCGAGGACCCCTTCTTTCATCGCCTCACGCCGGAGAAGGCGCGCGACGCCGTAGATTTTGCTCTCAAGGCGGGAGAATCCGCGGCTCATATGGCCAAGGAAGAGTGGGGCCGCCACCCCAAACAGATCGCCGCCGCCTTGAATCTTCCAATCATCACGAGCGCCGATCCGGCCCAGACCGGCAAAGCCGTTCTCTTCTCCGAATACGGCAACAAACCGCCGTCCATCATCCTCCACACCCATTCCATCTCCGAGGTGAACCGCCTAATCCAGGAGCACGTGCTCGCCGATCTCCTCGGCATCGAGGACGTCGGTCCTGTCCACCTCACCCACGAGCTGTACCATCACCTGGAAGGCCAAAAGCTCATCCCCGGCACCGCCGGCTTCCGAATCCAAACCCTCAACCTCGGCCCGATTCACCTGGCATCGGGCCTCCCCTCCCTCTCTGAAATCGCCGCTGACCGCTTCGCGGCCTCCCTCCTGGACCTCACGGTCCCACCCAGGACGCTCGCCTTCATCACCATCTATGCCCTGAACAGCAATTATGCCTGGGATCTGTTGGGCCGACTGCAGGAACTTCCAGCGTAAGTCGGTCCCCCGGCGCCTGGCTCACCAGCTCTGCGACCGACTACATGCACAAGCACGACCTGGAGGACCTGACGGAGATCGGGGAAATCGGCCTGCGGCTCGTTTCTATAACTCAACGGCTCATTGCCTATGGGACACGCTCGGCCAGCTCCGAAACGGACATCAATTCGTAGGGCTCGAACGGTTGGTGGATCCAGGGACTCTCGGGCAGATGGTGGACGTGATAGTCCGGTGTGCAGGTCGAGCAGGCCTTGTACCACAGGACCGCCGTCCGGATGTCCGTGATGGCGGGATAGGTTTCGACCAGATGTCGCTTCACCGCGTCGAGGGTGGCGCCGGAATCCACCAGGTCGTCCACCAGGAGGACGCGGTCGCCCAGCGCGGGGGCGGTCATCGTCATGTGCTTCGCCACGGTCAGGCCGCCCCGCACCTTGCCGGCCTCCCCGGCGTAGGACTGGGTGGAGAGGATGGCCAGCGGCAGCTTGAAGATGCGCGACAAGGTATCGCCGACGCGTAAGCCCCCGCGGGCGATGCAGACGATCTGGTTGAAGCGCCAGCCCGAGTCGTGGACCGTGACGGCCAAACGCTCGATCGTCGTGTGGTACTCGGCCCAGGTCACGTAGAGGTCGGCCATCGCTACCCGACGATGCCGGCCGCGCTCGCGCGCGCGAAATCCAGGATCGGACCCGGGAAGATGCCGAGCAGGAGCGTCCCCGCGACGGCGAGCAGGATGGCGATGTGAAGCGTGGAGGACTGGCTCAGGGCGATGCCCTGCGGCGGCAGGTTCCGCATGTACATCACCATGACCACCCGCATGTAGTAGAAGAGGGAAATGGCGGAGTTCACCACGGCGATCAGGACCAGCCAGATGTACCCGGCCTCCACCGCCGCGCCGAACAGGTAGAACTTCCCGACAAAGCCCGCCGTGGGGGGGATGCCGGTCAGGGAAAGCAGGAACACCAGCATGATCGCGGCGGCCAGCGGACTCTTCTGGGCGAGCCCCGTGAAATCGTCGATCTGGTCCCCCCGCACGGTCCCGTGCTGGAGCAGGATCACCATCCCGAAGGCCCCGATCGTCATCAGCGCGTACACCAGGCTGTAGAAGAGGACCGCCGCCACGCCGAGCTGGCTTCCCACCACCGGGCCGATCAGCAGGTAGCCCATCTGGGCGATGGTGCTGTAGGCCAGCATCCGCTTCAGGTTCGCCTGGGCGATGGCGACCAGGTTCCCGATCGTCATGGTGAGGACCGCCAGGACCCAGAGCAGGATGCTCCAGTCCGCCTGGAGAGCCGGCAGACCCAGCAGGAAGACCCGCACCAGGACCGCGACGCCGGCCAGCTCCGCCGCGCCGGCCATGAAGGCCACCACCGGCGTGGGGGCCCCCTCGTACATGTCGGGCAGGTACATGTGGAAGGGAACGGCCGCGATCTTGAACCCGAATCCCGCCGTCAAGAGCACCATGGCCATGACGAGCGCCGGGTTCTGGAAGCTCCCCATCCCGATGGCTCTGGCGATGATCGCAAGGTTCGTGCTCCCCGAAAATCCATAGAGCAGGACCATACCGTACAGCAGCACCCCTGTGGAGAACACCCCCATCAAGAGGTACTTCAGCGCCCCCTCGTTGCAGCGTTGATCCTTCTTCAGATATCCGCAGAGCACGTAGGTGCAGATCGACAGCGTCTCCAGGCCGACGAAAAGCGACAGGAGGTCGGCCGCCGAGGCCATCAGCATGGTCCCCAGCGTGGCGAAGAGGATCAGGGCGTAGAACTCCCCTTCGGGGGCTCCCTGCTCCCGCACGAAATGGATGGCGAGCAGGATCACGATCGCGGCGCTCACCAGGAAGACCAGCTTGAAGAACGCCGCGTACAGGTCCACCACGTGCAGGCCGCTGAACACGACCACCCGGCCTCCGGTGCTCGCCTGCTGGCACACCAGCGCGAGGCTTGCCCCGATCCCGACCAGGCTCAAGCCGGCCAGCCAGCCGCGGTCCCGTCCCGGCAGGCTGAAGTCCAGCGCGAGGACCAGGAGGCCCGTCAGCGCGATGGCGGCCTCGGGGAGAAGCAGGAGGAGGTCTGCGGGGTTGAAGGCCGGAGTCATCGCCCGCCCTCATGGACCGGCAATCGGCGGACCGGCAATCGGGCGATTCGGCAATTGGGCGATCAGGATCTCCGCATTGCCCGATTGCCCGATTGCCTGATTGCCCGCTTGCCCCGCCGTCTTCTTCCCCTGGACCGGCTTCCCGGCGTTTCCCTTCTCCACCGTCTCGATCACGTTGGCCACCGAAGCCTCCATGGCCTTGAGGAACGGGGCGGGGTACAGGCCGATCCAGAAGCAGAACGCGACGATGGGAATCAGGGTGGCTATCTCGCGGACGCTGAGGTCGGGCAGGGCCTTGTTCTCCTCCTTGGTGATCTCGCCAAACATGGTGCGCTGGTACAGCCACAACATGTAGGCGGCCCCCAGGACGATGCCGGGCACGGCGAGGGCGCCCCACAGCCAGTGGACCTGGAAGGCCCCGATCAGGATCAGGAACTCGCCCACGAATCCGTTCAGGCCCGGCAGCCCCATGGAGGCGAACATGATGATGGCGAAGAGGGTGGCATAGACCGGCATCACCTTGGAGATACCGCCCAGCTCCGAGATGAGCCGCGTGTGCCGCCGGTCGTAGATCAGGCCCACGACCAGGAACAGGCCGCCCGTGGAGAGGCCGTGGTTGATCATCTGCAAGAGGCTCCCCTGCACCCCCTGCGGATTGAAGGCGAACATCCCCAGCATCACGAAGCCCATGTGGCTCACCGAGCTGTAGGCGATCAGCCGCTTCATGTCGGGCTGGACCATGCACACCATGGCCCCGTAGATGATGGCGACGATGGCCAGGACGAAGACCATCGTCATGAAGTGCTTGCTGGCCTCCGGGAACATCGGCAGGTTGAAGCGCAAGAAGCCGTACGTCCCCATCTTCAAGAGGACCCCCGCCAGGATCACCGAGCCGGCCGTCGGCGCGTCGGTATGCGCGTCGGGCAGCCAGGTGTGGAAGGGGAACATCGGCACCTTGATGGCGAACGACAGGGCGAAGGCCAGCCAGACCAGATCCTGGAAGCTGAGCGAGACCCCCAGGAGCGTGATCACCGGAGTGGTGGGATAGGCCACCCGCATCAGCTCCAGCACGTCGAGGGTGTACTTCCCGGTCTGGGCCCCCGCGTAGAAGTAGACCGCCAGGATCCCCAGCAGCATGACCACGCTGCCGAAGAGGGTGTACAGGAAGAACTTGATGGCGGAGTAGAGGCGCCGGTCGCTGCCCCAGACCCCGATCAGGAAGTACATGGGGACCAGCATGACCTCCCAGAAGACATAGAAGAGGAAGAAGTCCAGGGCCAGGAACACCCCCAGCATCCCGGTCTCCAGGATCAACAAGAAGATGTAGAACTCCTTGGCCCGGGTCTTGATGGACTCGAAGGAGCAGAGGATCGCGATCGGGCTCAGGAAGGTGGTGAGCATGACCAGCCACAGGCTGATCCCGTCCAGACCGAAGAAGTAGGTCGCCCCGAGGCTGGGGATCCAGTTCGCCCGCTCCACGAACTGCACCGCCGCCGTCGTCCGGTCGTACGAGAAGGGGAGCGGCAGCGAGACGGCGAAGGTGACCAGGGAGGTGAGGAAGGCCAGGTTGCGCAGCGCCCCGAGCCGCTCCCGCCCCACGCAGAGCAGCAGCAGGACCCCCACCAGCGGCAAGAAGGTGATCAGGGACAGGATCGGAAAGCCGAGGTCGTTCCCCTGCACGGTCATACGGCCGCTCCTTGCACGGCGCTTCTTACGCGTCGGCTAGAAGAAGAACAAGGACACGATCACAAACACCCCCATGGCCATGGCCAGGAGATAGTTCTGGATCACGCCGGTCTGGGTGCGCCGGAAGGCCTGGCCGCCGCCCTGGATCAGGTCGGCGATGGCGTTGACGAGGCCGTCCACGAAGCGGAAGTCAAACGCAGCCGATACCCGGCTCATCAGGACGGTGAGGGCGCTGGTGCCGTTCACGACCCCGTCCACTCCCCTCGAGTCCACACTCCAGAGGCCGCGGCAGAGCTTTTTGCCAAAATCCACGAAGATGGCATTGTACCACTCGTCCACCCAGTACTTGTTCAAGAGGAGCGTGTAGAGCCCGCGGAACCGATCCGCCAGCCGGTCCGCCATCCCGGGGCGGCCGAGATACATCAGATAGGCCAGGGCGATCCCCGCCGCCGCGATGGCCACCGAGACGACCGCCATGAGCAGCTCGGACGGTCCGTGCTGCTCGGCCGCCTCGCCCGCGACGCGGAACACCGGCTCGACGAAGCGGTAATACGGGCTGTGCTCGACCGAGTAGCCGAAGAGGCCGGCCACGACGGTGAAGAAGCCGAGGATCATCAGGGGAACCGCCATCACCTTGGGCGACTCGTGGACGTGGTGCGCCGCGTGGTGATCCATCCGGGACGGCCCCTCGAAGATGAGGAAATATAGCCGGAACATGTAGAAGGCCGTGCCGAACGCCCCCGCCGCCCCCAGGGCCCACAGCCAGACGTGGCCCGAGGCGATGGCGGCGTGCAGGATCTGGTCCTTGGACCAGAACCCCGCCAGCGGGAAGATCCCGGCATTGGCCAGGGCCGCCAGGAAGAACGTCGCGGCCGTGATGGGCATCTCCCGGCGGAGGCCCCCCATCTTGCGGGCATCCTGCTCGCCCGAGAGGCCGTGGATGACCGACCCGCACCCCAGGAAGAGCAGGGCCTTGAAGAAGGCGTGGGTGGCCAGATGGAAGATGCCGCCGGCATACGCCCCCACCCCGCAGCCCAGGAACATATAACCGAGCTGCGAGATCGTCGAGTAGGCGACGACCCGCTTGATGTCGGTCTGGACCAGGGCGATCGTCGCCGCGAAGACCGCGGTGAGCGCCCCGACCCAGGCCACCACACCCATGCTGAACGGGGCCAGACTGAAGAGGACGTTGGATCGGGCCACCATGTAGACGCCCGCCGTCACCATGGTCGCGGCGTGGATCAGGGCCGAGACCGGCGTGGGGCCCTCCATGGCGTCGGGCAGCCAGACGTAGAGGGGAAGCTGGGCGGACTTGCCCATGGCGCCGACGAAGAGGAGCAGGGTGATGCAGGTCACCAGCGAGAACCCGAAGACCGAATCCCGCTCCAGCGCCGTCCGGATGGTTTCGGCGTGAGGAAAGATCTCGGCGTAGGAGAGCGAGCCGAACGTCTCCCAGATCAGGAACAGGCCCAGGAGGAATCCGGCGTCCCCGATGCGGTTGACCACGAAGGCCTTCTTGCCCGCGTCCGAGGCGGATTTCTTCTGGTACCAGAACCCGATGAGCAGATACGAGCAGAGCCCCACGCCTTCCCAGCCCAGAAACATCAGGAGGTAGTTGTTCGCCAGGACCAGGATCAGCATGGAGGTCATGAACAGATTGAGATAGGTGAAGAAGCGGGCGTAGCCGGGGTCCCCATGCATATAGCCGACCGAATAGACGTGAATCAGGAACCCCACGAAAGTGACGACCAGCATCATCACCGCCGAGAGGGGGTCCACCAGGAACCCCACGCTGGCCGTGAACTCCCCCACCGGGATCCACGTGTACACGTCCCAGTTGAGCGTCGCCCCGCCCGCCGCCCGGAGGAAGATCCCGAAGGCGATCAGAAAAGACAGCCCCGTGGTCCCCACCCCCAGGATGTGGGCGCGCTCGCGCGTCCACCGCCCGAGGACTCCGTTGATGACCACCCCCACCAGGGGCAGGACCGGTACCAGCCAGATCAGTTTGAGCATTCTCAAGCTCTCAGCCGTTCAGCCGTCAGTCTTCGTCGCAGCTCGCCACCCCATGACACCTCGCGGCTCGCGGCTCGCCGTCACCACTTCATCAGATTGATCTCGTCCACGTTGACCGTCTTGAAGTTCCGGTAGAGACCGAGCACGATGGCCAGGCCCACCGCCGCTTCCGCCGCCGCAATCGTGATGATGAAGATCGCGAACACCTGCCCCTGGAGCATCGTCTGGGGAAGGTATCGGGCAAACGCGATGAAGTTGAGACTCACCGCGTTCAGCATCAGCTCGATGGACATCAGGATGGCGATGGCGTTCCGGCGCGTCAGCGCCCCGAACACCCCCAGGCTGAAGAGAATCGCCCCCAGGATCAGATAGTGGCTCAGCGGAATCATCGTCTCCTTGCCCGCCTCCCCCTGCTCCCCTGCTCCTCCGCTCCCCTGCTGCTATTCCTTCCGCGCCAGAATGATCGCCCCCACCATGCCCGCCAGGAGGAGGATGGAGACCGCCTCGAACGGAAGGGCGTAGGTGGTCAGCAGCGCCCGCCCGAGAAACGGCGCCGTCTCGGGGAAATTCGGGGGCGCCGCCAGCGCGGCGATGCCCCGGCTGGTCGCATAGATCAGGCCGGCCAGCAGTCCGGCGGCCGCGACGGCGCTCAGGACCACCTGGTCGTTGATCACCCGCGCCGTGGCGGACGAGATCCGGGTCGTCAGCATGATGGCGAAGAGGAGCAGGATCGTGATCCCCCCGACGTAGATCAGGACCTGCACCGCGGCCAGAAACTCCGCGTCCAGCAGGACGTAGAGGGCCGCCACCCCGCAGAAGCTGAAGATGAGCGCCACGGCCGCCCGGACGATGTTCCTGCCCAGGACCACGACCGCCGCCGCCCAGACCGTGAGGCCCGCCACCAGGTAGAAGATGCCGAGGCTGAGTGTCATCGCCGCTCGCGTCCTCTCAAGACGTTCCCGCTATCTCCAGAGCGTCAGCGCCAGCCCCGTGACGATCAGGTTGGCGAACGCGATGGGGAGCAGGACCTTCCAGGCGAAATCCATGAGCTGGTCCACGCGAAGCCGGTTCAGCGTCCAGCGCAGCCACATCATGACGAAGATCAGGAAATAGCACTTGAGCTGGAACCAGACCAGCCCGAACAGGCCGTGCGCAACCTCCGGGGGAAGGCCCGGTATGCGAAATCCAGGGGCCGCGCCACCCCCCCAGGAACAGCGTCGTGGCGATGGCCGCCACCACGAACATGTTGGCGTATTCGGCCAGGAAGAAGATGGCGAACCGCATCCCGCTGTACTCGACATGGAAGCCGGCCACGAGCTCCGACTCGGCCTCGGGGATGTCGAAGGGGAGGCGGTTGCACTCGGCCAGGGCGCAGATGAAATACACCAGGAACGCCACCGCCTGGGGAAACACGAACCAGCGCGGCAGGAATCCGAACCAGGTCCCGCCCTGGGCCTCCACCAGCCGTCCCATGCTCATGGTGCCGGCGATCATCACCGGCCCGAGGATGGAGAGGACCAGGGGCACTTCGTAGCTCACGGCCTGGGCGGCGGAGCGCATGGCTCCCAGCGTGGCGTACTTGTTGTTGGAGGACCAGCCCGCCATGATGATGCCCACCACGGCAAGCGAGGAGATGGACACCATGTAGAGCAATCCGATATTCAAGTCGCGGACGATCAGACCGGGGGCCCACGGGATCGTGACATAGCTCGCCAGGGAGGCCGCGAAGACCACCATGGGGGCCAGGACGAACACGACCTTGTCCGCCCTGGCGGGAATGATGTCCTCTTTGAGGAGGAGCTTGATCCCGTCGGCGATGCTCTGGGCCCAGCCGTGCCAGCCCCCCACCCGCATCGGGCCGAAGCGGACCTGGATGTGGGCGCTGATCTTGCGCTCCCACCAGATCAAGAACATGGCCGCCACGGAGATGTAGGCGACGACGACGCCCACCACGACGGTCATCACCACCAGCGTGGGAACGATCCAGGGGAGGCCCCAGGCCGCCGTCAGCGCGTAGAATTGTTCGACGAGTTTGGCAAAAATGATCATCGTGTTGTGTGCCGTCCGCCGCCCTACCGATCGATCTCGCCCAGGACGATGTCCACGCTCCCCAGGATCGCCACCGCATCCGCTACCAGGCACCCCTTCATCATCTCATGCAGGGCGCTCAGGTTGCAGAAGGCCGGGGAGCGCACCTTGTACCGGTACGGCTTGGGCGAGCCGTCGCTGATCAGATAGAAGCCCAGCTCCCCTCGCGGGCTCTCGGTGCGAGCATAGATCTGGCCGGCCGGCGGCTTGATGGTCTTGGGCATCTTGGCCAGGATCTCGCCCGCGGGCAGCCGATCCAGCGCCTGTTCGATGATCTTGACGCTCTCGATCATCTCCTGGCGGCGGACCAGAAACCGGGCCCAGACGTCGCAACTGTCAAACGCGGGGATGTCGAACTCGAAACGGTCGTAGATCGAGTACGGGTCGTTGCGGCGCAGGTCCCACTTGATGCCGGCGCCGCGGAGCATCGGCCCGGAGAGCCCGTAGTTCACACTGGATTCGCGGTCTAGGACCCCGATCCCCTGGAGGCGCTTTCGGAACAGGATGTTGTCGGTGACCAGGGCGTCGTACTCGGGAATACGCGGCTTGAACCATTTCAGGAAGGCCCGGCAGTCCGCGACCCAGTTGTCCGGAAAGTCCATGGCCATCCCGCCGATCCGGTAGAAGCTATAATTCAGCCGCTGCCCGCTCACCGCCTCGAAGAGATCCAGGATCATTTCGCGTTCGCGGAAGCAGTAGATGAAGATGGTGAAGTTTCCCAGGTCCAGGCCGAACGTCCCCAGCCAGAGGAGGTGGCTGGCGATCCGCTGCAGCTCGCCCAGGATGACCCGCATGTGCTCGGCCCGCTCCGGGATCTTCTGGCCCATGAGTCGTTCGACGGCAAGCACGTAGCCGAAGTTCATGGACATGGAGGCCAGGTAGTCCAGCCGGTCCGTGTAGGGAACGATCTGGGGATAGCTCCGGTTTTCCCCGATCTTTTCGTGGCAGCGATGCAGGTAGCCGATGTAGGGGATGCAGTCGGTGATGACCTCCCCGTCCAGCTTCAGCAAGAGGCGGAGCACCCCGTGCGTGGACGGGTGCTGGGGCCCCATGTTGACGTACATCTCCTCCATCGTCTCGCCGAGACGCTCGACCGTCACCGTGGTGCCGATGGGAACCGGAGCTTGCGTCTTCTCCATCGCGTGTCAGCCTTCCGCAGCGCAGGGCTGAACGAATCCTCGTCGCGTACCCGCCGACTACGATGCCGCCGGCTTGGGCGGGGGGGCGGGGGAAGCCTTGGCCGCTCCCTTGGCGGCTTCGCTCTTGGCGACCTTCTCTTCCATCCCGTAATCCGTGTACGGGACCATGCGCTCGTCCGCGTAATCCTTTCGCAGGGGGTATCCCGCCCAGTCCTCCGGCAGCAGAATACGCCGGTGGTCCGGATGCCGGTCGAAGCGGATGCCGAACAGGTCGTAGCACTCTCGCTCGTGCCAATCGGCCGCCCGCCAGAGATCGCTCACCGTCCGGACCAGGGGGTCCTCTCGGTTCACCTTCACCCGAAGGTGCGCCTTGTTCGGGTGCCGGAGGGACGAGAGGTCATAGACCACCTCCAGATGCGTCCCCCAGTCCGCCCCACTGAGGCAGTTCAGGTATTCGAAGCCCATCTCGTGGAGCAGCCGGCACACCTCTCGCCCGTGCTCCGGAGTGGTCGTCAGACGAACCTCGACCTCCCGCACCTCGGTCTCACCGATGGCGTCGCCGAACTTCTGCTTGAGCTGTTCGAGGATCTCGTCGGGTGTCATGGTCCTACACCCACTCCAAGGCCTTCTTCTTCCACGCGTAGGCCAGCCCCACCAACAGGATGCCGATGAAGATCATCATCTCCACGAAGGCGAAGAGGCCCATCTCTCGAAACACCACGGCCCAGGGGAAAAGAAAGACGGTCTCCACGGCGAAGATGATGTACACCAGGGCGTAGAGGTAATACCGCACGTGGTATCGGACCCAGCCGACCCCGATGGGCTCTTCTCCGCACTCGTAGCTCGACAGCTTGCGCGGGTTCGGGTTATTGGGGCGGATGAGCCGCGAAACGATTTCGATGTTCAGGACGACGAACAGGACGCCAACGATCAGAAAGAAGCCGACGTAGGCATAATCCGCTGCCATGAAGTCTCCCTTCCAGGCGTCAGCGACAGACGGTTAGAAACCGTGCGGCGAGACCACATGTGAAGCGATGGCAATTTCCGGAGTTACCCGCAACAAAAATAGCCCTCGGTCGGGGCTTCTTGTCTTGCCCGAAACCGGGCCAAATGTGTCGGTTTTCTAACATCCCGCCCAGACCCTGTCAAGGGAAATGCTGACGCGCTGCCGGCCTTCGGAGCTGGGCCGAACCCCCAAATTATCGGAAGAGCAGAAGGGAGAGGAGCAGGCCGGCGGCGACCACCAGGGGGAGGTCCACACCCCACCAGAGGGCGATGAAAGCCGCGGCTGACAGCAGGACACCGGGGATGTCGATCAGTGTCACGCCCCCGAAGCGGACCAGGATGGAGAGCAGCATCCCGACAAAGGACGCGACGATGCCGCCGATCATCATCTGCGCCGCCCGGCGTCGGCTCCAGGCTTGGAAGCCGGGCGCCGCGGAGACCAGGATCACCCAGGACGGCGAAAAGATGGCCGCCGTGGCCGCGAGGGCGCCAAACCAGCCTCCCGCGGCGTACCCGATGAAGGTGGCCGTGAGCATGATCGGACCCGGCGTGATCTGGCCGAGGGCGATTCCGTCCATGAAGGCTCGGATGGAGAGCAGCCCGAGGTTGTCCACGACCTGCTGCTGGATCAGCGGGATCATGGAGTAGCCCCCGCCGAAGGCCACGGATCCGATCCCGAGAAACACCAGGCAGAGCCGCCCCAGCAGGGGCGCGGCCATCCAGATCCCGGCCAGAACCGCGCACGTCGCGCCGGCGAGCACCACCCACACACGAAGATTCACGCGCCGAATTCCGCTCTCGCCGGCTGCGGGCGCGGCTTCGGGCGGCTGTTCCTTGCGAGAGAATAGCCAAGCGGCGGCGGCGGCCCCGATCACCACCAGGAATGCGTTGATGTTGACAAGATGGGCCGCGCACGCCGCCAGCGCGATCAGGGCGCTTGCGAGGGTCGGAAGGCTGGACTTGGCCATCTTGAGGCAGGCGTACGCCAAGATGGCGAGTACCACGGCCCCGACCCCGCGGGAGAGCGTCTGGACGAGCGGGACTTCTTGCCAGCGGAAGTAGAGGACCGACACGCCCAAGACGATGAGCGCCCCGGGCAAAATGAAACAGACCGCCGCGACGCCGGCCCCCGCCGGCCCTTTGAGCAGCAGACCGACGTACGAGATCACTTGCGTGAGCGTCGCGCCGGGCACGACCTGACAGAGGGCCAGCCCTTCTTTGAATCGCTCCGGCTCGACCCAGCGCCGCCGCTCGACCATCGTCTCGCGGACATAGCCCACCATGGCGGGCCCGCCGTAGGCCGTCAGCCCAAGCCAGAGGCACGCCTTGCACAACTCCTTGTATGACACCTGCGCAGGCATGTGAACCCCGACGGGGTAAATCTCTGCGATCCCGGTCCCTCGCGAAGGGCCGGGGGTCGATGCGCGAGCCAGCATAACACCCGTCCCGTGATTCTTCGAGCGGAAATGCCGGCCGACATCGCGGGCGGCCCGGGCCACCCCTCTGGCCCTTCCAGAGCCTCTCTTGGCGCAGTGTTCCGGACGCGCCCACAACGACGCTCCCTGCGAGACTGCTCGGGCTGCCTGCGCAGTCTTCCCCTAGAGGCGTTAGGTTGTTATGATGACGCGACCGGATCGAGCGCCTCTCGGGAGACGCGATTCCGAGAGGCGAGAGAGAGGGGCGGCGTACCCGACCGGCGCCATCACCCGCTGATGATTTGGGAGCGGATCATGCGATTGATAATTCGGCACACTATCTTGGTGGTGGTCTCGGTCTGTTTTCTCGTGGCGGCAACCGTCGGGGGGGCGGCTGCCGCCGACGTGGTGCAAGCGACCCTCCGGAACGGCCTTCGGGTGGTGATCGTGAGAAATATGCTCGCCCCGGTCGTGACCACCCAGGTCAATTATCTCGTCGGCTCGGTTGAGGCTCCCCAGGGCTTCCCCGGTACCGCACACGCCCTGGAGCATATGATGTTCCGGGGAAACCCGGGATTGTCGGCAGCGCAGTTGTCAACCATTGCCGCCGCCATGGGCGGCAACTTCAATGCGGATACCCAGCAGACAGTCACGCAGTACGTCTTTACTGTTCCCGCGGAAGACCTCGAGATCGCCCTCCATGTCGAGGCCGTTCGCATGCGAGGGGTCCTGGCCAGCGAATTGCTTTGGGGACAGGAGCGGGGAGCGATCGAGCAGGAGGTGGCCCAGGACCTCTCAAGCCCACAATACGTCTTCTATGACCGGCTCCTCCGGGAGATGTACGCGGGCACCCCTTACGAACTCACCTCCTTGGGCACGCGCGAATCCTTTCAACAGACCACCGGTGCCATGCTCAAGGCCTTTCACGACACCTGGTACGCGCCGAACAACGCCATCCTGGTCATCGTCGGCAACCTGGACCCGGATCGGGCTCTGCTGACGGTCAGGCGCCTCTTCGAGGGGATCCCCCCGCGGTCTCTCCCGGCCCGGCCCAGCGTGCAACTGCAACCCCTCAAGGGCGGCATGATCGCCCTCGACACGGACCTCCCTTACGGCATGGCCGTCGTCGCCTATCGGTTGCCGGGCTTCGAGAGCCCGGATTTTGCGGCGGGCCAGGTGCTTGCCGACGTGCTGGATAGCCGGCGCGGCAACCTGTATGGCCTGGTCCCGGACGGGAAGGCGCTCTTCGCCGGATTCAATGGGGACGCACTGCCCAGGGCGGCGATGGGATATGCGGAGGCAGGCTTCCCCCATGGAGGCGATGGCGCAGTCCTCATCGCCCAGATGAAACAGATCATCGCCGATTACAGAGAGCATGGAGTTCCCGCCGACCTCGTGGAGGCGGCAAAGCGACACGAGATCGCGGACGCAGAGTTTGAAAAGAACTCGGTGGAGGGCCTGGCCGCCGCCTGGTCGCAGGCGCTCGCCGTCGAGGGACGGAATTCGCCCGATGAAGACATCGAGGCGGTGAAGCGGGTCAGCGTCGAAGACGTCAACCGAGTGGCCCGAGACTACCTCCTCAACGATACGGCGATTGTCGCCACCCTTACGCCGCGGGCGTCCGGCAATCCGGTGGCCACGACGGGGATTCGCCGGCAGGAGTCCTTTGCCCCGAAAGAGACGAGGCCCGTCCGCCTGCCCGGGTGGGCCAAGAAGGCGATGGCGCTTCCCGGCGCTCCGCGGGCGTATGCGGACCCGTTCGTGGCCATCCTGCCCAATGGATTGCGGCTGATCATCCAGCCCGAAGCGGTGAGTCGGACGGTGAGCGTCTTCGGT
The DNA here is from genome assembly GCA_963727695.1 of uncultured Methylomirabilota bacterium. Classification (GTDB taxonomy): domain Bacteria; phylum Methylomirabilota; class Methylomirabilia; order Methylomirabilales; family 2-02-FULL-66-22; genus 2-02-FULL-66-22. Next base: position 22,145 of record CAVSHW010000018.1, on the reverse strand, counting down.
CGGGTGAAGAACAATCCCGACCTGCAGATGCCCCGGGGACAGGAGGGGTTGGCCGAGATCCTCGATGGCCTCTTTAGCTACGGCACGACGCGCTTGGACCGTCTCGAATTCCAGACGGCCCTCGACGATATCGGCGCGACCGCCTCGGCGGGGACCGGTTTTTCGCTCCAAGTCCTGGACGAGCAGTTCGAGCGTGGGATCCGGCTGCTGGCGGAAAATCTGCTCTCCCCTGCCTTGCCGGAAGCGGCCTTCAAAATCGTGCAGGGCGAGACGCAGAGCGCCGTGGCCGGACTCCTGCAGAGCCCCACGCACGTGTCTCGGCACGCCCTTCGCGAGATCTTGTACCCGAAGGGCGATCCCCGGCTTCGTCAGGCTACTCCGCAGACCATCGAGTCCCTCACGCTGGAAGACGTCAAGGCGTACTATGCCAAAGTCTTCCGGCCCGACATGACGACGATCATCGTGATCGGCAGGATCGGCCCGGACCAGGCAAAGGCCGCCATCGAGAGATACTTCGGGGCCTGGAGGGCCGCCGGAGAGAAGCCGGACACGGACCTGCCCCCTGTGCCGATGAACCCAACGGCATCCACCGTGGTGCCGGATACAAGCCGGGTGCAAGACGAGGTGACTCTCGCCCAGACCCTCGGCGTAACCCGATCCCACCCGGACTTCTATCCGTTGCAGGTGGGGAACCGCATCCTCGCCGGCGCGGCGTTCGCCAGTAGATTGTTTCGCGATCTGCGCGAGCAGAGCGGCCTGGTGTACAGCGTGGATGCCATGCTCGACATCGGCAAGACCCGGTCCGTCTTCGGCGTATTCTACGCCTGCGACCCGCCAAACGTCTCGAAGGCGCGCAGCTTGGTAGAGCGCAATCTTCACAAGTTGCAGAGCAGGCGCGTGACTCCGGCGGAGCTTCAGCGGGCCAAGACGTTGCTGATCCGACAGATTCCGCTCTCCGCCGCGAGCCTCGACGGTATCGCGGGAGAATTCCTCGACCTCTCCCTGAAAGACCTGCCGCTAGATGAGCCGGTCCGCGCGGCGCGTCGATATCTCCGCGTCACCGCAGCCCAAGTCCAGGCCGCCTTCGCAAAATGGATTCGGCCGGAGGGTTTTGCCCAGGTCACCTTGGGACCGGAACCGGAATAGCGACAGCATCTTCCTCTTCGTCAAACGACCCCAAGTGCTCTCCGAGCTGGACGAGTCGGAAAAGGCAGGCAGGGACTCACCGGTTCAGGATCGCATAGGCGATCGCCGTCACGTGCGAGTTGATCTGCTTCAGATTCGTCAGGACATCCAGGTGAATCTCGCTCGTAGCCATAGCCTCCTGGTAGCCCTGATGCAGCCGCTCGATGTGCGCCTGCCGGGACCGCTGCTCCAGGAGCCGGACCGCCAGCTTCCGCGCCAGCACCTGCTGCGCCAACGTCTGGTCATAACTGCCGAAGGCCGTGATGGCGAGTTCGAGGTTCTGGCGGACGGTCTCATGCAGGACCCCGATCTCCTGGAGCCCCTCCGGCGAGAACCGGGTGCGGAGCCGGACCCGCTTCTTCGCCAGCTCCATCAGGTTCCGGTCCACGATGTCCCCGATGTTCTCCAGATTGTCGATGACGAGGAGGAGCGCGAACTGGCGCTGCCGCTGCGCGTCGGTCAACCGCTCCTGCGCGAGCTGCGTCAGGTAGCGCTTGATGCTGCGGTTGAGCACGTCCACCGCATCGTCCGCGGTTTCCAGGTCGTCAATCAGGTCGAGGTCGTCACGGGTGAACGCGGTGACCACGTTGGCGAGCATGGCCATCACGAGGTCGGCCATGCGGAGCACTTCCCGAGTCGCTTGGCCGAGCGCCAGGGCGGGAGTCTCCAGCATCTCGGCGTGCAGATACCGGGGGCCCGAACCCGACTCTGGCCGATCTGGCACGAGGCGCGTGAGGGCGCGGGCGAGGAGCGGGGTAAAGGGGAGAAACACGAGGGCCATGCCGACGTTGAAGAGCGAATGGGCGTTCGCCAACTGGCGGGGGGCACTTGTCGCCGTGGCCTGCACGAGCCGAGCAAAGGGGAGGAGGAAGGGAAGGCAGGCTAGGACACCTACCAGCTTGAACGCGGTGTGGCCGAAGGCCACCCGGCGGGCCTCGGTATTCGCTCCCAGCGAACTGGCGAGGGCGGTCGCGCAGGTTCCGACATTCGCGCCGAGCATAATCGGGAGGGCGGCGCGGAGGGGGAGGAGCCCCTGGCCCGCCAGGGTGACCGCGAGGCCCAGGGCCGCCCCGGAGCTACAGACCAGGGCCGTGAAGGCGGCAGCGGCCACGATACCGAGGAGCGGGTGGTCCCCGAGGGCGACGAGGAGCGTCGCAACGAGGGGGCTGTGCCGGAGGGGCGCCGTCGCGTTGCTCATCACCTGGATGGCGAGGAAGATCAGCCCAAAGCCGAGCACCGCTTCCCCCGCGTAGCGAATGGCGTGCCGCTTCGCCACGAAGAGGAGCGTGAATCCGACGCCGACGATTACCAGGGCATAGTCGGCGATCTGGAAGGCGATGAGCTGGACGGTGAGCGTGGTCCCGATGTCGGCGCCCAGGATGACCCCGAGGGCTTCGGACAGGCGGATGAGGCCCGAGTTCGCGAAGCCGACGAGCATCACCGTCGTGGCGCCCGACGACTGGATGATGGCCGTGATGCCGGCGCCCACCAGCAGGGCCTTCAGCCGGTTGCTCGTCACCGCGCTCAGGACGGTCCGGAGCCGGCCCCCCACAGCGAGCTGCAGCCCCTCCCCAACCAGTCGGATACCGTAGAGGAGCATCGCCAGGCCGCCGAAGAGCCCAAAGAACATGACGCTAGTCATAATCGCAAGTCTTATACTTTTTCCAGGAGTCAGTCAAGGAGATGCCCTCCCGCGTCCTGGCGGAGCGCCAGGCGATCTGCCTCACCCACAACCTGCTGAGGCTGTTCCGAGCAGGGCGGACACCCCAGTCGGCGTGAGGGGCACGGCCGGGGATGCTTCGCCGCTCACCTTCCAAAGACCGCGCCCTTGTCCAACTCTGCCTCGACCTCGATCAGGCGTCGGAATTGCGGCTGTGGCAACATTAGAAGCCGGGTTCGGCGGTTTCCTCGAGGGAGAGGAGAGGGAGTCCCCGATCGTCCCTGTTTCTCAGGCGGGCGTATCTCGTAATCCCGCTTCGAGCAACTCCAGTTCCTTCAAGGCCATCGCGATATCGGTCTGTCGGCTGTCGGTGTTCGAGACCAGCCGCTCGATCGTCGAGAGCTCCTTCTCCATGAATTCCAGCGCCTGCCCCGCGAGGTCCTCGATCGAGGCGTTGACCGCTTCTGCCCATTGGCCCGCAAGCCGGGAGAGATTCTTCTCCGCCTCCCAGGGGATCAGTCCGAGGAAATGGCGCTCGATCAGGGGCCGGAAAAACGTCATCGGGATCACGAACCACAGCAGGTCGATGTGCGTGTCGAACGTCTGCCCCATCCGCACGTCCGGCCGCGCCGGCTCCTGGATTTGCGCCTCGAACTGGGCGCCGGCAAAGGAGAGACCCAACGCCCGCTCGATCTCCTTGGCGAGCCGGTCCTGGAAGGCTCGAACCGTTCTGTGGAGGCTTGCCTGTGCCTCGAAGAGGAATCCGGACAGATGGACCTCCCCGTGGGCGGAGACGCCCAACAGCTCCGCTTCCAGGGCGGCCCGGAGCCACTCCTGGAAGCGGCCTGTCGTTTTCGCGAGGTTCCCCCTCCAGCTCGCCATCCTCTCCCGCAGGTCCTTCCAGAGCCGCCCAGCGACCTCGCCGTGGTAGGCATGGAACCGCTCTCCCGCGGTGCTACGCACCTGCGATTTCAGCTCCCGGGAGAAAAGAGAAATCTCGCTCTTCACCGAGCCGATGTCGCGTTGTTCGCGCTGCAGCACCTCCAGGAGATCCGATCGGGCCTGTCCGGCCGCCGCCGCGGCCGTCTGGGCCAAGACGAGATACTCCCGGCAGGCCGCCGCGAGCGCGCGGACCTTGTGGGCCACGATCTCGTCGAACTTTTCCTCGTGTCGTTCGGCAATGCGGTGAAGCAGGTGATCCCGGACGCGGCTCTGCAATTCGCTGTGGGCCGGGTGAACCGAGCATGGAAGGATGGGGAGTTCCTTGCCGGTCAGTCGAGCGATCTGATGGTGCGTGAAGTCGACGACGACCTCCAGTTGGCTCTTGGAGACAAGGTCCGCTTTGGTCAAGAGGATCGCGACCTCCGGGGTGTGCTGGAACACCTCGCCGAGCAGCCGAACGTCTTGCTCGGACAGGGGATGATTTACGCTGATGGCCACGAGGGCACCGCCGACCCGGGGCAGCCACTCCATCGACGCCTGCGTGTTGTGGGTGAAGACGCTGCCCAGTCCCGGCGTGTCCACAAACCGGATGCCCCGGTAGGGCAGAAGCGAGGGGATCTCGACCTCGACCATGGCCACTTGCTTCTCGTTGGCCGGGTTGTGTCGCTCCATGACGAACTCGGCCAGTCGCTCGATGGGAATCTCCTCCTCGTTCCTGGTGAGGCGTCGCACGACCGCGCGCTCTTTCGGCCCGTACCCGATCCGGGTGACGACGGCGGTCGCCGGCAGGACGTCCACCGGCATGATCTCGCGTCCGATGAGGCTGTTCAAAAAAGAACTCTTGCCGGCCTTGAACTGCCCCAGGACCGCGACGTCCACCACGCCGTCGCCCTGGAGGACGTCCAGGGCGGCCCGCACCCGTGGCCCCAGGGATTCGATTCCAAAGGTGGTGCACAGCCGACTGATCGCTTGAAGGCACGCCTCGGATTGCCTCATGACCCCGCTCCTCGTCCGGTCGCCGCGCGGCGTCCGTCACCCGCTCTCTCCCTCTCCCCGCCTCCCGGTACCGCGCCGATTACCGCCTGCACAAACGCTACGAAAGCGCCGAGTGCCGCAAGCGCTGCCACAGCCGGATACGCTGGGAGGGGCAAGCGGAGCACGATACCGTTCGCGCCCAACACCAGAATGATCCCGCCTGCGGCAGTCCCACCTGCCGCTCCGACCCAGAACCGAACTTGGCCTCGAAGAACCTCGATGTCCATCTCCACCTCGCGAAAGCGCCCGGCAAACTCGATAAGCTGAAACAACAAGGAGAGGGCCACTCCCAAAACGATCGCACTGATGAAATCCGGCGGTCCTCCCGAGATCAGCAATGCAAGCGCGTACTCGATCAGACCGACCGCGGCCCCGGCCGCGAGGAGCGGGATGGAGAGTCGGATGACGGCCCCGCCGCAGAGCAAACCCGCGGCCGCCCCGAGCCCTCCGACCGCCGCAGACGGCGCGGTGAGCAGAGGAATCCCCACGAGCACCAGGGTCAGAACTCCAGCCAGGACACGGATCATCCGACCAACGCTCTTCGCTGGCGACGGCGCGCGAACGGCGCGAGCGCCAACTCCAGCGGCTGATTCGGGCGCCACTCGAGCACCATCAGGCCCTGTCGCCGCAGGTCGGAAAGCTGGGCCTGCCGCTCCAAGTCCCAGAGGCGGCAAGCCAGGTCGTCGAGCGGTGTCAGGGCCAGCGAAGACCGCGTGAGGTCGACGGGCGAGACAGCGAGCAGCACGACATCGAACCCACGCGCGGTCAGATCTCCGACCGCTTGCACGAAGCGCGGGTCGAGTAACGGGCTGAGAGCGATGACCAGCGCCTGGGGGGGAAGGATGCGCGGCGGCACCGAGGCCAGGTCCTTGGCCACGTAACTGAACATCGAGTCGGTGGACAGGAAAGAGTCGAGGAGACGTTCGTGCTGGGCGCGTCCGACGCCGGGTTTGACCCACCGGAGCGCGCCACCGTACTCGATGAGTCCGACGCGGTCCTTCCGGGCGAGATACGCCGTTGCAAGCGCGGCCGCAGCTCGCACGCATAGATCCAGACTGGTCTCCGGCAAGACGCCCACCCGGGACAACGTGTCGAGCATCACCACGACGTCGGCGTTGCGCTCCTGGTGGTACTGGGTGACGTAGAGCCTGCCCAGGCGGAGCGACGTTCGCCAGTTGACATGCCGGACCCGGTCGCCCGGCGCGAACCGCCGAATCTCCCCGGGCTCCAGCCCCTCGCCAAAGGTTGTGGAGACGTAGTTGCCCATCGAGGCCTGGGTCCGGCATGGCCGCGGGAGATGGCGGAGCGGGACCATGCGGGGGTACACGCATATCGGTTTCGGATCGACGTGACGGCTCTCGTGCACGCGATACCCAAAGCGCTCCCAGACCCGCACATATACTGTCCCGAGGGTGAATCGGCCTCGCCCGGCACACCGCAGGTCGTAACTCCACCGAACGCGCTGACCCGACCGAAGGCCAAAGGCCGCTCGGTTTTGCCCCGCAGCCAGTTCGACCATCGCGGGGAGCGGCTCCAGGAGCTCGATCATGGGGATACGAGATCGGGCGGTCAGTGTCACCGTCACGGTCAACCGGTCGCCCTCGAACAGCCGATCCGCGGAGATCTCGTGGGTAACGACACACTCCGGGGAGCGGGTTCCTGCCGTCGTCCAGAGGAGCGTGGCGAGTAACGGCACCCCGACCAGAAAGAGCTCCGCGCGTCCCGTCAACACCCCGAGGAACAGCGCCACCGCGACGAGGCTCAGCGCCGAGACCGTGAGCCGAGTGATCCGCGTGGTCATTCCGTTTCCGCCTTGGGGGTCGGGACTTGGGAGAGAATGTCGCTCACGACCTGGACCGGCGTCACTTTGGACGCCCAGAGTTCGGGCCGGAGAATCACGCGATGGGCCAGCGCCGCGATCGCGATCCCCTTGACGTCGTCCGGCGTCACAAAGTCGCGTCGCTGAAGGCCGGCCTGCGCGCGCGCAAGCTTCAAGAGGGCCAATCCCCCTCGCGGCGACGCCCCGACAGCAACGCGACCATCCGCCCGCGTCGCTTGGACCAGGTCCACGATGTACCGTTCGATTGGGGTGCTGACGAAGATGTCCTCCAGGGTGCCCTGCATTGCCAGGAGCTCTTCGCGCGAGACCACCTTCGGCACACACGCCATATCCACTCGCCGCTGCCGGCGTCGCGTGAGGATCTCTCGCTCCTCGTCGGGATCCGGGTACCCCACGCCAAGGCGCATGAGGAACCGGTCAAGCTGCGCCTCCGGGAGCGGATACGTTCCCTCCATCTCGATGGGATTCTGCGTGGCGATCACGAGGAACGGAGGTTCCAGGGCGAATCGTTCTCCCTCGATCGTCACCTGCACTTCCTGCATCGCTTCCAGGAGGGCTGCCTGCGTCTTGGGCGTCGCCCGGTTGATCTCGTCGGCCAGGAGCAGGTTGGTGAAGACCGGCCCCCGCCGGAACTCGAATCGCCCCTCCCGCTGGTCGTACAGGAAGCTCCCCGTGATGTCGCTTGGAAGGAGGTCGGGAGTGAACTGAATACGTTTGAAGTCCAGGCCCACTGCCTGGGCGAAAAGCTGCGCGATCAGGGTCTTCGCCAGGCCGGGGTAATCCTCGATCAGGATGTGCCCGTTGCAGAGGATTCCGGCCAAGATCCGCTGCAGCACGGCCTCCTTGCCGACGATCACTTGCGTCAGGGCAGCCAGGATGTCTTGGCAGCGGCTCGCCAGCATGTCGAGTGTCATGAGCGCTCCTCGAGGTCCGTGATGACTTTTTGCAGGGTGGTCAGGGAGGGCCCGCGCCTGAGCAGGCGGCGGCCAGTCGGCATCGGGGGTTCCGCCGCCGGTCTCCCCCCCGGACGGCGCGCATACAGCGCCAGCAGCCGCGGCCAGAGCACATCCGCAAAGTATTTCTGGCTTGCCACGCTGAATCGCACCTGGTTCCGCAGTTTCAGAAAGAGAGTGGCGGAATGCCGCGCTGCAGGCTCCTGGCGAAGCGCCCGGTCGAAGCCCGAGGGGCCTTGACACTCCAGACGGGCCTTCACGAGTCTTCGCAGGCGGAGCAGGGCGATCCCCACGACCAGCGCGGCCCCCAGACGGACCACGATCGGCCGATTGACCGACTCCACGTAAAGGTAGAGGGGGGTCAGCATCGCGGCCAGAAGCCCGATGGAGATCGTCATCCCTACAAGGAACCGGAGCGGGCGCAACTTAGGAAACTGTGTCACGGGGATCGGGCTCCTCCAATGCCGTCTTGATTTCGATGAGTGCGCCCAGCGCGGTCTCGCGGTCGGCCGGTCCCACCGGATGATGGCTGAACCGCGAGATCTCGAACGCCTCCGTGAGGCGCCGCACGGCCGCGGCTGGGACCGGAAGGCGACCCAGCGCCTTCCGCATGAACTCCGTCGGGGTCTGCCACGGGGCCCGCGGCAGCCCCCAATCTGCCACGACGTGTTCGAAGCGCCGATAGCACCGGATGATCGCGCGGCGGGCGTCCGGCTCCAGCCGAAGGCTGTCCAGGCTCTCTTCAATCGCGTCCATCAGGCGTGTGGGTGCTCGCGATTCGGCCGACGGGCTCGATCCCCACCCAGTGCGACCCTCGAAGAAAATCCACAGCGTTAGGCCGAGACATCCCAGCGCGACCGCGAGCGCCAGAAAGCCGATGGCGCCGCTGAAGGCCGGCAAGAGGCCTCGGGCCTGCCGGGCGTCTGCGGGGGCGGCGAGGAACCGCGGGGCAGAGCGACCGGTGGGCGGGATGCCGCGACCGACGGCGCGAGCGTCGGCCACTCGCGCCACAGGAGATAGCCGCCGAGCACAACGGGCAGCAGCCCCAGGGCCAAGAGAGCGCATACCGTCCAGGGAGAGACCTTGGGGTGCTCGATAACCAGTTCCCACTCGTCGTCCGCCTTTCGGCGGCGGCGCGGGATGCGGGGAGCAAGGAGCACGAAAAGAAGAAGGGTCGTCAGGACGAAGAGGCCGAAGATCGTCGCCTTCAGGGGATCCGGAAGTTGGATGACCACCCGCACCGGAAACGCCCCGGTCATCGGCGCCTCCGATGGCCCTGACGTCGCGATCAGCGCCACCAGGAGGCCGCCTACGGTCAAGATGCCCCACCCGACCGATGACCACTTGCGGTAGACTCGCGCACTATCCGGCATCGGGTTCACGGGTGTTCCCCATTGATCACCTGTCTTAGAGGCCCTGATCAAAGCGAAACCACGAGTGCATCAGCCTCTCCCAGTCCAGTTGGCAGCACGCCCGCCCCCCGCTCCCCGCACAGAGGACGCGCCCCATCGTCGCACGAACTTGGGCGCATCTCAGGCGAGGCTCAGGGAATCAACGCCCGGAGGATCTCGCTGCGATCCAGCAATCCCAAGAAACGACTCGCCTCATCCACGACGATCAGGCGCTTGACCTGGTGTTGCACCATCAGCCGAATCGCATGCCCCAGGGAATCCTCCGGCCGGACAGTGAACAGCGCCGGCGCCATCAACTCGCTGGCGGTGAGTGGGCCCTTGGGGCCAGCCAGCCGTTGGGCGGGCTCGCCCGTCTCCTGGGCCTCCCGCTGCCCGGTCAAGACGCGCAAGAGCCACGGCCGTGTATCCGGTCTGACATGTTGGAGCAGGTCGCGGTCGCTGATGAGTCCGAGCACACACCCGTCCTCCCCCGTCACGATCACGCGCCGCAGCGGACTCTCGAGAACCTTTACGAGAACCTGCTCGGCCAATGTGTGGAGGGGGACGACCGGAACGCGCGCACGGAAGACATCTCCCACGGTTCCGCCGACGATGTGCGCTCGGATCTCGGGCTGGACGGCCCGTTCGGGGAGGGCAGCCATAGCCCGGAGGATGTCGGCCCGGCTCACAATGCCGATGATCCTCTCCTCGTCGTTCACAACCGGTAGCCGTTTCACCCGGTGCGTGGCCATCAGTCCGATCGCAGCCATCAGGTCCGCATCGGGTTTCACACTGCGGACAGGCCGCGTCATGATGTCCCGCGCGGTCTTGCCCCCCTCCGCAAGCACCCGCAGTTGCTCCTTGAGCGCATCGGCGCCCAGCTCTTTCTGGAGACTCAAGCGCAACCCGATGTCCCCCCGAATGAGCAGGTCGCCGCCGGTGATGATCCCAACGGCACGACGCCAGGGGTCGATGACGGGGAGGGCCTTGACTCCCAAACGGAGCAACAGCTCGACGACGTGGGAGAGTGGCGTCTCGGGCGTCACCGAGCGGACTCGGCGTACCATCACCTCCTCGACCCGCAGGGCCGCTTGCGGCGGCCGGGCAAGCAAGATCGAGCACGGCGCTTGGTCCACCACGGTCATGGCCGTGCCCCCGATGGTCGGACTCCAGGGGTTTTCAAGACCCGTGGCGCCCAGAACGATCACGTCTGCCTGGCGCTCCCGCGCCAGGTCACACAGCCACCGTCCCGCGTGACCTGTGCACATGATGCCCTCGAAGGCGACGGCGGCGGTGCGGGCGTGTTCTTCGGCAGCGGATTGCAGTTGCTCAACGTACGTGTCATCAATTGCCTGCGACCTCCCGAGCGGGGACACCTCACGGACGGTCACGCCAAGCATCGTCCCCCCGAAGCTTGCAGCCAACTCCACGGCAGCATGAAACGCCACTCGCCCACAGGGGGACCCATCCAAACCGACAAGGATCCGCTTGAACGGCCCCGCCTCCGCCGACGCGCCACGGGAGCGCGCGATATACATCGAACAGCGGGCGCGTCGTGCCACGCTCACCGCCGTCCTCCCCAGAATGTGCTCAAAGAGACGGCTGTGCCCTCGATCGCCGATCAGGAGCAAGTCAATTCCCTCCACGTGCACGGCATCGAGAATCATCGCGACCTCGTGGCCCTGACGGAGCATCGTCCGCACCGTCACACCCTGCCCCACCGCGAGGCTGTGCACTTCCGTGCTGAGTCGTTGGAAATGTTCGTCGATGTCCTCCTTTGCCTCCTCGATCTCGGCCATCGTATCCGCGTACCGTGGCAAACGTTCCTCGACCGTAAGGCTTATGAGCTCCGTGTCCGGCCGTTTCGCAAAGGCGATGCCGATCTGGAGCGCGGTCTTGGCGCTGTCCGAACCGTCATAGGCTACGAGGATGCGCCGATACATGGTGCCTCCCTGCCCGGAAGGGCGATCGAGGTCACAGCAGCACGGGCACCCAGGCGGTGTTCCCGGTCACCTCGATGGGTCCACGTCGGTGGAGATCAGGGGAGATCGATCGCCTGCCCACCTCCGGCACCACCTATCGCCCAAACACCGCGTTCTTGCCCAGCTCCGCCTCGATCTCGATCAGGCGATTGTACTTGGCGATGCGCTCGCTGCGGCAGGCGGAGCCGGTCTTGATCTGGCCGCCGCCCATGGCCACTGCGAAGTCGGCGATGAACGCGTCCTCGGTCTCGCCGGATCGATGGGAGATCACATAGCCCCAGCCCGCCTTCCGGCACATCTCGATCGCCTGAATCGTCTCGGTGACCGTGCCGATCTGGTTCAGCTTGATCAACACCGCGTTGGTGGATCGCTCCTGGATGCCGCGGGCGATGAACTGGGTGTTGGTAACGTAGATGTCGTCGCCGACGATCTGGATCCTGTCGCCGAGAACGGCGGTGTGCTCACGGAACCCCGCCCAGTCGTTTTCGGCCAAGCCGTCCTCAAGAGAGACGATGGGGTATTTCTCGATCCAGGACTTGTACAAAGCCGTCATCTCGGCGCTGGTCTTCTTCCCTTGACCCGACTTGGCGAGAACGTACGCGCCGCCTTCGTAGAACGAGCTGGCCGCCGGGTCGAGGGCGATGGCGATATCCTTGCCCGGTCTATAGCCGGCAGCTTTGATGGCCTGGATGATCACCTCGCAGGCCTCGTCGTTGCTCTTGAGGTTCGGCGCGAACCCGCCTTCGTCTCCCACGCTGGTCGCGTAGCCCTTCTTGTGCAGGATCCCCTTGAGCGCATGGAACGTCTCCGCCCCGTAGCGCAGGGCCTCGGCGAAGCTCGGCGCGCCGACGGGCATCACCATGAACTCCTGAAAGTCCACGCTGTTATCGGCGTGCTTGCCACCGTTCAAGATGTTCATCATCGGCACGGGCAGCCGCACGGCGCCAGGTCCGCCCAGGTAGGCGTAGAGCGGCAGGTCGGCGCTCATGGCTGCGGCGCGCGCGATCGCCATCGACACGCCCAGGATGGCGTTCGCCCCTAGCTTTGCCTTGGTGGGCGTTCCGTCCAGCTCGATCATGAGCCGGTCAATCTCCGCCTGCCGGGCCGGATCCATTTCGACCAGCTTCGGCGCAATGATCTGGTTGACGTTGGCCACGGCCTTCAGCACGCCCTTGCCGCCATAGCGCTTCTTGTCCCCGTCTCGCAGCTCCAGGGCCTCGTTCTCCCCCGTCGAGGCTCCCGACGGAACAGAGGCCGACGCCGCGACCCCGCTCTTGAGCTGCACCTGGACCCGAATCGTCGGGTTGCCTCGGGAATCGAGGATTTCGAGGGCGCGGACTGTCTTGATTGTGTCCTTCATGCGTGTCTCCTTTTCGGTGAGTACAACACTACGTGTGACTATCGCCCAACTCCACTTGTGGCACAAGAGCCTCATTCTCCCCGGTCGAGGCTCCCGATGGCACCGAGGCGGATGCCACGATGCCGCTCTTGAGCCGGACCTGGACGCGGACCGTTGGGTTGCCCCGGGAATCCAGGATCTCCAAGGCGCGAACGAGCTTGATCTTGTCTGCCATTGCCTCCTCCTTTGTGAACGATGCTACGGTTGGGTGCAATCTCGCAACCGACGCACTTCCCCTTGAAGTGTTCGAATCTCCTCCCGCAAGTGTTCTGCATGGAGGTCTCCCGACCTCGGCTTCCCCGCGCGCCCCGGCCAGGTTCAGTTCCAGCACTTTCACGTCCTCGCTCAGCTTGTGAACCTGATACTGCAGGGCAGCCCGTCGCGCGCTCTCCTCCGCCCACTCGCGATTTACCTCGACGAGGCGATGTTGAAGCTTGGCGTTCTCCAGCCGAAGACTGATGGGCTCATTCGACTGGCCGTCACCCGCCACCTCCTGGCCGCGTTGAGGCACCTGGTTGGCAATCCGGCGAAGGGAAGTGAAAATGCCCGGCCAGCCGGCGTCGTCCGGTGGGAAGTCGCGCTGGGGGCCGAAGGCGTCTGCGCTCCCTGCGGCCCATTGCAGGAGGCGGATCCAGACGGCCTCGCGTTCTGCCGGGCTGAGGGTTTTGATGGGAGCCTTCTCGCGTCGGATATAGTCCTGGAGGTCGGCCTGAAGGCGCTTGATTTTCGGAATATGCGCTTCCACTAACTTGGGAAGGTTGATGTGGATCGGCGCACAGCGAAGGGCGAGGGCGAAGTGGGGAAGGCAGAGCCCCGCGGATCGCTCGAAGGCCCGGGCAAACTCCATGTCCGTAATGAGGTCGAGCAGCAGCCGAATATCTCGTCGCTCCACGATCTGGCCTGCCCGACACGCAGGGCATTGCCCCCTGCCGCACCAACCGGACCTTGGCGCCCAGATGCGCCGCAGACGCCCCTTCGGCGGGGCGGTCGCGCTCTGTAACTTCTCCAGATGCCCTCGCAGAACGATTTCGTAGGCCTCCGCCAGACCGACCGGCGGGTTGGTTCGCTCGATTCGCCAGGCATGGACACCGCAGAGCCCTCGGGACGCGAGAGGCCGGCTTCGCCCGTTGCCCCCGGAGGACGAATGCTCCAGGAGCTTTCGCAGCATGTCGTCTCCGGCCGAGAGCACGCGCGCGCAGATCGGACAGCCGGATGCGGCCAAGGTGTCGCGGAGATCGAAGTACTGGCGGACCCGGGGAGGCTCCATCGAAATGGTCATTGCCTGCAGGCCCCCGAGCCGTTCTCGTATAAATCGCTTCCAGTAGCCTTCGAACTGTCCGAAGTCCATCTAGCCAGCCTCTCGGCACCCGGTGAGGTACTCCCAACCTCCGCCCGGTTCACATGACCGGGCGGAACGGATGCCAGGCGCTCGACCGCCTCCCGGGCCCAGGCCACACCGCGCAGCGTCTCCAGATGACCCAAGGGGTGCTCGGCATAGAGGGCGATGAAGTCCCGGTAGGCCGTTTTCGCGGCGTCGAGGTCGGCCAACTCCAGCGTGACGGCGCGCATCAGGAAGACGTCAACGTACAGATGGAGGAAGCGACGAACCGCATCCAGGCGACCCGCCACGCCGAGCGCCTCCTCCAATGCCGCCACCGTCGCTCGATGGTCGGCTGCCGCGAAGGCCCGCGCCGCCCGGTCGGTCCAGGGACGAACTGCCCGGAGGATCTCGCGCGAGGTCTCTTGGTCGAATACCCCTTTCTCAAGGCGACCGACGAGTGTCTCATGTCTGGCCACGGCGTCCTCCCGGGTCGCGTCCAGGACGACATGGTGCGGCTGCGCCCCGATCCCGAACCGAGGCGGCATAGCGAGGTAGACCCGTGTCTCCCAGACCGCCGAGCCGCTCCCCCCGAGGAGGCGTGCGGCGTGGCGCGGGGCCAAGGTCAGGACGACATACTGGTCTGCACCCGTCACCACGCGCGTGGCCGCGAGCGGCTCCCGCTGCTCCAAGATCTTCAGCAGCTGGGCTCGGATATCGGGAAGCGAAGAGTCCACCACCCCTCCTATCGGCAGTCTTCCGGCCGGGTCGCTGCGATGGGTGGAGTGCCCCCGCGGCCCGTGGGTCGTTCCCCGCTTCTCCGTGGTGGGATCATCGACTAGCGGATACGCCGTCTCGCGTCGTCATGGTCGGTTTGAGCCGGATTTCTCGCGCTCCGCAGCCTGCCGCTGGTGCCCGATCGCCACGATCTCTTCGCGGCCAGAACGGGCCTCGCGTGTGCCCGTGGAATGTGACAGCACCCATTCGAACTCGTCCGCCGCTTCCGCCCAACGATCTCGTCCGGCATTGCCTGAACCTCGGTACCCTCTCTTCGCTCACTTCACGATCAAGACGGAGCAGGGCGAGAGGCGACTCAGGTTTTGCGTGACGCTCCCGATGACCCGGCCGAAGATGTTGGTGTGGCTCGCGAGGTCCACGGCTGCCGCAATCGCATTCCGCAAGCCGGGCGGGCCCGTCGTAGGCCGTGGGTTTACTGGGCGTTGTCCCCCCCTGGCGAGGCGGCCGGTCATCTGCCACGGCGCTAGCAAGCATCGAGACGACCAATGGCTTCTCGGACAACATCCACCGCCCCTACTCCCAGAGCCATCGCCTTCAGGTCCCCCGTCAACTTGCACACCTGAAACTCGAGCGACAGGCGGATCTTACGATCGTCTTCCTGTTTGGTCACAAGATCATCAACACGCCGCTTCAGCCGCTCGCTTTCAAAGCGCAGTTGCTCGATCGAATCAGCTGCATCGTTGGAGTCCACTGCCGGTCGTTCGGCCACCGTGGGTGGCGCACCCGCCATGTCTGCGGGCCGGTCTGACATCATCCGCTCGCGCTCGGGGCCGAACAGGCCCGGCTGTCCGACGAAGAGACTGAGGGCCCGGATCCAGCTCGCACCTTCGCGGCCCTTAGCTTCGTCGGCGTACCGGTAATCCGCCTTGCGCGTGCACTCCCCCAATTCCCAGTCGAGATCGCGCCATAAGAGCGCCTGCGCACCGAGAAGCTCGGGGAGGTGCGGATGCGCCTGCCCGAGTTCCGCGGCCAACCCAAGATGGGGAAGACACAATCCCGCGGAGCGGGCGAAGGCTTCGGCGAACTCCGCTTCGTCGATATAGTCCAGGATGACCGTAAGCGCGTCGCGCTCGGATTGGTGCGACAACCCGCAGAGAAAGCACGGCGTCTTCTTGCGCCGCCATTCAGGAAAAGGCGATGGCGCCCCGTGCGTCCCGAGGATCCGATCCCGCAAGCCTGGCGCACGGCTCCCGGCCGCGGCGTCCTGGCGAGCCTCCTCCAGTACGTCGCGCGCCGCTTGGAGTAGGTGTCGATAGATGATCGCCGCGCCCAATCCGCTGTTGGCAATCTGCGGGAGCATCCACGCATGCCAGTTGCAGAACCCGTGCGACTCGACCAGGCGGTCACGCGTGATGGGATCGTTGACCTGCTCGTACATCAGGCCATCCAGCGCCCTCTGCGCCCCACGCACGAGCAGGGAGCAGACCGGGCACCCCGCTTCCTTGAAGGCGTCCAGGAGATGAAAGTACATCACGAACTTCGTCGGAGACCGTTTGGAACGGCGTGTCATCGATTACCGCCCCCATCGCAGCCACGGGCCTGGACGCGCTCCTCCCCGCCACCGTGCAACAGGCGGCTCCAGAGCTCCTCAAGGTTTTGCAGGTCCTCTCGGAGCGCCGGCGCCTCTTGTCCCGTGGCGACCAGCAGGTTCTCGATGGTGGCAATCAAGCCTTCGAGCCGCCGGATCGCTTCCTTTTCCAAAGCGTGCAACGCGGCATTGACAATATGTTCCCACTGCGAGGCCAAGCGCGACAGGTTCATAAAGACCGCGTCGCCCAGCTTGCGCGCAAAATGCCGCTCGACCACTCCCTTGACGAGCCCCATGGGCACCAGAGGCGACAGGATCTCCCAGGCGTGATCGAAGATCTTCCCCACGCGCACATCCGGCGATCGTGGGTCGTCCGCGTGGAGTTCCAGTTCGGTCGTGCGCAACGGGACCCCAAGCGTTTCGAGGGTCCGCTCCGACAGCCGGTTGCGGAAGTCCTGCAGCGCTTGCGACAGTTGGCGGCTCACCCGTCGCACCGGCTCCACAAACTCGCTCCGATGCGCGCTGGAGATCTCCGCCATCTCGCGGGTCAATCCCGCACCGAGCCACGCGTCGAACCGCTTCGTCGCCGCCGTGAGGCTGCAGATCCAGGAGGGGTACTCCTGATCCAGTTCAACGAGCAGCCGGTGCCGAACCGGCGCCTCGTCGTTCCGCAGCAACTCCTCAAATGTCGCGCGGGTGGCGCCGGCCGCATGCCGCGCGATGAGCCGCAGGCCGAGCCGGGTGTCGTCGAGCGCTTCCTTCTGTCCGAGAATCTTCCGGCGGAGCGCCTCGCGCTCGCCATCGGACGTCTCAGCGGCCTTGAGGGCCACCGCCAGATAGTCGGCGCACTCCCGACACAACGAGACGACTTTGTGACGCAAGATGACCGCGCGCTGGTCTCCCGCGTCGGCCCGAAGCTGTGACAGGAGGCGTTCGTCGAACTGCACACGATAGTGCTCAAAGCCGGATCGGACCGAATACGGGAACACCGGGACCGAGCCGTTCCAGTACCGCCCGAGTTGTCGTTGTACAAAATCCCGAACCTGCGCGCGCGCTCCGTCATCCAGCGTGTCCACCTTCGTGAGCAACAACGAGATGTTCGGCGTATAGCGGCTGAGGTTTCGGATCAGCTCGATATCGTGTTGGGACAAGGGCGGGTCCACGCCGACCGCCACCAGGGCCAACCCCACGTTGGGGAGCCATTCCAGGGACGTCTCCGTGTTGTGCTCGAAGACGCTCCCCAGTCCCGGCGTGTCCACGAACCGGATGTCCCGGTATCGCTCCATCGCCGGGAGATCCACGCGTACCCGCTCTACATGCTTGGCGTTTCCCGGGTTCTCGCTTTCCGAGATGAACGCGCCGATCCGCTCGACGGGGACCTGCTCCGCATGCCCGTCCAGAAACCGGATCTCTGCCTGCTCCCGCGCCCCATACTGAATCTCGGTGATGACCGTGGTCACCGGGATCACCCCGACAGGCAACACGGGCTTGCCGAGCAGGTGGTTCAGAAAGCTGCTCTTGCCGGCCTTGAAACGCCCGAGGATCGCGACGTTGAGCGTCTCCTCTTCCGCGAAGGTCCGACAACTGGCAAGGAAGTCCTCGAGGGTCGTGAGATGACAGCGGCGCACCAGGGCGCCGATCATGTCCAGCGCCGCCTGCGCGGTCTTTGGATCAGTGATCGTAGCCATACACTCCCAAAATAAAAAACCCCCACTGGCTTCGCCAGTAGGAGTTATCACCCCACCCGGGGCGGGGACCTGCGAACTCCATCGCTATTCGATTGGCTTTTTATGCCATACCAGAGTGCCGGCGTCAAGCGATTCTTCTCGTGTGCACGTGGCGCCTTCGCTCATAGCCCGTATGGTTTCCCGGTCCGCAGGATGCCGATCAGCGCGTCGGCCGCCTCGCCGGCAAGCCCCATCCCCCGGCGAGGCGTGGACGGCGTGAAACCGATAGTCGTCGCACCGAAAGCTCAGCTCCGTTGGCAGCGTCCGCAGCCACGCCACGTCTTCCTCGGCGACCAGATGCCTGTGCCGCTCCAGTGTGGCCAGGGCGAGCGCCCGCTTGAAGGCGGCGGCGCCCGTCGCCGTCCCGTCGGCCAGGGCCGTGTCATGATTTCCGCGCACCACGTGGGCGGCGCGCTTGTCCCGACCCAGACCAGCATTCCCGTGAAAAAAAACCATACTACACAATATCCCACAAACACAACAACACATACACTAATTAACAAATCAAACACAACAAAAAACAATTCACATAAATATCAAAAAAAAACAAAAAATTCATACATCTATTCCATCTCACCACAAACAATTCATACACACATTCAAAAACAAAGCCAGTGGCGCGCTCGTCCCCACCCGCTGTCCTCAGGCTGCTGAAAGACCGTTTCCCACACGGTGCTCAAAAAGGTCCAGATGCAAGGCGGAACGCGAAGGGGACCCACCGAGGCGTACACCAGGTACGCCGCAACGAGTGCCTAAGCGGGGTACCCACGCACGCAGATGGGCCTTTTTCAGCAGCCTGCTTAGACCGCCCTCGCGACGGCAACGATCGTCTTGAAGGGGTTGCACCCGAAGAGCCTGATGAAGTGATGCCGGACCACGTACTTGAGGTCGGTCTTCAGCCCGGGATTCAGAGAGGTCTTGTCGAGGTCGAGGTCCATCACCTGAAACCCGAAACGTTCGAGCAGTCTCTTGAGCGATCTCGGCGCGTGGTGGGTCACATGAAGATCGACCATCCCCTCCTCGTAGGGGACGACCCCTCGCATGGCAAGCCGCTTGTCTTGGGCCGCGCACCAGTAGACTGGGTTGAGGACGACCCGGCAGAGGGAACTGTTCGGAACCGCGATGAAGAGCTTCCCGTCCTGCTTCAAGAGTCGCCTGCAGAGGCCGAGCGTGTCCCCCGGGTAGGGCAGGTGCTCGAACACGTGCCACATCGTGATGGCGTCAAAGCTCTTCTCGGGATAACCCGCATCCTCCAGGCTCCCGTGGATGATCTCCAGACCGTAGAGCTCTCGGGCCTTTCTGACACCGGCCAGCGATGGCTCGACCCCGCAGACATCGAACTGCTCTCGCGCGAGCGCCAGGAACGTCCCGATCCCCGTGCCCACGTCGAGAAGCCTGGGCCGAACCGGAGTCGGCGGGAAGAGGGCCTGGACCCGGGCGTATCTGAATCGCCACATCTTTTCCCACTTGTGGTCCGGCCGGAAGCGATCATATTCCACGTAGGCGTCGGCATCGGCGGGCTCGTCCTTCCAGGCGGGCCGCTCGTAATTGAAGATGACCCCGCAGTCGCGGCACTGGGCCGCCTTCACCGTGTCGGACAGCGAGACGAATGAATCGCTCCCACAGCAGACGCATCGCGCGAGGGTTTCTCTTTTCGCCATGGAGCGACCTCCCCGCGAAGAGAATAACATATCCCGGACGAGCGGGATACGTTCCCATTGCCGAAGGCGATTCCCGGGTAAGGGCTCCGTCCCTCGCCGAGGCCCTGTCCTTCGCATCTCTCGTTCGCAACTTGACTTCTCCCGCGATTCCGGTCTAGTATCCGCCCACTTGGCTTTTCCGATATGCCATTATCCGAGACGCTGAT
Organism: uncultured Methylomirabilota bacterium; assembly: GCA_963727695.1. GTDB lineage: Bacteria > Methylomirabilota > Methylomirabilia > Methylomirabilales > 2-02-FULL-66-22 > 2-02-FULL-66-22. The sequence goes on along the minus strand of CAVSHW010000018.1, from coordinate 2,520 downwards.
ATATCGCGCTCCTCTTGCGGCTTGGCACGCGTTGCGCTCGAATCGTTTGAGAAAGGGGGTGACGGAAGGCTCATCAGTCCCCGCCTCATGTCGAATGCGAGGTTATCGCGCGCCTCGTTTAATTTGTGAACCGCAAGGTTCGTAGGAGGATGGTGACATGGGAAGCCTCGTGATAGTGGTTGCCATCGTGGTGGTCTGGGCCGGCTACAAGTTCTATGCGGGCAGCATGGATCGATCGGTCATCATGGCCGACCCGAACAAGGCCACGCCGGCCAAGATGTACAACGACGGCGTGGACTTCATGCCGGCCAGCTCCAGCGTGCTGTTCGGGTACCAGTTCAAGTCCATCGCAGCTCTGGGGCCCATCGTCGGGCCGATCGTGGCCGTTCAGTGGGGCTGGCTGCCGGCGCTTCTATGGTTGCTTCTGGGAGTCTTCTTCATCGGCTGGATCCAGGATTACGCCTCCGCTGTCATGGCCATGCGCAACGACGGCCTGACCATGGGTGGCCTGAGTTACAAACTCATCTCGCCGCGCGCCCGCAATATCCTCCTTTCGTTCCTTTACTTCTACCTGCTCCTGATCATGGGCGCCTTCGGCGCCATCTCGGCCCAGCTCTTCGCCAACCCCAAGGTCGCGGTTCGGGTTCATCATCCTCACCTTGGCGGGTGTCCTCTCGGGCCAGATGACCTACAAGTGGCGGAAGGATCTCGTGCTCACCACCCTGGTCTGCGTGGGGCTCGCCGTCGTCGGCATCTGGCTGGGGACCATAGAGCCCTTCCGGGCCATTGTGGATTGCGATCAATGGCGGTAAGGATCCTTCGTCTCGTACGCCACGCCGTACGGCCCCATGAAGTGGTCGGTGTTCTTCTGGGGGATCGTGGTCCTATTCTTCTGCTACCTGGGCTCGGTCCTCCCGATCTGGCGGTTCGCGCAGCCGGTCAACTATGTCGCCTTCTGGCTGGTGCTGTTCGGGATCCTGGGCGCCATCGTCGGGATCTTCTTCACCATGCCCAGCTTCGGCGACTTCCCTGCCTTCACGGGATTCTACGCCAAGGGCATCATCGCCCCGGGCGTGGACACGCCGCTGTGGCCGATCCTCTTCGTGACCATCGCCTGCGGCGCGGTTTCGGGCTGGCATAGCCTGGTCTCGACCTCCGGGACGGCGCGCCAACTTGAGAAGGAGACGGATGCGTTGCCTGTCGGCGCCGGCGCCATGTTCACTGAAGGGCGTCCTTGCCGTTCTCTCGGTGGTCTTCGCCGTCACCGCCTTCGCCGGCGCTAAGGGCAACATGGGAGGGTACCTCGACGCGCTCAAGGCCGGCGGCCCGGCGGGTGTCTTCGCCAACGGCATGGCGCAGTACCTCAACGTCCTGGGGATCGCCAAGGACTTCGGCCTGGCCTTTGGCTCCGCCTTCCTGGTGATCATGGCCCTCACTGTCATGCAGTTGGTGCTCCGCTTCATGCGGGTGGCGAGCGCCGAGCTGTTGGGCCCGGTGATTCCGGCGTTCCGGAACGTCCACTTCGGCACCATCGTGGGGGTGCTCCTCACCCTGATCCTGATGTGGACCGGGTTCTGGTCGCGGATCTGGATCCTCTTCGGCGGCTCGAACCAGCTCTTCGCCAGCCTGGCCCTGGTCCTGATCACGATCTGGCTGGCCACGACGGGGAAGTCCTACCAGTGGGCCCTCTGGCCGGCCGTGTTCATGTACGTGTCCACGGTGGCCGCGCTGATCGTGACCGCCTGGGTGTGCTTCCAAGCCGCCTTTACGCCAGGGCTCAAGGCCGCCTTCATCTTCGGCAACCTCGCCTCGGCGGCGATGGGCTTCGCTCTGGTGATCCTGTCGCTGATCCTGGCCTGGGACGCCCTGCAGGCCTTCAACAAGGCGCGGAGCGGCCTCAAGCCGGCCGCCGCGCGCGCCTAGCTCGACCGTATCACGACCACGGGCAGGGGAATCTCCTCTGCCCGTGGTCCTTTTTGGGGAGGGGAGTGCGATGCGACCCGTCAGCGTGGACATCGTGGCGCCGGTGCTGAGCGGCTTCACTCACTGACCCCATTGCGAGACGTTCCTGGAGGGAGCGGGGGTCGGTCGGCAGGTGCATTTGCAGGAGATCAACGAGTATCCGGAGGACGTTAAGCAGGAGTTCCTCCGCGTCTCCGACTGGATTCGCACCATGCGCGCTCGCCATGGGAACCGCGTGGCGATCCGCCTAGTAGATCCGCAGTCGCCAGCCGGAATCTGGAAGGTCCTCCGCCACCGAATCCGTCGTTTCCCCGCGTTCCTCGTGGACGGCGCCGAGTGAATCCTCGGCTGGGAGGGAGATCCCGACGGGGCCATCGCCCGCGCTCTCGCGCGGCAGGGCAATGGCTAGCGATTTCTTCCGGGTTGTGGATGGAGTTGAATCGTAGCTATGTCGGCAGGGTGCGCCGACTCAATTCTGGGCTGTTTCCGCCGTGCGCAACTCCTCGAACGGTACGAAGCCGCGCCGCATCGTGTTCTCGGTCACGACGCGGGCATCTA
>CAVSHW010000017.1:0-202823 GCA_963727695.1 uncultured Methylomirabilota bacterium | reverse complement strand
GGTGAACGCCTATTCGATCTGGCCCGAGAACTGGGCCCGGCCCATGTTCCAGGAGTTCGAGAAGGCCACGGGGATCAAGGTGAACTTCGTGCGCTTCTCTTCCGGCGAGGCCCTGGCCCGGGTGATCGCCGAGAAGAACAATCCGCGGGTGGATGTCCTCTTCGGCGGCCCGGTCGAGACCCACGCCGCCGGAATCAAGGAAGGGATCTTCGAGTCGTACAAGCCGCCGACATTCGCCGCGCTGCCGGCCCGTTTCAAGCAGGCGGACGGGCAGTGGGTGGCCATCGCCGACGACCCGCTCTGCTTCATGACCAACGCCAAGTTTCTCAAGGAGAACAATCTGAAGGCGCCGGCTTCGTGGGATGACCTGCTCAATCCGGCCTACAAGAACATGATCCAGATGGCCGATGCGCGCACCTCGGGGACCGCGGTGACCCGCATCTTCTCCATCCTGGAGGTCTACGGGCGGGATGAGGACAAGGCTTTCGCCTATATGAAGAAGCTCCGGCCGAACGTCCAGCTCTACACCAAGAGCGGCGGCGGCGGCACCCTGCCGATCGGCTTGGGGCAGGCCGGCGGCGGGATCTTCTTCATCGTGGATGCCCTGGATACGAAGGCGAAGGGATACGACGTGGTGGTCAGCTTCCCCAAGGAAGGCATCGGAAGCGCGGCGGAGGCCATCGCCCTGCTCAAGGGGGCCAAGAACCCGGAGGCGGGGAAGAAGCTGATCGACTGGGCCAGCTCGGCCGCCATGCAGTCGCTCTTCACCAAATACCAGATCAACTTCATTCCGGCCCACCCCGATGTGAAGATCGACCCCAGCCTGGCCGAGGTCCTGAAGGTCGCCAAGATCTTCCCGATCGACGACGCCTTTGCGGGGGCCAACCGGAAGCGAATCGTGGAGCGCTGGATCAACGAGGTGCTGCCCGCGCAGTGAGGCTGATCAAGCGGTCGGGGGCCGGCGGAACGCCGCCGGCCCCTGCCGGCCGAGGAAGACCGCGTGAGTCACCCTGCCGCCAACGCGTCCGATGATCTCCGCCGCATGCTCCGGGATCCGGCACTGACGACGAGTGTCCTGGTCCTCTGGGTCTTGCTGGCGCTGTTCATCCTCTATCCGCTCGCCTGGCTGCTCCTTCGGACCTTCACCGAGGGGGGGGCGTTCACGCTGGGGAATCTCTTCGCGATCCTCAAGGATCCCACCCAGCGCCAGTCCTTCTGGAACAGCCTGCTCCTGGCGGCCCTGGTCGGCCTCACGGGGACGGGCCTGGGGTTCCTCTTCGCCTTCACCGCAGTGCGGACCAATCTGGGAAAGCCTGGGGGACGATCCTGGACGCGGCATGTTTGCTCCCCCTGATCTCCCCGCCGTTCACGACCGCCATCGCCATGATCTTTTCCTTCGGGCCCCGAGGGCTCGTCACCTATGATCTCCTGGGCATCAAGGGTTCACGGTCTACGGGCTGTGGAGCACGCTCTTCTCCGAGACGCTCACCTTCTTCCCCATCGGCTACCTGACGCTGAAGCCGATCCTGGCGGGGATCGATCCGAACGTGGAGGACATGGCCTTCAGCCTGGGGAGCTCGCGCTGGCGGGTCTTCCGGACCGTCACGCTGCCGCTCACCGTTCCGGGACTCGCCAACGCCTTCCTGCTGCTGTTCGCGGCCTCGCTGGCGGACTTCGCCACGCCGCTGATCCTGGCGGGAAACGAGTTTCCCGTCTTGCCGACCCAGGCCTACCTGCAGATCACGGGGCTCTTCGACCTGAAGGGCGGGGCGGTGCTCTCCTTCGTGCTGCTGGTGCCCGCCATGATGGTCTACCTCCTGCAGCGGTACTGGGTCAGTCGGAAATCCTACGTGACCATCACCGGCAAGGCGGGCGCGCGCACCAGCATGAATAGCGTGGCGCCCTGGGCGGGCCGCCTCCTCCTGGTCGCCTGCCTGGCGGTGGCCTTCGTCATCCTGTACTTCTATCTCCTCCTCCTCTACGCGTCGGTGGTGATGGCCTTGGGGGCGAACCACCAGTTCACGCTGGTTCACTACCGCGTGATCTTCACCGAGGGGCTGAAGGCGATCCGCGACACGTTGGTGATCGCGGGGACCGGCATGCCCCTGGGCGGGGTGTTCGCCATCCTGGTGGGTTATCTGGTGGCGAAGAAGCGTTTTCCGGGCCGGCAGGCCATGGAGATCGTCTCCATGATTAACTATGCGCTGCCCGGCACGATCGTGGGCATCGCCTATCTGATGGCCTTCAACGATCCGCCCATCGAGTTGACAGGGACGGCCCTGATCATCGTGGCGTGTTACGTGTTCCGATACAGTCCGACGGGGATCCGCGCCACGGTGGCGACGCTTTCGCAGATCGATCCCAGCATCGAAGAGGCCTCGCAGGGCCTGGGCGCGGGGAGTGGGACGACCTTCCGCCGGATCACGCTTCCGCTGATCCTGCCCGCCTTCTTTGCGGGTCTGGGAGTGGTATTCATCCGCTCCATGACCGCCATCAGCGCCACGATCTTCCTGGTGTCCATCAACTGGACGCTGATCACCGTCCGCATCCTGGAGAACATCACGGAACTGTCCCTGGGGCCGGCGGCGGCCTTCTCGGTCCTGGTGGTGGTCATCGTGTTCGCGGTCATCGCCCTGATCGGCTTGGCGCTGCGGCGGTTCCGCGCGGCGGGCGCGCTCGAGGTGACGAGCATTCTAGGAGGCTGAGGTGAGCGCAGTCGGCATCCGGATCCAGCAACTGTCGAAGCAGTTCAGCCATCGCGTGAAGGGGCTGGTGTACGCGGTCAGGGACATCAGCCTGGCGGTGCAGCCCGGGGAGTTCCTCACGCTGCTGGGCCCGTCCGGCTGCGGCAAGACCACCACGCTGCGAATGATCGCCGGCTTCGAGCGCCCGGATGCCGGGCGGGTCTTCATCGGCGAACAGGACGTCACCGACCTGATGGCCAACCAGCGGAACATCGGCTTCGTCTTCCAGAACTACGCCCTCTTTCCGCATCTCACGGTATTCGAGAACGTGGCCTACGGGCTCCGGGTGAAACGGATGGCCGAGGCAAAGATCGGCGAGGCCGTGCGCGAGGTCGTGCAGCTTGTGGGACTCAGCGGCTACGACCGGCAGTTTCCCAACCAGCTCTCGGGGGGCGAGCAGCAGCGCGTGGCGCTCGCCCGCGCCATCGTGATCCGCCCGCGCGTTCTCCTCTTCGACGAGCCGCTCTCCAACCTGGACGCGAAGCTTCGCGTGCACATGCGCCGCGAGATTCAGCAGCTACAGAAGCAGCTCTCCATCACGGCGGTGTACGTGACCCACGACCAGGAAGAGGCCATGGCCATCTCGGACCGGATCGTGGTGATGAACCAGGGCACCATTGCTCAGGAGGGGACGGCGGAGGACCTCTACCGCCATCCAGCGTCCGAGTTCGTGGCGCAGTTCATCGGCCGGACCAACCTGCTTGCGGCGAGGGTGGTGGCGGTGGACGCGAGAGGAACCGCGGTGGAGGTGGCCGGACACCGGCTCCAGATCGGGGGGCAGAACCCGGCGGCCCAACCGGGACAGGCGGTCCGGCTGGTGGTGCGGCCGGAGACGATCGATCTGGCGGGGGCGGAGGCGGGCGGCGGCCTGCCGGGCAAGGTCGTCTCGCGCATGTATCTGGGGGAGAAGGTCGAGTACCATGTGAGGGTGGGGGAGGATCTGATCCAGGTCACGAGCTATAATCCCCGCGTGACGTATGCGGCCGGGGAGGCAGTCTCGCTCCACCTTCCGGCGGATGGGATTCCGCTTCTACCGGAGGCGACGACATGAATCGGGAGAGAGGCTGGGCGATGCTCGGGGTGGTGGCGTTTCTGGCCTTCTTTCTTGAGACGGGAGCCGCTCCTGCGGCCGAGGAGCGGCAGATTCACGGGGAGAACTCCAGCTTTCTCGGAGACGGGGTGGCGATGGTCTGGGGCGTCCTGCGTGGCGTGCGCGAGGAGGACACCCGGGCCGTCCTTCGCATCGTTCCGGCAGGTGGGGAGTACGCCGCCGTCAGTGTCGAGGGGGTGGACCCGTTCTCGGGGACGCGCCAGGATCTGCAGCCGCGCCGGCCGCTGTCTCCCCGAATGGATGTATGGAGCCTGCGATCGACCTTCGCCGATCTACCGCGGCGCGAGATCCACTTCTATACCAAGGACGATGGCCAGGCCCGGCCACCGGCGCTCACCGTCTATTTCATGGGGCTCCCCGACACGACACCGGAGTTCGGCTCCGAGACCGCCCTGCTCGGATACCTGGATCAGACTTTGGAAGAACTGCTCAGCGGGAAAGGACGCACGCCATGACGCGGTCGGAGCTTGCCGGATTGTTGGACCACTCGATTCTGAAGCCCGAGGCCACCGAAGAGCAGATCCTGGCGGGGGCCGACCTGGTGCGCCAGTGGGCGATCGGATTCTTCTGCGTCCAGCCGAGCTTTGTCTCCATCGCGAGTGCGGGGCTGCAGGGTTCGGGCGCGCGCGTTGTGTCGGTGGTCGGGTTTCCGCACGGCTGCGAGCGGTCGGCCTTGAAGGCCCAGACCGCGGAACTGGCCGTCCAGGACGGAGCGGCCGAGATAGACATGGTCCTGAACGTCGGGAAGCTCAAGTCCGGTCGCAGCCAGGCGGTGGCGAGCGAAATCGCGCAGGTGGTACGCGCCGTTCCCGGAATTCCCGTCAAGGTGATCCTGGAGACTTGCCTCTTGACGGATGAGGAGAAGGTGATCGCCTGCCGGCTGGTTCAGGATGCCGGCGCCGCCTTCGTCAAGACGTCCACCGGCTTCAATCCCGGTGGCGGGGCGACCGCGGCGGATGTCCGTCTGATGCGCAGGGTGGTGGGACCGGAGTTCGGGGTGAAGGCGGCCGGGGGAATCCGGACGCTGGCGGATGCGCTGACCATGATCGAGGCCGGGGCAAACCGGCTGGGCACCTCGGCCAGTGCGGCGATTCTGAGCGGGATCGAGAGTTGAGAGCCGAGAGTTGAGAGCCGAGAGCCGACGAGCCACGAGCCGAGAGACGCGAGATAAAGGCGGAGAGTGGAAGGGTTGGATCGGAGGCGTCTCATGCACGGCAAGGAGAGTTCGATGCGTTTACGATATCGCATCCGGTCGCTAGCCATTCTGTTTGTTGTCGGGCTGCTGCTTCTGCCGATCGGCGTCTCTGCCGGACAAGCCAAGAACGTCATCCTGATGATCGGCGACGGCATGGGGCCGAGCCAGTTCGGCGCCGCCTGGCTGTATAGCAACCGGATTCTGGGCAAAGAGCTGCGCATGGTGGAGGTGATGAAGAGCGGGAGGACCGCATACTTGGTCAACGACACGGCCGACACCATGGTGACGGAATCCGCCGCGGCGGCGGGGCAGATCGCCACGGGAAAGAAGATGACCGCCCGCGCGCTGAGCATGGAGGCGGACGGCAAGACGCCGGTGAAGACCATCCTGGAGATCGCCAAAGACAAGGGAATGGCTACGGGGCTGGTGACCACCTCGGGTATCACGGATGCGACGCCTGCCGCGTTTGCCGCGCATGTCCCGCACCGAAGCGATGAGGCCTCGGTGGCGGATCAGGAACTGCGGGCCGGAGTAGACGTCTTGATGGGGGGCCGGAAGCAGTTCTTCTTGCCGGAGATCTCGGCGGGCAAGCGGCAGGATAACCGGAATCTCTTGGACGAGGCCCGGTCTGCCGGCTATGCAGTCGTCGATTCCGCCGCGGAGCTGCAACGGGTCGAGGGGGGGAGGATTTTGGGTCTCTTCAATATGGGGAATATGGCGTACGAGATGGACCGCGACTCGACCTCCGAGCCGAGCTTGGCCGAGATGACAGGGAAGACCCTCCAGGCGCTCTCGCAGAACCCCAAGGGATTCTTTGCCATGATCGAGGGGGGGCGGATTGACCATGCGGCACATCGGAATGATGCCGCCGCGACGATTCGAGATACGCTGGCCTTCGACGAGGCCGTGGGGGTCGTATTGGAGTTTCAGCGCACGCATCCGGATACCCTGTTGATTGTGACGGCCGATCATGAGACGGGCGGTATGGCAATCATCGGGAATAGCAAGGAGAGCAAGGACTACATCGGGATCGACCTGGCGGCGATCCAGAGAGCGCGAGCCTCTCTCGAGGTGGTCGCGGGTGCGCTGGGGAAGACCCCCACTCCCGAGAAAGTGCGCGAGGTGGTGAAGTCGTATCTGGCGATCGAGATCACCGACGACGAGGCCAGGACCGTGATCAGCGACCCGATCCGGACGCTGGATCCCTACAACTTCTCCTATCCGATGATGCACTCCCTGGCGTTCGTGCTGCGGCCGTACTTGCGGGTCGGCTGGGCAGCGGCGACGCACACCGCCTCGCCTCTTCTTGCCTTTGGTTCGGGGCCGGGCTCGGAAGATCTCGTCGGCTTTCGGCATAACACGGAACTGTTCCGGATCATGAAAGCCGCCCTCGAATAGCGGATTGGCGAACATGAAGCTGATCCAGTTCTTCCTGCCCGGGAAGGGGAAGCGAGTTGGTCTGATCCGGGGCGACCAGGTCTTGGATGTCACGGCACCCGAGGAGGGTATCTCCTCCATGCTCGACCTGGTGGCGCAGGGGAAGACCGCCGCGGGGTTCGCGACCCGAGCCACCTGGCTGGCCAAGCGACTTCACCGGAAGCCGCTGGATTACCAGGCGCTGCAGCGGTCGCCATCGCGCCGCGCGCCACATCTCGTGAAGCCGATCGATTCCCCGGAAGTGTGGGGCGCGGTGGGGACCGTGACGCCGGGGATCACGCCCGGAACCGCCGGTGCGAGCCCCGCGACCCGCACTGCAGTTGCCGCCTCTCTTCCGGAAGATCCGCGACCCGCATTCTTTTTCAAGAGCACGGCGGAGCGATCGGCGGGGCCAAGCGAGCCGATCGTCATCCGTCACGACTCGTGTCTGACTCTACCGGAGCCGGGACTTGCTGCGGTGCTTGGTCCGGATGGGGGCGTGGTGGCCTTCACCATTTGTGACGACGTCACCGCCCGCGACCTCGCGCTGGCGCAGCCCGGCTTTCTCTCGCAAGCCAAGGTCTATGGCGGAAGCTTCGCCCTCGGCCCCTGCCTCGTCACCCCGGACGAGCTTGGAGATCCGCAGCCGTTGCAGGTCCGGTGCACCATCCTGCGAGGCGGGGAGCCGATGTTTTCCGAGGCGGTCGGCACCGTCGGGCTGCCGCGACGATTGACGGAGCTGGCGGTGTGGCTTGGCCGGGACAATCCCGGCGTACCGGGAGCGGTGGTCTTCGTGGGGGCAGGAGTCGAGATCCCCGAGGCTCGGGCACTGCGGAATGGGGATCGTGTGGATATCGAGGCGCAGGGGATCGGCCGACTCTCCAATCCGGTCGGCCGCTAGCCGAGAGACTTGGCCTTCTTCCCGCGTGCGGCAGCGCGGGCCGGCCGGGCGGCCTCGCGCCGGGCGCGACTGGTGAGCCACTGCCCCAGGAGGACGCCGATCGGAAGATCCAGGAGATCGCTGCGCTCGGCGAGGCACAATCCGTGAAGGACGAGGCCGGCCGAGCCGGCCACGCGCCGCGTCCAGACGATCTCGGCTTTCATCCGCATGGGCCCGATACCCGTCCGAACCTCGATGTCCACGCGCGTGCCCGGCGGAAGTCGCTTGGGGAGTTCAATCGCGAAGCCGCCGCCGCCGACGTCCGCTGTTCGCCCGCCCCAGGTGTCTGCGATTCGGCTGGCCACGCGGGAGCACCGGACCGGCAGATTGACCGGGAAGCGGGCGTGCCTTCGCGGGACCAATGTCGCCGACAGCGGCCGAACTGGCGACTGTGAGACGGGGCGGTCCGAGCGTGCTGTCATCCCATTCCTCCTGGGCTTTGCCGCGTCTGGTCGTATTGGCTCGACAATCTGTAGCGTGTCCGCGGTTCAAAGTCAAGGCGCCTTAACTTCTTCTTGCAGGAAAGCTCTTGACGACTGCATTCGGTGTCTCTAGAGTCATGCCGTTCGTCTTTCTTGCCGGTGGGGTCGCTGGCGCGATTTGCTGGCGGGCGAAAGGAGGGTGTCCAATGCGGATCTTGTGGGCCGCCGCCATCGTGGGGTGGCTTCTCCTGGCGGCGGAGGCACACGCGGATACGGTGTATCTGAAGGACGGGCAGACCGTCTGGGGGTCCGAGATCACCGAGCAAGGCGATACGGTGATCGTCTCACAGCCTACCGGGCCGCTCCGGATCCCGAGAAGCGACGTGACCCGAATCGAGCGGACCCAACTCTCCATCCCGCAGTTCTATTCCCCGTCTGCGGGAGAATCCGGTCCGCCGGCCGGAAGAGCAGGGAACACGGCCCCCGACCGACCAGCCGCAGCCGCAGCGTCGGCAGGAGCGGGGCAAGGGGCCAAGCCGGCCGAGGCGTCCTCGGGGCCATCCCCCACCGGACAGACCGGGGGGCTGGCGCCGACGGTGCTTCCGCCTCCGCTCCCGCGCGGCCTGACCCCATCCAAGTAGGATTTCCATCGGGCTCAGATGTTGAATCGGACGATCACAATGTCCCCGTCGGCCATCCTGTACTCCTTGCCTTCCACCCGGTGCAGGCCCTTCTTGCGCACGGCCGCCATGGAGCCGCAGGCTTCCAGGTCCGCGAAGTTCACGATCTCGGCCCGGATGAAACCGCGCTCCAGATCGCTGTGGATGGCGCCGGCGGCCTTGAGCGCCGTGGCGCCCGCCGGGATGGTCCAGGCCCGCGTCTCCTCGCCCCCTTCGCCGGTGAAGAAGGTGATGAGGCCGAGCAGGTCGAAGCAGGCCCGCAGGACCTCGGAGAACCCTTCCGCCCTCAGGCCGAGGTCCTTCCGGAAGAGCTCCGCGTCCTCGGGGGACAATTGGCTGATCTCCCACTCTACCTTCAGACAGAGCTGAGTCACGGCGACGTCCTTGCCGGCTAGGGAGCGCAAGCTTTCCGCGGCCGGATTGGGTGTTCCCAGCTTCACTTCCCCGATGTTCAGGAGGTAGAGGAGCGGCTTCGAGGTGAGGAGGGTGAAACCACGGAGGGTCTTCTCCTCGTCGGCGGAGACGGGCAGGTCGCGGATCGGCTTCTCCGTGAGAAGCCAGGCGTGACAGCGCCGCTGCAGGTCCAGCTCCCGGATGGCTTCGTCCTTCTTCACCTTCTTGAGATCAAGTTCGAGCCGGGCGATCCGCTTCTCCACGGTCTCCAGGTCTGCCAAGAGAAACTCGGTGTTCACCACCGCCGCGTCCCGCACGGGATCGATGGTGGTGTCGACGTGGGCAACGCCCGGATCCTCGAAATCGCGGAGGACGTGCAGGAGGGCGTCCGCCTGCCGCATCTGGCTGAGATAGTGGCTGCCCAGCCCCTCGCCCGATCCGGCGCCCCGCGTCAGCGACACGAAGTCCACGAATTCCGTGGTTGCGTACGTGAGCTTCTTGGGATGAAAGAGCGAGGCGAGGTATTCCATGCGTCGATCGGGGAGCTTCACGACGGTCACGTTGGGCTCCTTGGGGCTCTGGTGACCGACGTGGGATCCGCCGCCCTGGCAGAGCAGATTGAAGAGGGTCGTCTTCCCCGTTGCGGGCAGGCCGATGATACCGATACGCATGGTCTGAAGTCCTTTGAGTGTCGATGAGTGCAAATGCCAAGGGGCGGTTGCGGCTTCGTCACGAACGAGGCAATCACCGAGGGGGACGCGCCACGCCGGCTCCAGGGAGCCCGAAAGATAGCATGGGGAAGCCCGAGACGCAACCGCGTCCCTCGCCTTCGCTCCGCGCACAGAATGTCTTCGGATCATTGTGCCCCGTGGAAGTTGCAATCGCCCGCCGGCGTGCTATGCTAGCCGCAGTCTGCGATTCGGCATCGGTAGACGTGGGACCTCTGCAGGATTCCGAGAAACGATGAAGGCCTATCTGGACATCGAGACCTGTGCTTCCGGGCAGGTTACCGTGGTGGGAATCTACCGCGAGGACCGGGGATTCCAGCAACTCATCGGGGGCGAAATCACCGACGTGAGCGTGTGGGAGGCCCTCGACGGGGTGGATACGCTCTGCACGTTCAACGGAGATCGATTCGATCTGCCGATCCTGGAACGGCAGACCCGTCTGGGTCTGCGCGGGAGCTTCCGGTCGCTGGACCTGCTCCGCGAGTGCCGACGCGCGGGGGTGAAGGGCGGGTTGAAGCGAATCGAGGAGCAGTTCGGGATCGCGCGAGTCACCCGGGGGATGGACGGCCGGGATGCCCTGCAACTCTGGGCGCGCTACGAGAACGCAGGAGAGCGGGAGGCGCTTGATCTGCTCCTCGCTTACAACCGCGAGGACGTCATGAATCTCGTGCAGCTTGAGCGTATCGTGGTCGGGGTGGGGCTCGAGTTCGAGAGCCGTAGAGCCGAGAGCGGAGAACGGAGAGCGCTAGGGATGCGGATCGCGTTTGTCACGGTCGGCTGCCGCCTGAATCAGTTCGAGACGGATGCCCTGCGGGGCCGGGCGCAGGCCGCGGAGGCGGAGATCGTGCCGTTCGAATCTCCGGCGGACGTGTACGTGATCAACACGTGCACGATCACGGCCGAGGCGGATGCGGACTCTCGCCAGTTGGCCCGCCGGGCGATCCGCCGGAACCCGTCCGCCCTGGTGGTGGTGACGGGCTGCTACGCCCAGGCAGCGCCGGAGACAGTGGCGGCCATCCCGGGGGTGGATCTGGTGCTGGGGAACCAGGAAAAGGCCCGGCTGTTCACGTTCCTCCGCGAGGTCCGCAAGAACGGGGCGCCGGAGGTCCGAGTCGGGACAATCGCCGACCTGCGTCGGATCGACGGGGACGAGTATGGGCCGGGCATCGATCCGGATCGGACCCGGGCCTTCCTCAAGGTGCAGGACGGGTGCGACTACGCGTGCAGCTTCTGCATCGTGCCCGCGGTTCGGGGCCCGAACCGCAGCCTGCCGCCCGGCCGGATCCTGGACGAGATTGCTCGCCTGCACGCCGGTGGGTTCCCCGAGGTGGTTCTGACGGGGATTCATTTGGGGACGTATGGGCGGGAGCTCAGCCCCCGCACCTCGCTGGTGGAGCTGTGTCGGCGGATCGTCGCGCTACCCGAGAGTCCTCGGATCCGTCTGAGTTCGCTGGATCCGCACGAGGTCGCGCCGGAATTGATCGAACTGCTCGCCGCCTCGCCGCGGTTTTGCCGCCACCTTCACCTCCCGCTCCAGAGCGGCGACGAGGGCGTTCTCCGGCGGATGCGACGCGGACACACCGCCGCCGAGTTCCGATCGCTGGTCGAACGCCTCGTGAGGGCGGTGCCGGGGATCGCCGTGACCGCGGATGTGATCGTGGGGTTTCCCGGAGAGGACGACCACGCCTTCCAGGCGACCCGCGATCTCTTGGAGTCTCTTCCTCTCGCAGGGCTCCACGTCTTCGGCTATTCCAGGCGGGCCGGGACCGAGGCGGCCGCTCTTCCAGCCCAGGTCCCCCGGGCCGTCAGGAAGGAGCGCAGCCGCGTCCTGCGCTCTCTGGCGACGCAAAAGGGGGAGGAGTTTCGGCGTCGGTTCGTGGGTGTCGTCCTGGATACGGTGGTGCTCCACCGGGACGGCGAGCCCGGGCGCCGGGAAGGCCTGACCGACAACTACCTCCGGGTCTGGTTCCCGGGCGAATCGGCGCTCCAGGGGTCGCGGATCCTGGTGCGGGTTGATGGGGTAACCGATCGCGGGCTGGAAGGAATCGTGCTGGGGCCTTCCGAGATTGGTCGTTCCTCGGCGGATTCGGGGGAATCAGTTGACAGCCCCGGACCGGTGCAGTAATTTCACGGAAACACTGGACCTCGCGGCGTTCCGTCTGTTTCCGAGCGGCGCCGTGTCGCGGGAGGCATCATGGCGAAGGAACTTCGAGGCATCATCCCGGCGCTGATCACGCCGTTCACGGCGGACGAGCGGGTGGACGAAACGGCATTCCGGAAGGTCGTGAATGCCATGATCGATCACGGCGTGCATGGGCTGTTTCCCGTGGGGACGGGGGGCGAGTTCTCGACCCTGACCTCGGAAGAGAAGAAGCGCTTGATGGAGGTGACGGTCGAAGAGACGGCGGGACGCGTCTTCGTCATGCCGAACGTCGGGGCGATCACGACGGCAGAGTCCGTGGCGTTGGCCCGGCACGCCGAGGCGGTGGGTTGCGACGCCGTCTCCGCGGTGACCCCGTTCTTTCTCAAGCCCTCGCAGGAGGAGCTGTTCGAGCACTACCGGGCCATCTGCGCCGCGACCACGCTCCCGGTGCTGGCCTACAACATCCCGGAGCGGACCGGAGGCGTGGCGCTCAGCGTTGGGACGGTCTCCCGGCTGGCGCGGGAGGTCAGGAACTTCGCCGGGATCAAGGACAGCACCGGGGATCTGACCAACTCGGCGGAGTTTGTGCAGGCCTGCCCCCCGGGATTCCGGGTGTTCATGGGACGGGACACCTTGATCTTCGGCGCGCTCCTCTATGGGTGCGCGGGCGCGGTGGCCGCCACGGCCAACGTGGCCCCGGCGCTGGCGGTCGGCATCTACGATGCCGTGACGGCGGGGGACGTGGCGAAGGGGCTGCATCTGCAGACGAAGCTTGCGCCCGTCCGCCGGCTGTTCACCGTCGGGTCGCACCCCGCGGGGATCAAGGAGGCGATGCGACAGCTTGGCCTGATCTCGTGCGGACGGTGTCGGCGCCCCACGTCCGATCTGACTCCCGCGCAGACAGGCGAGGTCGCGAAGGTTCTCAGAGAGGCGGGGCTGATCGGTCAGTAAGAGCCGATCGCGACAAGGAGAAATTCCTTGCTGGGGGGCGAATGACAGAGCAGATCGTAGGCATCATCGGTGGCAGCGGCATGTACGAAATGGATGGACTGGAAATCCTGCGCGAGGAGCAAGTCCGCACGCCATTCGGCGACCCGTCGGACCGATACGTCGTCGGGCGTCTCGATGGGCGTCCGGTAGCCTTCTTGGCCCGCCACGGGCGAGCGCATTCCCTGATGCCGTCCGAGTTGAACTTCCGCGCCAATATCTATGGATTCAAGCTGCTCGGGGCGGAGTGGATCCTCTCCGCCTCGGCCGTAGGCAGCATGCGGGAAGATGTCAAGCCGCTCGACATCCTGATCCCGGATCAGTTCTTCGACCGCACCCGCGGACGCGTGGGGACGTTCTTCGGGAACGGCCTGGTCGCTCACGTGAGCCTGGCGGATCCGACCTGCCCCGTGCTGGGGGAGGTGCTCTACCGGGCAGGTACCCAGGCGGGCGCCAGGATGCACCGGGGAGGGACCTATCTCTGCATAGAGGGACCGCAGTTCTCCACGCGGGCCGAGTCGCGCATCTACCGGGGCTGGGGAGTGGATGTCATCGGCATGACGAACCTACAAGAGGCGAAACTGGCCCGCGAGGCCGAGATCTGTTACGCTACCATGGCGCTGGTCACCGATTACGACGTGTGGCACGAGACGGAAGAGGATGTGAGCGTCGAGTCGGTGATTGCCGTCTTGCGGCAGAACGTCCGGACCGCGCGGATCATTCTGCGCGAGGCCGTCCGGATGATTCCGCCGGCGCGGACCTGCGCGTGCGGCCACGCCCTGCGGGACGCCATCATCACCGCGCGCGAACGGATCCCCGCCGAGGTCAAGCGAGACCTGGCGCCGATCGTGGGAAAGTATCTGACGAATGACCAATGACCAATACCGAAACGACCGACAGCATATCGGAGGTGAGAGGTCGGTGAGCATCCTCGTGGTCGGCTCGATGGCGTTTGACACGATCCGGACCCCGTTCGGCGAAGCCCCGGAGGTTCTCGGGGGGTCCGCGAACTATTTCTCCGTGGCGGCAAGCTTCTTCACCGACGTGCGGCTGGTCGCGGTGGTGGGTGAGGATTTCCCGGACCAGCACCTGGACTTTCTGCGGAGGCGCCGAGTGGATATCCGCGGTCTGGAGCGGGTGCCGGGGAAGACCTTTCGCTGGGTGGGCGAGTACGGGCACGATTTCAACGAGGCCCGGACGCTGGACACCCAGCTCAACGTGTTCGCCGACTTTACGCCGAAGATCCCGGAGGATTACCGAGATTCGGAGGTTGTGTTCCTGGCGAACATCGACCCCGATCTGCAGCGCGACGTGCTGCGGCAGGTCCGCCGGCCGGCCCTGGTCGCCGCGGACACCATGAACTACTGGATCAAGGGGAAGCCGGACTCGCTCAAGCAGACCCTGGCCGGTGTTGATATGCTGATCATCAACGACGCGGAAACCCGGCAGTTGGCCAAGGATTCGAACCTGGTCCGCGCGGCGCGCACCATCCGGGGATGGGGCCCCCGCATCCTCATCATCAAGCGCGGTGAGTACGGGGCCCTCCTCTTTGGGGAAGATGGATGGTTCTCCGCGCCGGCCCTGCCCTTGGAGGGGGTCCAGGATCCCACGGGGGCCGGCGACTGTTTCGCGGGAGGCGCCGTGGGGTACCTCGCCCGGCGCATGCGGTTCGACGCGGCCACCCTCCGACAGGCGATGATCGCGGGCTCGGTGATGGCGTCATTCAACGTCGAGGCGTTTTCCCTGGATCGGCTGCGCACGCTGACCCCGGCAGAGATCGCCGAGCGGTTTCAGGCGTTCAAGCGCCTCGTGCATTTCGAGGATCTGGTGATGTGACTGGGTGTCTCTCGATGAGGGGCAACCCAGCGTGGTTTCCCCCGCAGAGGCGGTGACCATGACGGACTGGCGTATTCTGGTAGCGGATGACGAACCCTACGTCGTGCTGGCGATCAAAGAGGTCCTGGAGAGCCTGCCCGCCAGAGTGCTGCAGGCGCAGGACGGAGAGGAGGCTCTCCGCTTGGCCAAGGCGGAGCTGCCCGACATCATCCTTCTGGATGTGAAGATGCCGCGGCTGGACGGCTTCCAGGTGGCGAGGGCCCTGAAGCAGGATCCCACGACGGCGGGCATTCCCCTGATCTTCTTCAGCGCCCTGGGGGCGCCCAGCGAGAAGATCAAGGGGCTGGAGCTGGGGGCCGACGACTACGTGGCCAAGCCCATCGACGCCGAAGAGCTGAAGGCTCGGGTCCGGACGATCCTCCGACGGGGCCGCCCGAAGACGGGGGCAACCTTTCTGGCCAGCGGGCAGCTTGAGGTCATGAACCTGCCCTCGCTGGTGCGGGCCCTGGAGGGAGACCGCCGCACGACGCGCCTCCTCCTTACGCGGGGCGAGGAGCGGGGGGAGATCGTCTTCGTGGACGGTCACATCACCCGGGCGATGCAGGGACAGCGACAGCACGAAGCCGCCGTCTACGAACTGCTCAGTTGGCGGGAGGGGGCCTTTCAGATGGCCGCCCCGGATTCGGGGCAGCCGACCGCCGGGGAGGTCGCCGCACCGAATCAGGGCCTGCTCTTGGAGGGGTTGCGGCGGCTGGAAGAGATCCCCGCTCTGCGCGCACGCCTGGCCGGGGTGCGGGGTCGCGTGGCGGTGCCGATCTCGGTGCGCGAAGCGGTGGCCAGACAGGCACAGGCCTCCGTGGCCGCCTTGGTATCCCTGCTGGACGGGGCGCGGACCCTGGACCAGATTCTTGTCCGCAGTCCTTTCGACACCTGGGGCACGCTGAAGATCTTGCTCCGTCTGTTGACGGTGGGCGCGCTGGACACCTCCGCGCCAGAAGCCGAGCGGCGCGGCGGCCTCCGTCTCAAAGTGGGCATCCCCATCGAGTATCAGAGCCTTGGCCTGTGGCAGGAGAGCGCCACCTTCAACCTGTCGGCCTGGGGGGTATTCATCCGGACGGCGGTGCCGTTTGACGCGGGAGAAGAGGCAATCCTCCGCTTCCAGTTGCCCGAGCAGGAGATGCCGATCCGCATCATGGGACGGGTCGTGTGGGCGAACGCGGATCCCAGCAAGTGGGGTGGGATGGGCATGGGGATCCAATTCCTGGATCTTGGTGCGGATGATCGCCAGGCGATCGAATCGCATCTGGCCCACCTGGTCGCAACTCAGCTCTGCGAGGATTGCGAGACGCCCTGATGGGGTGAAAGCCGACGCGCTCCAGGGCGCGTCTGAGGAATGGGGACGAAGCATGGCATCCTGGCGAGTCTTGTTGGCGGAAGATGAGCCCCTCATGGCGCAGATGATGGTGGATATGCTTGCCGAGCTGCCCATCGAGGTCGTCGTGGCCCGAAACGGCCGGGAGGCCCTGTCCCGGGTGGAGCAAGGACGTCCCGACCTCATCCTCCTCGACTGCATGATGCCGGAGATGGACGGGTTCGAGGTGGCGGCCGTCCTGAAAGGCAATCCGGAGACGCAGGAGATCCCGATCATCTTCCTGACGGCGCGCGGCCGGGTCGAGGACAAGGTCCGTGGGCTGGAGCTGGGGGCGGAGGATTACCTGGTCAAGCCGGTGCGCCGCGAGGAGATGCTGGCGCGGGTGCGGAACGTCCTGCGCCGCTTCGAGACTCGCCGGGCTGCGGTTCCGCCGCAGTCCTCGATGATGCGGGGGCGCCTGGATGTCATGGGGCTCCCCAACATCGTTCAGGTCCTGGAGGCCGAGCGCCGGACGGGCACCCTGCGTCTGACGAGCGAAGCACGGCGGGGTGAAATCCTGTTCCTGGAAGGGCGGGTTGCGTATGCCATGGAGGGTGCCCGACAGGGCGAGACGGCGATCTATCGGATGCTGGGGTGGAACAAGGGAGACTTCGAACTGGAGCTGACGTCGGGGACGGGGCCTGCGGCAGCCCAGATCGCCCGATCGAACCAGTCGCTCCTCATGGAAGGCGTCCGCCGGTTGGACGAGATCCCGGCCCTGCGACAGACCGTCGGCTCTCCGGAGGGCCCCATCAAGATGTTCCCGGTCTTTCGGGACGGGCTGCTTCGCCGGACGCTGCCGAGCGGGTTCCAGCAGCTTGTGACCATCTGCGACGGCAGATACACGCTGGGCCAACTGCTGGACGCGACCACGCTGGACGAGTGGGGCGCGCTGGGCTTCCTGGCCCGCTTCTTGAAATTGGGAATGCTGGAGCACGGTGTCGCCGCCAAGCGGGCCTCGCCTCGGCTGGGGATCCAAGTCTCGGCAGAGTTCCAGAGCCTGAAGGCGTTCCGGCCGGCGCGCAGTCTGGATGTGTCGGCCCGAGGGATGTTCCTGCGGACGACTCAGGTCTACCCCGTCGGGGAAGACATCCTGGTCAGATTCAACTTGCCGGGCGTGGCTCATCCGTTCAAGACGGTCGGACGCGTCATGTGGAGCAGCTCCGTCGACACCCCCCAGGGGTTGCCGGCGGGGATGGGCATTCAGTTCCTGGACCTGGAAGGCCAGGAACAGGGCGTGGTTGAACAGTACGTCGTCGAGCTGCTCCTGGATCGGGTCCTGACGGACGAGGCGGAAGGCAAAGAGTAGATCCGACTCGTTCTTGGTCTCTCCCGCGCTTCCCTCTGTATTCTTCTTCGGTCGGTCCCTGCCAACATCCGACATAATCATGATTTCGTAGGCAAGCCCAGGTCCGGCCCTTGCGGGGTGGCGTTGTCGGAGTATAATGATCGGTCGGCGGCCCGCCGCCATCACCCCCAAAGGAGCCTTGGCCGTGAACAGCATCCGCATCCGCGGCGCTCGCGAACATAACCTACAATCCATCGATCTGGACATCCCCCGGGACAAGCTGATCGTCATCACGGGGGTGTCCGGCTCTGGGAAGTCCTCCCTGGCCTTTGACACGATCTATGCCGAGGGCCAGCGTCGGTACGTGGAGTCCCTCTCGGCTTACGCCCGGCAGTTCCTGGAACAGATGGACAAGCCGGATGTGGATCTGATCGAGGGGCTGTCGCCCGCCATCTCCATCGAGCAGAAGACCACCAGCAAGAATCCGCGATCGACGGTGGCCACGGTCACCGAGATCTACGATTACCTGCGCCTCCTCTTCGCCCGCATCGGTCGTCCTCACTGCTATCGCTGCGGGAAGCCGATCAGCTCGCAAACGGTCAGCCAGATCGTTGACCAGATTCTGGCTCTGCCGGCGGGAACCAAGATCCAGGTACTGGCGCCCATCGTGCGGGGCCGCAAGGGGGAGTATCGCCAGATCTTCGTCCAGATGCGGAAGGAAGGATTCGTCCGCGCGCGGATCAACGGCGCGCTCCACGACATGGACGAGCCGATCGAGCTGGACAAGAACAAGAAGCACACCATCGAGGTGGTGGTCGATCGCCTGGTCGTGTCGGACACACTGGGACGGCGTCTGGCCGACTCGCTGGAGACGGCTCTCAAGCTGGCCGAGGGACTCGTCACCATCAATCAGCCCGACCTGAAGAAGGACCTCACCTTCTCCGAGCGGATGGCGTGCATCGACTGCGGCGTGAGCTATCCCGAGATCAGCCCTCGGATCTTCTCCTTCAACAACCCGCATGGCGCATGCCCATCCTGCGACGGGCTGGGCACCAGGGTGGACCTCCGAGGAGCCTCCCTGGACCCCAGCCTGCGGGAGCTGGGGGAAGAGTTCTTCGGCGCCAGCCTGGGCTCCCTGGACCGGCGGTACAAGGAGACGCAGTCCTCGCGGGTTCGGGAAGAGATCGAGAGCTATGTGGAGCGCCTGGCCAGTGTCCAGCCGTGCGCGGAGTGCGGCGGGATGCGCCTCCGGAAGGAGTCGCTGGCCATCCGGGTGGGCGGGCTGAACATCGCCGAGGTGACCAGAAAATCGGTGAAGGCCGCCGCGGAGTTCTTCGATGCCCTGGGGAGAAACGGGTCGTCCGGGGGTCCCCTACGCCTTACCGACAAGGAACGGGAGATTGCCCGCCGCATCCTGAAAGAGATCCGGGAGCGGCTGGGATTCCTGATAAACGTCGGGCTGGATTACCTGTCGCTGGATCGGACGGCCGCCACGCTGGCGGGAGGGGAGGGGCAGCGCATCCGTCTGGCGACCCAGATCGGCAGCTCGCTGATGGGTGTCCTCTACATCTTGGACGAGCCAAGCATCGGTCTGCACCAGCGGGACAATGTCCGGCTGCTCAACACACTCAAGAGGCTGCGCGACCTTGGCAACACCGTCCTGGTGGTTGAGCACGACGAGGAGACGATCCGCGCTGCGGACTATGTGATCGACCTGGGGCCAGGGGCCGGCGTCTCCGGCGGCCAAGTGATCGCGGCCGGGGCGCCGGAGGTCATCATGGCCCACCGCACCTCGCTGACCGGGCGCTACCTGTCGGGGGAGTTGTCAATTCCGGTCCCGCGCCAGCGCCGGCCTCATACCGGGCAGCAGCTCGTCATCCGGGGGGCCCGGGAGCACAACCTGAAAAACATCGAGGTGGAGATCCCACTGGGGCTCTTCACCTGCGTGACCGGGGTCTCCGGGTCCGGGAAGAGCACGCTGGTGACGGACATCCTGCGCAAGGCGCTGGACGCCGCGCTGTACGGGGGCCGGGAACGGCCGGGGGCGCACGACAAGATCCTGGGGCTCGAGCAGATCGACAAGGTGATCGACATCGATCAGTCCCCCATCGGCCGGACCCCGCGGAGCAACCCGGCCACCTATACCGGCGTCTTCGGGTTCATCCGGGAATTGTACGCCCTGACCCCCGAGGCGCGGATGCGGGGCTATCAGCCGGGCCGTTTCAGCTTCAACGTGAAGGGGGGACGCTGTGAGGCCTGCCAGGGGGACGGCCTGATCCAGATCGAGATGCACTTTTTGCCCGATGTCTACGTGATGTGCGAGGTCTGTAAGGGGAAGCGTTATAACCGGGAAACCCTGGAGATCGGCTACAAGGGGAAGGGTATTGCCGACATCCTGGCCATGACGGTGGAGGAGGCCTTGCGCTTCTTCGAGAATGTTCCCCGCGTTCGCGAGAAGCTACAGACGCTGTACGACGTCGGCCTGGGCTACATCAAGCTGGGCCAATCGGCCACGACGCTCTCCGGGGGGGAAGCCCAGCGGGTGAAATTGAGCCGGGAGCTGTCCCGCCGGGGCACGGGGCGGACACTCTATATTCTGGACGAGCCGACCACCGGTCTTCACTTTGCGGACATCCAACAACTCCTGGATGTGTTGCATCGGCTGCGGGATGCCGGGAACACGGTCCTGGTGATCGAGCACAATCTGGACGTCATCAAGACGGCCGACCACATCATCGACCTCGGACCCGAGGGGGGCGACTCGGGGGGGCAGATCGTTGCTATCGGTACTCCCGAGGAAATTGTCCGGGTGAAAGAATCACATACCGGGCAATTCCTCAAACGAGTTCTGAGGAATGGGAAAGGGAAATCGCACGGTGACGGTGCGGGTGGTTGACAGGGAACCTCCAACGGTTGCCCAGGAACTTCCTGTTTGTCAGATTTGACTCACTCGTCCCCCTCCTCAGGGTCTTCCAGGAGACAAAGTGACCCACCAAACCATAGTCACCGCGTTGGTATGGATGATCGGCTAGTGTCTTTGAATGAGAATATCATTGTAAATTCAATTGGTTGCATTTGTATATTCCTGTCTGGTGAGCGACCAAGTCGAGCTGAGTGTATGGCATGATGCTTGCCATGTCCATATACTGATAATGTCTGCTTGATCTGTAGGGATAGTCTGCGCAATGACTGGGGAGGCTGCGCCAAGAGTGGTTTCCCCGGATTGAAAGTGGTAGTCGCGGGACCGACTCCCCCCCTCCCCGGTCCCGTGACCAGGCCCCCGGCCCGAGCAATCGGGCCGGGGGTTTTTCTGTGATCCTTAACAATGCGATGTGTTATACAATAAATACGATAAACTACATAATGTATTAGACCATGGGTCGGAGGGGGTGTTTTACGGTTTATCTGCGGGCCGCGAGATAAATATACTATAATTGAAAGTATAATATGTAACTATTTATAAACAGACGAAAATAATTGAATGTATATTGGGTGAACATAAAGAGGAAGCGCTCATGGAGAGACGGGCAGCGCGTGAACGGGGCCCAGGAGGCCGTAGGTCGGGCTTGGCCCGACGCGTTGGGCAGAGCTCGCCCTACGTAGCATACGCAATTACCTGAACGGGTAGCATGAAGCTTCTCCCGACTTCCGTACGGTCTGGAGTGTCTCCGTCCTTGCAGGAAACACTTGACAGGTGGGATTGGGTCTCTAGAGTGAAACCGTCTCCGCCTGCCCTTCAAATGCAAGGCCGAATTCCGGATTCGTGGGCGGTTGGCCTTGGGGGAGCGAAACCATGCATAGCATTCTCGTTCTGGTGATCAGCGCCAATCATACCGAGGTGCGCGTCCTTCAGAGCATCCTGCGCGAGCAATCCGAGGGAGAAGTGGCAATAGTTGGGTCCGCGGATCGAGGAGAAGACGCGTTGAGCCGGTCGCTGGCGCTGCGACCGCAGGTCATCCTGGTCAACCTCGATCGAGCCGAGAATGAAGCATTGGAGATCATTCCCCGGCTTTGTGGCTTGGTGCTGGAGGCGGGCATCGTGGCGCTCATTCCACAGGCCGGGAGTGTCTACGAGGAGATGGCGCGCGCCGCCGGCGCGGACGCCGTCGTGGCTCGGCCCGACGTGGCGACCGGTCTCATGCCTGCCGTCCGTCGTGCCGCCCGGTCGGCGCAGTCACGGCGGCGCCTGGTTGATCAGGGCGCTCCGGAATAGGCGCCGTGAACGGTGCGCGCTCATCCCCGGTTTGATTCGGCGGGGCGGCGCGATGGTCCCCTTCCCGTTTCCTTCTTTACATCCTGTGGCAATCTTGGCTACACTACTCTGTTATGTGGAGGCGAAGCGAAATCTGGCCGAAAGGCCCCTGGAGTCTGAGTCTGCGCGGCAAGCTGTTGCTGATGATGTTCGGCTTGCTGGTGCTGGTGCTGGTCACGATGTTCGGCTTGTACTGGCGCGCGGAGCAGCAGTTGATCGCGCAGGTGGAGCGGCATACCGCGGACCTCAGCACGGCCATCCAGATCGGCGCCGAGCAACTGACCTCGAAGGGTCGGACCAGCGACGCGCGCCTGCAGGACTACGTGCAGCGCCTCAAGCGACGGGGCGTGGGTGAGATCTCCATCGTGAGCAACGAGGAGGAGGTGATCCTCTCCTCGAACCCCCGACGGGTAGGGGCGCGGGTAAATCCCAATCGCAAAGACATCCTGATCACGGCCCGATTAGGCGAGGAGACGGCCGGCACTAACCAAAAGACGTATAACATCTTTGTGCCGATCATGGTGGGGAACCAGCGGAGCGGGTACATCCTGATCAGCATGATCCTGGACGACTTTGCCGAGATGGCGCGGGCCAACTTCCTCCGACGGTTGGTGTGGACGGTGCTGGTCTTTGCCGTAGGGATCGGCGGCGCCGTGGTGCTGGCCTGGACGTACACCAAGCCGATCTCCCAGGTGGTGAAGGTGGCCCGCCGGGTGGCACAGGGAAAACTGGACGAACGGCTGCCGGCCAATCGACACGACGAGATCGGCGAGCTGAATCGCAGCTTCAACGAGATGGTAGAGCGCCTCCAGGAGCGCGCGGAGCTGGAGGCGCGCTTGGGGCGAGCGGAGCGGATGTCGGCGGTGGCCCATCTGGCCTCGGGAGTCGCCCACGAGGTGAGAAACCCCCTGAATACGATCAGTCTGACGATCGGTCACCTGAGGGCCCATTTCCCGCCCGTCGAGTCAGCCGAGCGCGAGGAGTTCATGCGCCGCACCTCCATGGTCATGGAGGAGATCCGCCGGCTCGATGACATGATCAAGAGTTTTCTCAAGTACGGGAAACCGCTCGATCTGAAGCGGCAGCAGGCTGACGTGCGCCGGCTGCTGGATGAGGTCCTAGAGGTGGCAGCCCAGAAAGCTCAGGCAGAACAGATTCGAGTGGAGCGGGAGTACGCGGCCGACCTGCCGGAGATATTGGTGGACGTGCCACACATGAAGACGTGCTTCTTGAACCTCGTTCTCAACGCGTTCCAAGCCATGGCGGGTGGCGGTGGCGGCACGTTGCGCGTGCACGCGGAGCAGGTCGACGGGTCAAGCGGTCCGTTGGGCGATTCGGAAAGCCCGGGTGACCAATCGCTCATTCGGTCGACCGATTTGCCAAAGGCGTGGGTGGGGATTCGCTTCCAGGATACCGGGACGGGCATCGCACCGGAGCATCTGTCACAGATCTTCGAGCCATATTTTACAACCAAGGATGTCGGGATCGGGCTCGGCTTGGCCCTGACCAAGCAGATCGTGGAAGAGCACGGGGGTCGGATCGAGCTGACCAGCGAACCAGGTCAGGGGACTCTGGTCCGGATCCGGCTTCCCATCGGGGTACCCACGGCATGAACAAAGGACAGATCCTGGTCGTGGATGATGAGGCGGCGCAGCGCGAGATCCTTCGCACCATCCTCACGGCCGAAGACTACGAAGTCGAGACCGCCGGGACGGCGAAGGAGGCCCTCGACAAGAGGGAGCGGCAGCGCTTCGATCTGGTGCTCACGGACCTCCGGATGCCGGGGGCGGACGGCCTTTCGCTTGTCCGCAGCCTGAGCCGCGAAGATCCTCCCACCCTAGTCATCATCATGACGGGCCATGGCTCCTTGGACACGGCCGAGCAGGCCATGAAGCAGGGGGCCTTCGACTATCTGACCAAGCCGCTGGAGCGGGACGACCTTCTCCGCATCGTCGCCCGGGCTTTCGAGCGCGTCCGGCTCATCGAGGAGAACCAGCTGCTCCGACAGCAGCTCGAGGAGCGCTACCGTATCGAGGGGATCGTCGGAAGCCACTACCGGATGCGGGAGGTCTTCGACAAGCTCCACAAGATCTCCAACAGCAGCTCGACCGTCCTCATCACCGGCGACAGCGGGACGGGGAAGGAGTTGGTCGCCCGCGCGATCCATCGCCACAGCCCGCGCGGAGATAGGACCTTCGTGGCGGTGAGTTGTGCCGCCATCCCCGAGACGTTGATCGAAAGCGAGCTGTTCGGCCACGAGAAGGGGGCCTTCACCGGCGCCGTCGTGCGCCATCAGGGCTTGTTCGAGGCGGCGGATAAGAGTACTCTCTTCCTGGACGAGATCAGCGAGCTGAGCCCGAACATGCAGGCGAAGGTCCTGCGGGCCCTGCAGGAGCGGGAGGTCCGGCGGGTCGGCGGCCGCGAGAGCCTCAAGATCGACGTCCGGATCATCGCCGCCACAAACAAACACCTTGAAGAGGAGGTGAGCAGCGGGCGGTTCCGCGAGGACTTGTTTTATCGGTTAAACGTGGTCACCCTCGGGCTTCCGCCGCTGCGGGAGCGCAGCACGGACATTCCCCAACTGGCCGAGTATTTCGTGAAGCGGGTGTGTGAGGAGGCGAGCCGCCCGGCGGTCCCCATCACCACCGAGGCGATGCGGCTCCTCCTGCACTACCATTGGCCGGGCAACGTGCGCCAACTGGAGGCCGTCCTCCAGCGCGCCGTCCTGCTCTCCGATGGGCAGAAGATCGACTATACCGATCTGCCGATCGAGGTCCGGTTCTCGACGTTGCCTTCTCATGAGCCGATGGCGGCCACGGAATCGGCGGGGGTACACCGTTTTCTCCTGCCGCCGCAGGGGATTGACCTGGAGGGGGTGGAGCGGGATTTCATCCTCCAGGCCATGGAGCTGTCGGGATGGGTGATCGCCAAGGCGGCCAAGCTGTTAGGGTTGAGTTATCGCACGCTTCAATACCGGCTGGACAAGTTCCAGATTCGCCGGGAGGGAAGCGAAGTGGGGGGATCCAGCGAGGAGCCGGCCGGTGAGGCCAGCCCGGGACCCCGAGAGGCGTAACCGTCGGATGCATGGATGAACGGAAAGGGGGGATGGCATGGGCAGCGTCGTGAAGAAGCGCCGGAAGAAGATCGCGAAGCACAAGTACAAGAAGCTGCTGAAGCGGACCAGACATCAACGCCGGAACAAATAGGACGTTGACGCCGCAAAGGGGCCAGGTCCCTCGCCGGGGGACTGGCCCCTGTTTTCTTTTGGCGTTCGTTCCGGGGGGCGCCTCGAACGAACGAGCGGTTACCCGCGTTCCTGGAGGTCGAGGCATGAGCACCCATCCTCTCGCCGGCAAGCCTGCGCCGCGGTCGATGCTCGTCAACGTCCCGCGCCTGGTCGCCGCCTACTACGAGACCACGCCCGATCCGAACGTCGCCGAGCAGCGGGTCGCCTTCGGGACCAGCGGCCACCGCGGCTCCTCCCTCAAGGGGTCGTTCAACGAGACCCACATCCTGGCCACGACGCAAGCGATTTGCCTCTACCGGATGGCGCAAGGCGTCGACGGCCCGCTGTACCTCGGGAAGGACACGCACGCCCTGTCCGAGCCGGCCTTTATGACCGCCCTCGAGGTGCTGGCGGCCAACGGGGTCGAAGTCATGGTGGACGCCGAGGGCGGTTACACGCCGACCCCGGTCATCTCGCACGCCATCCTGGCCTACAACCGCCCCCGCACGAGCCACCTCGCCGATGGCATTGTGATCACTCCGTCCCACAATCCTCCCGAGGACGGCGGATTCAAGTACAACCCACCGCACGGCGGACCCGCCGACACTCCGGTGACCGACTGGATCGAGAAGAAGGCCAACGATCTCTTGGCGGGAGGCAACCGCGAGGTGCGTCGCACCCCCTATGCCAGGGCGGCCAATGCGCCGACCACGCACGCCCACGACTACATCGGCCCCTACGTTTCCGAGCTGGCCCAGGTCGTCGACATGGATGCGATCAAGGGCGCGCGTCTCAAGATCGGCGTCGATCCCCTGGGTGGAGCCGGAGTCGGGTACTGGCAGCCGATTGCGGAGCGGTACGGTCTGAACCTCGGCATCGTCAACCCGGTGGTGGATCCGACCTTCGCATTCATGACGCTCGATCGCGACGGCAAGATTCGCATGGACTGCTCGTCTCCCTACGCCATGGCGGGCCTCATCGGGCTCAAGGACAAGTACGATGTCGCCTTTGGCAATGATTGCGACACCGACCGCCACGGTATCGTGGCCAAGAGCGTGGGCTTGATGAACCCCAACCACTACCTTGCTGCGGCAATCTGGTATCTGTTTCAGCACCGGCCGGGGTGGAGACGCGATGCGGCGGTCGGCAAGACTCTGGTGTCCAGCAGCATGATCGACCGGGTCACCAGGCACCTTGGGCGACGCCTCGCCGAGGTGCCGGTGGGCTTCAAGTGGTTCGTGGAGGGCCTCCTGGATGGGCGCTACGGATTCGCGGGCGAGGAAAGCGCGGGGGCCTCGTTCTTGCGCCGGGACGGCACGGTGTGGACGACGGATAAGGACGGCATCATCCTGGGCCTGCTGGCCGCCGAAATGACCGCCAGGCTCGATCGCGATCCGGGAGAGGTCTATGCCGATCTGACGCGCCGGTTCGGCGCGCCCGAGTATGAGCGGATCGACGCCCCGGCGAGCGGCAGGCAAAAGAGTGTACTGAAGCGACTCTCGTCCGGGCAGGTGACCGCCACCGAGCTTGCCGGTGAGAAGATCATCGCCAAGATCACCGAGGCGCCCGAAGGCGGATCGCCGATCGGCGGCCTCAAGGTCGTGGCCGAGAACGGCTGGTTTGCCGCGCGCCCGTCCGGAACCGAGGACGTCTACAAGATCTATGCGGAGAGTTTCCTGGGGCGCGATCATTTGGTGCGTCTCCAGGAAGAAGCGCGCGCCATGGTCGGCGCGGCGTTCAAGGCTGCGGGGGTCTGACTGCTGCGGCGGCGGCAAGGATGGTGGGTGTGAGAGATGAGTGACGCGACGGGGTCTTCGAGCGAATCCGTGGAGCCGGCCCGGAAAGGTCACCACGTCGTGGTGGCGATCGAGCGGCTGGTTTTCCAGGGGGACGGCCTGGGCCGGCTGCCGGACGGCCGGGTGATCTTCGTGCCCTACACGGCGCCGGGCGATGTGGTGGAGATCCAGGTGGAAGAGGCCCGCGCCGACTTCGTCCGGGGCCAGGTGATCCGGACGGTGACGGCCTCTCCGCTGCGCGCCACGCCGCCGTGTCGATACTTCGGGGCCTGCGGAGGGTGCCAGTGGCAGCATCTGACCACTGAGGCGCAGGTGACGTGGAAGCGCCACATGCTGGAGGAACTCCTGGTCCGCGTCGGCAAACTGGACGGCATTCCCGTGGCATCGCCAATCACTCCGGGCGCCCCTTGGGAATACCGAGCCCGGGCGCAGTTCAAGGTGGTCGGCGGGGCCCGCCCGTGCATCGGCTTCCACCGACGCGGGACGAATCGCGTGGTGGACATCGAGCGTTGCCCGCTTCTCGACCCGCGCGCGAATGCCGTCCTGCACGCCCTGCGGCAGATGAGGCATCCGTCTTTCTTCTCTCTCTTCCAGCGGCTCCGGGAGGTGTGGGTGGCGGTCGGCACGGGGACGGGGGAGGTGCTCCTCTCGCTTTTCGCCCACGCCCAGGATCGGGCGGCCATCCGTCTTCTCCACCACACGCTGCAGGCGAGCGTGCCGGGCCTCGTCGGCGTGGTGCTGCTCGAAGGGGATCCGCGGCAGGGGCCGCGTGTGGTGGACCTCGTCGGCAGCGGAGCGATCCAGGAGCGGGTCGGGCCATCGCGATTCCGCGTGGAGGCGACGGCGTTCTTCCAGGTGAGCGGACTCGCCGCGGAGACGCTCACATCGCTCGTCATGGACGGGGCGGCACTTCGCGGCAGAGAGCGCGTCCTGGAACTCTACAGCGGCGTGGGGACCTTCACTGTGCCGTTGGCCCGCCGGGCGCGGGAGGTCGTGGGCATCGAGAGCCACGCGGCGGCGGCGGCGGACGGGGAGGCAAACCTCCGGGAGAATGGCTGCTCGACGGGACGCATCGTGCAGGCGCAGGTGGAGCAGGCCCTTCCCGCGGTGGCAGGGAAGGGACGTTGGGACCTGGTCGTGCTGGATCCTCCACGCCAGGGATGCAGCCGGCGCATCCTGGAGAGCGTGGCGGAGATGGCGCCGCCGCGCCTCATCTACGTGTCGTGCGATCCGAGCACCCTGGCCCGCGATCTGGGCGTCCTCACCCGCGCGGGATTTCGATGCGCGAGCGTCCAGCCCGTTGACCTCTTTCCCCAGACGTTTCATCTCGAGACAGTGGTCGTGATGGAGAGAGAGCCGAGAGCCGAGAGCGGGCTTGCAAAGCGGTCCTGATTCTCGCATAATAACAATTAGTTGCAGGCTGCGGCGATGGGCCGCACCCGGCGCCCGGAGGAGGAAGTCCTGATGCGTATCGCAGCGAAGATGACGGCGGTCCTGGCCGTGCTGGCCCTGGTGGCCATGGCGATTCCAGAGACCGTGTGGGCCAGAGCCGGCGGCGGTATGAGCTCGGGGAGCCGCGGGTCGCGCAGCTTCTCGATCCCGAGTTCGAAGCTACAGCGCTCCGTCGCCTTCTCCCAGCTCCCAGCCGATACGCAGCCGACGCCGGCCCCCCTCCCCGGACCGATGGCTCAGCCAGCTCCCGCGGGCGGCTTCATGCGATCCCTGGCGGGCGGCATGATGGGCGGCTTGCTGGGCGGGATGCTGTTTCGGAGCATCGGATTCGCCGGAGGAGGCTTCGGGGGATCGGGTGGCGGGTTCGGGATGTTCGATCTCCTGCTCCTGGCCGGGATCGGCTACCTCATCTACTGGATGGTGAAACGAAGTCGAGCCGCCCGGGAAGAGGCGACCGCGGGCGGCTACGAGCGAGGCTACGTGGAGGCGGAGAGCGCCCCTGCCCTCGGTGGAGGCGCGGAGTCGTCCCGAAGCTCCGGGGCGGAGGATCTGGCGCGCGGGCTCAGTCACGTCCGGCAGATGGACCCGGGCTTCGACGAGGCGGCCTTCCGCGAAGCCGCCACGGATCGATTCTTCCAGATCCAGGCGGCTTGGATGCGGCGGGATCTCGACAAGCTTCGCCCGCTGCTCACCGGCGAGATGCTGGAGTCCTTCGGCAAGCAGATCGAGGCAGCCCGGGCCAAGCGACAGGTCAACAAGCTGGAGAACATCACGATCCGATCCGTCGAGTTGACCGAGGTCTGGCAGGAACAGGGGAATGATTATGCCACTGTCCGGCTCCTGGCCAACCTGCTCGATTACACCGTGGACGAAACCACGAGCAGAGTGGTGGACGGAAGCGACACCGTGCCCGTGAAGTTCGAGGAATACTGGACCTGGGTGCGACCGGTGGGACCCAACTCCTGGCGGCTCAGCGCAATCAACCAGGCGGAGTAGTCTCCGCACGAGGCATGCGGGAGGTGCGCCGATGGCCACACGCGCAAACCTGGCAGCGAAGCCCATCATTCGCCGGATCGGCATCTCGACCGGAGGCGGGGATGCCCCAGGCCTCAACGCCGTGATCCGGGCGGCCGTGAAGTCCGCGCTCAACAGGGGCTGGGAAGTGGTCGGCATTCGGCGGGGCTTCGACGGCCTGTTCAAACCGGGGATGGCGAAGAAGCTGACCGCCAAGGACGTAGCCGGGATTCTCACCATGGGCGGCACGATCCTGGGGACGACCAACCGCGGGAACCCGTTCGAGTATCGGACGAGGGTCGGCGGCAAGACGGTCGTGAAGGACATGTCCGGCCATGTCCTGCAGAGTGTGCGGAAGCTGGGGTTGGATGCCATCGTGTGCATCGGCGGAGACGGGACGCTGCAGATCGCGCGGCGGCTGGCCGACATGGGAGTCCCGGTGGTCGGCGTTCCCAAGACCATCGACAACGACATGCCGGGGACGGTGGTCACATTCGGGTACGACACCGCGGTCAGCACGGCGACGGATGCCCTGGACAAGCTCCACTCCACGGCGGCCAGCCACCAGCGGACCATGGTCGTGGAGGTCATGGGACGCTACGCGGGCTGGATCGCGTTGAACTCCGGGGTGGCGGGCGGAGCCGATGTGATCCTGATCCCCGAGATCCCCTTCGACATGGACGTGGTGTGCAAGAAGATCGAGGACCGGTACCATCGCAAGCGGAACTTTGCCATCGTGGTGGCGGCGGAGGGCGCGATGCCCGTCGGTGGCAAGATGTTCACCCGGGAACACAAAGACACCGGCCGGCAAGAGGTCCTACTCGGCGGGATTGCCCAGTGGGTGGCCGAAGAGATTCAGAACCGGACGGGGCGGGAGACGCGAAGCCTCGTCCTCGGTCATCTCCAGCGTGGCGGGCATCCCACCACCTTCGATCGGCTGCTGGGGACCCGCTTCGGGGCGGCCGCCATTCGCCTGATCGCCGATGGCGGCTTTGGCCGGATGGTCTGCTTGCGGCCCCCAACCATCGACTCGGTGTCGCTGGAAGAAGTGGCTACCGGAAAGCCGCGGACGGTGCCGCTGGATTCGGATACGATTCTGTCGGCCCGACAGATGGGGATCTCGTTCGGCGATCGGGTGGAGTGAGCGATCGACGACGACCGGGAGCGGACCGGCCGTCGCTATCTGACATTCCTGCCGGCCAAGAAGGGGGAGCGATGCTGAGCGGAACGATCACGACCGTGTTCGGAGACGACATCAACACCGACGACATCATCCCGGCGTTTCGGCTGCAACAGAGTAACGATCCGGAATTCTTTGCGACCTATGCGTTCGAGAAGTTTGATCCGGAGTTCCGCACTCGCTCCGCTCAGCGCCAGGCCAGCATCGTGCTGGCGGGGAAGAACTTCGGGTGCGGCTCGAGCCGAGAGCAGGCGGTATACGCCCTGCAATACAACCACGTGGCCTGCGTTATCGCGGAGTCTTTTCCCGATATCTTCTCTCGGAACTGCTTGGCCAACGGCCTCACCCTGGTGGCGCTGCCTGACCGGAGCGGTGTCGGGATAGGAGATGAGGTGGAGGTGGATCTCGCCGCCGGTGTGATTCGCAACCGGACTCGCGGCACGACGATTCCCTTCCCCATGAAAGAAGAAGATCGCCGCACCTTCCAGGCCGGGGGGATGACGGCACGGGTCCGGGCGCACCTGGAGGAGATCCTGACCCGGAAGTGACCGGCAGGGGAGCAGAGGCGCAGGGGCAGCGGGGGAGCAGGGGAGCAGGGGCGCAAACGAGCGGAGCGAAGACATGGGACAGACGATGGTCGAGAAGATTGTGTCGCGGCAAGTCGGCCGGCCGGTGCGCGCCGGAGAGCTGATCGAGCGCTTGCCGATCGGGAAGCTATTCTTCAATGACGTGATCGGCCCGCCGTCGATCCTGACGCTTCAGCGGCTCTTCGGCGAAACCTTCGCGAAGCACGGCAAGCCGGTCCGGGTCTTCGATCCACGGCGGATCTTTCTGCTGCCGGACCACTCCATCCCTGCCTACTCGGTCGAGGTGGCCGAGGGGGTGGACCTGATGGAGTCCTTCGGCCGAGAGTGCGGCCTGAAGGTCTATCGCGAGGGGGATGGGATCGAGCACGTCGTCTTGATCGAAGACGGCCACATCGTGCCCTGGGACATCGTGCTGGGGACCGACTCGCATACCTGCACCAACGGCGCCATGGGCGCGCTGGCCTTCGGTGTGGGCACGACCGACGGCGCCTACGCCATGGCGACCGGCCACATCTACGACTTCGTGGTCCCGGAGACGTTCCAGTTCGAGCTGACCGGCAGATTTCAGAAGGGGGTCTATGCCAAGGACCTGATCCTGCACATCATCGCCATGGTGGGGGCGGGCGGTTGCTCGCGCCGGGTGGCCGAGTTCGTGGGAGAGGGCGTGCGCCGGTTGCCCATGGATGCCCGAACGACCATCTGCAACATGGCTGTGGAGATGAGCGGCCGGACAGGGATCATGCCCACCGACGAAACCCTCATGAGTTATCTGAAGGGCCGAGCCCAGTGGCCCGTGGAGCCCCTGGCGAGCGACCCCGATGCGGCATTTGCCAATCGGATGGTTGTGGACCTGTCGGCCCTGGAGCCCATGGTGGCTTTCCCGCACAAGCCGGCCAACGCCGTGCCGTTCTCCCGGATTCCCGAGATGATGAAGAGGAGCCAGGCCCAACCGGGCCCCGATCTCCCGCCGGTCGCCTCCGACCGGATCACCGACGCTTTCGTGGGGGCCTGTACGAATGGCCGATATGATGACCTGGTCGAGGTTGCCAAGGTTCTTAAAGGGAAAAAGGTCCACCCGGACGTCTCCCTCATCGTGATCCCCGCCAGCCGGAAGGTGTACGAGCGAGCCATGGACGAAGGGATTCTCCAGGTCATCATCAAGGCTGGCGCCAACGTCGAATCCTCCAACTGCGGCCCCTGTTTCGGGAGTCACATGGGCGTCCTGTCGCGGAACGCCCAGATGATCAGCAGCAGCAACCGGAACTACCAGGGCCGCATGGGCTCCCGCGACGCCCGCATCTTCCTGGCCAGCCCAGCCACCGTGGCTGCCAGCGCCATCGAGGGCCGGCTCGCCGACCCGCGGAAGTTTCTCTGAGCGGCTTCCATCTCCTTGGGAGGCTTGCCGGAACGCTCAGGGCTATTGGATCATATCTATCCTCGTCAGAGTGACCTGCGCTCCGACCCGAGGAGCATTCAGAAGGTGCCACGCGGTGTATTGCTCGGTATAGGCCTCATCCGCTGACATTCCATCCACTGGGACGATAACTCGTAATCCCCTCAACGCGGCCCCGCTGGCCGTATAGAGGACGGCACCGTGAGCGGCCGTTCCAACGACGATCACCGTTGTGATGCCTTTCTCCTTTAGAATCTTCTCCAGATCGGTCCCCCAGAACTTGTCAGGGCCAGACGTGACGAGTGGCTCTCCTGCCTGCGGCGCCACCTCCGGGTAAATGTCCGCTGCCGTCCCCCTGCCCAGAGAATAGATAATCGGCACGCCTTTGGCCCTCGCACGAGTCAAGAGGCCTTGAATGATCGGAAGGGAAGTTTGGCAACGGGTTCGCTCGGGGGTGCAGATTTGTTTCTGGAGATCAAGGATCAGCAGCGCGGTCACCTTTGGATCGATCGTGATAGTCTTTCAATTCCGGCGCGGGAGGCGCCTTCACCGTGTTCCATTCATCCACAATAGTCTGAGCGGCGTAAGAAAGCGGGGTGGCCGCCAGGGCAACGCAAATCGATATGGCCAAACTGCTCAAGAAGACCAACAGCCGCTTCTGCGCGTTTCCGCTCATGGTAGCCTCCTGGATCAATGTGTGTTAGTGACAATCGAATTGGTGTTGCGCCACGTCCACGATGGACTCCGGGTGGATCGGATCTTACATCCGTAACAGCACATGTGCAATCCCGCTGCTCGCGACACTCCTGGCTGCGCGGCGATTTGCTTGCCTGCTTTGGGCAAGGTTGATATGCTCCGTGAACCACGGCTTCTTTGTCGAGTGAGGACCGCACGTCGAACCCTAACCCAAGGAGGATGAAATGGCTGGAATGAAGGAGTTTGCCAATCTGTTCTATCGTGTCTGAACAAGAAGTACGAAGCCAAGTACAAGGAAGGCGCCGGCAAATAGGCGATCGGCTGGTGCGGTTCGCCGACGGCCCTGTTCGCTCCGGCGGAGAGGCCGTCTCTTTCTTTCATGCGCTATCGGCGGGGAGTCGGAGGCCGCAGCGCGAGCGGGGTAGCGCATGTTTCGAATGCCTCAGGACGCCTACGACGGATTGATTCGGCGGGTCAAGGCCGTCTCGCTGCTCGGTTCGTGCGAGGCCGTCTTGCACTGGGACCATCAGACCTACATGCCCCCCAAAGGGGGAGCGCACCGGGCCGAGCAACTGGCGCTGCTCGCCGGCCTGTGCCACGAGCAGTTCACGGCGCCGGAGATCGGCGACCTGCTGTCCTTGGCCGAGACGGGCGAGCTTGCGCGGGCGTCCGGGTCGGCGGCGGCGGTCAACCTGCGCGAGATCCGTCGCGCGTACGACCGGGCCACCCGCATTCCCGCGGCGCTGGTGCAGGAGTTGGCGCGCACCTCGACCCTGGCGCAGGATGTCTGGGTGGAGGCGCGCAAGGCCTCGGAGTTCGGACGATTCCGGCCGTGGCTGGAGAAATTGGTCGGGCTGAAGCGCGAGGAGGCGCA
Source organism: uncultured Methylomirabilota bacterium (assembly GCA_963727695.1). Classification (GTDB taxonomy): domain Bacteria; phylum Methylomirabilota; class Methylomirabilia; order Methylomirabilales; family 2-02-FULL-66-22; genus 2-02-FULL-66-22. The sequence goes on along the minus strand of CAVSHW010000017.1, from coordinate 169,059 downwards.
GGCCGTGGGGCGGGGCGGCGCCCTGTACGATGCCCTGCTGGAAAAGTACGAGCCTGGGGAGACGGCGGCGCGGTTGACCCAAGTCTTCGCGCAGCTGCGGCCCGCCCTCGTCGATCTGGTGGGGCGGATCGCCACGTCCGGAAGGCGTCCGGACCTTGCGATCCTGCATCGCGCGTATCCGCTCGCCGCTCAAGAGGCGTTCGGCAAAGCCGTGGTGACCGCCTTTGGGTTCGACTTCCAGGCGGGCCGGCTGGACGTGACCACGCATCCCTTCTGCAGCGGCATCGGTCCGGGCGACACGCGGCTGACCACACGATATGATCTCCATGACTTCGGCGACGCCTTCTTCAGCATCCTCCACGAAGCGGGGCACGGGCTCTACGACCAGGGGTTGGATCCTGAACATTACGGCACACCCATGGGAGAGGCGGTCTCGCTCGGGATCCACGAGTCCCAGTCCCGCCTCTGGGAGAACTTCGTGGGGCGGAGCCGCGCGTTTTGGGAGTATTGGCTCCCTCGGGCACGGCAGGCGTTTCCCGATGCGTTGGATGAGGTTGGCCTGGATGGGTTCCTCTTTGCCATCAACGATGTGCGTCCCTCCTTTATCCGGGTGGATGCCGACGAGGCGACCTACAACCTTCACATCGTGTTGCGATTCGAGTTGGAGCAAGCCATGATCGCCGGCGACCTGGCGGTGGCCGACCTGCCTACCGCCTGGAACGAACGCATGGTGCGCGACCTGGGGAGCGCCCCGCCCGATGACGCGCAGGGATGCCTTCAGGATATCCACTGGAGCGGGGGAAGTTTCGGCTACTTTCCAACCTACACGCTCGGGAACCTTTACGCCGCGCAGTTCTTTGCGAAGGCGCAGGCCGAGTTGGGGGATCTGGACGAGCAGTTCCGCCGCGGCGAGTTTCTGCCTCTCAAGGAGTGGCTGAACCAGAAGATCCATCGGGAGGGCCAACGATACCGCGCGGTCGATCTGGTGGCAGCGGTGACCGGGGAGCCGCTGAATCCTGCCTACCTGCTCCGGCACCTCCGGGAAAAGCTGGGGACGCTCTACGGCGTCTGAATTCCATTATCGACAGGGCAGCTCTTCCGGCAGACCGAGATCTTTCAGGACCTCGACCAGCACGGCGCAAGTCTTCTCATCCAGGGGGATCCCCTCTCGCACGCGCCGAGCCGCCTGCGCCCGGGAATGCTCGCCGGGGATATGGACCGGGTCGGCTCCAGGCATGGGGCGGCACGACTTCATGTGGTCGGTCAGTTGGTCCACCTCGGCGCCGAATTGCGCGGCTGGGAGGAACCAGGCCGGATTCAGAGCCAGGACGAAGATTCCGTTCAGCTCTTCCGGTCCCGGATTCGGATTGGCGAAGCCGGCGCCGGATAGAATCCCCGAGAGGGCCTCGACCATCAGGCTCAAGGCGTAGCCCCGATGACCCCCGGCAGGCAAGAGGAAACCGGGGGGATCGCCGAAGAGGCGGGCCGGATCGCGGGTGGGTGACCCGGAGGAGTCGATCAGCCAGCCATCGGGTGCTTGCTCTCCGTGCAGCAGAAGCTGGCGAACCTTGCCGGCGGCCGCGGCACTGGTCGAGAAGTCGAAAAGGATGCCGGGGCCGCTGGCGGCGGGGATTCCCACGGCGATCGGGTTCGTGGAAAGCCGTCCTTCCATCCCGCCCCAGGGAACCACGGACTGCCCTGACCCCGCGTCATTCACCGCCACCAGGCCGATCAGGTCCGCGTCCTTGAGGGCCTCTGCGTAATCCGCCAGGCGCCCTACGTGGTTGCTGTTCCTTGCCGTGACGACCGCGATGCCTGCGGTCTGTGCCTTCCGGAGTGCGAGTCGGGTCGCGAAGCCGGCCACGACTTGACCGAACGCCTGATGCCCATCGATCCTCGCGGCGAACCCTCGTTCTTCTTCCAGCGTGGGTTGCGCGGCGGGATGCAGCAGTCCCTTCTTCCACCATTCGTGATACTGCGCCACGCGGAACACGCCATGGGAGGCGTAATCGCACAGATTCGCCTTGACGAGGGCTGTCGCCACCCGGCCGGCATCCTCGCGGCGGGCACCCATCCGTTCGAAAACGAGAGTCACGAGCGACTTCAGGCCGTCCGCGCGCAGGGTTGGCATAGTTGTCTCCTGGCAGGCATGGGTTCAGATCTCCCAACGGATCCCGTCTGCGGACCAAGCGCATTCTCGAGTTCTGCAGGCTGCTGAAAGACTCACTCTTCGGCAGGCTGCTCAAAAAGGTCCAGATGCAAGGCGGAGTGCGCAGAGCCGAGTGAGGCGTACTGGAGGTACGCCGCAACGAGCGCCCAAGCGCTCCAACGCAGCAGATGGGCCTTTTTCAGCAGCCTGTTGGCCTGCTACACGCCCATGCGCTCAGGGCGCGGAAGATTCGTGGCGATCTCGATCAGGTGGCCTTCCGGGTCGCGGAAGAACACGCTGCGCTGGCCCCAGGGCCGATCGGCGGGGGAGCCGAGGAAGGGGACGCCGCGGCCCGACAGTTCCCGGAAGGTCCGGTCCACGTCGTCAACGAGCATCGTGACGGCGGACTGGTGTGCGTTGGGAGAGGGCGAAGCGGTATGTTCCTTTCCGAGGATTTCCGTCATGCGGGAGCGCGCCAGGAGTGCGAACTTCGCCCCCTCGACGGCGAACTCTGCGTATCCCTCGGCCCGGAGGCGAACGGGGAAACCGACCTTCTTCGCGTAGAACTCGATCAGCGGGTCGAGATCATCAACGAACAGGACCACGTACCCAACATACCAGAGCATCATCTTCTCCTCTTCGTCTGAAAACGGGGGAATGGGTTGACGGGAGTTCAGCAAGCGCGCAACATTGGATAACGTACCTAGGCCTTCCTGTCAAGGTCACGACGGCCCGGATGCGGACATCCGACGAAAAGGAAAACCCCGGCGATGACACGACGTCGCCGGGGTTTAGGGTCTCAATGTGCTGTTCGCGGAGTGAGGTGAATCCGACTATTGTTGCTGGGCGACAACCTTGGTCACGTTCGCCGCCTGCTTCCCCTTGGGGCCATCCACGACTTCGAACTCGACCTCCTGCCCCTCGCTCAGCGAGCGGAAGCCCGTGCCCTGGATGGCGGTATAATGGACAAACACATCTTCCCCATCGGCGCGCTCAAGGAATCCGTACCCCTTCGCATCGTTGAACCATTTCACTTTTCCGGTGAGCCTCACTTCCGAACCTCCTTCTTTCCGAACATGGATCGCAATACCGACGAGCATCCCGGGCCGATCGCCCGCGCCCGCCTACCGGCCCAGCGTGTGGAGCCGGTATATAAAAAAACCGCGACGGCGGAATGAGCACGCGATCGCGGTTCCGGAAAATCCTGATAAACACAAATGACCTGTCCAGCGCTTCATGTAAGCTCAGTACTAGGTTAAACGGCGCGGACACTAGCGTGGGTTGGGGAGCTTGTCAAGAAGTTTCTGTAGGGATGTTCGGAACGCCTAAGATTCTATGGGGGGAAGAACTACAGAAGGCGGCTCGTCTCCTGCGCCTAGCTCGGCATCTGTTCCGGACCGCCCGGGTTGCCGGGCGCGACCATTGCCATGGCATTGGCGCCCCAGAAGCCGAGCCGCTCGCCCGCCTGATAATAGGCAGCCCGCACCCGCGTGAGATTCTTGGTATAGACGAGGCCGACCTTGGCGAATGTTTCGAAGATGGGGCCCTGCTCCTCGTTGATGGGGAGTGCAATCACCTTGGGGAGCCGATCCAAATTCGCCTGCAGCGCCTTGGTGATGGCGTTCAGCCGGGTGGAGATCTCCTCGTGCCCCTGCGCCGCGCGTTTGACGATCGGGGCGATGATGATGTCCACGCGCTCGCGCAGGCGGTGGACCGAATCGACGACCGTCGGCATGAGGTACGCATCGGGCGTGGCCTGGATCTCGGTTGGAAGGGGGATGACCTCGACCCCCAGGTCGGTCAGGAACCGCTGGAGCAGCAGTCCCAGCCGCTGCTGGAGAAACACGTCGGGGACCGCCACGCGCTTCCACGGCTTCACCTGCCCCGCCACGCGCGTGCGCTCGACCTCGCCGTAGAGACTCTGGCGGAGCTTGGCCACGTACCCCGCGTTGGCCTTGTGCCAATCCCGAAGCAAATGCTTTCCGTACAGCTGAATCCCGGCTGTGAACACATCCCGGCGCACAAGAAGGCTTCGGGCGATGTTTCCCCACGAATAGAACTTTTGCATGGCTCGTGTGGCGCCGATCTGCAATTCATAGGGGGACAGCTTCCGGGGCTGGTGGACGACGTGGTGTCCGTCGTAGAGGCTCCAGTCGGTCGTGAGGATGTCCTTGTTGCCCTTGGCGTAGAGGCTGTCCCAATCGGGTGAGCCTGGCATGGGGGTCAGGATCATGAACTGCACCGACTCCAGCCCACGGGAGACTGCGAATTTGGCCGTCGCGTCCAGCGTCTCAAGGTCGTCTTCGTCTGATCCGATCACGAACATCCCGTGGATGCGGATCTTGTGCGCGTGGAACCGTTCGATCGAGCGCTCGATCTTCGCCAGATCCTGCTTCTTCTGAAAGAGCTTGAGCGTCCGGGGGTTGATCGACTCGAAGCCGACGTATACGTTGAAGCAGCGGCTTTGCCGCATGAGATCGAGCATCTCCGAATCGTCGACCGTCTCGGTGCGGACCTGGGCTCCCCACTCCGGCGTCACCCCTTCGGCGATCATCCGCGAGAGCAACTCTTTGGTGCGTCGCTTGTTGGCGGTGAAGATGTCATCGGCGAAGAAGATGTAGCTTGCATCCCGGTGAACCTTCAACTCGTCAATCACACGGTCCACCGAGTGGGTCCGGAACGCATGGCCGTACATGCCGGGCACGGAGCAGAAGGTGCACGAGAAAGGGCAGCCCCGCGAGGTGGCGATACTGACGATGCCTCCCCGCTTCCAGCCATGGACCAGATCGAATTCCGGGATTGGGTTACTGTCCAGGTCCTGGATCATGGGACGCTCAGGGTTATGAATGCTCCGGCCATCTCGTCGGTACGAGAGGTTCGGGATGCTTTCGAGAGATCGCTTGCCCTGGACAGCCTGCAGTAATTCGATGAACGCGCCCTCGCCTTCGCCGCGGATCACGTAGTCGGCGTGCTGGAGACCTTCCTCGGTCATGAACGAGGTATGGGTTCCTCCAATCGCGACCGGGATGCCCGCGGCCCGCACTTTTTCGGCCAGCGCGTATGAGGGCGGAGCGGTGGAAGTGATCGCGGAGATGCCCACGAGGTCCGCGCTCAGCACCTCCTGCATGTCGATCGGGGCGATGTCTTCGATGAAGACCCGGACATCGCAGCCCAGGTTGCGGAAGATGGTGCCGAGGAGGACCGCTCCGAGCCGAGGAATCGCAACCCTACTGTATACGTGCAAGTGGGTGGACTTTGGCTCCACCAGGACGATCTTGGGCATGGAATCTCTCCTCCCGGGGTACCACGGCACGGCGACGAACCCGCCATGTCACACACTAGATAAATACGGGAGGGGCCTCCGGATCCCGCCCGCCCAGAACGACAAATGCGAGAGTGACGCTATCGCACGAGGGGGATCATGTCAACGGATATGTCTCTCGCGCGAGTTCGGGTTTCGCAACCTCGATGTGGGATTTGGTCGGGGGTGCGCGCGGAACGTGTCATTGAGTTACAAGCGATGAAGAGGCTCCGGGCGGTGGACGCAGGGTGTTCGCCGGGTCTGGGAACGTCGTTGACAAGTCAGGCTAAGCTGGTATAAAGGTAACCCATCGAAAAGCCTCGGAGAGTGATGCTCAGATTTCTTGTACGCTGGCTGACCACGGCAGTCGGAATCGGTGCGGCGGGGTATCTGCTGCCGGGGATCGAGGTGGACGGTCCGCGGGCGGCTGTGCTGGGGGCCTTGCTCTTGGGTCTGATAAACGTCACGCTTCGTCCGATCGTGCTCCTCTTGACCCTGCCCTTGACGGTGCTGTCCCTGGGTCTTTTCGCCCTGATCGTGAATGGCGCCATGCTCGCCTTGGTGGCACGATGGGTCACGGGTGTGCACGTGGCGACTTTCGGGAGTGCGGTATTAGGTTCCATTGTGATCAGCCTGGTGGGAGGCCTTCTCAACTGGTGGCTCCATCCGCGCGAATGACGCTGCGGGCGGTTGTACCAGCCTTTTGAGCATAGGAGACGCCGTGCCTATTCGGAAAGCCATCTTCCCTGCGGCGGGACTTGGGACGCGGTTCTTGCCGGCAACCAAGGCTCAGCCGAAGGAGATGTTGCCGATCGTGGACAAGCCCACGATCCAGTATGTGGTCGAGGAGGCGGTCGCCTCGGGCATCCAGGACATCATCATTGTGACGGGGCGCGGGAAGAATGCGATCGAAGACCACTTCGACCGCTCTCTGGAATTGGAGATGCTGTTGGAGCGGAAAGGCCGCCCGGATCTGGTGGACATCGTGCGTCGCGTCTCCGAGCTGATCCGCGTCTGCTACGTCCGGCAGAAGGAGCCGCTTGGGCTGGGCCATGCCGTGCTGGCGGCCCGCCAGCTTGTCGGAGACGAGCCGTTTGCCGTGCTCCTGGGCGACGACATCCTGACAGACGAGACGCCTGCCTTGCGGCAGATGATCCGAATCCATGAAGCGCATCGCTGCGCCGTGATGCTGGTGCAGCGCGTCCCTAAGTCCGAGGTCTCGCGCTACGGGGTGATCAAGGGGCGGAAGATCGACGACGGCCTCTATCATATTATGGACATGGTGGAGAAGCCGGATCCGGACAAGGCGCCGTCGGATCTCGCCCTCATCGGACGATACATTCTGACGCCGGACCTCTTCCCGCTGCTGGAGGAGACGGCGTCGGATCGCAGCGGCGAGATCCAGCTTACCAATGCGCTGAAGGCTCTGCTCAAGCGCAAGAAGACGATGATCTACGCTCTGGAGTTTCCGGGGCGCTGGTACGATGCCGGGACGGTGCTGGGGTTCCTGAAGACGACCGTCGAGCTGGCACTGCAGCGGCCGGACGTGGCCCCCGGTTTCCAAGAATTCTTGCGGGGATTGCGGCTGGATCCGATCGATCTGAGATCAGGAAGTATGCGAAACGCCCATCCGCGCGCTGGGCGCGAGAAGGAGACTGCACGGTGAAGGAGCACGATGTGGACGCGGCGGATCTGCATGCGTTCGAGGACACGTCTGGAACCGCGGAGGAAGAAGCGGATCGCCCGCAGGCCGAGCGAAAGACGCCGCAGGACATCCCCCTGCTCCCGGTGCGGGATGTGGTCGTCTACCCCTTCATGATCCTGCCCCTCTTTGTTGGGCGGGACAAGTCGATCCGGGCGGTGGACGAGGCTTTGTCGCGAGAGCGGTTGATCCTTCTCGTGGCCCAGAAGGACGCCGAGGCCGAGGAGCCTAACCCCGAAGAACTCTATTCCGTCGGCACGGTCGCCATGATCATGCGCATGCTCAAGATGCCCGACGGACGGGTGAAGATCCTGGTCCAGGGGGTTTCGCGCGCCAAGGTCCAGGAATACACCCGTCGGGATCCCTATTTCGAGGTCCGGATCAGCGAAGTGGCGGAGCCCGAAGGGGCGGCGCAGAGCCTGGAGTCGGAGGCCCTGATCCGCTCGGTGAAGGAGCAGGTCCAGAAGGGGGCGAATCTCGGGAAGGGGGTATCGCCCGACGTTCTGGTGATCATCAATAATCTGGAGCATCCAGGGCGCCTGGCGGATCTGGTGGCCAGTAACCTCGACCTCAAGGTTGACCAGGCCCAGCAGATCCTGGAGATCCTCGATCCGATGGAGCGCCTGAAGCGGCTGGCCGAGCTTCTGGGGAAGGAGATCGAGGTCCTGGAGATGCAGCACAAGATCCAGTCCCAGGCCCGGGAGGAGATGGACAAGACCCATCGGGAGTATTACCTCCGGGAGCAGCTCAAGGCCATCCAGAAAGAGCTGGGTGAGACGGACGAGCGCGGCCAGGAGATCCAAGAACTGGAGCAGAAGATCGGCAAGGCGAAGATGCCCGAGGCGGTGGAGCAGGAGGCCAAGACTCAGCTCGGCAGGCTGTCCCGCATGCACCCGGACGCCGCCGAGGCCTCGGTGATTCGCACCTACCTGGACTGGTTGATCGACCTGCCCTGGGCGAAGCAGACCAAGGACAACCTGAGTATCAAGCAGGCGCAGAAGATTCTGGAGGAGGACCACTACGACCTGGAGAAGGTTAAGGAGCGGATCCTCGAGTACCTGGCAGTCCGCACGCTCAAGAAGAAATTGAAAAAGCAGATGAAGGGACCCATCCTGTGCTTCGTCGGGCCGCCTGGAGTGGGCAAGACATCACTTGGGCGCTCCATCGCGCGCGCGCTGGGACGAAAATTCGTGCGCATCTCGCTGGGCGGTGTGCGGGATGAGGCCGAAATCCGGGGGCATCGCCGGACCTATATCGGCGCCCTGCCGGGGAAAATCATCCAGGGAATCAAGCAGGCCGGCACCAATAATCCGGTCTTCATGATGGATGAGGTGGACAAGGTGGGGGCCGATTTCCGGGGGGATCCCTCGGCGGCCCTCTTGGAGGTGCTGGACCCGGAGCAAAACGTCTCCTTTGCCGACCATTACCTCGGCGTCTCGTTCGATCTCCGGAACGTGATGTTCATCACCACGGCCAACCTCGCGGACCCGATCCTCCCCGCCCTCAAGGACCGGATGGAGGTCATCGAGATCTCGGGATACACCGAGGAGGAGAAGCTCCACATCGCGCGCCGCTACCTCCTGCCCCGCCAGTTGGAGGAGAACGGTCTCAGCGCGAAGGGCCTTGAGATTCCGGACAAGGCGATCCTCAAGATCGTGCAGAATTACACCCGGGAGGCCGGACTCCGGAACCTGGAACGGGAAATCGCCACGGTCTGCCGGAAGGTGGCCCGGGAGGTCGCCGCCGGGAAGAAGGGTCTGACCCGCGTCGCCGGGGCCAGTCTGCACCGGTACCTGGGGGCGCCCAAGTACCTCCCGGAGCCGGAGCAGGAGGTGGATGAGATCGGGGTGGCCACCGGACTGGCCTGGACGCCGAGCGGCGGCGATCTGCTCTACATCGAGTGCACCACGATGCGCGGGAAGGGACAGCTCTCGCTCACCGGACACCTCGGGGACGTCATGAAGGAGTCGGCCCAGGCGGCCATGAGCTACGCCCGCTCCCGCGGGGCGAGTCTGGGGATCAAGGAGGAGACCTTCGCCAAGAACGATGTGCATATCCACGTGCCGGCGGGCGCCATTCCCAAAGACGGGCCATCCGCCGGGATCACCATGGCCACGACGCTCATCTCCGCCCTGACCCGGACCCCGGTGCGTCGGGATGTGGCCATGACGGGTGAGATCACCCTGCGCGGGAAGGTGCTGCCCATCGGAGGTCTCAAAGAGAAGGCCTTGGCGGCGCGCCGGATGGGAATCAAGACGGTCATCGTGCCCGCCAAGAACGACAAGGACGTGAAGGAGTTGCCGCTGAACGTGAAGCGCGGCATGCAGTTCGTCTACGTGGACCATATGGATCAGGTCCTGGACGTGGCCCTGGTCGGGCGTCGCGGATCGCGCCGCGGTGCGGCCGGAACGACAGCCCGACGCGCGGCGCCCCGGGCCTGAACGACGCGGCGCGCGGCAAACGGCCGCCCACTTGACTCTTCCAGGGAGGATTCCGTACGTCTTGAGCCACTCCGAACCGTGGGTCCGCATCGTCCCCCTGGGGGGGTTGGGCGAGATCGGGATGAACATGATCCTCCTCGAAACCGAGGAGGACATTCTGGTCGTTGATGCCGGCTTGATGTTTCCCGAGGAGGAGATGTTGGGAATCGATCTCGTCCTGCCCGAGGTGACCTATCTCCTCACGCAACGAGACCGGGTCCGCGGCATCATCCTCACGCACGGTCATGAGGATCACACCGGCGGGCTCCCATTCCTGCTCCCCGACCTTCCGGTTCCCGTCTATGGAACCGCCCTGTCGCTGGGGCTGGTACAGGAGAAGCTGCGTGAGTTCGACCTCGCTCAGAGCGCCGATCTCCGGCCGATCTGTGCGCGGGACAGTCTCCGTCTGGGGGGGCTGGAGGTGGAGTTCGTGCGTGTCTGTCACAGCATCCCCGACGGGGTCGCGGTGGCCGTGCGGACGCGTGCGGGCCTCGTCATCCACACGGGGGACTTCAAGTTTGACCACACCCCGGTGGACGGAGAGGTCACCGACGTCCAGAAATTCGCCGAGCTGGGAGCAGAAGGCGTCCTGGCGCTCCTGTCCGACAGCACCAATGCGGGACGCGAGGGCTTCACACCCTCCGAGTCCAGCATCGGACGCACCCTTGAAGAGCTCTTTCGCAATGCCCCTCGCCGGCTGATCGTGGCCTGTTTCGCCAGCAACATCCATCGCATCCAGCAGGTCCTGGACGTCGCTCGCCGCCTGGGAAAGAAGGTGGCGGTGAACGGAAAGAGCATGGCCGCCAATCTCCGTATCGCCGGGGACCTCGGGTACCTCCGGGTTCCGCCGGACACGTTGGTGCGGTTGGACGAGCTCCAGCGCCTGCCGCCGGATCACGGGGTGGTCATCACCACCGGCAGCCAGGGAGAGCCGCTGTCCGCGGTGGCCCGCATGGCGGTGGGGGAGCACAAGCAGCTCGTGGTCCAGCCGGGAGATACGGTGATCTTCTCGGCGCGGGTGATCCCGGGAAATGAACAATCCATCGCTCGTACGGTGAATCAGCTTCTCAAGCGTGGCGCCCAGGTCATCACCGAAGATACCTGCCCGGGCGTTCATGTCTCCGGCCACCCCAGTCAGGAAGATTTGAAGCTCATGCTCCGCCTCACCCGGCCCCGCTTCTTCGTCCCGGTGCACGGGGAGTACCGTCACCTCTACTGGCACGCGGAACTTGCCCGCCAGATGGGCACGCCGTCTGACCAGGTCTTCCTCTTGGAGGACGGAGACGTTCTGGAAATCACCCCCGATCGCGGTCAGGTCGTGGGGCGGGTTCCGGCGGGCCGCGTCCTGGTGGACGGGAAAGGGGTTGGAGACATCGGCGATGCGGTATTGCGGGATCGGCAGCATCTGGCCCAGGACGGTATGGTGGTGGTGATCATCGGATTTGACAAGGCCGGGACGATGGTGGCGGGGCCCGAGATCATTTCCCGCGGCTTCGCCGACCTGATGGAGGGGGACCCACTGCTCGAGGGAGCCCGCAAGCTGGTCGTCGAGATACTGGAGGGCTGCAGCGTGGAGGAAAAAGCGGAGGGGACGCTGGTCAAGCAGCGGATCCGATCGGTCCTGCGCCGGTTCCTCCAGAAGGCGGTGGAGCGACGCCCCATGATCCTGCCGGTGATCATCACGGTGTGAGGAGGGAGTGCGATGGCGACGGTGAGCTGGGGAGCGGCGGGAGAGAAAGAAAGGGCTTGGCGAACGGCGGACGTGGGGCTATAACGTCGGAAAACCCTTAGAGAGGTGAGAGCGCGTGGCAGCGGACTTGACCCGGCCCAGTGTGTGGCTGAGCGGATTGCTGGCCTTCTGGCGTCACGACAAGACGCGTGAGGCGGTGGGGGTGCTCGCCATGGCGGCCGCGGTCCTCACCCTGGCGGCACTCGCCACCTTCGATCCTCGCGATCCGTCCTTCTGGTTTGCCAGCGGCGCCGATCAGCAGATTCGCAATGCGGTGGGGAGGGCAGGGGCCGAGGCGGCCGGGGACCTGCTCGGCCTTCTGGGCCTGTCCGCACTCCTCGCCCCCCCGGTCCTCTTCTACTGGGGGTGGATCTGGGTCGGCGGCCGTCGCCTAGTCGGCGCGTGGCGACGCGGCCTGGGGCTGCTCCTGCTCATCCCCTCGCTGAGCCTGCTGGCGACCGTCCTGCACCAGCTGAATGTGCTTTCGGGGGGCCGCGTCGAGCGACCGGGGGGCGATCTCGGGGACGAGATCTTCCGACTCCTGGCGTACTCCTTCGGCGCCTTCGGGTTGGCCGTCCTAGCCCTGACCGGTCTGGCCCTGGCCGTCATCTGTCTAACGGAGCGTTCGTTCGTTTCTCTCCTGGCCTGGCCGTCGGCCGGCGTGAACTGGCTTGCGACTCGGACAGGGGCGATTTTTGCGGGGTGGAAGGCGCGACGGGCCGCGACCGCGCGGGCCAAGCGGAAGGCGGAACTGCCCGCGCAGCCCCGAGCCGCCGCCGAGAGCCGGGAGGCGCCTGCACCGGCCGTGACGGAGGCTTCCTCCACCCCGCCTGCGCCGTCGGTCAAGACGGCGGACGCGGCCCCACCCTCGGCCAAGGAGACCGGGGGGGAGAAGGGGCGAGAGCGGGAGACCAAACCCTCGAAGGGGCAGCAGGCCTTCCCGTTCTTGCCCGCAGGGGACGGGTACGCCAAACCCTCCGTGAAGTTCCTCGACTCTGGGCCGGCGCAGCAGATCGGTTCCAACCCGGAAGAGATGGCCCAGAACTCCCGCCTTCTGGAAAAGAAGCTCTTGGAGTTCGGGGTCGAGGGCCGGGTGACGGCGGTGAATCCCGGGCCGGTCATCACGAGCTATGAGCTGGAACCTGGCCCCGGCATCAAGATCAACCGGATCGTTGCCCTGGCGGACGATCTGGCGTTGGGGTTGAAGGCGATGAGCGTCCGGGTCGTGGCGCCGATTCCCGGCAAGGCGGCGGTGGGGGTGGAGATCCCGAACCAGCGTCGAGCCACGGTGTACCTGCGGGATGTCCTGGCCAGTAAGGAGTTTGCCGCCGAGTCGCTGCAGCTCCCGCTCGCCCTGGGCCAGGAGAGCGGTGGCGCCCCCATGGTGGCCGACCTCACGCAGATGCCCCATCTTCTGATTGCGGGGGAGACCGGGTCGGGAAAGAGCGTGTGCATCAACTCGCTGATCCTCAGCCTTGTCTACCGGGCACAACCCAAGGACGTGCGGCTCCTCCTGATCGACCCAAAACGGGTGGAGTTGTCCGTGTACAACGGGATTCCTCACCTGGTGGACAAGGTGGTGGTGGATCCGAAGGACGCCGCCCGGCGCCTCCAGCGGGTGGTCCTGCACATGGAGGAGCGATACAAGTTGTTTGCGTACATGGGGGCGCGCAACCTGCAAAGCTACAACCGGAAGGTGGCGCTGGAACCGCTGCCGGAGGATACCGCGGCGCCGGGGGTGCATCGGGGCCCCCTGCCATTCCTGGTGGTGGTGATCGACGAGCTGGCCGACCTGATGTTGACGGCGGTGGGGGACGTGGAGAATGCGATCATGCGTCTGGCGCAGATGGCTCGCGCCGTCGGCATTCACTTGATTGTGGCCACCCAGCGCCCGTCGGTGGACGTTCTCACGGGGGTCATCAAGGCGAACTTTCCGGCGCGGATCTCCTTCCGAGTGGCATCCAAGGTGGATTCGCGGACGATCCTGGATATGAACGGGGCCGAAGCCCTGCTGGGCAAAGGTGATATGCTTTTCGTGCCGCCGGGGAGTTCTCGACCGATCCGGATCCACGGCTGCAACGTGACGGAGGTCGAGATCCGGCGAGTGGTGGAGTTCCTGGCGAAACAGGTCAAGGCCGAAGAGTTCGTCTGGTCGTTGCTTCCGCCCGACCCGGAGGCGGCTCTCGAAGAAGACGAGGGGGACGAGTTCTACCGTCAGGCGGTGGAAATGGTCGTCCAGACTCAGCAGGCGTCGATTTCCATGATCCAGCGGCGGCTGCGGGTCGGCTTCAACCGGGCGGCGCGCATGATCGAGCGGATGGAGCGCGAGGGGATTGTGAGCCCGATGGACGGCACGCGGCCCCGCGAGGTGCTGGTATCCAAGACGGAGTCCTGAATGGCAAATCGATATCGAGGAACGTGGGGGATCACGGCGGCGGCGCTCCTCTGCCTGGGAGCGGGTGGACTTTTTGGGGTTCCGGCGGTTCAGGCGGCCGCGGCCGTGGACGAGGTCGTGGAGAAGGTGGAGGCCACCTGCGCCCAGACCCAGGATCTGTCGGCGCGGTTTCAACAGAAGGCGACGAACCGCACCCTCAACGAAGACCGGGACGCCAGCGGTGTCTTCCTGGCGAAGCGCCCGGGTAAGATGCGTTGGGAGTATCAGAAACCCGAGCCGCGGCTTTTCGTCACGGACGGGAAGACCTTGTGGGACTACAGCCCGGCAGACAAGCAGGTTCGCGTTCAGGAGGTCGCCCAGGCTTTGACCTCCCGAGCGCCAATGTCCTTTCTGGCTGGCGACTGCACGCTCCGCAAAGACTTCGAGATCAGCCTGGTGGAAAATGCCGCGACGCGTAGCGATCCGAGGATCCGTATCCTCGACCTCCGACCCAAGCGACCCGAAGCCGGCATCGCCCGGATGTTCCTGGAGGTGAGTGTCAAGGGGTACATGGTCGAGAAGACTACGGTGCTTGATGCATACGGCAACACGACGGTGATCACCCTGACCAATCTCAAATTGAATCCGGGCCTCAGTGACGATCAGTTCCAGTTTACCCCGCCGGCAGGTGTGCGCGTGGTCGCGCCGGACAAGCCGTAATTGGTTCGCGCCCGTTCTTCGGAGGAGCGCCATGGGCAACGATTGTTCGTTCGACGTCGTCTCGAAGGTGGATTTGAGCGAGGTGGATAACGCCGTAAACCAAACCTCCCGCGAGATCGGCCAGCGCTTCGACTTCAAGGGCAGCCAGGTGAGCGTCACGCGAGAGGAACACGCCCTGCTGCTTTCCGCGGAGGACGATTTCAAGCTGAAGCAGGTGCTGGATATCCTCGAGACGAGACTCGTAAAGCGCCAGGTGTCTTTGAAGGCCCTCAGCCGGGGACAGGTCGAGTCCGCCGGAGGCGGCCGGGTGCGGCAACGCATCGAGCTGCAGCAGGGGATCCCGACCGAGAAGGCTCGGGAGATCGTCAAGCTCATCAAGGCAACCAAGCGGAAGGTGCAAGTGCAGATTCAGGAGGATCAGATTCGGGTCTTTGGTCGGGACAGGGACGAACTGCAGGCGGTGATCCAGTTCATGCGGGAACAGGAGCTGGGGATCGACATGCAGTTCGTCAACTATCGCTCCTAATCTTCGGCGCACACTGGAGTCTTCCGTGGGAAAACGAGTCCTCGTCGTAGACAATGATCGGCTCTGTGTCGAGGTGCTGGCAGACGTCCTCAAGCAGGAGGGCTACGAGGTGTTCCGGGCCTACGACGGGATGGAGGCCTTGGAATTCTTGGGGCGCGAGCTGCCGGACGTGATCTTCCTGGACATCGTGATGCCGAAGATCGACGGCGATCGGATGTTTCACTACATCCGGGGCAATCCTCGGACGGCCAAGATCCCCATCGTGATCGTGTCGGGAACCCTGGCGGAGGACACGGGGGATGCGCTGGCCCTCAAGGCCGACGGCTATGTCGCGAAGTGCCGGCGCGAAGATCTCCAACAGAATGTTCTCGCCGTGCTGAGACGGGTAGAGGGAGGGGTCCGGGACTCCGCCCAAGAGATTCTTGGTCTGGGTAGCCTGGTGCCGCGCCAAAAGGTAAAGGAGCTCCTGGCGCTGCGGCGGTTCACGCAGACGGTCCTGCGGACGATCGGGGAGGGGGTGGTCGAGGCGGACGGCCAGCAGCGGGTCCTCTTCGTCAACCGGGCCTGCCTGGAGATGGTCGGCCGACCGGAGCTGGATCTGATCGGCCAGCCTTTGGTCGATCTGCTGACGGCCGACCATCGTGCCGCGCTGGTAGAGTCCCTCGGTCGGTTCCTGGCGACTTCCCAACAAGCTGGGGATGTTGTGACCCTGAAGTGCCGGGATCGGGTATTGTGCATCGCCTTTTCATGGATCAGTCCGAACGACCTGACAAAGGGCTTGTTCATGATCCTGCGGGACGTCACCGATCTGGCGCGCAAGATCGAAGAGCTTTCCGCCCTGAACGCACGCCTCCAAAACATGGACCAAATGCGCGCCGAGCTCCTCACCATGGTCTCCCACGACCTGCATACGCCGCTCACCGCCATCAAGGGGTCGCTCGAAGTGCTGCTGCACGAGGTGGTGGGAGTCGAGCTGAGCCGAGAGCTCTTGGGGATTGCCCAGAAGAATGCAGACCGGCTCTTCAGGATGGTGAGCGATATCCTGGACCTGGCTCGGATCGAGGCCGGGCGATTCCGGCGCCGACGAGAGTCGTTCGACGTGGTGACGTTGCTGCGGGGGACGATCGATCGTCTGCGCCAAATGGCGCAGGGGCGAGAGATCGCGGTCACTCTGACGGCACCGGATGACCTAACGGCGGTATCCGGCGACACCCTGCGCATGGAACAGGTGTTCACCAACCTCCTCGGTAACGCCATCAAGTTCACGCCCCACGGTGGCGAGATCGACGTGACGGTGAAGGACACGGGCCCCGAGCTGCTGGTGGAGGTCCGGGATTCAGGTGTGGGGATCCCCAAGGAGCACCTGGACCGGATCTTCGACCGATTCTACCGAGTTCCCATGCCGACCGGGTCGGAGGTGGAGGGGACGGGTCTGGGGCTCAGCATCTGCAAGGCGGTGGTGGAGGAACACGGGGGACGGATCTGGGTCGAGAGTCAGGTAGGGAGGGGGAGCGCGTTCTTCGTCACGATCGCGAAAGAGGCCTGTATCGAGGCAGGCGTCTAGTGAGTTGCTTCGCCCCGCTCCCAGACGTTCACAACGCGAACGGGTAGCGTCCGTATGCTGAACCGCGTGGGACAGGGCGACCACGTTCTCCGGGAGTAGGTATCCGGCCAAGAACGTGCTCCACGAGATCAGCCCATCCCCGTAAAAGAGCCGGCCTCTCGTCCCGCCTCTGTGCGCGTAGGCAGAACCCGCAGGACATATTTTTCGGTTGCGCCGCGGCCGTCAACTGCGCTATTCATTCCTAACGCTCGAAGCAGGACTCCGGTCCGTGGATGCACCCGCGTGACGCCGGGCACCGGCCTCTCGCGTCGGATGGCGGAGGTGGGACCGAGGGGAGGTGTGGAGGAGTGAAGTGCCAACGGTAACGGCTCCTGCAGGGATTCGATCTACGATCCTGGTGGTAGAGGACGAGACCGGGATTGCGCGCATGGTCCAGGTGTTGCTGGAGGCTCGCGGATTCTCCACCATCGTGACCCATTCCGGGAGCGAAGCGCTCCAGCGCATGGCCGACCACCCTGTGGATCTTGTCCTGCTGGACGTGATGATGCCGGGGATGGACGGCTACGAAGTCTGCCGTCGCCTAAAGGCGGACGAGCGCTGGCGGCATCTCCCGGTGGTCATGCTCACCGCGAAAGACACGAGCCGCGACATGGTCCTCGGTCTGGAGATCGGGGCCGACGATTACATCACGAAGCCGTTTAACACGGATGAGCTAATCGCCCGGATCAAGGTCCTGTTGCGCGTCCGAGGGATGAGCCAGGAGGTGATGCGCCGGAATCGGGAACTCCGAGCCTTGAATGCGGTGGCGCTGGCGGTGAACCGCTCCCTCGGCCTGGAGGAGATCCTGGACGGCGCGCTTGCCGGCGTGATGGAGAGCCTGGGACTGGCCTGCGGTCTCATCCATCTTTCGGAGCCGGGGGGCGGTCCCCTGGTACTTCGGGCATGGCGAGGCCTCTGCGGAATCCCCTCGGAGAGTCTGCGAACCCTGTCGTCGAGCAGCGGTTGGGGGTGGAAGGCCCTTGAGAGGGACGAGCCAACGCTCCTGGCGGATGCGGCCGACATCGAGGAGCTCCGCATCCCACCGGGCGAGTCCCCGCAGCCTCTCGGGGTGATCCCGCTCAAGTTTCAGGATCGTCGCCTGGGCCTCTTTACCGTCGTGGGGCACCCGGGGCAGGAGTTCGCTCACGACGAGGCCGCGCTGCTGGCCAATATCGGGCGGCAGGTGTCGATTGCCCTTGAGAACTCCCATCTATACACGGAGACGCGGCGGAAAGCGCAGGAGTTCGAGGCCCTCTATCAGGTGAGCCGCACCATGGCCTCGACGCTCGACCTCCAGAACATCCTGACGCGCATCAGCGAGACGGTCTCTAGCCTGCTGCATGCGCAAGCGATGTCGCTCATGCTCCTCGCCCCCGACGGGCACACGCTCTCGACGGTGGCGGGCTCGAACCTGTTTGACGAGGGTCTTCCGGGCACCGGGAGCAGCGAGGTGACGCACGGGAACAATCCCAGCCTGGTGGCCGTGCGAGAGAAGCGGCCCGTGACGGTTCCCGACCTGAATGCCGATCCGGTGTACGGGATCTGGCTGCAGCTGGCCCGAGATCGCGGATTCGTTTCGTTTCTGGCCATGCCCCTGATCGTGCAGAATCGGGCGCTGGGGTGCATGAACCTCTACATGACCGAGCGCCACGAGTTCGGGGCGGAGGAGATCCAGCTCCTCTCGACGTTTGCCAGCCAGGTGGCCGTGTCGATCGAGAATGCCCGCCTGTTCGAGGAAGCCAGGCAGTTGGCCATCACGGATCCGCTTACCGGACTGGCGAACCACCGCCAGTTCTACCACCAACTGGCCCGTGAAATCCGCCGCGCGCAACGCTACAAGCGTCCGCTGACGCTGCTCATGCTCGATCTGGATCACTTCAAGGCTTTCAACGACCGCCACGGTCACCTGGCCGGTGATCACGCCCTGCGCGAGACGGCCGACGTGCTGCGCGAGAACGCTCGGTCGGTGGACATCTTGGCACGCTACGGCGGGGAAGAGTTTGCCATCATCCTGCCGGAAACCGACCTGCAGCGAGCCGCCTACCAGGCCGAGCGCATTCGCAGCGCGGTGGCGGATCACGTCTTCCGCTCCCGGGAAACCGGTCAGGAGCATCAGGTGACGGTCAGCATCGGTGTGGCTTCGGTCACGCAGGTGATGCACAAGACCGAGGATCTGGTGCATGATGCCGACACGGCCTTATATCGCGCCAAGGCGGGAGGCCGCAATCGGCTCGCGCTGGCACCCGTTAGAGAAGAGGAAGCCACACCTGCCTGAAGCTGCCGCCGCCTCTCGGTCCTGCCCGGCTCTTCATCCTTTCCCCTCTGTGGGGCTGGACTGTCCGGAGGGCCGGATGACGGTAACCCACGGGGCGGCGGCCGCGCGGGGCTACCACAGAGTGGCGGCTGTCGGACGAAATTGAGTGCGAGTCGCGCCGAATATGAGAGGAGTCGATGGGACGCATGCGTCGTGCGGGGAGCGGCTCGAAGCGCCGAGAGGCTACGGTCAACGTCGTGAATCTCGGCTGTCCGAAGAACCAGGTGGACGCCGAGGTGATGCTGGGGCAGCTTGCCGCCGCGGGGTATCGGATTGTGGAACGGCCCGAGGAGGCCGAGGTAATTGTGGTGAACAGCTGCGGCTTCATCCAGGACGCCAAGGAGGAGTCGATCCAGGCGGTGCTGGAGGCGGCGTCCCTGAAGCGGACGGGCCGCTGCCGAGCTCTCGTGATGAGCGGCTGTCTGTCTCAGCGGTACCCCCGGGAGCTTCCCGGTCTCCTGCCCGAAGTGGACGCCTTCATCGGCACCGGAGAGTTCCCGCGGATCGCGGAGATCGTCCGCGCGACGCTCGACCGGACGGCCGGGGATCGCGTGTGGGTCACGGGGCACACGGCCCTGATGACGGCGGCCCTCCCACGCCGGCGTCTGACCCCGCCGCATGTGGCGTACCTCAAGATCGCCGAGGGCTGCGACCACGCCTGCCGGTTCTGCGCCATCCCCCTGATTCGTGGACCCAAGCAGAGCCGGGAGCGAGCGGACATCGTGGCCGAGGCTCGTGCCCTGGCCGCGGACGGAGTTCGGGAGGTGGTGTTGATCTCCCAGGACACCACGAGCTACGGGACGGATCGCGGCGAGTCGGGCGGGCTGACATCGCTCCTACGGGACCTGTTGACGATCCCCGCCCTGCGCTGGCTCCGACTTCACTATCTCCATCCGGCCCGGATCTCGCCCGACCTGATCGCGCTGCTCGCTGCCGAGCCGCGCCTCTGCCGCTACGTCGACCTCCCCCTCCAGCATGCGGATGCCGCCGTGCTGAAGGCCATGGGGCGCGGGGGAAGCGTGGACGGGTTTCGACGGCTGATCGGGCGCATCCGCAAGGCGGTGCCCGGCGTCATCATCCGGACGTCGTTCATCACGGGGTTTCCCGGCGAGACGGCCGCTCAGTTCGCCGTCCTGGCGCGCTTCGTCGAGGAGATGCGATTCGACCGGATGGGGGTCTTCCGCTACTCGGATGAAGAGGGGACGGCGGCCGCGGCGCTCGGACCAAAGGTCTCCCGGCGGGTCGCAGAGGCGCGGCGCGCCCGGCTGATGGCGCTGCAATCCCGCATCGCCGAGGAGAAAGGGCAGGCGCTCGTGGGCAGCGTTCAGGAGGTCCTGGTGGATGGTCCGGCGTCGGAGTTTCCCGACCTGCTGTGCGGGCGAACGGCCGGCCATGCCCCGGAGGTGGATGGCACGGTCTATCTTCGCGGCCCCCAGGTTCCCCCGGGTACATTTGTCCGTGTCCGCATCCGGGAGGCGTTCGCACACGACCTCACGGGCGAGATCCTTGAAGTGAGGGGATGATCATGCCATCGCGTCGTCCGAAGTCCACGCCTGCTGGCAGCCGGCCGTCTCGATCGACCGCCCTTCTGGTGGCGACCGGAGGCGGCCTCGGCTCTGTCCCGCTGATGCCGGGGACCGTGGGGAGCCTGGCGGGAGCGGCGGTCTGTTTTCCCATGCTCAATCTCGCGTGGCCACTCTATCTAGGCATCACGGCGCTCTTGGCCGCGCTGGCGATCTGGGTGTCGGGCCAGGCTGCGGAGGAATTGGGACAGGCGGATCCGCCATCGGTGATCGTCGACGAATTCGTCGGGATGTGGGTCGCCGCCCTGGCGATTCCATTTCAGTTCTACGATTTGGCGGCCGTGTTTCTCCTCTTCCGGCTTTTCGACGTGATCAAGCCGGCCCCCTTGCCCCGACTGGAGCGACTGCCCGGGGGATTTGGGATCGTGGCGGACGACATCGCCGCCGGGCTTCTGGCCCGGGCGACATGGTGGCTGTTGCAGGCCAATTTCGACTTCCTGTGAGCGTGAGCCGCCGAGGAGTCCCGCCGCATGCGAGAAGCGAATCGCGAAACCCTGCGGTGTCCTGGCGGTGGGGGGCGAGGGAAATCTTATGAGTGTGGAACTGCTGACGATCGGGACGGAGCTCCTCCTCGGACAGATCGTGGACACCAACGCGAGCTGGATGGCTCAGCGTCTGGCTGAGGCGGGGATTGACGTTTTCTACAAGAGCACGGTCGGGGACAACTGGGGGCGGATCGAGGCGGCCATCCGTCTCGCCATGAGCCGGGCGGATGTCGTCATCATGACCGGCGGTCTTGGCCCCACCGAGGATGACCTCACGCGCGAGGTGCTGGCCGCGGTTCTGGACCGTCCGCTTCGCCTGAACGCTGCCGTCCTGCGCCACATCGAAGAGCGGTTCGCCCATCGCCGGGTCGTGATGGCCGAGAACAACCGCAAGCAAGCCATGGTTCCAGAGGGGGCCGAGGTGCTTCACAACCCCCGCGGCACGGCCCCCGGCCTGCTCATGCGGAGCGAGGGGCGGATCTTCGTCTGCATGCCCGGCGTCCCGTCCGAGATGAAGCCCATGCTGCTGGAGCAGGTGATCCCGCGGATTCGGGACAGCCTGGGGATCCGGAGCCGGATCGTCTCGCGGGTGCTCAAGACCTGCGGCATCAGCGAGTCCACGCTGGACCAGCGCATCGGGGACTACTTCCGGGAGATGCGCAACCCCAGCATCGGAGTCCTGGCGCACATGGGGGAGATCCACGTTCGGATGACCTGTAAGGGAGAGGACCCGGCAGAGATCGCGAGGCTGCTGGACGACCTGGAGGCGAAGATCCGCGAACGGCTCGGCCATCTCGTCTTCGGAAAGGATGACGAGCGCCTGGAGGCGGTGGTGGGGCGGCTCCTGCGCGAGCAAAAAGCCACCCTCGCCGTGGCCGAGTCGTGCACCGGCGGTTTGGTTGCATCGCGACTGACCGACATCCCCGGGAGTTCCGACTACTTCGAGCGTGGCGTGGTGAGCTACAGCCCGACGGCCAAGACGGGGCTGCTCGGCGTCCCACCGGAGGTGATCCAGACGCACGGTGTGGTCAGCCTGGCAGTGGCGCGGGCCATGGCCGTGGGCGTGCGGCGGATGGGTGGGACCACTCTCGGCGTGGCCACGACGGGAGTTGCGGGCCCCACGGGGGGGACGCCCGAGAAGCCTGTGGGGCTGGTCTGCGTCGCGCTGGCCTGGGAGGGCGGTGAGGCGGGGCGCGAGTTTCGCCTGCACGGCGAGCGGGAGCAGGTCAAATACCGGGGTGCGCAGATGGCCCTGGAGATGCTCCGCCGACATCTGCTTGGCATCCCCATGGACGAGGTCTAGACTCGGTGAGAGCTGTGCGCCTTTTCGTGGCGGTGCATCTACCCGATGAAATTCGTGAGCGGCTGGCGGCGGTCCAGGAGCGCCTGCGAAGCGTCCATGCCGACGTGAGCTGGGTGCGGCCCGAAAATCTCCATATCACGATCAAGTTCCTCGGCGAGGTGGAGCCGAAGCGGCTGGATCGTATCCGTTCGGCTTTGACGGAGGTCGCGCGGAGCGTTGCTCCCTTCTCGTTGGAGGTGGCGGGGATGGGGGCGTTCGGCGGCCGCATTCCGCGCGTGGTGTGGGTGGGAACGCAGGCGGGATCCGCGCAGTTGACGGCGCTCGCGCGGCGGGTGGAGGATGGCCTGGGCCGCGTCGGCTTCCCAAAGGAGAAGCGGGACTTCACCGCGCATTTCACCTTGGGACGGGTCCGGTCGCCCCGAAATGCCGAGTCCCTGCTCGCGGCGCTTCACGAGGAGCCGGCGGAGAGATTCGGAGCCGCGCCGGTAAGCCAGTGTTCTCTCATGCAGAGCGAGCTGAACCCAAGCGGGTCGATCTATACGGAGCTGGAACGATTCTTGTTCGAAGCCTGAGGGAGAAGGCAGGCGAGAGGAGACGCGATGCGAGCCATCGAGTTGCGCAAAGCAGCTATCGAGATCTTCGGCGCTGCGGTCCAGGCGGTGGACCCCGCGGCGGCCATCCATCGCCACATGAAGCGTGAGGGGACCCGGCTCACGGTGGGCGGCGAGGTGCTCGACCTCGCGGCCGTTCGGCAGATCGTGGTCGTCGGCCTGGGGAAGGCGGGAGCCTCGATGGCCGGGGCCGTGGAGGAGATCCTGGGGGAGCGCATCCAGCGGGGGGTGGTGGTCACAAAGTACGGGCACGTACAGCCGATGAAGACTATCCGCCTTCATGAAGCCGGCCACCCCGTGCCGGACGAGGCCGGCATTGCCGGCGCCCAGGCCATCCTCGACTGCGTGAAGGGGCTCGGGCCCGAGGATCTGGTGCTGGTCCTCATTTCCGGCGGAGGTTCAGCCTTGACCCCTGCGCCGGTGGAGGGGATCAGCTTGGCCGAGAAGCAGGCCCTCACCAAGGCGCTCCTCGCCTGCGGGGCGGACATCCGCGAGATGAACATGTTGCGCAAGCACATCTCCCGCATCAAGGGCGGCCAGCTCGCCCGCGCGGCACAGCCGGCCCAGGTCCGCACGCTGATCCTCTCGGACATCGTGGGAGATCCGCTGGATGCCATCGCCTCCGGCCCAACGGTCCCCGATCCCACGACCTATGCGGACGCGCTCGGCATTCTGGACAAGTACCGCATTCGCCAGGAGATCCCCACCGGAATTCGGACCCATCTCGAAGCCGGGGCAGCCGGCAAGGTCTCCGAGACGCCCAAGCCGACCGACCCGCTCTTCGCACGGGTGAAAAGCCTGATGGTCGCGAGCAACATCCAGGCGCTGGAGGCCGCCAAGGCCGAGGCTCAGCGATTGGGGCTTCGGGCGATGATCCTGTCCTCCTTCATCGAAGGAGAGACTCGGGACGTCGCCCGGATGCACGCGGCGCTGGCCCTGGAGGTCCGGGCGAGCGGCAATCCGGTCGCGCCGCCGGTGTGTTTCATCACCGGGGGCGAGACCACCGTGACCTTGAAGGGAAAAGGGAAGGGGGGCCGCAACCAGGAGTTTGCTCTGGCCGCCGCCCTGGACATCGCCGGGCTGCGCGACGTGGTGGTCCTGAGCGCCGGAACGGACGGGACGGACGGACCGACGGACGCCGCCGGGGCCATCGCCGACGGAGACACGCTGGAGCGGGCTGTCGCCGCCGGCCTCAAGCCGAGGGCGGCACTGGACGGTAACGACGCCTATCCGTTCTTCGCGCGATTGAGCGATCTGATCATCACCGGCCCGACCCGAACGAACGTCATGGACGTCCGGCTCGTCCTTGTGGGGTAGCCGGATTGTCCCTCCCATGACCGCTTCCGACCAATCCCTGTATACCAAGCCGTTCGTCCTCGCGGCGACGGCAAACCTTCTCTTCTATGCCAATCTCAACGCCTACAACCTGCTCCCTTTATATGTCCAGCAGCTTGGCGGACGGGAGGGGCAAATTGGCACGATCATGGCCATGTACCAAGTGGCTGCCATCCTGTGCCAGGTCGGGGTGGGACCCCTCGTCGATCGGTTCGGCCGACGGCCGTTCATCCTTCTGAGCGCCACGCTGATCAGCGTGGTCTCGCTTGCCTTTGCTGGGAGCTCTGTGCTGGGCTGGCACTTCTATCTGCTCCGGTTTCTGCAAGGAGCCGCGATGGCGGGATTCACGACCAGCAACCTCAGCCTACTGGCAGACCTCGCTCCGGAAAGCCGCCGGGCCGAGGCGGTGGGCATCTTTGGGGTGTCCGGTCTGGTCACGATCGCCATGGCGCCCGCCGTCGGGGAAGTGATTCTTCGGTCGTATGGGTATCAAAGCTTCTTCCTTGGGACGTTGCTCCTCGCCGTGGGAAGTCTGGCCGTGTGCCTGCTCACGGAGGTTCCGATGCCCTCGGTCGAAGAGGTCCACCGCCCCCTCGGAGCCGGGTTCTGGGGAAATTTCGCGCCGGTACTCATTGGGGCGTTTCAGTTCGGTCTGGCCGGCGCCGTCGTCTTCGTGTTCCTGCCGCCGTTTGCTCAAGCCGCGGGTCTGCCGCGAGTGGGCCCGTTCTACGTCGTGTACAGCCTGATGGCGGTTGCCGTGCGGTTTTTCGGGGGGAGGCTCGCCGATCGGCTGGAGCGACGCCAGGTCATCCTCCCATCGATAGTCGGACTTTCCGCAGGTGTCCTCCTGTTTAGCCTGCTGCATTCCACCTGGCTCCTCCTGCTGATCGCCTCCATCAACGGAACGGCGCATGGCTTTCTCTATCCGGCGGTCAGCGCCATGGCCTTCGATCGCGCCCCCAGCGGGGCGCGGGGGAGGGCGTTGGCGATCTTCAATACGGCGATCCTCACGGGGGGGACATTGGGCGCGGTGGGGTTCGGTTGGTTCGCGGAGTTGGTAGGCTATCGACCGAGCTTTGTCGCGTTTGGCCTCGTGTTGGCCCTCGGGGCCGGAGTATTCTGGCGGAAGCGCTAGCGGGCTCTCCGAACAGGCTGCTGAAAAATGAGTTTTTTAGCAGCCTGCTAAACCCAGGGCGTCGGTCGGATCGTGCGCTGCGGCCGGCAGGCGGTCAAGCCGGGCGCGTCTTCAGGAGGGCGGCGATGGTCGAGCCGGCTTTGAGGCCCGTTCCGGTCAGCGGAACGATCGTGGTTTCACCGGCGGGCAGAGCGGCCCGTGGCGGAGAGCTTCAGCGCGGCGGCCGGCGCCGCCGCGGCGGTGGGTTCCACATAGAACCCCGCACGCGCGAGACGAAAGAACGTCGAGACGATCTCGGGCTCGGAGACGGTGAGGATCTCGCCATCGCTCTCTCGGCAGGCCTGCAGGATGGCGGCTGCGCGATCGGGGGCGGCGATACGAATCCCCTCGGCCAGGGTCTCTTCGGGGACAGCCTTCGGCGCCCCCTGCCAGGCGGCGGCGAGCGGTGCGCAGGCGGCGGCCTGGACGCCGATGAGGCGGGGGAGGGCGCGAATCTCCCCGGCGGCGAGGAGATCGCGAAACCCCAGGTAGGCCCCGAGGAACAGGGTGCCGTGTCCCACAGGGAGAATGAGACAGTCGGGAGCGCGGAATCCCAACTGCTCCCAGACTTCGAAGGCAAAGGTCTTGGTTCCGTGGAAGAAGAACGGGCTGAAGACATGGCTGGCATAAGTGCTCTGTTCCGCCTCGGCCCGGGCGGAGACGGTGACGGCTTCCCGGGTGCCCTCCACCGGGACGACCGTGGCCCCGTAGGCGGTGATCTGCGCCAGCTTGCCGCTGGAGGTGGCCGCCGGAACGAAGATCCGACAGCCGATGCCGGCATGGGCCGCATAGGCGGCGACGGCAGCTCCGGCGTTTCCCGAGGAGTCCTCGACGACCTGGCGCACCCCTCGGGCGCGGAGATGGGTCAACAAAACGGCGGCACCCCGATCCTTGAACGACCCGGTTGGAAAGAGGAATTCCAGCTTCAGATGACAACCGGGAACGTCGGGCCAGGGGACAAGAGGTGTGAGAGTCTCGCCCAAGCTGACTGGCTCACACGCGGGAGGGAGCGGAAGGGCCTCGTGGTACCGCCAGAAGGAGGCGGGACGGCGAAGGATCGCCTTGCGGGGGAACACGGCCTCGGTTCGCAGGTCGTACGGAGCGCCGCAGGCGCAGCGCCAGCCAGGAGAATCCACCGGGGCCGAGAGGCGACAAGCGCTGCAGACGAGCAGGGCAAGCATGGGGACGTCAGAGGATCTGTGAGAGTTCGCGCGCCTCGACGTAGCCCGGATCAATCTCGAGGGACCGCTTACAGCACCGCTGGGCACCGCTCAGGTCGCCCAATTCCTTCAAACAGAGGGCCTTGTAATACCAAGCCGCCTTGGAGTTTCCATTATAGCGTAGCGCCTCGTTGAAGCTGGTTGTGGCATCCGTATATCTCTTCAGATGCAGCAGGCAGATCCCCCGGTTGTTCCAGGCGCTCAGAAGGCGGCTCGGATCTCGGATTTCCTTGATGCCGCGGTCAAAGTGGGCCACCGCCTGCTCGTGCTCTTCCATGTGCAGGAGCGCGGCTCCTAGCTCGATGGCGTGCTCGGACTCATTTCGGCTGCCGGCCTGGACGGATCGGCCCGAGGGGGCAAGCTTGGGCTGCGCGAGCAGCAAATCCGCCTTGAGGCTGAAAGACAGTTCCTGTGTTGTGGCGGCTTTGGCGGTAGCCCGGAAGAGGTGCCCCTTGATTCCTTTGAGGGCCAGCAACTCCTGGAACTGCGGCTGATCCACGTCGGTTGCCATGCGGGTAAGCAGGTCGCCAACCAGGCGGTTCATCTGGAGGGTGCGGGTGCGCTCCCGATCGGCATAGGCAGGGCGAGCCTCCCCTTCGAGGACGAGATAGCGGTCTGTGGGGGTGAAGAGGGCGTGGTTCAGGGCGGTCGGGCTCAGCGCCAAAAACCGATAGAGGCTGGCGCGTTCCCCTTCGCTGCTGCGGAATCGCCAGCGAGCTTCCAGATACCCCGGGACGTCACTGACCAGCAGGTTCGACGCAAACTGTGAGCCGAGGAAGCGGAACTTGTGTGGTCCTTCCAGATATTGCCGCGCCAGGGAAAGAAAGAGGCCAAGGTCCGCGCGCAGCGTGTAGCGGTCCATCTTCCAGTGCGGCTGTCCACCGGACTCCGCGACGACCACGTTCTCGCGGATGAGGTCCTGGATCACTTCGCGGGCATCGGCCAGGGGTTCTCGCACCTCTTTTGTCAACGCCTCCAGATTCCGCGGGACCATATCCAGGAGGGTGAGGAAGAGTTTGTCCCGGAGGTATGTATCAACCAACTTCTTCCCCTCCAGGCTCGGATCGAGACGCTTGATCTCTCGGGCAACGACGCGGGAGACCAGTTCCCCATGAGAGGCCAACACGGCGAAGCCGGTTGGCTTGCGGCTGGTCATCGTCATCTGCACCCAGTACATCTGCCCTTCGTGGAAGGCCAAGAAGCGCGGACCGGCGTCAGTGCGGATGCGGGATTTGATCGCCGGTTCCACCACTTCCAGTGGGCCAATCAGACGGGCGCGCCGCAGGAGCGGCAAGAGCTTCTCGGGGGCGAACACGTGAAACTCCCCCTTCCCGCGCTCCTCCATGCTTGCATACCATTCGCGGGCGGGACGGCTGAGGCCGGAGAAGGCCAGAAACAATCCCACCAGCCGCCTATCCTTCTTCTTGCCCTGAGTATAGGTTGCCAAGAATCGCTTCAGCTCGTCGGGGCCGACCTCGCGCGGCAGGGCACGAGCCTTGCACAGAATGGGGGCCTGGGTCGCGCGGTGTTTTGCTTTTACCTCGATGTCGGTTCCGGCCCCGGACACACACACGCGGAACTCACCGTAACCCAACTCATCCAGCAGGCGTCTGACAATCTGGTTGAGGAGTCGGCCCTTGTCTTTGGCCGATTCTGCAAGTACCTTGATCGTCATGTGGCCTCCGGCCGACTCATGCAGGCGTATCGCCTTGAGATTGCCCGGCCGCCAAGAGACTGTTGACTTGGTACAGACGGCAGCCGTAGGCAGTTGGGGGACATTTCGCCCTGGCGCAAACGAGAATCACGTCACCGCCATGGCAAGAAGCCGCACCACTCTTCCACTTTTCCACAGACTGAGAGCCAAAAGAAAGTGCACAGCCTCATGGTCGCGATATAAATCTACCGGGCGATTTGTCAGAGAGGCGTTAGTAGGACCGCATACCGTATCCTGATCGCTTAAACAACAGGTTATCCACGCCCCTTCACACTTTATTAACATGGAAAGGGCCGAGGCGTCAAGCGCCATCTCGTCCCATACATCAATAATAGCCAAGAAAAACGAGGAGTTCTGAGCCATTTAGCAGCGTTGACATCTTGACATCAAAAGGCTTTGATCTATACAAAAACTTTCATATTATTTCTTATTATCTTGATTCTAAAGTATAAACATCGTATGAGTATCGTTGGCTTGACTGGTGTTTCCATGTGGGAGGGGTCATGAGAATACGTTTAAGACTGTTCGCGTCCGTGAGAGAAGTGGTTGGGAAGCAAGAGGTGCTCGTGGATGTGCCGGAAGGCGTCACGGCGGCCGATCTGCTCATGCAACTCGTTGCGCAGCACCCGGAACTGCGCCGCCAAGTGCCGTCGCTCAGGCTGGCGGTGAATCACGAGTATGTGGAAGGGGGGCGCCGCCTGGCAGAGGGTGACGAGGTGGCCCTGATTCCCCCCGTGAGCGGGGGGCTGGATCTATTTGAGGTCACCGAATCCCCATTGTCGCTTGATGCAATGGCCCAAACGGTAAGGCAAAACAGCTCGGGCGCAATCGCCAGTTTCCTCGGCGTCGTGCGAGAGTCTTCCCGGGGCCGCCGAGTAGACCACCTCGAGTATGATGCGTATCCGGAGATGGCGGTGGCAAAAATGCGGCAGATCGGGGACGAGATTCGGGCTCGCTGGCCCGTGGATCGGGTCGCGATAGCGCATCGCGTCGGTCGGCTGATCGTGGGCGAAGCCAGCGTCGCTATCGCCGTCGCCTCGCCCCACAGACATGAGGCCCTGCAGGCCTGCGCCTACGCGATCGAGCGCTTGAAGGAAATCGTGCCGATTTGGAAGAAGGAGGTGTGGGCCGACGGATCGGAGTGGATCGGGTCCACCGTGGACGAGTACCAGGGGGACAAGGGGCAGGGGTAGGCGGGCTCTCCTGCCGCCACCCCCGCCCTCTTGATTCCGTCTTGGCCTACTTGGCGCGTTCCCGGAGAGTCTTCAGGGTTGATTCCAGCCGCTTGACCTCCTCGCCGTAGGCGGCGAAATTCCCCTGCCGGAGTAATTCCTGCGCTCGACTGTACTGCTGCCACGCCTGATCCGCCAACCCCCGGACGCCGGTCTCCTTGGGCTGCGGTTGGCCTGGCAGAGCCGGCGTCGCCATCCGCGTCAGCGCCGTTCCGCCGCTGCCGAAGAGTTGCGCCAGCGAGGCCTCCAGGCTCTCCTCCATGGCGATCTGATTTCCCATCGAGACGATGACCCGCTTCAATTCGGGGAGCGAGCCTTTCTCGGCGGCGAGGTAGAGCGGCTGGACATAGAGGAGGGACTTCTCGATCGGGATGGCCAGCATGCTCCCGCGGATAATCTGGGAGCCGCGCTGGCTCCACAGGGTGAGCTGTTGCGAGATGATCGGGTCCTGATCGATGCGGGCATCGATCTGCCGCGGCCCGTAGATCAGCTTTTGCTTGGGGAAGTTGTAGGCGATGAGCTTCCCGTAATCCGGCCCGTCGCTCCGCGCCGCCATCCAGGCGATCATGTTGTCTTTCTTGCTGGGATTGAACGGGGAGAGCAGGATGAACTCCTCGGCCTTTTCCCCGGGAAGCCGCATGATGGTGTAATACGGCTCCATCTCCCGCTCCTGGCCCTCCACCACGTGCTTGGGGATGTTCCACAGATCCTCTTTATTGTAGAAGACCTGCGGGTCCTGCATGTGGTAGGTGGCATACATCCGGGCCTGGATCGTGAACATCCCCTGGGGGTACCGGATGTGCGGCCGCAGGTCGGCGGGCATCGCGGACAGGGGCTGGAAGAGACCGGGGAAGGCCTTGGCGTACGTCGCGACCACCGGATCGGCAGGATCGCTCAGGTAGAATGCCAGGGTGCCGTGGTAGGCATCCACCACTGCTTTGACGGAGTTCCGGATGTAGTTACCCATACCCTGGACGGGCTCGGAGTAGGGGAACTTGTCGCTGGTGGTATAGCCGTCGATGATCCAAACCAGGCGACCGTCCTGCCCCACGACCAGATAGGGATCTCGGTCAAACTGGATGAACGGGGCAGCCATCTTCACGCGCTCTTCGATCTCGCGGTGGTACATCACACGACTCTCGCCGATGATGTCATTGGAGAGGAGAATTTTGACATCGCCGAACCGGAGGGCGAACAGCATCTTGCGGAACACCGACTGGACCGGCACTCCGCCCTGGCCGGTGTAGGAGGTGTACACGTTCTTGTCACCGGCGGGGTAGTCCAGCTCCTGCGCCCGGGTCTTCACAAAGACATAATCGCCGCCGACATCGTTGGCGATCTCTCCGTAATAGATCTCGGGCCGAGTCACCTTGATCGACCCCGTAGAGGCGGGGGGAATATCTTTGATCCAGAAGTCGGGGAGCCCCTCGGGTGTGATCCGGTTGACGGGGCCCATGACGACCCCGTACCCATGGGTGTAGGTGAGTCGCTCGTTGATCCAGATCCGGCTGGGAAGGTTCCGGTAGGACAACTCGCGAGCCGAGAGCATGACCTGGCGGAGCTCGCCGTTCACCATGTACCGGTCGTTATCCACGTCCACGAACTTGTAGTAGGTCCGGATCTCTTGGAGCTGAGCGTACGTCACGAGAAGGGGCCGGCGGTCCCACAGGCGGATGTTCTTGATAGTGGCGTCGTTCTTGCGTAGGTCCTCCGCTCGCAGGGTCTCCTCGGCGGGGAATTCCTCTTCCTTGACCCGATCCAGACCGTACGCCATCCGGGTGTACTTGATGTTCTGTTCGATGTACGGCCGCTCGGCGACCATCTCGTTGGGGACCACGCGCAGGCGCTGCATGACGTTGGGGATCACGCCGAGGCCCAGGACGTTGGCGACCAGGAGCGCGCCGAGCGCTACGAGCACGACGCGGAAGCCCTGACGGCCGATCTGCCAGATGCACACCGCGGCGCAGATCAGGGCGAGGGTCGCAAGAATACGCAGGGCGGGAAGGGTGGCGTGTATGTCGCTGAAACCGGCGCCGGAAACGATGCCGCGCACGGAGGTGAGCAGACTAAACGTATCCAGGTAATACCCACCCGCCTTCACCACGAGGAGGAGGGCGCCCAGCGTGAGGAGGTGAGTCCGTACCCGTGTCGCCAGCATGGGCCCTTGCGGGGTGATCTGAACGCCCCGATGGAGGACGTAGGTGGCGAGTACCAAGAAGAGGGTGGCGCCCAGGAGAAACATGGCCCAGCCGTAGAGAGCCTCCAGGAGCGGCAGTCGGAAGACGTAGAAGCCGATGTCCCGGCCGAAGAGCGGATCCACCGCGTTGAAGGGCTGCGCGTTCAGGAAGCGGAGGACCGTCTCCCACTCCGAAGCCGCCTGCATGGCTGCGAGGAAGCCAAGGACCAGCGCCCCGGGGAGCAGGAATTTCCGCACCAGAGGCTCGATCACCAGGCGGCTAGGCAGCCCGAGTGGATCCTCTAGCTCTACCAAGACATCACCTGACGTGGGACGGGCCGCCAGCCAAACGTTCAGGTAGAGGAAGAGCGCGACGATCAGGCCGCCGGCGATTCCCAAGAGCAGCTTGAGGCCTAAAACGGTTGTGAAGACGGATACCAGTTTGACTTCCTGGAACCAGAGGTAGTCGGTGTAGAGGGGCAAGACCTGGCCGGCTACGTTCAGCAAGACAAAGACGACCAGAATCGGCCCGATGAGCGATCGGGGTAGCATAAGGACTCCTTCTGACAGTCGGAGTTGACGGATGGGCTCTTATAGCCCAGACAGGAGGGCCTTGTCAATCAATCCCGGCCTTGGACGAGATTCGCCCCGTCGCTTCTTGCCGGCAGATGCTCAGTCGGACGGGCGCAGCGGGACCATCGGAGCCGGCTCCGGGGAGCGCGGGCGTTTCCCCGGCCCTTGCTTTTTCCGGGAGCCTGACTATAATCTGGTTGCGTCTTTGATACGGCCATCGCCTGTATCACAGCAGACCGTGTGTGCCTTTCAACCCTCGAAGTGATTCAGAAATCAGAGGAGGAAGAATGGGAACCCCACACGCCGACCTGGAGAAGCTGACCGCCCCGAAGCTCCGCGAATTAGCCATCGCCAAGTATCCGAGCATTACTGGCGTATCCGGCATGAAGAAAGAGGATCTGGTGGAAGCCATCATCGCCGAGGAAGTGCGCCTCGGGCTGCGCCCGAAGGAGGAGAAGGCGCAGGCCACGGCCACAATGGGGACGGGCCAGCTCAAGACCGCTATCCGGGCGCTGAAGGCGGTGCGGGAAAGCCGGGAACGCGCCCAGATGCAGGCCGCGCGGCTGCAAATCAAACGGATGAAGCGACGCCTCAGAAAGCTGCGAAAGGCATCCTGAGACCTTCTCCGTCTCCGAGAGCTGCTTGTTGAATTCCATCCGAACAACCGCGGTCATTCGGGAGGGTGCTCATGCCGACGTACGATTTTCGCTGCAGCGGTTGCCGGAAGAAGTTTTCGCTGGCCATGTCCATCAGCGAGCGGGAGCGGAAGCGCATCAAGTGCCCGAAGTGCGGGTCGCAGCGACTTGAGACGGTCTTCTCTTCCTTCTTTGCCAAGACGTCGCGCAAAAGCTAGGGATCCCCATCCCGTGGGGTGTGGCGAGAAGGGGCGGCGCACCGCAATGGAGAGCCGATGATCCTCGTGACGGGAGCCTCCGGCTTCCTGGGACGCCACCTCATCCGCCGGCTGATCAGCGCCGGTGAACCGGTGCGGTGTGTCGGTCGGCCCGGATCGCCGAGGGTCGAATGGCTCAGATCGCAGGGGGTCGAGGTGGCGGTGACACCCCTCTGGGACCCGGAGGGGGTCAGGATGGCCTGCCGGGGGGCTCGGTGTATCATCCATCTGGCCGCACCGATCCGAGAGGTGCGGGATGCGGTGGTGGATCGGTTCCACCGCCAAGGAACGGCTTGTCTCGTGGAAGGCGCCCTGGCGGCCCGCGTGGACCGCCTTCTGATGGTGAGCCCGCTCGGCTCCGGGACGTCCTCGGGCCTGCCGTTTCTCCGCGGCTGCGGCGCGGCCGAGGAGTGCGTCAGGGAGAGCGGCCTGCCCTTCGTCGCCCTCCAGTCTTCCCTGATGTTCGGGAAGGGAGACCGACTGATCGGGGGCTTGATCCGCCTGTTGCGTCAGACGGGGCTCCTCGTCGTCCCCGGGACCGGGAAGACCATGCTTCAGCCGATCTGGGTGGGAGACGTGGCCTCTTGCCTTCTCCGCGCCCTCGATGATGACGAACTGTTGGATCGGACCATCGCGATCGGCGGCCCCCAGCACCTCACCTACGAAGAGATCGCGGATCAGGTCGGCAAGATGATGAATCTGCCCCTTGTCAAGGTGCACCTCTCACGGCGCGCGACGGGCTGGGTCGCTCGCGTGCTGGAAGCGCTCGGGCGCAATCCCTTTCCGGGGTATCGACACCTCGAACTCCTGGACGGCGGGACCATCACCGCTCCCGACGCCGTGAAACGGATTTTTGGCTT
Organism: uncultured Methylomirabilota bacterium; assembly: GCA_963727695.1. Taxonomy (GTDB): domain Bacteria; phylum Methylomirabilota; class Methylomirabilia; order Methylomirabilales; family 2-02-FULL-66-22; genus 2-02-FULL-66-22. The sequence continues at coordinate 135,003 of CAVSHW010000017.1, read as the reverse complement.
CCAGCCGATGCCGGTGATCGAGGGGGTGGCCTACCAGATGGCGCCTCCGAACGAGGTCGGCGGGGTCCGATTGCCATCGCGCGCAGAACGAGGTTCGAGAAGTCGCGGCCGCCGGTAGCTGAATGCTTCCACTTGACTTCGCGCGGAGTCCGCGACTATTGTCAACACAGGACACGAGTGCCGGGTGACGGATCGCCCTGTGATTGGAAAGAGGAGTGCCGATGTTTGCCTCGCCAGGAGCCATTGTCTTTCAATTTGGACCGCTGGCCGTGCGTTGGTACGGACTGTTGATCGCCACAGGCGTCATGCTGGGGACCTCGCTGGCGCACCGAGAGGCGATCCGGCGCGGTCAAGATCCCGATCGACTTCTCAACCTCATCATCGTGTCGGTGCTGAGCGCGCTGGGGGGCGCACGGCTCTATTATGTGCTCTTCAACTGGGACTACTACGGGGCTCAGCCGCAGAAGATCTTCGCCATCTGGGAGGGAGGGCTGGCCATCCACGGCGGCCTTATCGTCGGCGCCCTCGCGACCTTCATCTACTGCCGGGTGACAGGTCTCTCGGTGTTGCCGACAATGGATATCTTGGCGCCCGGGGTGGCCATCGGGCAAGCCATTGGCCGCTGGGGAAATTTCTTTAACCAGGAAGCGTTCGGCGTCCCCACCGATCTGCCGTGGAAGCTTTATATCGATCCATACCATCGGCCGCCGGACCTGAAGAGCTTCGACTACTTTCACCCGACTTTCCTGTATGAGTCCCTCTGGAATCTGCTCGTGTTCTGTGTGCTCTGGTTCGGCCTCCGGAGGCGGCTGGAGGGGAGGCCGGGAGCGCTGGTGCTCTGCTATCTCGGACTATACTCCCTAGGCCGTTTCTTCGTGGAGGGGCTGCGAATCGACAGCTTGATGCTGGGCAGTCTGCGGGCGGCACAGGTAATGAGTCTCCTCCTCGTGGCGGCATCGGCGGCCGGGCTCGCGCTGGTGATGCGCAAGAGATAGGCGGGCGAGCGTGCCTGCCGGCTCCGGTCCGGGGGCGCCTGCGGAGGGGTGCATGAGGCTGGTCGTCGGGATCTCGGGTTCGACGGGGGTCGTGTACGGCATTCGCCTGCTGCAGGTCCTTCGGGGTGTTCCGCAGGTGGAGACGTACCTGATCATCACGACGCCGGGTAGACGTACGATCCTCGAAGAAACCGACTATACGCTGCAAGAGGTGGAGGCGCTTGCCACTCACGTCTACGACAACCGGGATATCGGGGCGGCGGTGGCGAGCGGATCCTTCCGGACCGATGGCATGGTGATCGTCCCGTGCAGCATCAGGACCGCTTCGGCGCTGGCGGGATCCACGGGCGAGGGGCTGTTGTGCCGCGCCGGGGACGTTACGCTGAAGGAGGGGCGGCCGCTGGTGGTGGCCGTGCGGGAGGCCCCCTTGCACCTGGGTCACCTTCGGCAACTGACGGCGCTGGCAGAGCTGGGCGCGGTGATCTTTCCGCTGGTACCGGCGTTCTATCATCGGCCCAAGACGCTCGACGACATCGTGAACCACACGGTGGGGCGGATCCTGGATCGCGTCGGCGTCCCGCAGAACCTGGCGCAAGAGTGGACCGGATCGCAGCCGAACCGCTCGACGTCGGCATGAATCCGGCGACGCATCCCAAGCGTCCGACGCGGCGGGTGCGGCCGCAACCGCCGGAGCGGAGACCCGAGGCGGGTGTCGCGTCGGCCGACCCCGATTGCCCGGCTGCCGAATGGCCCGGCTGCCGGTGCTTTTCGTTTGCGGTCGGGAAGGGGCGACATCGGGTGTGGGGGATGGCGCTCCTTACGGAGAAGAGCCTGAGTGTGAATCTGCTGGGTGGCGAAGCGCCGCACATCGGGGCGGTGGCCGTCGGGATCCCGCGCCCGAGCCTGGCCCGCTCGGCGCGGCAGAGCGCGACCACGTCGGTGCTCGCGCTCGTGGGCCACAAAGAGGACGAAATGGCCCGATCCATGGCGACGGAACTGGCGCGACGTCTGGGGATCACCTCGGTGGTGGTGGCCGGTGTGCACCTGGAGCGCGCGCAGCCGGCGGATATTGCCGCGGTGATGCGAAACGCGGATCGTGCCGTGGAGGCGGTCCTGGCATGTGCAACGTCGGATGCTCGACAGGAGAGGAGAAGGTGATGAAAGCCCGGAAGCGTGGGTGGGGCCGGATCCTGGTCGTAACGATTGCAGTCTTCAGCATGGTGGGACCGGTGGCAAGTTGGGCCCAAGAGACAACGCCAGCCGCGGCCAATTCCGGCTCCGGCCCCTCAGGAAGCACAATCCTGGCCGGGGTCACGGCGATCCTTGGCAGCATCTTCTATGCGCCGTTCAAGGGACTGATCCAGTGCCCGGCGGTGGGGCTGGTGGCGGCGGGGGCCACCTATGCGGCGACGGGAGGCCAGAAGGAAACGCCGGAGTACCTTCTCCGGGTGGGTTGCACGGGTACCTACTTCATTTCTCCCGGGATGGTGCAGGGGCGGGAAGCCTTCCGGACGTATGACAAGCCGTAAGGAGTGTGGTGTGGACAAGACGATGGCGTCGTGGTACGCGCTGCGGACCCGCTCGCGGCATGAGAAGCGGGTGCAGGATCAGCTGCAGGCCCGGGGGATCGAGCCGTTCCTCCCCCTGGTGGAGCGATGGCGACAGTGGAAGGATCGGCGGAAGCTGGTCGCGTTTCCCCTCTTTTCGGGGTATTGCTTCGCGCGCTTTCCCCTGACGGAGCGCGTGGCGGTCCTCAGCACGCTCGGGGTGGTGCAGATCGTCGGGAATCAGGAAGGTCCCATCCCGGTGGCGGAGGCAGAGGTTGAGGCGGTCCGCCGACTGGTGACCAGCACGCTCCCGTACGATCCCCATCCGTACCTGCAAGAGGGGATGCTGGTGGAGGTGAAGCGGGGGCCGCTTAGAGGTCTCCAGGGCGTCTTGGAGCGCAAGGGCACCCGTGCTCGCCTCGTCATTCGGATCACCCTTATCCACCAAGCCGCCTCGGTGGAACTGGACGCCCATGATGTGGAGCCGGTCTCGTAGGCCGCTGTCCCCGCGGGAGGAGAACTGTCGTGCGTATTCGTGATGTCCGCACCATTTCGGTAGAGTGCCCGCTGCCCCGCCCGGTCTTCGACGCGAACTACATCATGGCGTCCAAGCCGGCCCTCCTCGTCGAGGTGGAGACGGACGCCGGCTTAGTCGGGCTGGGCGAGGCCGCGCATTTCGGCGGCCCGCTCGCCTCGACGAAGGCGGTCATCGAGGGGGAGCTGCGCGCGCATCTGGTGGGCGAGGATCCGCGGGAGGTCGAACGGTTGTGGGAGCAGATGCACCAGCGGGCCTACAAGCATGCCCGGGGCGGGATCCTGATCGCCGCCATGAGCGGGATCGACATCGCGCTCTGGGACCTGCGGGGCAAGATGGCCGGGATGCCGCTGTGGCGGCTTCTGGGCGGGTATCGGCGTCGTGTGCCGGCGTACGCCACGGGGGGCTTCTATGCTGAGGGGAAGGGGATTCCGGAGCTTGCGGCGGAGACGGAAGGCTACTGTCGCCACGGCTTCCGCGCGGTCAAGATGAAGGTGGGGCGGAACAGCGAGATCGAGGGGAGCCCGCTGCGCGCCATGGCCCACCGGGGTGTCTGCGAGGTGTCGCTGGCGGAGGATCTTGCGAGAGTCCGCGCGGTGCGAGAGACCATCGGGCCGGACGTCCGAATGATGGTGGACGTGAACGGGGCGTGGGATGTGCCGACGGCGGTGAAGATGGGGCGGGCGATGGAGCCCCTTGATATTTACTGGTACGAAGAGCCGGTTTGCCCGGACGACGTGCGCGGGAGCGCTGAAGTTGCGGAGAAGGTCGCCATTCCGATCGCCGGCTATGAGACCTGCACGTACGGTCGCGTGGGGTTCCGCGACTACATCGCGGCCAGAGCCATCCACTTCGTCCAGCCGGACGTCGCCTGGGCCGGAGGGTTGACCGAGAGTCTGAAGATCGCCCATCTGGCGCAGGCCTGGAACCTGCCCCTGGCGCCCCACATCCACGGCTCGGCGGTGGCCGTGGCGGCCGCCGTGCACCTCCTGGGAGCGGTGCCAAACGCCAGCATGGCCGAGATGGTCTTCCCGGCTCATCCCCTGATGGCCGAGCTGGTGAAGGAGCCACTTGTTGTGGACGGGACAGGCCACATCGAGCTCAGCGAAAGGCCGGGCCTCGGCATCGAGCTTGATCCGCAGGTTGTCGCCAAGTACCGCGTGAAGGAGCGTGATCGCGGATTTCCGGCATTGCCTTGTCTTGTCTGAGTGAAGGAGAAGGAGGATGACGTCGCGGGAGCGGGTGATGGCCGCCCTGTCCCACCGGCAGCCCGATCGCGTGCCGATGGATCTGGGGGGCACGCGAAATTCCAGCATGGTGGTGGAGGGGTATGAGCCTCTCAAGTCCCACTTCGGGGTCCGGACGGAAACGAGGCTGATCGACCGGATGATGCGGATCGCGGAGATCGAAGAGCCCGTCCTGACCCCGCTTGCGATCGACACCCGCGGGGTCAACCCCGGTCCGGCGACGGCGGGCCTGTTTGCCGAGTTAGGTCCGCGGGCCTACCGGGACATGTGGGGAGTGGAGCGGGTGTGGCCCGAGGGGAGCTACTACTACGATCTGCAGGGTTCGCCCCTCGCGGGCGAGATCAGCATCTCGGACATCCTGAAACACCCCTGGCCCGATCCCGACGATCCGGGCTTCACCGCGGGTATGCAGGATCGCGTGCGCTGGCTCAGACAGAACACCGAGTGTGCGGTGGTCCTGAACGTCTCCTCCGCCTTCGTGCACATCAGCCAGTACCTGCGGGGATTCGAGGACTGGTTCTGCGATTTCGTGATGGATGCGCGGCGGCTGGAGGTGCTGTTCGATGCCGTCTTGGACGTGACGCTCCAGATGACGAAGAACCAGCTCGCCCTCGTGGGGCGGGACGTGGATGTGGTGTTCTGCTCCGATGATCTGGGGACGCAGGACGGTCTGCAGATGAGCCACGAGCACTACGTCAAGTTCATCAAACCGCGGCACCGGAAATTCTTCCGGGCGGTGCGCGACCTCTCTCCCGCGAAGCTGGTCTTCCACTCGTGCGGTTCGGTGGCCGGCATCATCGAGGACCTGGTCGAGATCGGGGTGGAGGGTCTCAACCCGGTCCAGCCCAGCGCGGCCGGGATGAATCCCGCGGAGCTCAAGCGGAAGTATCGGGGCCGCCTGGCGTTCTGGGGCGGGACGGAGAACCAGCACATCCTCCCGCGGGGCAGTGTCCAGGAGGTCGCACGGATGGTGGAGGAGTTGATCGAGGCGATGGGCGAAGGCGGAGGGTTCGTCTTCTCGTCCTGCCACAACCTCCAGCCCGACGTGCCCGTGAAGAATATCCTGGGCATGTTCGAGTGCGCCAGAGGGTACGTCCCTTCCTATGCGCGATAGGGACGATCGATGCACATTGATCATGTGGCCATCTGGACGCGGAATATCGAAAGACTCCGAGCCTTTTTCGTGTCCTACTTCGGCGCCACGGCCGGCCCACGATATGTGAATCCTGCAAAACAGTTTGTTTCCTACTCCCTCGCCTTTGAGTCCGGCGCCCGCCTTGAGTTGATGAGCGCTCCGTCCATCCACGCTTGTCCTCAGCGTGTCCACGCCAACGAAGCAGGCTATGCCCACCTCGCGATCTCGGTCGGCAGCAGGGAACGCGTTGACGAGTTGACCGCCGCCCTGCGGGCCGCAGGAATCCCCGTCGTGGACGGTCCGCGACAGACCGGCGACGGACACTACGAGAGTGCGATCTTCGACCCCGACGGCAACCGCATCGAAATCACCGCATAGCGGGTAGACGCCCAGGTAGGCTCTAGATGGAAGGGGCCGCCGGATGGATCAGGCGACGGACACCGAGGATCAGAAAGAAGAGGCAGGTGCTGACCAGGACGATGGTGGCGCCGGAGGCGACGTTGAAGTAGAAGGAAAGATAGAGGCCGAAGACGATCGCGAGAATCGAGAAGAGGATTCCGAGGAGCATCATCCGAAAGAAGCGTTCGGTCACGAGATAGGCCGTGGCGCTTGGGGTCACCAGCAGGGCAACGACCAGGACGACTCCCACAGCCTGGATCGAGATCACGATCGTGAGGGCGACCAGGGTCAGCAGGAGGGAGTTCAGCGCCTGCACCGGGTAGCCCATCGCTTCCGCGACGACCGGGTCGAACGACAGGAGGAGGAACTCCTTGTAACACAGCGCGACGGCCAAGACCACGATTCCTGCCAGGACGCCCACCACGAGCAAATCCGTCGTCGAGACCCCCAGGATATTCCCGAACAGGAAGCTAAAGAGGTCTGCTGTGTAGCCCTGGATCGTGCTCATGAGCAAGATGCCCAGGGCGAACGCCCCGGCGAACAGGATACCGATGGTCGTGTCGTAGCTTGTGCGGGCCCGCCGAGATACGAAGGCGATGCCGAGCGCGGTTCCCACCGTGAAGATCGCGGCGCCCAGGTAGATGTTGGCCTTCAGCATATAGGCGATCACGACCCCGGGGAAGGCGGCGTGGGCCAGTGCGTCGCCGATGAAGGCCAACCCGCGCAGCACGACATAGGTCCCGATCACGGCGCAAATCGTCCCCACCAGGATACCGCCCAGCAGGGCGCGCTCCATGAAGCCGAATTGCCATGGTCCCGTCAGGAAGTCCACTTGGTCATTCCCTCCGGTGGCGGTGTTCGTCTGCCACGACGACACGCCGGTCTCCGACCTTCACGACCATCAGATGGCTGCCGTAGGTGGCCTCGAGGATCTCCTCGCGAAAGACATCCGCCGGCGACCCGTAGGCCACGAGCCTCTTGCTGAGGCACAGCACCTGATCGAACCGCTCCACGATGCAGTTCAGGTCGTGCGTGGCCACTACCACGGTCTTGCCATTGTCGCGCAGCTCTTCCAGGACGCCGAAGATCGCATGCTGGGTGGTGGTATCCACACCGCTCACCGGTTCATCCAAGAGGAGCAGGTGGGGATCCTGGGCCAGGACGCGCGCCAGCAGGACCCGCTGGAGTTGACCTCCGGACAGCTTGCCGATTTGCGTACGCGCGTGGTCGAGCAGATCGACGCGCTCCAGGGCCTGCCGCACCGCCGCAGCGTCTTCGGTCCCCGGCCGGCGGGACCACCCGATGCGCGGATAGCGCCCCATCATCACGACGTCCGACACGGACACCGGGAAGGTGCGATGGATCTCGTCGAGCTGCGGAAGGTAACCCATCATGGCGCGCTGCGCATGCGCGTCGGCGTCGTGAAGGAGGATCTGTCCGCGCAGGATCGGGATCAAGCCGAGGATCGCCTTGAAGAGCGTGGTCTTGCCGGCGCCGTTAGGGCCGATGACGCCAACCATCTGCCCGGGCCGGATGGCAAAGCCGATTCCGTCGATGGCGGGCTTCGCCCCGTATCCCGCGGCGAGATCCTGGATCTCAAGGCAATAATGCATGGGAGGCTCGACGCCCCCGACCCGCCCTTCCAATTCCGCATTCCGCATTCCGAATTCCGGACTCATTTCAGCGCATTCACCATCTGGGTCACGTTGTGCCGTAACATGTTGATGTAGGTATCGGCGGGCGGCCCGCTCGACAGGCTGTCGTCGTACAGGTTCGTGACGACCTTCACGCCGGCATCTTTGGCGAGGACCTCCAGCATTTTGGGGCTGAAATCGGCCTCGGCAAAGACGGCCGGAATCTGCTCTTCCTTGATGCGGCGCGTCAACTCGGCGAGCGCCTTGGCCGAGGGCTCCTTGCCTGGGCTGACCACGACAAAGCCCTTGACGGCAAGGCCGTAGCGATTGGCGAAGTACTGGAAGGCGTTGTGAAAGGTGACGATCTTTCGCCGCGCAGTCGGGATCTTCTCGACCTCGGTGCGAATCCACGCGTCCAGTTCATCCAGTTTCACCTGATAGGCCTTGGCCCGGCCAGCGTAGAAACCGGCATTGGCCCCGTCGGCCCGGCTCAGGGCGTCGCGGATCTTGTCCACGTATGCCTTCACGAGATTCGGGTCGAGCCAGACGTGCGGGTCCGCCCCTCGCGTGGCCATGGCCGCCGTGTGACCGGGCATGCGGATGGTGGCGAGCCCTTTCGATAGCTCAATGACCGGAACGTCGGGCTTCTTGACGCTGCGGATGGTCTTGTCCCACCAATCCTCCAGCCCCGAGCCGTTGAAGAACGCCACGCGGGCCTGCGAGAGGGTCTTGATGGAGTCGGGCGTCGGCTGAAAGGTGTGCGGATCGGTGCCGGCAGGCGCCAGCGATCGGACCCGCACCGTGTCCCCGCCGACATTCGCGACGAGGTCCGCGAGGACGGTGTTGCTGGTGACCGCCAAGAGGGGATTCGCGGCGAGCGCGGAGTCCGGTGCCGAACCGAGGAGCGCCGCGAGGGATACGGCGAGGGGAAGCGGAACTGCCAGAGCGGCCAGAAACCTGCTAAACACAGCGGACCTCCTTCTTCCGTGGTGCGAGGGAAATCGATTGAGCCTGGGCGGGCGTCGACGCTGTGGCCGAGCGCCCGGCGACAGTCGGGACAGCGGCCATATAGCTCGATGCTGTGCTCTTCGATCACGAATCGTGTGCGCCGCGCCAGGGTCTTGATGAGCCGCTCAAGCTGGCAATCGGAGAATTCCACCACGCGGCCGCAGTCGTTGCAGAGGAGGTGGTGGGCATGCTCATGGGTGGCCTGCGCGTAATGGCGGTGGCGATGATTCGTATGCACGAGCCTGAGAAGGCCGAGGCGAGAGAGGAGATCAAGGGTTCGGTACACACTCGCCAGCCCGACGCAGGGATCTATGGCACGGACCGCGCGGTGCAGATCGGCGGCCTTGAGGTGAACCGAGGCCTGGCCGAGCACCTGCAACACCGCGTGGCGGGCTCGCGTGAGCTTAACACCATGATTCAGCAGAGCCTGATGCAATGAAGCAGAGGACACGCGTGAACTCCAAATGAGAATCTTTCTCAACCAGATTACCACCCAACGGCCGGAATGTCAACTCAGGGCTGGGGCGGCGTGGATTTCCTTGATGAGGACTGTGAGGCCGTTCGGAAGGTGAAATCTCACGGGCATTCCTGCGCGTGTATCAGCCGAGCCGCTTCTGAAAGCGGAGGGCGGAGAGGAAGAGCAGGACGACGCCGAAACCCAGCAAGGCCAGGGCCTGAGGCCAGAGCACCTCGATGCCGACTCCCTTCAGGAAGATGCCCCGGATGATGACCAGGAAGTAGCGGAGCGGGATGAGGTAGGTGAGGTACTGCATCGGCTCGGGCATACTGGCGATGGGGAAGATGAACCCCGAAAGCAGCATGAAGGGCGGGTTGGCAAAGAAGCCGAGCATCATGGCCTGTTGCTGGGTCTGACTCAGCGTGGAGATGAGGAGCCCCAGGCCCAGCGTGGTCATGATGAAGAGGCCGGAGAGGGCGAGAAGGAGCGGGAAGCTGCCGGCGACCGGCACCCGGAACCAGAGGAGGCCGACCAGGACCACGAGGAGGATGTCGGCATACCCGATGATGACGAAGGGGATGGCCTTGCCCAGCATGATCTGCACGGGCCGGATCGGACTGACGATCAGTTGCTCGATGGTGCCCCGCTCCTTCTCCTTCACGATGGCGGTGGCGGTCATCGTCATCGTCACGATGGTCAGGATCAGGGCCACGACGCCGGGGACCATGAAGTTCACACTCTTGAGGTCGGGGTTGAACCAGACCCGGATCGACGGGTCCACGGCCAGGGGGGCGGTCGCCTTGGGGCCCAGGCGCTCCGCCAGGATGCGCGTGGCCTCGGCGTTCACGATCTGCGTCGCGTAGCCCTGGGCCACGGTGGCGGTGTTCGAGTCGGTCCCGTCGAGCAAGAGCTGGACCGCGACCGTCTCCTCGCGGGCGAGCATGGCGGCGAAACGGGGCGGGATCACGAGGCCGACCCGGACCTTCCCGGCGTCCATCAAGGGTTTGATCTGGCGATCGTCCGAGAGGGCGTAGCGGATGTCGAAGTAGTCCGAGGTCGCGAACCGATCGATGAAGGCCCGGCTTTCCGGCGTCCGGTCCAGGTCACAGACCGCCGTGCCCAGGTGCTTGACGTCCGAAGAGACGGCGTAGCCAAGGATGATGAGCTGGAGGACGGGCATGATGATCAGAATGGGCAGGATACGCCGGTCCCGACGGATCTGGATGAACTCCTTCTTCACGAGTGTCCAGAGGCGGCGCGGCCGATTGGAGCTCATCTCTCTCCTCATCCCAGCCGCTTCTGAAACTTGGCCGAGCTGGCGATCAGCATGAGGAGGGCGAAGGCGCCGAGAAACAGCAGCTCTTTCCAGAGAATGGCCAAGCCCACCCCCTTGAGAAAGATTCCGCGGATGATCACCAAGAAGTAGCGGGCCGGAATGATTGCCGTGATGGCCTGGAGGATCGGCGGCATGTTCTCGATGGGATAGAAGAACCCCGACAGGAGGAGGGCGGGGAGCATGGTGACGAGAATCGAGAGCTGGAAGGCCACCTGCTGGTTCTTGGTGGCGGCGGAAATAAACAGGCCGATGCCCAGCGCCCCCAGCAGGAAGATGGTGGACGAGGCCATCAGCAGCACGAGGCTCCCGCGGAGCGGCACGCGGAACCAGAAGACCGCCGCCAGCAGGATGAAGACGACGCACACCAGGCCGATGACCACGTAGGGAAGGATCTTTCCGACCATCAGCTCGTACGGATGGAGCGGCGAGGCGATCAGGCCCTCCATGGTCCCCCGCTCCCACTCCCGTGCCACGGTGAGCGAGGTGAGGAGGGCGGCTAGCATCATCAGGATCACGGCGGTGAGGCCCGGGATCAGGAAGTTGGCGCTCTTGAGCTCTGGGTTGTACCAGACCCAGGTGCGCAGCTCGATGGGCAGGAGAAGGTCCATCCTTGGCACGATCAGGGCGTGGGGGCGCAGATCCTGCGGGGTGATTTCCAGGCTCTTCCCGATCGAGGCGATGTTGCCGATGGCGATGCTGGCGGTGTTGGAATCGGAGCCGTCCACCACGAACTGGATGGGGGCGGGGAGACCGGCGCCGAGATTCCGGCTGAAGTCCTCGGGGATCACGAGCCCGACTTTGGCCTGCCCGCGATCGATGACGCCGCGGAGGTCGCGCAGACTCTCCACCCGGGCGGTCACCACGAAGTAGTCGGTGCTGGTGAAACGGTTGACCAGCTCCCGGGCGGGCGGCCTGCCATCCCGGTCGTACACCGCCAGCGGGACGCGCTTCACATCGGAGCTGATCCCATAGCCGTAAAGAAAGAGCATGATCACCGGCATCACCAGGATGAAGCCGAGGCTCCGGGGATCCCGCCACACCTCGATGAACTCCTTCTTCATGATGGGCAGGATACGCGAGTTCATACCTATGCCTCTCGTGTGACCAGCGACACAAAGACGTCCTCTAGGGAAGGCAGGATGGTGTCAACCTGTGCCCCGGCGATTCCCTGTGTCTGTAGGAAAGCGCGGAGGGCGGGGACAGACTGTCGTGAGGCCAATGTCAGGTGCAGCGCGGCGCCGAACATGGCCACGTCGCCGGCCTCGGGATACATCTGGAGGGCCTGCAGGGCGGGCATCAGGGCGTCGGGAGCGACCTGGACCTCCAACAGACAGCCCTGCAAGTGTGCCTTGAGCCGCGCGGGCGGCCCGTTGGCGATGATCCGCCCCTGATAGATGAAGGCGAGGGTGTGACACTGCTCCGCCTCGTCCATGTAGTGGGTTGTCACCAGGATGGCGGTCCCGGCCGCCGCCATGGTCCGGATCAGGTTCCAGAACTCCCGGCGGGAGATGGGGTCCACGCCGGCCGTGGGTTCATCCAGGAACAGGACGGGAGGCCGGTGGATGACGGCGCAGGCAATCGCCAGGCGCTGTCGCAGGCCGCCGGGCAGATTCCGCGTCAGGGCATTGCGTTCCCCGCCGAGGCCGCCCATGCTCAGAACCTCTTCGCGGCGGGTCGCCGCCTGGCCGGCCGGCAAGCCATAGATGCCGGCGAAGAAATCGAGGTTCTCTTGGACGGTCAGCTCTTCATAGAGCGAGAACTTCTGGGACATGTAGCCGATGTTCTGCCGCACCTGTTCGGGTTCCCGCGCCACGTCGTACCCGGCGACCCTTGCGACGCCCGAGCTGGGCAGCAGGATCCCGCAGAGCATTCGGATGGTGGTGGACTTGCCGGAGCCGTTGGGCCCCAGGAAGCCGAACACCTCACCCCGCCGGACCTCGAATCTCACCCGGTCCACGGCCACGAACTTGCCGAACCGCTTGCTGAGGTCCGTCACCTGGATGGCGAGGTCGGCGTTGCGGAGTGTCATCTCAACGTGTCCGGTCGTCGGTTGTCGGTTTCTCATGGTCGGTTTTCGGCTTGTGATTGTCCCACCCGACTGTGAGATGGCTCTTGATCTTGCAGCAGCGCGACGAAGACGTCCTCCAGGCTGGGGAGGATCGGCCGCAGCCGAACGTCGGCAAGCCCCTCGCGCTCCAGCGCCGCCCGGATCACAGGGAGCGCTCCCGCAGCGTTGCCGACGGTGAGATGGAGGGTGTCGCCGAACGTCTCGATCCCCCGCACCTCGGGCAAGCCGGTGAGAAAGGACGCGGCGGATTCGGGCGCAGGCCCGCGAAGTTCGAGCACGGTGCCGGGGAGGAGGGAGCGCAGGGCGGTGGGGGTGTCGCAGGCCACCAGGCGTCCGTGATCCATCAGCCCCACGCGCTGGCAGCGCTCCGCCTCGTCCAGATACGGGGTGCTGACCAGGAGCGTGAGGCCCTCCCGGAGGAGTTCGTAAATCAAGAGCCAGAAGTCGCGCCGCGAGACCGGGTCCACGCCGATGGTCGGCTCGTCCAGAAAGAGGACCTCGGGCTGGTGGAGGAGGGTGGCGCAGAGGGCGAGCTTCTGCCGCATCCCTCCGGAGAGGTTCCGCACCAGACGCTTGGTAAACGGCTCCAGGCGGCTGAAGGCCAGGAGCTCGGCGGTCTTCCGCTCCCGGGCGGCGCGCGGGACGCCGAAGAGGTCCGCGTAGAAGCGGAGGTTCTCCATCACCGTCAGGTCTGCGTAAAGGCTGCTGCTCTGCGGGACGTAGCCGATGCGGCACCGGACCGCCTCGGGGTCGCGTGTCACGTCCGCGCCCAGGACCAACGCCGTTCCGGATGTGGCGGCCATGACGCCGGTGAGGAGCCGCATGGTAGTGGTCTTGCCGGCGCCGTCCGGTCCCACCAGGCCGAAGATCTCCCCCGGTGCCACGGAGAGATTCAGGTCGTCCACGGCGACGAGATCGCCGAACGTTCTGGTCAGCCCCCTGGCCTCGATGGCTGCCGGCATATCAGTTCCTGCCGGGGGCGCTCACTGGGTCCCCGCTCCGATCAGGAGCTCCGCATCGGCGGGCATCCCCGCCTTCAACTCACGCTTGGCGTTCTGGATAATGACCTTCACCGCATAGACCAAGTTCACCCGCTCCTCGGCGGTCTGGACGTTCTTGGGGGTGAACTCGGCCTGGTCCGAGACCCAGGATACCGTCCCCTGGAACGGCTGGCGGGGAAAGCTGTCCACGAAGACGCGGGCGGCCGTCCCCAGCTTGATCTTCCCCAGGACCGTCTCGGGGACATAGACCTTAATCCAGGGGTGGTCCAAATCCCCCAGGAGGACCAGGGGCTTCCCGGCGGCCACGACTTCCCCCGCCTCGACCGCCTTGGAGAGGACGGTGGCGTCGAGCGGGGCGAAGACCTGCAGCTCGGCCACCTGGGTCTCCAGACGCTTCACGTTGGCCTGGGCCTCGCGCACGGCGGCCTCGGCCACCCGGACCTCCTGGGCCCGGATGTCCACCGTGGCGGCATTGGCGCGAGCGGCCTCCAGGGCGGCCGCGGCGCGGTCCCGATCGGCCTGGGCGGCGCGGATGTCTTCGACGCGGCTTCCTTCCTCGAGCATGCCGAGGCGCTCCTTGGTGGCGCGGACGGCCCCTTCGGCGGCATCGTGGTCGGTGTCGGTCCGGTCGACGTCTTGTTTCGAGACGGCGCCGTCGGCGAGCAGGGCGCGGTAGCGATCGCGGGTGAGCCGGGCGATCTCGAGGCGAGCCTGATTCTGCTGGAGGTTCGCCCGACCTTCCTGGATTTCCTGGGGGCGGGAGCCGGCTTGAAGCAGATGCAGCCGCTCGTCGGCGGCCCGCAGGGCCTCTTCGGCCTGACGGATCTGGCTCTTCACCGTGATGGGCTCGACCCGCAGCGTGATGCGGGCCTGGGTCAACTTGGCCTCGGCGCTCTGCTGTGTGGCGTGCGCCTGGCGGAGCTGAGCCTCCAGCTCGTCGCCCTCCAGGGTTGCGATGAGCTGTCCCTGCTTCACGTCCGTGCCCTCGTCCACGTCGAGCGTCGTGATGCGACCCGTCACCTTGGAGCCGACGTTGACCTCGGTCACCTCGATCCGGCCGGACGCCGCGATTATGCCCCGAGTGTCCTGGCGATTTCCCCACCAGTACCAGCCGGCAAATGTCAGGACGGCCAGGACCAGGATCAAGCCGCCAATCAGCAGCGGGCGGGGCGGGCGTGTCATCGGGCACCTCGTGCGGGGCGACGGGGGCTACGCGGCAGAGCGCGTAGTCCGTTGAAGAAGACGTCGGTGAGCGTGCGAACAACCTTGGCCTCGGAGAGGGGAAAGATGCGCTTGCCCCCCAGCAGCTCCTGCGAGACCGCGAAGACCTGGAACATGCCGGCGAAGGCGCGGGCGGTCACCAGGGGGTCCACGGACCGGAACTCGCCGGCGGCGATGCCGCGGCGGATGACCTCGGCCAGCCGCTGGTTGGCGGGAAGAATCCCGTCCCGGTAGAGGACGGCGGCGGCCTCGGGGAAGTCCGCCGCCTCGCTCACGATGGTGCGATACATGGCGAGGTAGGCGGGGCTGCGGAAGAAGCGGTAGAGGCGGCGCGCCAGGGCGGCGAGCCGGTCTCGCATCTCGAAGGGGCCGCCGTCCCGGGGCGCGTCCATCGCGGGCATGATGTCGTTCACGCGGGTCTTGAGCATGGCGCTGAAGAGGGCGGTCTTGCTGGGAAAGTAAAGATAGATCGTGCCCTTGGTGATCCCGGCCTGCCGGGCGACGTCGTCCAGGGTGGCCTGGTGGAATCCGCGCGCGCCGAAGACCCGGAAGGCCGCCTCCAGGATCTGCCGGGGCCGCTCCTCGGGCTGCCGCTTCCAGCGGGGCGCTTTGCGGATGGGAAGAGTCGTCGGCACGTGTCCCTCCAAATATCTGACCGGTCAGTTAGTAAAATAAACCCGCCGGGGCGGACTGTCAAGCGGGATTTCGGGAGTGAGGCAGCAGGCGAACAGCGGGTGCACGAAAAAGGCGCCAATCGCGACATACGAGCGTAGCTAAGAGAGAAGTCGGTATGGAGATTCAGACCTGTGCACGGCTCCCGTCAGAAGCCGAAGATGGTGAAAAGGCCCCGGGCGGCCCCGCCGACCAGGAGGGCGAGGAGCACGGTGAAGCCTGAAATCAGGAGGGCCCGGCGCCAGCCCAGCTCTCGCGCCAGGATGGAGACGGTGGCGACGCAGGGGACGTACAGTGTGTTGACCAGGGCATAGACCACGATCTGGTCGGGGCGCATGAAGGTCAGCAGGTTCTTGGCCTGCAGGCCATACTGCGCGATGGCCAGGGTGACCAGGAGCTGCAGGGCCAGCTCCTTCCGGAGGACGGCGACGATCAGGGTGAGCCCGGCCACGGCGGGAATCCCCAGCCAGCCCTCCATGATCGGCCGGAGGGGTCTGGCCAAGACCCACAGAAGGCCCGTCTCGTAGAGACCCCCCAGGACGATGCTGCCCCCCAGGATGATCGGGGTGGCGACCACGACGAACTCGCGAAAACGGTACCAGGTCTTCTGGATGACCGGCCCCAGGCCCGGCCGGCGGAACGGGAACATCTCCATCACCAGGCCGGTCCCCCGCCCCGGCATGAAATGATGCATGCCGACCCCGGTGAGGACGGCCATGACTGCGGTCACGGCATAGATGACGACGGCCCAGCGCCAGCCGGCGGTCAGAGACACCGCGCCCAGGATGACCGCCGTCCGGGCGCTGCACGGGGTGAGGACCACCAGCGTGCTGGCGATGATTCGCTCGCGCATGGTGCCCAGGACGCGCGTTCCCATGATGGCCGGGACGTTGCATCCGGCCCCCGCAACCAGTGGGATCGCGGCGCGCCCGTGCAGGCCCATCTTGTGCATCAGGCGGTCGGTGAGAAACGCGATCGCGTTCAGATAGCCGCTGTCTTCCAGGAAGGCCAGCAGAAAGTAGAAGGTGAGGATGTAGGGAATGCCGACCGCCAGCGCCGCGTTGATTCCGGCGTCGAAGCCCCAGAGGAGGGTGCGCGAAAGCGCGGTGTCCCCCAGGAGCGTGACGAACGGCCACCGGATGACCGGCGAGGCGTAGGCGCTCCAGAGCGCGCTGAAGCCGGTGGCCAGCCAGTCGCCCACCACGAAGAGGAAGGTGAAGATTCCCGCCAGAACCAGGGCGAGGATCGGCAGACCCGTGAGCGGCGCCGTGGTGAGCCGCCACAGCCGATCGGCGAGGATGGGGTCGCGGCGCTCTCGATGCTCCACCTCCGAGGCGATCAGGCCGGCGAGGCCGTGCCGCTCCCGCGACAGGAGGAGGGCCGGCTCCTCGCCGCGAAGGTCCTGGAGGGCCAGGGCCAGCTCGTCGCGGAGGCGGCAAAGCGCATCGCTGTCCGGCGCGGCGGCGAGCCAGTCGAGGAATTCCGGGTCCTCCTCGAGGAGGAGCATGGCGACGGCCCGGGGCGGGAGGCGGTGCGGGCGATCGGTCCGCGCGGCCAGGGGGCGCTCCAGCTTGCCGACGGCCGCCTCCACGTCCTCGCTGTACCGGTTCCGGGCCCGGAGCGTCGCGGGGTGCGCGCCGCGCCGCACCACCACCTCCATCACGGTGTCCAGGCCGGTGCCGCGGGTGGCCACGGTGGGGACGACGGGGCAGCCCAGGATCTCGCCCAACCGGTCCGCGTCCACCCGGATGCCGCGGGCCTCGGCCTGATCCACGATATTCAGGGCCACGACCAAGGGGACCCCGAGGTCGAGGATCTGCAGACCGAGGTACAGGTTCCGGGCCAGATTGGTGGCGTCCAGGACCAGGATCACGGCGTCCGGGGAACCGTCCAGCAGGGCCTGACGGGCGACCCACTGATCCTCCGAGACGCCCCCCAGGGCGTAGGTGCCCGGCAGGTCGATGATGCCGATCTTCCGGTCGCCGAGCCGCGTGACGGCGAGCTGCACCTCCACCGTCTTGCCGGGATAGTTGGCCGTGGCCACACCCATCCCGGTCAGGTGGTTGAAGATGCACGACTTGCCGACGTTGGGATTTCCGGCGAGGGCGACGGAGAGATCGACATCCGCCCGTAACTCCCGCAAGGCTCCGTGGCAGCTCAAGGACACGACATTCGCCTCCCGAATCTCAGTTCCCGACCAGGATCTTGGCCGCCACGTCGCGGCCGATGGCATAGCGGGCGCCGTTCACCTGGACAAGGAGCGGTCCGCCGAAGGGGGCCACCTCCTCGACGGTGAGTCGCGCCTGCGGGAAGAGGCCGAGACTCGCCAGGTAGCGCAAGAGGGCGCCGTCCTCCTCGGTCACCTGCTCGATCCGCACCTGGGTGCCGGCCAAAACTCGATCCAGCGTCCGGGTGGCCGGGGGAGGAGGGCTCGTGTCCGGGACGGGGATGGGCGCGCCGTGCGGACAGGTCTCCGGATGATTCAGGAGCGATTCCAGCCGGGCCTCGGCCTCGGGTGTGAGCGAGTGCTCCAGCCGCATGGCCTCGTCGTGCACGCGATCCCAGGGGAGGCCCAGGACGTCGGACAGGAGCCGCTCCGACAGCCGGTGCCGCCGCAGGATGCCCGCGGCCATCTTCTGCCCCTCGCGCGTGAGGGTGATGCGGTCGGGGGGATCGGCCGCGACCAGACCGCGTCTGCGAAGATCCGAGATCGCGGCCTCGACCTCGGTGGGAGAGACGTGGGCGAAGGCGGCGATCTCACCGACCACGGCCTCGCGGCCCTGGATCACGGTCCGATGCACAGCCTGGAGGCAATCCTCCAGGAGTTCGTCGGTGAGGCCCGGGCCCGTCGCGTCATTCATGGCCGGGCCTCCCCTCTTGAGCTAGAACGAGCCGTCCGTGGGTTCGGCTGTGGGCGAGCTCGCTCCGCGCGCCCGCAGTCGCGGCAGAGCCCGTAGAGTTCGAGCTTGTGTTCGGTGATGGTGAAGCGCAGAGACCGCGCGATCTTCCGTCCCAAGAGGCGCAGTTCCTTGTCCTGAAATTCCCGGACCATGCCGCAGCGGGTGCAGATCAGATGGTGGTGCGTCAAGTCGGCCGGGGTGGGATCGAACCGGGCGTAGCCGTCCCCGAACGCGCGCTGCGTGGCCAGGCCGGCCTGGCGGAGCAGCTTGAGGGTCCGATACACTGTGACCAGACCGATGGCGGAGTCCCGGGCGCGGATCTGGCGGTAGAGCTCCTCGGCGCTGGCGTGCCGGCCGGCGGCGAAGAAGGCGCGCACGATCCGCTCCCGCTGGCGGGTGCTCTTGAGGCCCACGCGGGCCAGGTAGTCGGCAAAACCTTGGACGCCCGAATCGGGTGCGATCATGGCT
Source organism: uncultured Methylomirabilota bacterium (assembly GCA_963727695.1). Lineage (GTDB taxonomy): Bacteria > Methylomirabilota > Methylomirabilia > Methylomirabilales > 2-02-FULL-66-22 > 2-02-FULL-66-22. The sequence continues at coordinate 116,380 of CAVSHW010000017.1, read as the reverse complement.
GCTCCATTATGAAAATGACTTTCAATATCCTTCCACACGCTACCGGAGCCTGTCGTGACTGTCAAGCCCGAATCCCAACGGCGTACGACACGGGGCGAAAATATGCCGAAATACAGACCTTGAGCAGCGGCGCGACGCATGCTCTGATTCGGCGACGCGCTATTCGGTCGCGGGGGCGGGGAGGCGGTGCAGCGGGCCGAAGGCTTCCATGGCCGACTCGAACTTCGCGACGTCTCCGACCGTGAGAATGGTGGTGGCGTCCGGGAGAAGATAGCGGTTGGCGACCCGCTGGATATCTTCCACCGTGACCGCGCGGTATCGATCCAGCAGGGTCTCGTAGTAGTCTGGGGGGTAACCGTCCAGTTCCAGCACGAGAAGCTGGGTTACGGTTTGAAAGCGGGATGAGAAGCGGAAGACGAAAGAGTTGATGAAGGCGTCCTTGGCCCCGCGGAGCTCCTCGGTCGTCACCGGATATTCTTGCAGGCGGCGCATCTCTTCCAGGATCGCGCCCACGGCCCGGGGCACATTCTCGTTCTTGGTCTGGACGGTCACCCGAAAGAGGCCGATGTCCCGCGTAGAGGTGGGAAACGAGGAGGCAACCGAATAGGCCAGGCCCTCCTCGGTTCGCACGCGCTCCATGATCCGACTGGTGAAGCCGCCGCCACCCAGGATGTAGTTCATGATCTGGATCGCGAACCGGTCGGGGTTGGTCCGGTCGATGCCGAAGTGGCCCAGGATGACACTGGATTGGGTCAGGTCCCTGGCCAGCGTGTAGACGCTGCGCTCGGAGCGGGGAGTGACGTGCGGCAGCGGAGGGAGATCGAGCGGCCCGGCGACACCCCAGTCCCCGAACTGGGCTTGAATCTTCGCCTCCATCTCCTCCATGCTGAAATCGCCCACGATTGCCACAAACATGTTGTCCGGACGCACGAACTGTCGGTGATAGGCCAGGAGGCTCTCCCGCTGGACGGCGCGTGCCTGCGCCGGTGTGAGGGGGCGGCCCAGCGGGTAGGCATCGGTGTACAGGATACGATCGAACTCCTGCGCCGTGAGGCGGGACGGGTTGTCCGCCAGGCGTCGGAGACCCTCGACCACCTGCCCCCGATATGTCTCGAGCGGAGCGGGGTCGAAGGCTGGATGTCGGATCATGTCTGCGAAGAGCTGCAGCGCCCGATCCGCATCCTTGGCCAGGGCATTCAGGGTCAGGGAGAGCCTCTCCGACGAGACGGCGGACTCGATGGAGACGCCCAGGAGTTCCAGTTCCTCGTTCAGGGCCTCGGGCGACAGGGCTGCCGTGCCCCCGGCGCGAAGCTGCGAGGCGGTGAACTGGGCGACACCGGGCGCGGAGGGCGGCTCGTAGAGGCTGCCCGCGCGGAAGACCGCGTAGGCGTTGAGAACGGGGAGGGATGGGTCACTGGCGAGGTAGAGCACGAGGCCGTTCGGCAGGACGCGACGCTGGACTTCACGCCCCACCCGCGGGATCGTGAGCTGGAGCGGCGGAAAGACCATCTCCTGCACCAGCGCGGAGCCATGAGAGCGCGGCTGTCCCTGCGGAGTGAACCCTTCCGCGGCACACCCGGCCAGGACGCAAGACAACAGCAAGCTCCCAATCAGGAAGATCCGAATATTGGTCATTCGTTTTGTCTACTCCCAGGGCTGCCGGGTCGTCGCCGGGCGAGAGGGCGCCGCGGCGCGAGGCGCCGGCGCCTGGCCGCGAACCAGCGACGCCACGGTTCGCTGCCGGGGGATCAGATAGCGCCGCGCCGCGTCGCGGACCGCTTCCGCGCTCACAGCCTTCAGCTTTTCCTGGTCCGAAAACAGGCTCCGCCAGTCGCCGGTCAGCGCCCAGGCACTGCCTAAATGCGAGGCCAGGTCGTGATTGGAGTCGAGGTACCCCACCGCCTCCACGTCGATCTGGTTCCGGATCTTGAGGAGCTCCTGCTGGCTGACCAGATCGGACTGCATCCGGGCGATCTCTTCCCCGATGGCGAGTTCCACCTCCTCCAGCGTATGCGGGGCGCGCGGCGTCGCCTGGATCATCAAGAGCCCGGCGGAGCGGAGAAACCAGGGCTCCGCCCCGACGCTCGTGACGAGCCGCTTCTCTTCCACCAGTCGCTTGTGCAGGCGCGAGGTGCGGCCTTCTCCGAGCAGACTCGCGAGGACCGTGAGGGGGTAGGTGTCGGGGTGTCCGAACGGCGGGGCCTGGTACAGCATGAGTATCTGCGGCTCCGCCGGGAACTCGACGCGGACGCGACGCTCCCCGAGCTGGGCGGGTTCCCCGGAGAGTGGCGGCGGCGGGGTTGGCTGCGGCGGCAGATTGCCGAAATACCGCTCGAAGATGCGAATGACCTCGGCCGGGTCCAGGTCTCCCACCAGGACGGCCATGGCATTGTTCGGCGCGTAGTGCATCTTGAAGTAGGCCTGCGCCTGGGGGCGAGTCAGATTCTCCAAATCCCCCGGCCATCCCAACACCGGGTTGCGGTACGGGACCACCATGAATGCCGTGGCGAGGGCGGCCTCCATCAACTGGCCTTGCGGGCTGGTGTCTACCCGTTGTCGCCGCTCCTCCTGGACGACGTCTCGCTCGGTGTAAAACTCCCGAAAGACCGGGTCGCGAATGCGATCGGATTCCATGAGCGCCCACAATTCCAGGCGGTTCTTGGGCAAGCTGATGAAATACTGCGTTCCGTCCCGCGAGGTGGAGGCATTCAGACCGACACCACCGTTTCGCCGGTAGATGTCCCACAACTCGTTTCGAACCACGAAGGACTTTGCCTCTTCCTGCAGGGCCGCGAATTCTTTCTCGATCGCCGCCAACCTTTCGGGGGTCGCGCTCCCTCCGAGATGCCCAGCCGCTTGCCGCTCGGCTTGCAGGTCGAGATATACCTGGTCAATTCGGGCAAGCAGCGGAAGCTCGCGGCCCGGGTCGGTCGAGCCGAACTGGGTGGTGCCCTTGAACATCATATGCTCGAGCAGATGCGCCAATCCGGTCTGGCCGACCGCTTCGTTGAGGCTCCCCACCCGGAACCGGAGGTAGGCGGAGAAGGTGGGGGATTCGCGCCGCTCCACGACGAGGAGGCGCATGCCGTTCGTCAGGGTACGCTCGGTGACCGGAAGACGGAAGATATCCGAGAGCATCTCGGCGGATGCCTGCGAGGCGAGGAGAGTCAAGAGGAGGCTCAGACCAAGCAACCTTCGGAGCAGGTTCGTCTTCATTCGAGGCTTCTTCCTCCTCTCGTAAGGACAACCGTTCATAATCTAGCACGCTAACCGTCCCGTATAGAATGAGAAGTTTTCCGAGATCGAGTGGTGGGTGTCTGCGGGAAATGGCACAGGGATTGGCGCCAGTTGGGACAATATCGTTTCCCGCCAGAGGTTTGTCATACTTTCTCCGGTTTACCTGACAAGCGGTCAATCTGCCAACCGTTTGAAAAAAAAGGAACTGTCGGTTCGGTGCGGGTAAAGAGCCGATCGGGTCGCCGTGGCACTGTGCTTGCTCCAATGCAAAGGGTCAGGGACGAGGCTGTAACTTGTGCCTGCCGGTCCAGAGAGTTTCTGGCCGGTTTCCCCGACGTGCGAGGTGCAAAGGGATGGGCAAGGCAGTACCCAAGAGCGAGAGCGATATCATCCTTATCGCGATCGAAAAGGAGAAGGAATCCTACGCGCTCCTCGCCTCCGCCGCCCGAGCCTCCACGTCTCCGAAAGCCCGTCGTCTTTACAACCAACTGGCTCTGGACGAACTCAGACATCTTCTCACGTTGGTCAGCCTGATGGACGGACTGGACGAAGACTGCCTGGCCCAACTGGATCTCGGCTTCCCCGTCGCAACACTGCCCGACCCCCTGCCGCAGACCGAAGACAGCATCCTACGCTCCACGATGGCAGAGGAGGAGCGATCTCGGCAGCTCTTCATCCAACTGGCGGAAGGCGTGAGCCGGGAAGAGCTGCTGTCGCTGCTCGAGATCCTTCGCGCGGAAGAGGAAGGTCATCTGAACCGCCTACAGTCCATGTTGTACGGGCTGGAGGCGGACCGACCGGTCGTCGCCAAGTGGCTGCGCTCCATTCGCCGCCTGGTGCCGGCGGGCTATCTACACTGACGCGGGCGGCCAGCCCCGGTCGAGCCGACATGGCGCAGCCGCCTATCCGGAACGGGGCAGAGGAGCCCCGCCTGGAATCGTCCCCATATTGGCAAGGTAAGGAGGATCGAGAATGATGCCTGAAGTCGAGTTGTGGTCTCCCGAGCAGGAACTCCGCCTCTTGGAGGAGTTGGCCGAAGTGGAAACCAAGGCATTTGATCTGGACTCGGGCTGGCCGGCGGCGGTTGCCGCCGCCGAGTCCGAGCAGCCCTGGGTCGCCTACTGGCAGCTGCCGCCGAACGGAATCCAGACCAAGCTGCGCCCGCAGGCGCGGGCGTCTCGCGGACGATAGACCAGCAAGAGGCCGCCGCAGGGCGGCGCCAATCCAAACATGCCCCGAACCCCGACGGAATCCCCGTCGGGGTTCTGCTTTTTTGGGTGGAGATGGAGAAGAGTGGCCCGGCTCGGTCGGAGATTGACAGGCGCCCCATCGCGGGGTTCAATACGCTAGCGGGGTATGGTAGACACATCGAGAAAAGGAGCGCTTGGCATGATGCAAGCGACCGCAACCTCGGGCGGGCGACGCCTTGATTTTGGCATCCTTGGGATGAGCTGCGCCTCTTGCGTCTCCCGGTGGAGCGGGCGCTTGCGACCGTGCCGGGCGTCCGGGTCGCCGCCGTGAATCTGGCCGCGGAGCGAGGCAGTGTGCAGTACGACCCGGATGTAGCCGAGCCCGCGATGCTGATGCGGGCCGTCAAGGACGCCGGGTACACGCCGATAGTGGAGAAGGTGACGATCCCGATCAGCGGGATCTCTTGCGCCACGTGCGTTGCGACGATCGAGGAGGCGTTGCGCCGCTCCCCCGGAGTCGTCTCGGCGACGGTGAACTTTGCGACCAACGCGGCGACGGTGGAATTTGCGCCCGTCGCGGCGACGGTGGCTGATTTGCGCCGCACCATCCGCGAGGCGGGCTACGAACCCCTGGAGGCGGCCGAAGGGTCCGCCCTGGCCGACCACGAGAAGACGGCTCGAGAACGGGAGATCCGGGCGCTGAAGCGAAAACTGGCCGTGGGCATCGTCCTGAGCGTCCCGATTGTCCTCGGGAGCATGCACCACTGGTTTCCCTGGGTGCCGGAGATTCTGCAGAACTTCTGGGCCCTCTGGGCGCTCACCACCCCGGTCCAGTTCTGGGTGGGAGGCGCAGTTCTATCGCGGGGCCTGGGCCGCCCTCAGACACCGAACCTCGGACATGAACACTCTGATCGCCGTGGGCACCTCGGCGGCCTACTTCTACAGCCTGGCAATGACGATTGCCCCCGACTTCTTTCGGGCTCGCGGCATCACCCCCGCCGTCCATTACGAGACGGCGGCCGTGATCATCACCCTGATCCTACTGGGCCGCCTCCTGGAGGCGATCGCCAAGGGGCGGACGTCCGAGGCGATCAGGCGGCTCATGGGCCTGCAGCCCAAGACGGCTCGCGTCGTCCGGGACGGTGAGGAGACGGACGTTCCGCTGGACGAGGTGCGGATCGGCGACCGAGTGGTGGTGCGGCCCGGGGAGAAGATCCCGGTGGACGGAATCGTGCGCGAGGGCGTCTCGGCGGTGGACGAGTCCATGCTCACCGGGGAAAGCCTCCCGGTGGAGAAGCGGCCCGGGGACGGGGTGATCGGGGCGACGCTCAACAAGACCGGCACCTTCCGGTTCGAGGCGACGAAGATCGGGAAGGAGACGGTTCTGGCCCAGATCATCCGGCTGGTGGAGGAGGCGCAGGGCTCCAAGGCCCCTATCCAGCGGTTGGCCGACCGTGTGGCCGGCGTCTTCGTCCCTACGGTGATCGGTATCGCGGTCCTAACCTTCCTGGTCTGGCTGGCCGTCGGGCCCCGTCCGGCGTTCCTCTTCGCGATGCTGAACTTTGTGGCGGTCCTGATCATCGCCTGTCCCTGCGCCCTGGGCCTGGCCACGCCGACGGCGATCATGGTGGGAACCGGGAAGGGCGCCGAGCTGGGTATCCTCATCCGAAACGGGGCGAGTCTGGAGACGACCCACAAGGTGACCACCGTCGTCTTCGACAAGACGGGGACGCTGACCAAGGGGGAGCCGGAGGTCACGGATATTTTGAGAGCCGAGAGCCGAGAGCTGAGAGCCGAGACGGACGAGCCACGAGCCGCGAGCCGCGAGCCGACGAGCCGAGATGGAGGAGCCGCGAGCCGAGAGCCGAGAGGAGTTGCTGCGGGTGGCGGCGTCGCTGGAGCGGGGCTCCGAGCATCCGCTGGGCGAGGCCATCGTCACGCGCGCCAAGCAGCAGGGTCTGATCCTGTCCGAGGCGACCGAGTTCGAGGCGATGCCGGGTCTGGGGGTACGGGGAAGAGTAGACGGGCGGACCGTTTTGCTTGGGAACGCCAGGTTTCTGGCGGAATCGGGGTTCGACGTTCACCCCCTCGCGCCGGCCGCGGATGAGCTGGCCGCGCAGGGCAAGACGCCGATGTTCGTGGCCGTGGACGGACGAGCGGCCGGGTTGATCGCGGTCGCCGACACGCTCAAGGAGCGATCCGTGGAGGCCGTCCAGGCCTTGCACCGTCTGGGCCTGGAGCTGGTCATGATCACAGGAGACAACCGGCGGACCGCGGCGGCCATCGCCACGCAGGTGGGAATCGATCGGGTGCTGGCCGAGGTGCTGCCGGAGCAGAAGGCGGGCGAGGTTCGGAAGCTCCAGGCGGAGGGGAAGGTCGTCGCCATGGTGGGGGACGGCATCAACGATGCCCCGGCGCTGGCCCAGGCGGACGTGGGGATCGCGATCGGCACGGGGACCGACGTGGCCATGGAGGCCTCGGATATCACGCTGATACGCGGCGACCTCACCTCTGTCGTGACGGCCATCGAACTCAGCAAGCGGACGATTCGCACGATCCGGCAGAACCTCTTCTGGGCGTTTCTCTATAACGTGCTGGGTATCCCCATCGCGGCCGGCGTCCTGTATCCCTTCACCGGTCTTCTGCTGGATCCGATGATCGGTTCGGCGGCCATGGCCCTCTCGTCGGTCTCGGTGGTCAGCAACTCTCTCCGACTGCGGCGATTCCGGCCGCGCCCGACATGAGGAGATGATTCCGCCGCACGGGCCGAACCGACAGATCGCCCTGGGCCCCTTTGCGGCCGGCGCCTTGCGGTCCGTCCTCGCCGCGTTGCGCAACGATTCCACCACGATCGACCTGGATCGGCGCTGCGCCTTCTCGTTTGACCGGGCCGGGCGCCTGGTCCGGGCCTTCTGGGACGGCCGCTCCATCCGCCGCGGTCTGGACGACCGGTTCGTCGAGAAGCGCAAGACGGGACCGTATCCCTGGAGCTTCGCCCGCCGAGAGCTCGCGCCGGTGGAGCGCCTGGCCCTGCTGGACGGAGTCGTCCGGGAAATCTCCGCCATCCGGGACGGGGTTCGCGGGGGGTCTTCGGGTCTGCCGGAGGGCGAGGCGGCGGATCTCTGCGAGCGGCTGACGGCGGTTCTCGTCTGGACCCCCGGGGCGCTCGATGCCGATGCGGCCCGCTTCCGGTCGATCTATCTTCCTGTCCCCATCCTCCCCCCCGACCAGTACGAGGCGCTGGTCGTCCAGGTGACCGAGGGGTGCGCCTACAACCGGTGCGCCTTCTGCCGGTTCTACCGAGATCGGACCTTTCGGGCGAAGCCGGCGTCCGAATTGCGCGAACATCTGCGGGCGGTGCGGAGCTTCTTCGGTGCGGGGATCTCCCTGCGGCGCAGCGTGTTTCTGGCGGATGCCAACGCCCTGGTGCTGTCCCCATCCCGCCTGGTCGAGATGTTCGATCTCTTGCGCGAGGAGCTGCCGTTCGGCCCGGGCGCTCTTCGGGGGGTCTACTCATTCATCGACGCCTTCAGCGGCGCCCCCAAGTCGCCGGCCCACTTCCGGTCCCTGGCGGAGCGAGGTCTGCGCCGCGTCTATCTCGGCCTGGAGACGGGCTGCGACGAGCTGTTGCAGTTCCTGGAGAAGCCCGGCTCGCGCGAGGAAGCCGTCACCCTGGTGCAAACCCTCCGGACTGCCGGTGTCGCCGTGGGGATCATCGTCCTCCTGGGGGTCGGGGGCGAGCGGTATCTGGAGCGGCACGTCGCCCTGACCCTCGCCGCCCTCGAGGCGATGCGGCTGGGCCCGCATGACATCCTCTACCTTTCCCCCCTCACAGCCGATCCCGACGCCCCGTACCGCCGGCGAGAGCGCGAGGCCGGCATACGCCCGCTGACCGATGCGGAGATGGCCGCCCAGCTTTCGGCGATCAAGGCTGGCCTACGCGCGGGTCCCGCGGGCCGTCCGAAAGTGGCGGTGTACGACATCCGCGACTTTCTCTATTAAAGACTACTCTTGTGCGCGACAGTGGACGATGACGTTCCGGGTGAGGCGTTCCAGGCGGTGAACATGGAGGACCCGAGCGAGGCGGTTCACGTACACCGTACTGCGCCTGTCCTTGAAGAGGTTGACGGCGATCTCCCCCCGTGGTCCGGCGATCGTCTTCAGGTGGCGCAGGAAGGGGCGCGAGAGGGCGCCCCGCTGGAAGGCGTGCCCGCAGAAGAGGTCCACGGCCACGTAGTCGAACGGTTCGGTGCAGTGGGCGGCGTAAGCCAAGGCGTCCCCGACCACGACCTGAAGGTTGGGCAGGGCCAGGTCGAAATGGAGGCGGGCGAACTCGACGATCTCGGGATCGATGTCCACCCCGACGATCCGGATGTCGGGGAAGCGCCGGGTGAGGAGGTGCGCCAGCGTGCCCGCCCCCAGCCCCAGCAGGAGGGCGCTCTTGGGAGACCCCTCGGGCAGCATCGCCGCCCAGTACCCGAACGGCGGGTCGGCCTCGCCCACGGCGACCGAGAGAATCACCCCGTCCGCCATGAGGGCGCGATGGCCTTCATACTCCTCGACACACAATCGGGGCTGCGGCGGCGGCTCCTCGGGCGATACCGGCGAGTCGGGCTGATGGTTCATGACTCCCATTCTACCAATATTTCCCCGAGGCGCCAGCGACTTTTCGGCCGATGCCGTCGCCCTCGATTGACAAGGGGGAGTCACGGTCCCTAGAATGCGTGCAGCGCGAGAGTCAAACGGCGAGGAGAGGCATCTTCAAAGGAGGAGGTCATGGCGAGCGGCCCGTTGACGTCACATTCCATCCAGGCGCGAGGAGCCCGCGCGATCTACCTCTCTGCGGTTCAGTTCGACGAGCAGCTCACGGCCGGCAAGAAGACCGTCCTGGACTTGGCCCCCTTCGCCGCCTCCCTCGGGCTGCAGGGGGTCGAGTATCGGGACGTGTACTGGAGGGACAAGGCGGCCGAGCTCCCCGCCGTCAAGCGGCAACTGGCCCAGCTCAAGCTGAAGGCGGCCTACACGACCGCGACTCCGCTGTACCATTCGGACCCAGCACGGCAAGAGCAGCTTATCCGGGACATCGAGGATGCCCGCGCGCTGGGTGCCATCCTGCTTCGAGTCAATCTGGGCGAGCGGCCGGGGACCGGGCGCGCCGATGCGGGCGCTCACTACGCCGGCCGGAGGGCCGTCGAATCGGGCGGCGGCGCTGCGCACCCCGCTTTCCCTGGAGAACAACTCCAAGGCGCCCGGTCATCTGTTGCCGGACATCCAGGCGACGCTGGAGGCGTTCGCCTGCCGGTGGTTGGGAACCAACCTCGATTTTGCCAACTACGTGGGGACCGGCCAGGATCCCATCGCCGCGATCCACGGGCTTGGACGCTGGATCAACTACATCCACGCCAAGGACGCCAAACAGACCGGGGACGGGTGGCGGTCTACTTTCCTCGGCAACGGGAGTTTACCCTTGCGGGAGATCGTCGCCGCCCTGGACGCGACCGGGAAGACGGTGCCGCTCTGTTTCGAGTTTCCGGGCGAGGGCGATCCCGAGGGCGCCATCCGGAAGAGCCTGGAGTTCGTGGGGATGCTGGGGCAGTAGCGCTGCGCCGATCGTTCCGGTCCCGGCGGCGATGTTGCCAACTACGCGGGGACCGGCTAAGATCCCATCGCCGCGATCCACGGGCTTGGACGCTGGATCGATTACATCCACGCCAAGGACGCCAAGCAGACCGGGGACGGGTGGCGGTCCACCTTCCTCGGCAACGGGAGTCTACCCTTGCGGGAGATCGTCGCCGCCCTGGACGCGACCGGGAAGACGGTCCCGCTCTGTTTCGAGTTTCCGGGCGAGGGCGATCCCGAGGGCGCCATCCGGAAGAGCCTGGAGTTCGTGGGGCTGCTGGGGCAGTAGCGCTGCGCCGATCGTTCCGGTCGGCGGCGATGCGCTCGACCGACTGGTGCGGCAAAAGCGAGGAGACGACGGGATGCGTTGCTGTCTGCGGGAATTGGCGGGGATCGGAGTGATGGCCATGAGCCTGCTTTTGATCGCTCCCGCCTTCGGGGGAGAACGGGCGCAGGAGCTCACGCGGGAGGATGTCGTCGCCGCCCTGGAGCAGGACACCGGGCCCAGCAAGGGGGCGGCCGACGCCCCGGTGGTCATGGTGGATTTCTCAGATTTTCAGTGCAGCTACTGCGCGAAGTTCGCGAAGGAGACGCTTCCAAAGCTGGAAGAGCGGTACATCCGAACGGGGAAGCTGCGGCTGGTGTTTCGTCATCTGGCGATCTTGGGCGAGGCCTCGGTCACGGCCTCGCTGGCGGCCGCCTGCGCCCAGGACCAGGGAAAGTTCTGGGAATATCACAACACCCTCTTCGCCAACCGGTCGGCCTTGGCGTTTACCTCGACCCGGCTGAAGCGATATGCCGCCGATCTCCCCCTCGACCGCACGGCATTCGCCGCCTGTCTGGACGGGAAGACTCACGCCGGGCGGGTCGAGTCGGAGAGCCTGATGGGGCGGGCCCTCGGCGCGAGCGGGACCCCGGCGTTCCTCATCAATGGGCAGCTCGCGATGGGAGCCTATCCGTTCGAAGTCTTCCAGCGAGGACTGGATGCCATCTTGGCGAAGACCCCGGTGAAGCCTTCCGGCGCCCGCCCCTAGGCAACTCCATCAGCGCACCGACCGCGGCCCCGCGGCTTTTGCTTGTCCCCGTCCGCAATCGGGGTTATAACTTCCAGAGAGCAAGAGACCCCGAACCGCTTTTGAGCTTGAAGGACACCCATGTTCAACACGCATCCGGAGCCGGAGCATCTGCGCCGTGTCTTCGAGGACACGCAGGTCCTGCGGAAGCCCATCGCGGGAATCGTCACCGGGTATCACATCCTGCCGTATGTCTTGGTGGCCCCGGATGATGAACAGACGCAGCGGGCGGTGGAGATTCGGGGAAAGATTCGGGTCTCGCCCCGTCTGGTTCTCACCCCGCGCCACCTGGGGCAGACCTATGAGCAGCTTTTTGACGACCCGCAACTCATGGACCGCACGCTGGTCGGGCGAATGTTCAGTTTTCTGTACGCTCACCGGCAGAATGTGCAACTGGAGAGCGAGGAGCTCAAGATCGTCAAGGTGGATCGGGATCCGCGGGCGCAGATCGACCGGGCGCTGGACGAGCTGATGCGGGGCGAGATTCTGGACACCGGACTGATCTTCGCCCCGGATGTGAAGTTCTATCCGGTCTCGATCGAGCGGTTCATCAGCGAGATCCTGGATCAGGAGTTTCCCCGCCAGGTCTGATGGGGACCGGATTCCGAGGCGGTGTGGGGTGAAGTCCTGGGGCCAAAAAAACTGCCGCAGGCGATCAGACTTGAGCCATGCAACATTCCCCTTGGATCGCCGACGCCGGTTCTCTCGGCCCCAAGTTCGGAGCCGGTTCCGACGCCCAAGGCTTACATCCTCTGGGCGACCCGCCGGGAAGCCTCGCACTGTTTGGCGAGCACGCTGCTCTGCGCTGATCCCTGCGGCTACCTAGAACATAGGACGGACCCTTGGCCCCGTCAAGGGGTGCGAGGGAGAAATCTCGCCGGGCCATGAAATTGCTTGCCCGCTTTCGCGCCGTCTGGGATGCACTCGAAGAACGGCACCCCCGACTCCGCTGGGTCCGGATCTGGGGGATCTCGATCTTCTCGATCCTCATGGGGCTGATCACCCTCTTCATCTTTCGCCGAGGCATCGAGTATTTCCCACTGTTCATGGGCTATCTCCTCCTGCTCTGGCTGGTCGGTGTGCTCTGGATCGAGACCCGGAAGGGGCTGGCGGCCCGGAGTCCCCGGGTTCTCGGGTTTCTGGTGGACTACACGGTCCAGACGCTCCTGCACGGCCTAACTCTTTTTCTCCTGCCCATCTACTATGCAAGCACCACGCTGACCTCGGTCAACGTGTGGTTCTTCCTGCTACTCGTTGGGGCGGCCATCCTCACCGCGATCGATCCGTGGTATCGGACGGCGAGGAGCCGATTCCACTGGATCGAGATGGCGCTCTTCGGTCTGGGATTGTTTGCCTCGCTGAACGTCGCTTTTCCCCTCGTCGGTGTGGGGAGCTCGTGGGCGCTCCTCTTGAGCGGGGTCGGCAGCATGCTGGCCCTCATCCCGGCCTTTCGGCACTGCCAGGGGTTTTCGTGGAGGCGGGCGGGTCTCCAGGCGTCCGTGGCGGCGACCCTGCTCGCCGGGGGCTTATGGTGGATCCGCGAGTGGATTCCCCCGACCCCGCTCTATCTCACTCAGGCCACCTTCGCCCGGGGCGTCGAGAGGCTGGAGCCCGTGGAACCTGTCGCGCAGGCCTCCGTCGAGGATCTGCGCCGGTGGGGACGAGTGGTGGCCTTCGCAGCCGTGGCGTCTCCCTCCAGCGTGCAACAACCGGTCCACCATGTGTGGCGAAAGGATGGGCAGATCGTGGCCACGATGCCCATGATGCGCATCCGAGGCGGGCGGCCCGGGGGATTTCGAACCTATTCGTGGAAGACGGGTTTCGGACCCGATCCGGCTGGGCTCTGGTCGGTGGAGGTCCGCACCTCCGACGATCGACTCGTGGGTCGGATGCGCTTGCGTGTCACCCCTCCTTGATTCACAGGTCTCCGGCGTCACGGCCACTTTCTTGCCTTTGGCGGATAGCTCGGGTATTCTACAATGGCTATGGGTATCTCTCGCCCCTCTCGACTCGTCTCGCATGCGCACATCCTGGCCCGCTTCCTCGGCCTCTGTGCCGCCGTTCTCGGTCTTTTGTTATTGATCGGAACCGGTGCGGCATCGGCCGGCGAAGGCAAGGGGGGCCTCACGTCTGAGGAAGAGACGGTCATCAGCGTTTACCGCTCTGCGAGCCTCGGCGTCGTGCACATCACGAGCACGGTGCTGAGCCAGGACTTCTTCTTTCGGGTGATCCCGGAACAGGGATCTGGGTCGGGATTCGTCGTCGATGAGAAGGGCCTCATCCTGACCAACAACCATGTCGTGGAGAACGCGGACAGCATCGAGGTGACGCTGGCTGACAAGATCAAGATGCCGGCCAAGCTGGTGGGTCGCGATCCGAGTAACGACCTGGCCGTGATCCGGATCAACCCCGGGAAGGAGACCCTTGTCCCGCTCCGGTTGGGGAACTCCGCACAGCTCCAGGTGGGTCAGACGGCCATTGCCATCGGGAATCCCTTCGGCCTGGAGCGCACCGTCACTCGGGGGGTGGTGAGCGCCCTCGGTCGAAGTCTGAAATCCGATTCGGGCCGACAGATCCGGAACGTGATCCAGACCGACGCGGCCATCAACCCGGGAAACTCCGGGGGCCCCTTGCTGAATTCGCGCGGCGAGGTGATCGGGGTCAATACTGCCATCTTCACCCCCAGCGGCGGTTCGGTCGGGATCGGCTTCGCCGTGCCCGTAAACACGGTCAAGCAACTCCTGCCGCAACTCATCGCCAAGGGTCGCGCCAGCCATCCCTGGATGGGGATCAACGGCTTGGACATCAATCTTGCGGTTGCCAAGGCGCTCTCCTTGCCCACCAAGGAAGGTGTGATGATCTCCCAGGTGGCTGCGAACGGCCCCGCGGCGCGGGCCGGGTTGCGCGGATCCCAGCGGCGGGTCCGGGTGGGGAACTACATGGTCACCGTCGGCGGCGACATCATTCAGAGCCTGGACGGGCAGAAGATCGCGTCGGTGGAAGATCTCACCGCATTCCTCGATGAGCACAAGAAGGTCGGCGAAGACGTGCGGGTAGAGGCGATGCGGGACGGGAAGCCGCTGGCCGTCACGGTTCGTCTTGGGGAACTGCCGGAGGACTGATGCAACCACGGGAAAGAGTCAAGGGCCGCGCCATGCTCGCGGGAGTATTCCTGGCTGCTCTGCTGATGGGGGCCGCCGCCGTCGAGGTGAATCCCCCCCTGCCGACGGGCAAGATCGTCCTCGCCGACCGGGTCACCGTGACGGCCGAGCTGGCCCGATCCCCTCTCGAGAAGGGGCGGGGCCTGAGCGGACGGCCCGGCCTGGCGCCGGGGCAGGGGATGCTCTTCCTCTACGATCATCCCCAGCCGATCGGGATCTGGATGAAGGACATGCTCTTCCGGCTGGACATCATCTGGATTCGGGAAGGGCGGATCGTGCAGATCGAGAAGAACGCGCCTCCCCTCACCCCGACGGGTCCGGAGACGGTCTATACCGCCACGGGCGATCTCGTCCTGGAGGTGCCCGCCGGCTTCACCGCCCGGGAGAAGCTCCGCGTGGGGGACTCTGCGCGGTTGGTCCTGGCGCAATGAGAGTTCTTGGGATTTCGAATTTTCGATTGCAAATTGCAAATTGCAAATTGCAAATTGCAGTGGCTCCCATCGTCGCCTCCGCGCCCCTGCGCCCCTGCGCCTCTGCACCCCTGCTCCTCTGCTCCTCTGCGCCTCTGCAGCTTCTTGCTCTTACTGGCGTTTCTGCTTGCGCTCGCCGGGCCCGTCTGCGCCGGGACGGACCCTCCGCGGGGCCTAAGGCTGCAAGCACCGAGTGAGTCGGTGGAAGCGCCGGCATTCTCGCTGCCCGATCTCACCGGCAAGAAGATCCAGCTCAAGGACTACCGAGGAAAGCTGGTATTTCTGAACTTCTTCGCCACGTGGTGCGGTCCCTGTCGGCAAGAGATGCCGGGCATGGAGCGACTGTTTCGCGCCTACCGGGACAAGGGGCTTGTGGTTCTGGCGGTCAACATGGAGCAGAGCGCCAAGACGGTTCGGCCGTTCGTCCAGGAACTGAAGCTGTCCTTTCCGGTTCTCCTGGACGCGGACGGATCGGTGAGCCACGACTACGGGATCCGGGCCCTCCCGGTCAGCTTCCTCGTCGGTCGCGACGGCAACCTCCTGTGGCGGGCGATGGGCGGTCGGGAGTGGGACACTCCGGAGATGCAGAGCTACATCGGACAGGTGGTCGCGGGGAAGAGATGATTCATTCTGCGATTTCGAATTTCGAATTTCGAAGTTCGAAGTTCGAAGTTGGGGAGGTGCCATGCCTGGTGTTGAGGTGAGCATCCTCTTGGCCGTCGCGGGAGGCCTGTTGTCCTTCCTGTCGCCCTGTGTCTTGCCCCTTTTCCCTTCCTACCTCTCCTTCATCGCCGGGATCTCCTTCGAAGAGTTGCAGGGGACGGTGGCCAATCCGCGGACGCGGCGGGCGATCCTGGCGAACTCGCTGTTCTTTGTCCTGGGCTTTTCCCTGGTGTTCATCGCCCTGGGGGCAGGAGCCACGCTGCTCGGCCAGCTTCTCTTTCAGTACCAGACGGTCATCCGACGGGTCGGGGGCGCCTTCGTGATCCTGATGGGGTTCTATGTGGCCGGCTGGCTCCGCATCCCGTTCCTGATGCGAGAGTGGCGGAAGGACATCGTGAATCGGCCGGCCGGGTATCTGGGGGCCGTCCTGACGGGGATCACCTTTGCGGCGGGATGGACGCCGTGCATCGGCCCTATCCTCGGCTCCATCCTGACGCTGGCCTCCATGACGCAGACCGCCGCCACCGGCATCCTGATGCTGGCGGCGTATTCGCTGGGGCTGGCGATCCCGTTCCTCCTCTGCTCGCTGATGATCGACCGCTTCCTGCCCTTCTTTGATCGGTTCAAGCGGTTCATCCCCGTGGTGACCAGGGGCAGCGGGGTGATTCTGATCCTGGTGGGTCTCCTTTTGGTGACGGACTATTTCACGGTCCTGAGCCGTCTGGCCTTCTCGTTCACGCCGGACTGGCTGTTCTCCATCGAACGAAGCCTGCAGAAGTGAACAAGCCGGTCGATAGGTGATGCCGGTGGCAAAACGAAAGCCGAACCAGGCGAAGCAGACGCCTGGGCGCCCCAACGTCCCGGGGATCCTGGCGGGCCGCCCCACGATGGCGAGCGTCGTGTGGCTGGTGGTCATCACCCTGACCATCGGGGTGTCGGCGGGATATCTGGCATCGCGCTTTGCCGGACCGGGAGCCCCGGCCCCCGCGGAAGCGGATCCCAGCACGCCGTGGCGGGCGCGGCTGCTCCAGAGCCCGGGGGACATCGAGGCGCTCCTGGGTCTGGCCCACGTCCATTTAGACCAGCAGCGGCTGGATGAGGCCGAGGCCCTCTACCAGCAGGTGCTGTCGAAAGAACCCAAGAACGTGGAGGCGATCACCCACCTGGGGAATATAATGGAGGCGCGCGGCCGACCGGACTCGGCGCTCCGCCAGTATGACCAGGCGCTGCTGATCCAGCCCGACTACATCCACGCGCTCTGGAACAAGGCCACGCTGCTCCAGCAGGTGAAGAAGGACTATCCGGCGGCGATCCGAGTCTGGGAGAGCTTCCTCCGTGCGGTGGGGCCGGAGAGCCAGGACGGAAAGACGGCGCAGGGATTCATCGCCGAGGCCCGGCAGGCTATGAGCGGCGGATCGCCGATCGAGAAGGCCTTCGGGGGAAAACCCTAGCGGCCGATTCAGCCGAAACATTTCACCGCAAAGCGCCGCGCTTCGGTAGTGCGAGGCGCGGCATTTGTGTGTCTAGAAGCCTATGGCGGCCTTCCACTTCTCGGATCCTGTCGTGCGGTTCATGGGGGCCGACAAAGATCGCAAAGAGAGCCAGGATCGGCAGATCAGATCCCGGACCAGGGTTGAAAATCGTACGACCCGCTCAGACCGGATGATTCCGGATCCCTCTGGAATCAGCGAGTTTTCCTTTGCGCCCTTTGCGCACCAACGGCCGTTGGCACCGGCGGTTCAACTGCAAGGTTCGGGTTGAGTCCGTGGGAAAGATGACTCTCCGAAACTTCGTGATGGCCCTGGTGTGCGGATTGGGGATCGGCGGCACCGTCCTCGTCGTCGGGGTCACGGCGAGGATCGGGATGACGATGGTGTCGAATATTGCAAATCGAAAATCGCAAATGGGGTGACGGGGGGCAGAGGAGCAGAGGGGCAGAGGAGAGGACGGCCGGCTTGGGCGCGGCCGCGATGGCGTCGAAAAGCTTCATAAGGGCCTCGCGGCTGCGGGCGCGGCAGGTTTTGCCCCCGATGCGGGCCGGTATCGACCGGTCTGTCTCAGCGGCGATCGGCCACCTCGTCTACCAGGGCCCTGAACTCGTCGTCCGTCAATGCACCGCGCTTCTTGACCGCGGCCTGCTTGACCCGGGTCAGCATCTCCGGGAATCGCTCTTCGGCAAGTGGCAGCCCCAGCTCCTTGATCTTGTAGCCGATCGAGACCAGGCCACTCTTCTTGCCGATCAGGATCTGCCGCCGCTGGCCTACCAACTCGGGCGCATAGGGCTCGGCAGTAAAGGGATCCTGGAGCACGCCCGCCACGACCATGCCGGCTTCATGGCGGAACGCGTTCTCGCCCACCACCGCCTTGTTGGGCTGCATCGGGACCCCGCTGAGCTCCGCGACCAGTGCAGAGACGGCGGTCAACTTCGTCAAGTCCAGCCCTGTCCCTACCCCGTAAAGCGCCTCCAGCGCAAGTGCGACTTCTTCCGTCGCGGCATTGCCACAGCGCTCTCCCAGCCCGTTGATCGTCGTAGAGGCGTAATCCGCACCTGCTAGAAGGCCGGCCAGGGTGTTGGCGCAGGCCAGCCCGAAGTCATTGTGGCAATGTATTTCCAGGGGGAGGGTCGGCGCCGCTTCCCGGATCTGTCCGATCAGATAGTCGATCGCCTCGGGCAGGGCGCATCCGGTCGTGTCCACGACCCGCAACCTGTCCACCGTCCCTGCGCGCTCGAGCTCGGCGACCAGTCGCTTGAGGAAGGGAAGCTCGGCCCGGGTCGTATCATAGGGGCTGAAGACGACGTAGGCCCCCTGGCGCCGAGCATACTCAGTGATGGCGAGGGCGCGTGTCAGGTACTCGTCGTCGGTGATGCCCTTCAGTTTGTGCTTTCGCTCGATGGGACTGATCGGGAAACTGACGCGGACACCCCAGACGCCCAGGGCCATCGCCTGATCGATGTCGGCCGTCATGGCGCGGCAGAGGACGCTGATCTTCGCCCGCAGCCCCAGCCGGCACATCTCGGCAATCGCCTCGCGGTCTTCTTCGCTGCTGGCCGGAGTGCCGGCCTCGATCTCATAGATGCCCAAGTCGTCCAGGGCGCGCGCGATCCGAACCTTCCCGGCGCAATCAAAGGCCACGCCCGCTTGCTGCTCTCCATCTCTGAGGGTGCAATCGGAGAGGAGGATCCGACGGCTCGAGGAGAGTCTGTCCCTCGATACTGCGTTGAAAGGACTCGGCCATTTGTTTCCTGCTGCGCCGTTGGAAGTCATCGCTCCTCCCTATGTTTGACCGACTGCGGTTCATTTCCCCATGGCGTCCGGACTCCACCAGCCGCGCTCCACCAGCTCTTCCTTCAGGGTATGTTCGGCCCACCACTCCAGGGGAGGACAGCCCCCCACATTCTTGATCTTGGCCTTCAGCGCCGGGTGACGCTTGGCGATCCGCCGCCCTTCCTCGATTCCGCAATCGCCGAAGCACCAGATTTCGTCGAATTCCTTGATCCGGTTCAGGTTCACTCGCCTGCCGAGGACGACCGCATAGTGCTTCGCGGGGTCCACCTTCGGCGGGATCTTCGGGATGCGTCCGGCGCAGCCGGGGCAGATGCCGCCCGGGAAGACCTCCACGTTTGGCGAGGGGTGGACGAGCCGCGGGAAGGGTCGGTCGAACGTCGTCACGAAGCTCTCGACGGGCTCCCCGACGATCTCGATCTGATCCAGCTTCTCCAGGCCCATCTTGTCCTTGAGCGCCAGTTGCGTCGTGACGATCTCCATCGGATTGAAGCCCATGATCCGGCTTCCGACGATGTCGGCCGCCAGCGGGACCAGGCTGCCGATCAGAAGGTCCAGGCGCTTCGCCGAACCCGTGTGGGAGCTCATCCCCTCGAGGGCGAAGATGGCGTCGATGATGCTGATCTGCGGCTGGACCAGCTTGGCGATGTCCACCAGCCCATAGGCGAGGTCCATCCCGCGATGGAACTTCTTCCGTTGCTGGAACGGGATCAGCCCCAGGAGGTTCTTGATCGCCAGGGTGGCCTGGCACATCATGTTGACCTTCATCTTGGGCACGTTGACGAGGAGGTCGACCTCATCCAGGACCTTCGGCAAGGAGAGCGCGTCGAAGACGCGGCCGCCGGGCACCTTCTTCACGACGCGCGCCTCTTCGTCGAAATGGATCAGCTTGCCGCCTTCCCGCTTCACCACCTCCTGAACGCCGCTCTTCTCGTGGGCGAACCGCGAGCGCAGTCCCCAGACCGGTTCGTCCCCCACCAGGATCTTCTTGGCGCCTTCCTCACGCAGCCAGCGGACCACCGCCCCCACGACGTCCGGATGGGTGTTGGATGCGACATCCTCGGGACGGAAGGGGGAACAAAGGTTGGGTTTCACGAGAACGGAAGCGCCCCTGATCTTGAGCTGCTGCGGGAGCAGGGATACGAGCCTGCGCACCCCTTCGTACGGATCCGTGGTTCTGACCAGAGCAACCTTGACCTTTTCCATGGAGTCTCCTTCCGAGGAGGCTGAGGGCCTCCGTATCTTACTTGGCTGCCACAGCGGTCAGTGCGCTCGCTCGCGCGCCCTTCCAGGCCGCGTACTGGCGCGCGGCGATCACTCCGAAGACGACGATCCCGATGACGTCGGTCACCAGCCCCGTATCGATGAGCATGAGGGCGCCCAGCCCCAGCACGACCCGCTCCCAGGCCCGCAGGGGGGCCGCCACGTGCCCTACGATCATGGCCGAAAGTCCGGCGACCCCGATGGTGGCCGTGAGGCAGCTCCACACGATGGTTCCGGCATCACCGATCATGAGCAGGGCGGGACCCGTGACGAACATGAAGGGAAGGATGAATCCGGACATTCCCATGCGAAAGGCGAGCCATCCGGACTTGAACGGATCGCTTCGGGCGATGCCGGCGGCAGCGTATGCTGCCACCGCCACGGGTGGTGTGATCCCGGAGATGCAGCCGAAGTAGAAGACGAACATGTGGGCGGCGAGCGGGATGACGCCCAACTTGACGATGGCCGGCACGACGGTGACCGCCACGATGATGTAGCAGGGGGTGGTCGGCATCCCCATCCCGAGGATGAGCGAGCTGATGGCGGTGAGGGCCAGGAGCACGTACAGGTTTCCCCCGCTGAGGGACGTCAGGAGGCTCGACATCTGGATCCCGAGACCCGTCTGGGTCAGGGCGCCGAGCACAATGCCGGCGGCCGCGCAGGCCAAGGCCACCTCGACCGAGCCTCTCCCGCCCGCCGCCAGGGACTTGATAACATTCTTGAGGCCCCGGTGCTGCGGGAAGAGCTGGGCGATCAGCACGACGGCGATGCAGGCCCACAAGGCGGAGATGAAGGCGGTGTTGGCCGCCACGAACATGAAGTAAATCAGGACTGCCACGGGCACAAGGTGAAGGAGGCCCGTCCAGTTCAGGCGGACGCGAGAGTCGGTGATGGTGGCCTGGATCGCCTCCTTCGACCACCCCTGCTTGATGGCCTCGAAGTCCAGCAGGAAATAGAGCGCCACGTAGTAGAGCACGGCCGGGATGGCGGCGGCGATGCAGATCTTGGCGTAGGGCATGCTGAGGAAGTCGGCCATCAGGAATGCCGCCGCACCCATGACCGGGGGCATGATCTGCCCGCCGGTGGACGCGACGGCCTCCACGGCCGCCGCATAGACCGAGGAGGCCCCCATCCGCTTCATCAGCGGAATGGTCAGCCAGCCCACCGCCATGACGTTCGCCGGCGCGGAGCCCGAGATGGTGCCGAAGAGGCTGCTGGCCAGGACGGCGACCTTGGCCGGGCCGCCGCGCACGCGGCCGAAGAGGCTGGCGGCGAGGTCGAGGATGAACTGCCCGCCCCCGCTGTTCTGCAGGAGGGCCCCGAAGATGATGAACATCACCACGAACTTGGCGGAGATCTGCAGGGGCGTCCCATGGATCCCGTCCGTGCTCAGGAACATCACCTCCGCAATCTCCGACGGGCTGAATCCCCTGTGGCTCACCACATTAGGAAGGTACGGGCCGACGGCCATGTAGCCGAGGAAGACCACCGCCAGCACGACGAGCCCGTTGCCGAGACAGCGGCGGGCCCCCTCCAGGACGATCAGGATCAGCACCCAGCCCAGAACGACGTCCAGGGTCGTGGGCATCCCGGCGCGGGAGGAGTAGGTGTCATAGGCACTGAAGAGGTAGAGGCCCGTGATGAGCGCCAGGGCCGCCAGGACGGCGGAGAATGCGGCCTCCAGGGTCCGGCGCCCCTGCCACGCCGGCTTCAGGAGGAAGCCGATGATCAAGGTTCCGGTCAGGTGGATAGTCGTCAGTTGCTGGCCGGGAAAGGTCCCGGCGTAAGCGTTCCAGCAATGAAAGAGCGAGAAGAGGATTCCAACACCATACGCGACATGGTTTCTCCAGCTCTGCACAACCTCGTCCGGCTTCTCCATGGAGCCTCCCGACTGTCGAGTGAATGGAGACACTGCAACACATCGGACCCTTGCCGAGCATTGCGGGGTCTTCTCGTGCTCCGGACCGCTGGGATCGTCCTACTTGAGCAGGCCCCTCTCCCGCAGATACCGCTCGGCGCCGGGGTGCCGCGGGACGATCATCTTCTGAGCCGTCTTCTCCAGGGTCCAGTATGCGCCCGACGGGTGGGATATCAATTCCTGCGTGTTCTCCGAGAGGGCCTTCACGATCTTGTACCCGACCGCCTCCGGAAGCTGGGAATTCGCCATGAGGTAAGTATCCCAGGCGATCAGATCCAACGGGGCCGTCTGATTTTTGTAGGTGCCCGCAGGGAGTCGGTCGAGGGCGACGTAGGGGAACCTCTCCTGGATCTTCTTGACCATCTCGGGCTTGATCGTGATGATCTTGAGCTTGTGGGTGACGGCCAACTCCATGACTGCCGGCACCGGGCTGCCCGAGAAGATGAACCCCGCGGAGATGATATTGTCCCGGAGCGCGTCGCAGGTCTCCTGCGTGCCAAGCCACTTAGCCTTAATGTCATTGTACGTCATGCCGTGGGACGTGATCACCATCCGGGCGGTGGTCTCCGCGCCGCTGGCGGGGGGGCCGATCGACACGGCTTTCCCGCGCAGGTCCTCCACGCTGTTGATCCCCGTCCCCTCCAGGGTGATCAGGTAGGCATGGCTGGGATGGCCGGCCATCAGGGCCTGCAGTGGGAGCTTCTTGTCGAACTCGCCGGTTCCCTGCACGGCATCGTAGGCGAGGTCGAGGTTCGTGAAGCCGATCACGTTGGGCTTCTGGGCGATGGTCCGGACGTTCTTGACGGCGGCGCCGGCCTCCAGGGTGATGATGATGTCCGGTGCCTTCTTCTGGATCACCTGCACGAAGCTGCTCCCCAGCGAATACCAAGCCGCGCCAATGGGTCCAGAGGCCAACGACAGCCGTACAGGTTCAGCCGACCAGCCGGCCACGGGCACAGCCACGACCAGTGCGATCAAAAGCAGAACCGCCTGAGCCTGCATCCTCTTCATGGTTGTCTCCTTCCACGTACCGTTGAGTCTCCACACCAACAGGATACGGAGGGGTAAATGATAGGACTGTCTTTTTGGAGGCGCGCCACGATGGACCCTCTTCTAGGCTTCTCGGCCGTCGGAGCCCAATCGGCCGGCGTGACCGTGGGCTGGCAGGGCTCCCGACTCGCGTCCGTCGGGTGGGGCCGGAGTATCCGGCGGACCGGAGACGGCTGTCAAGGGGAATGACGAACGCCGGGGGGGGAAGAGCCGGGCAGACCCCGGTGACCTCGGGCACTGACGGCGTGATCTTGCGAGCCCTGAAGGGAACGAACTCCCTGATCACGCGGCGTGGCATGAAGAGCCGTCTGAACCCCCCTCGGAGGTCCAGACGGCTCTGCCACAGGCGAAAACCGTCAGCGGTTCCTGCTAGAATTTATTGCGGTGCAGCCAACTGCCCTCGGGGCGGAGTTTGGGCGCGGCGGGCTCCATCGCCGGGACGCCGATCGAGAGGACACAGGCCAACTCGTACCCCGGGGGAACCTGCAGGATCTTGTCGATATCCTTTTCGGCTCCGGCCCGGAAGAAAGAGATCTTTGTCCCCAGCCCTTTGGGGACGGCCGCAAGCGACATATTCTCCAGGCACATCCAGGCCTCGTCGCGTCCCCCCTCCTTGTAGTAGACGGCGACGTGGCTACCATTGGCGAACGAGTCCTTCTGCGCCTGAGCGGCTTTTTCCATCTCCGGGGGGACCTCTTCCCCTCGGGGTTTGTTGCCCCGGTTCAGGATGTACTTGCGCTCGGCGATCTGCTCGATCAGCGCCGGGTCATCGACCACGATGAACTCCCACCGCTGCTGGTTCATTCCCGAAGGAGCCTTCGTCCCGGCAACCAGGATGCGCATGAGCTGCGCTTCGGTGGCCGGCCCCTTGAACTTGCGGACCGTCCGGCGCTTTGCAACGACCTCATTGAAATCCATACGTCAATCCCCCTTTCCTCTTCGGCTTTTGTGAGACTGTGGCAATTGATCTATTGTATACGACGAAGTTCAAAATCTCCCGTGGTATTTCAAGACCGCCCGGAGCCCAGACGCGGAAACGTCCTCCCATCGAGATGCTGCCTATACCCGAGGTCCACTTCCAGAGCGCCAGGCGTCCACGATGCTCCAGAGAAACACCGCCAAAAGGGCGAGCACCAGGGCCAGGATCATCAGGGGGCTGGATAAACGGCCTGCGAGCAGATCCTCCATTGACACCAGTTGCCCCATGGCCCACGTGAGCACGCCCCCGGCAAGGAGAAAGGCGACTCCTTTCCCCCACGCGCACAAGAAGAGCTGGCCGAGGCCGGGGAAGACCCCAGAGAGGATCAACGCGATCCACTGGCGACGACGGCTTCCGCTCTCGCTTCGATCCATCTGGCACCTCTTTGCAGTCTTTGCCTACCTGTGCGTTCCGCACCTGTCTGCGTGCAACGCACAGGCAGGCGCAGACAGGCGAGCTTTGCGGTGAAATGTTTGGTTTTAAAGAGGTTCACGCTCCGCATCTCCCTCCCTCACTACCGACGGCTCTCCCGCCACAGCATGACCGAAAGCGCCCCGGTGAACACGCACGCCAGGGCGCTGGCCCACAAGGGGATAACCACATCGCCCGCGATTACTGGGATATGAAACGTAACACGGAGGAGATGGGCCAGCGCCACGAGCGGCAAGAAAGATCATGGCGATCCGCGCTACAGGTTTCATCGTACCCTCCTTTCTTGACTTGCGACAGATGCGGATACGGCTTCAGGGTGTTCGTCCTACTCAGCCCTCATTATCGAAGAATTGAGTACCATCTTCAAGAAAATCAGGCAGTTACCTGTATAAAGGTGTCCGGTACCTTTTTCCCTGTACCCTTGAATCCGCGCAGAGTGTCCTGCACACCGACCGTGGGTGTCAAGGGCAAGAATGGGGTGGCACCGATCTCCCGTGGATGGGCGCCGGGCGGACCCCGTAATGGAGGACGTTGGTTCCAAAACAACTTGTGACCCGGCGGTGGGATAATGGAATCTGCGAGGTGGGGTGGTTGACAACAGTGAAGACAATGCATACAATGGGGACATTGGGGGGATACGGACTGTACGGGAAAGGAAGGGGTGAGGTGCCGTGGCTGTCCTGAATATCCGCAACCTGCCGGCCGAGGTGCATGCGCGGCTGCGGGTCCGCGCGGCCCGGGGTGGACGAAGCATGGAGGCAGAGGCGCGGGCCATCCTGGCGGCGGTGTGCATGGAGGGAGATTCCCGCCGGCCGGCGTCTGCCCTGCAAGACTGGGTGGGCGAGCTGTACGGTCTCAAGAAGCCCCGCAAAGTGGTTGATGCCTTGATCGCCGAGCGGCGGCGAGAGGCGGCAAAGGAATGATCGCGCTCGATGCGTCGGCGCTGCTGGCTTTTCTCTTTCGCGAGAGAGGACACGAGCGTGTCGGCGCGGTGATCGAGATCGCGTGCCTGTCGGCGGTCAACCTGTCCGAGGTCATCGGGCGGTTTGTGCGCGATGGGCATGACGCACGCACGGTCATGCAGCAGTTGACCTCCACCACGATCGAGATCGTGCCCTTCACGACGGCCGATGCGGCCCTCGCGGCCTCGCTTGCCTTGCAGACTCGTGCGCTCTGCCTCTCGTTGGAGATCGCGCCTGTCTCGCGCTCGCATTGGCGCGGCGGATTCCCGCAGTGACGGCCGATCGGGCATGGGCGCGCTTGCACATCGGCATAGATATCCAGGTCGTCCGGTAGCCTACCTTCACCTGACCTGCTGCATCTCCCGTTTCCATCTAGAGCGCCGTCACAGGTGCCAGCGCTCGGTCTACATGTCCGCTTCCCAGCGAGCCCGCGCGTCCCGGACCGTCGCCGATTCAGAGACCTGGGCGCAAGGAGAAACAGCCCCGCCGCTGGCGGAGCAAAGGGCAAGAGGGGGGAAGAGATTGGGGTGAGGGGGTAAAGTGCTTGTCGGCAGGGGATGGCTTGCCTATAATACTCAAAAGACTTGGCCGGCGTGTGAAGGCGAGCCCGGGCGAGTACGGATATCGAGGTGCGATGCATCAAACGGTTCTGAACAAGACGTTTGCAATCTCCCTCGTGTTGCACGCGGGAATCTTGGCTGGGCTGTTCTTTCTGGCGAGGGCGCCGATGCTTCCGGATCGGCCGTTGCGCGTTCGGATCGTGGAGCCGCCGCCGGCAGCTCCGCCAACGGCTCCGCCGGCTAGGCCGAGCGCTTCCCAGCCGGCCCCGCGGGCGATCCCGCCGCCGGGACGCTCCCCTGTGCCCACGGAGCGGGTAGAGCGCGGAAGATCGATCGAGCCGGACGCGCCCGCGCCGCCCGCCAGAGGCGGGTCCAGCGAGACGGGAAAGCGCGGCGACCGCGTGGGGCAGCCCGAGAGCGCGGGGACGGCGCGCGCACCGCAACCGACCCCGACCCCCCCGGCGCCCGGGTCGTCAACCCCCCCGTCCCAGACGACCGCGCCGCCGAGCCCGCTTCCCCAGGTGGCGTCTCGTCCGGGACCCCAGGTGAGTCTTCCGCCCACCGAGGCTCGCCGCGAGTTCCGGCAGGAGACGCCCCCTCCACCCGATCGGGGCGGCTTGAGCCTGAGCGGACCGTCGCGCGATCTCCTGACTCGTATCCCCCCCTCGGGGCCGGCGGGGAGCACCACGTCGCGTCCGTCGCTCCGGGACCAGATCGCCAGCTTGGGCTCCGGCCTGATCGGGGACACGGGGATCACCGCCAAGAACACTATCCCTCTGGATAGCCGGAATCCCCGATACCTCGACTACCTGGGCCGGCTGAAGGCGCGGATTCAAAACGAGTGGGGCTATCCTGAAGAGGCGCGACGGCTCGGGATGGGGGGTGAACTGCACATGCTCTTCACGCTGAACAGGGCCGGGACGCTGGTCAACATCCAGCTTCTGGAAAGCTCCGGTTTTCCCGTGCTGGATAACGAGGCGCTACGCGCCGTGAAGGCCGCCGCACCCTTCGAGCCCTTCCCGCCGCAGATGGGCGAGGACGCCTTCAATATCCTCGGCACATTCCACTATCAATTCGTACGAAAGTAGTCGCGACCGATGTCCTACCATGCGCTGGCCTGCACCAGACTCCTCCTGGCGACTCTCGTGCGGCGACTCCTGGGCGTGGCCGCAGGAGGGGGGCCGCGCGCCGGGACTTGGCGGACCTCCGGCCTCGCGGCAGAGGTGCGGATCCGCCGCGACGAGGTGGGGGTGCCCCACATCTTTGCGGAGACGCTGTCGGACCTGGGGTTCGGCCTGGGCGTGGCGACGGCGCAGGACCGCCTCTGGCAGATGGACGACGATGCGCCGGCTCGCATTCGGGCGCCTGGCAGAGGTGGCGGGGGATCGAAAACTGGAGGGGATCGGCCTCCAGATGGCCGGTCCGTCGATTCTGGCGTTGGATCAGTTCTACCGCAGCCTGCGCATGCAGGCGACCGCGCAAGAAGAACTCGCGCTCCTCGGCGAAGATTCGCGCGCTCTTCTGGACGGGTTCGCCCGGGGGGTGAACGCCTGGGTGGGGGGTCTGAGACCCGCCGGGTACCCGCCGGAGTTCCTGCTGGCGGGCGTCGACCCCACGCCGTGGCGGCCCGAGGATAGCCTCGCGATCGGCAAGCTGATGGGGTGGATGCTCAGCCTGGCGTTTCCCGCCAAGCCGATCCTTGCCGCCCTGGCGGCCGACCCCGCCCTCGCGCTGGCTTCTGCCCCCGCCGCGCGCGGGCCGGCCCGATATCCTGGAGGACGGCCCGCCCCCCGACGCCGCCGACCTGGACTTTCTCGCCAAGCGGTCTCTGGGACTCCTCGGTCCGGGGGTGGGAAGCAACAGTTGGGTGCTCGGCGGCGACCGGACCGCCTCGGGGAAGCCCATCCTGTGCAACGACCCGCACCTGCTCCTCGGGCTTCCGGCCCTCTGGTATCCCGTGGCTCTTACCGCACCCGGCTTGCAGTCGATCGGCGTGACGCTGGCGGGGGTTCCGGCGATACTGATCGGGAGGACTCCGCAAGTGGCCTGGGGGTTTACCGCAGCCATGGCGGACGATGGAGATTACTACCGGGAGACGCTGGACGCCGCTGGGAGCCACTACCTGCGGGACGGAAGGTGGGTTCCCGTGGAGGCGGTGGAGGAGACGTTCCGGATCCGAGGCCGGCGTGAAACGATCCGAAGCACTCTTCGGTTCGTCCGGCATGAAGGCGTCCTCTGTCCCTTGCTGCCGGCCCGCGAGGGAGAGCCTCCGACCTCGTACCGCTGGGTCGGGCTGGAGGCGTGGCGGGGGTTTGACGGCGTCCTGGGAATGAATCGGGCCCGGACCCTCGAGGAGTTCGAGGCGGCGCTACGGGAGTTCGCCCTTCCGGCGCAGAACGTGGTGGCGGCGGACACGCGGGGCAATTTCGGTTATTTCTGCGCGGGGCGGTTTCCTCGGCGGGGGTGGGATCCGGGGACGCCGTCCTTCCTGGACGGCAGCGACCCGCGGCACGCCTGGGGCGGATATCTTTCCTGGGACGAGCAACCCCGCTGCGTCAATCCGGCGGCGAGCTTCATCGTCACGGCCAACAACCGTGTGGCGGAGGACTTGCCAACCACGCTTACCGCAAGCTTCTGGGAGCCCGGCTACCGGGCGAGCCGGATCGCATCGCTTCTCGGCCAGTGCCGGGGTGCGCGTGTTTCGGATATGGCAGCCATCCAGGCCGACGTCCATTCCTTGCAGGCCGCGGCGGTCGTGGCGGAGCTCGTGCGGCCCGCAGCGGGACGCCTGGTGGATCCGCAGGCCGTGCGGGCGGCCGACCTCTTGCTCGGCTGGGACGGCGAGGTGCGGGCGGACAGCGCCGCGGCGGCGGTCTACCACCTGTTCTACCAGGAGCTTGTGCACCGCGCCATCCGGCCTGCCGTGGAGCGGCGCGTGCCGGGGTTATACGCGCGATATCTCGGCACCCTGCATCTGGCGATTCCGGCGGTGGATGCGGCGCTCCTGTCGGGGGAGCCCGCCTGTTTTCCCGACCGGCACGCTCCCCGTCGTGGAGCAGGCCCTCACCGCCGCCTGGGAGGCGGCGGTGACTCGGCTTGGGGCCCGACCCTTCTGTCTGGCGCTGGGGAGACCTCCATCCGCTGACGTTCCGCCATCGTCTTCGGCCGAGGCCGGGGCGCAGCCTCTCGTCTCCTGGCGTGGCTCTTCCGCCTGAACCGGGGCCCATTTCCGCGGCCGGGGGACGGGATGACGGTCAACCTGGGGGCGTTTCTCCTGACCGGTCCGTTCGCGGTCGAGGTCGGCCCGAGCTATCGGCAGACTGATCGATCTGGGCGCGCCGGAGAGCGCGCGCTGGATCGTCGCCGGGGGAGTCTCGGGCGATCCCGGCTCGCGCCACTATGCGGATCAGGTTCCGGCGTGGCTCTCGGGCGGGAGCCACCCCATGCGGTTCCTGGCCGATGACGAGGATGGGGGAGGTCCCGTCCTCCGGCTGGTGTCCGACGCGCGGGAGGATTGCGCGGTCCCGTCACGCGTGTTATAACCGCGGCAGTTCTTGGACCGCGCGAGTTCTTCCAGGCGGGTGAGCATGCCTCAGTCAGGATCGTTGGTCGAGCCGTGGGCGTTCATCCTGGGACGGGAGATGACCGACGTCTTCGCCGTCGAGGACTGGCAGGTCTTGAACGGCACGATCCGGTTTCGCGGACGCCTCCTGGTGGAGCCGGAGGTCGCCATGTCCCTCCTCGTCCCGCGGATCGAGCGCATGGGGTTCGTCCCCATGATCCACACCCGGGAGGAGATCGCCTTGATCCGTCTGCCCGCCGCCGCCCGGTGGGCGCCCTCCGGCTGGAGGGGCTGGCCGCTCAACCTGGCCCTCTTGATCGCCACGCTGGGCACCACGCTCTTCGTGGGGGCGATGATGGAGGGGGCCGACCCGCTCAGCCAGCCGCTGGCGCTCCTCAGGGGGGTGCCGTTCTCCGCCAGCCTGCTCCTCATCCTGGGCTGTCACGAGCTGGGACACTATGTTACGGCGCGAGCCTACGGGGTCCAGGTCAGCCTGCCCTATTTCATCCCGCTTCCCCTGCCACCGATGGGGACGATGGGCGCGATCATCAAGATGCGCTCCCCCATCCCCAGCCGCAAGGTCCTCTTCGACATCGGGATCGCTGGGCCTCTGCTGGGTTTGGTGGTGGCACTGCCGATTCTGGTCCTCGGGCTCATTCTGTCCCCGGTGAAGTCCATGACGGGAGAGGTCTGGCAGGAGGGGAACTCGCTCGCGTATCTGTTCCTCAAGTGGGTCCTCAAGGGTCCCATCCCGGCCGGATCCGACGTGATCCTGCACCCATTGGCCCTGGCGGGCTGGCTGGGGCTCTTCGTGACGGCGTTGAATCTCTTACCCCTCTCGCAACTGGACGGCGGGCACATCGCCTATGCGTTTTTGGGTGGCCGGTTCCGAAAGGTGATCTGGCTGTTTCTGGGCGGGCTGGTCGTCCTCTTCTTTGTATCGCGCTGGGAAGGCTGGCTCGTCTGGGTGGCGCTGACGATCGGGTTGGGACTCCGCCATCCGCCGCCGTTGGACGACCTGACACCCCTGGACCCGCTGCGGTGGTGGTTGGCGCTGCTCGCCCTGGGACTCTTGGTGGCGCTCTTGCCCCCGCTGCCGTTCGCCGTGTACGAACTCTGAAAGGGACGTTCAACGTGGAACGTTCAACGCGGTTGGCGCTGGGGAAGCCCTCCCTTGAGGTCATGGAGCGGCTCCTGGCGCGGTGCGCCATTCGCGATCCGCGCGTGATCATGGGGCCGCGGGTGGGGGAGGATGCCGCCGTGGTGGACCTCGGCGACCGCTATCTGGTCGCCAAGGTGGACCCCATCACTTTTGTCGCGGAGGAGATCGGTTGGTATGCGGTTCACGTCAACGCCAACGACTTGGCGGTGCGCGGGGCCAAGCCGGCGTGGTTCTTGATGACGCTTCTCCTGCCCGAGGGGCGGGCGGACGAGGCGATGCTGACCACGATCTTTGCCCAGGTGGAGGAGGCCTGCCGCAGCGTGGGCGCGACGCTCGTCGGCGGCCACACCGAGGTGACGCAGGGCCTGGACCGGCCGATCTTGGCGGGGACGATGTTGGGCGAAGTGGAGAAGAATCGACTGGTGACCACGGCGGGCGCCCGGGTCGGGGATGCGGTGCTCCTCAGCAAGGGGATTGCGATCGAGGGGAGCTCGATTCTCGCGCGCGTGTTCGGGGAGACGCTGGCCGCCCGCGGGATCGATCGCGAGACGCGGGAGCGGGCGCGCGGCTTTCTGCGCCGTCCCGGCGTCTCGGTCCTGCCGGATGCAGAGATCGCCACGGCCTCTGCCCGCGTCCACGCCATGCACGATCCGACGGAGGGCGGGCTGGCCACCGGTCTTACGGAGCTGGCTCTGGCGGCTCGGGTCGGACTCCGGATCGAGCGAGACGCGATCCCGATCCTGCCCGAGTGCGCTGCCTTGTGTGGGGCGTTGGGCCTGGACCCGCTTGGGCTGATCGCGTCCGGGGCGCTTCTGCTCACCTGCGATCCGTCAGAGGCGGATGGCGTCCTGGCCGCCTGGCGCGCACAGGGGATCGAGGGGAGCGTGATTGGAGCGGTGACGCCTCCGGATGCGGGCACCCGGCTGGTGGGACAACGCGGCGAGGAACCCCTGCCGCGATTCGCCCGGGACGAGGTGGCGCGCCTGTTCGATGCCCAATTTGCAAAAGGAGAGTGCCATGACCCTGCCTGCCCCGCCGCCCTCGGCGCACATCCTCGTGTCGGAAGATGACCCCATCCAGGCGGCAGTGATCACCGCTATCCTGCAGCAGGAAGGGTATCAGGTGGAGACCAGCGAGACGCTCTGCGGCACGCGCGCGGCGGTGCAGGCACGCGTGCCGGACCTCCTCCTGCTGGACCGCATGTTTCCGGACGGCGACGGGTGCCTCCTCTGCCAGGAGTTGAAGGCGGACACGGCCACGCAGGGCTTGCCGATCATCATGCTTACGGCGCGAGACCGGGTGGAGGACCGGGTGGAGGGCCTCCTTCGCGGTGCGGATGACTATATTCCCAAGCCATTCCATCCGAAAGAATTCTTGGCCCGGGTGCACAGCGCCTTGCGGACGCTCTCGCTTCAGCGCGAGCTCCGGCAGAAGGCGGAGGAGTTGGAGCAGCAGCACCAGATGCTGGTGGCCACCCAGGAGCAACTGGTCCGAAGCCAGCGGCTGGCCGCCATCGGTGAGATCGGCCTGGCGATCCGCCACGAGATCAACAACCCCCTGGGATCCATTCTGGGGTTCGTGGACCTCCTGATTGCGCAAGGCGAGGTCTTCCCCGAGAAGGCGCGCCGGAAGTTCGACGCTATCCGGCGCGCCACGATCCGGATCCGGGACGTCGTCCGCAGGCTGGAGGACATCCAGGACGACCGGACAGTGGAATACGTGCAGGGGATTCAGATGACCGATCTAGGCGTGCAATCGTCCGACCCGCCGCCCACCCGTTCCACCTGACCCCTCACCGCTCCCCTCTGTGCCGTCGCGTGAGCGACCACGCCCTCCGGAACGTGTGGGAGAATACGGAGGATGACGTCGTTCCAATCTGTTCTGGGCGAGGTCGTCTGACAGACTGCTGAAAAACCCGCTTTCGCCCAGGCTGCTCAAAAAGGTCCAGATGCCAGGCGGCGCGCGAAGGGCGGGGTACCCACCGCAGGTGGGTCCAGGCGTACTTCCGGTACGCCGCAGCGAGTGCCCTAGCGTGCCAACGCAGCAGATGGGCCTTTTTCAGGAGCCTGGCACGTGCAGGCGGTGCCGCGCCCAGCAGCCGAGGGCCAGCAGCATGCGTCGGGTGTCGGAGAGCCGGATCGGGCGTGAGTAAACATCGTGGGCGCGCGCCTCGATCTGGGTGAGCAGGCGATGGTAGATGACCCGCATGATCTCGGCCGGAAGCATCGAGTTTCGATCCGCCGCCGGGAGCGCCTCCAGAGCCGCGGCGTAGAAGGTCCGAGCCCGTCCCAGCTCGAAATGCATCAACTCCCGGAAGGCGGGTGTCAGGCGGCGTTCCAGGATGTCCGCCTCGGTGCAGCCGAAACGCGCCAGGTCTTCCTGGGGGAGATAGATCCGTCCTGCCTCGCCGTCCTGCCCCAGGTCTCGTAAAATGTTGGTGAGCTGGAAGGCTGTGCCGAGGCGCTCCGCATAGATACGGGTCTCGGGCCGAGTGTAGCCGAAGATCTCGATGCACATGAGACCTACCACCCCGGCCACGCGATAGCAATACTGCTCGAGCTCGGCGAAGGAGGCGTAGCGAGTCTTCACCAGATCCATCTCCATGCCGTCCAGGAGCGAATCGAAATAGACGCGGGGAATGGGGAAGGTGCGCAGAACCTCGGCGAGGCGCCGTGTGACTGGGTGAGTGGGTGCCCCGCAGAAGCAGGCGTCGAGCTCGGCCCGCCACGCCCCGAGCCGCTCAGCGGGGACAGATGCCGCGGGGGAGCGCGATCCCGCGACGTCGGGAGAGGCGGCGGTCCCGTCAACCAGGTCGTCGGAGATCCGGCAGAAGGCGTAGATCGCATACAGGGCCTCCCGCTGCGGCTTGGGGAGGACCATGAAGGCATAGGTAAAGCTGGATCGGCTGGCCCTGGTGACGGCCCGGCATGTGCCGCCGAATGATCGCTCCGTGGGGCTGGTCGTACTCATCAAGGCTCACTCGAGACGCTGGACATGGAGACCGGCCTCCGCCGGGATCGGCCCGAACGGCGCGCGGGTGCGCGAACGAGGGGTCAGCGGCCCCGGGCCGTCTGCCGGGCCTCGCGGTCGCGCACCAGTTCGGGGGGGAGGGCGAAGCTGACCTCTTCCGTGACGGCTTGGACCTCTTCGATATCGGTGACGCCCTGGGCATGGAAGAACTGGACCACCTCGGCCGCCAGGTATTCCGGGGCCGAGGCCCCGGCGGTGATCCCGAGGCACTCGACTCCCTCCAGCCAGGCAAGGTCGATTTGGGAGATGTCGTCGATCAGGTACGCCCGCGCCCCCGCGGCCTGCGCCACCTCGGCCAGTCGGTTGCTATTCGAGCTGTTCTTCGACCCGATCACGAGAATCACCTGGGCGTGTTTCGCGAGCGCCTTCACGGCGAGCTGGCGGTTCTGCGTGGCGTAACAGATGTCGTCCCGGGCCGGCGCCTCGATCCCGGGGAACCGCCGCCGCAGGACATCGATGACGGCCGAGGTGTCGTCCAGGCTGAGCGTGGTCTGGGTGATCACGGCGACTTGGTGGGGGTCGGAGACCTGGAGGCGCTCGGCCTCTTCCGCCGACCCGATGAGGTGGATGTGCCTTGGCGCATGACCCATCGTCCCCACGACCTCGTCGTGCCCCTGGTGCCCCACCAGGACGATCGGCCGCTCTTCCCGTGCGAAGCGCAGCGCCTCGTGGTGGACCTTCGTCACCAGCGGACAGGTGGCGTCGATCACCTTGAGGCCGCGAACGGCGGCGCGCTGCCGGACCTCGGGCGAGACCCCGTGCGCGCTGAAGATCACCGTGGCGCCGTCCGGCACCTCGTCCAGCTCGTCCACGAAGATGGCACCCCGCTCGCGGAGCTCGTTCACCACATGGACGTTGTGGACGATCTCCTTGCGCACGTAGACGGGACCGGGGTAGAGCTCCAGGGCGAGATTGACGACGTCGATGGCGCGATCCACTCCGGCGCAAAAGCCCCGCGGCCTCGCCAGGAGCAGCTTCTTGACGGTCATCAAATTTCCTTTCCGATCGGCGGTTGTGGCGATCAGAATCGCTGGAAAGGCAGGCTAGTCATTTTGCCGGCCCTTGTCAATCGCTTTCCTCCCCGATAGGGCGGGCGTGAGGCCGTGGAGGCCGGTCCGCGAGCGGCGGACGCGCGGGCGGCGCTAGCGTGCGCTTCGCAAGGAAGGGTTGACACGCTTCCGCCGCGTCCAGTATAAGTGCCATATCTGTCGCGATCCCCTGACCCTGCGTCGCCGCTCGAGGTGCCAGATTGCAGATGTCCCTGGCGATTGAAACGACGAATCTCACGCGCCGGTTCGGCGCGATGACGGCGGTGTCCGGTCTGAACCTGAGCGTGCGCACCGGGGAGATCTTCGGCTTCCTGGGTCCCAACGGGGCGGGGAAGACCACCACCATCCGGATGCTGTGCGGGCTGCTCCTGCCCAGCGAGGGCACGGCCTGCGTGGCCGGGATGGACGTGTCAAGGGATGCCGAGGCCATCAAGCGCCGGGTCGGCTACATGTCACAGCGTTTCAGTCTGTACGGGGACCTCACGGTCGAGGAGAATCTCGACTTCTTCGCCGGGGTCTACCACCTGTCCGCGCGGGAGCGAAGGCAGGCGGTGACCGGGACCCTGGAACGGATCGGCCTGCTGGACCGACGCGTCATGCTGACGGATCACCTCTCGGGTGGGCTCAAGCAGCGGCTGGCCCTGGGGTGCGCGCTGGTGCATTCCCCGGCGATCCTGTTCCTGGACGAGCCGACGGCGGGGGCGGATCCGCTCTCCCGGCAGCAGATGTGGGACCTGCTCTACCTGGCGGCGGGGGAGGGGCGCACGATCCTGGTGACCACCCACTACGTGGAAGAGGCCGAGCGCTGCCAGACGATCGCCTTCATGCACCGCGGCCGCCTGATTGGATCCGGCTCTCCCGAGCAGTGCCGGGCGGAGATGGGGGAGGCCGTCCTGGAGGTGGACGCCGTGCCCGTGATGCCGGCCGCCGCGGTGGTGCGGGGGATCGAGGGCGTGGCGGGGGTCAGCGTCTACGGCCACACGCTGCGGGTGTTCAGCCCGATGGGCGGCGGTCTGGAGCGGCAGATCCAGACTGCGCTCACCGGGGCGGGGATCCAGGTCCGGACGGTCCGGGCCGTGGCGCCCACGCTGGAGGACGTCTTCCTGGTGCTCACCCGGAGCGCGCCGGAAGGCGACGTGAGGTCTTGAGTATGCCGGCGGTCATCGGACACGTGGCCAAGAAAGAGCTCCGCCAGATCCTGCGGGACCGGCGGAGTCTCGTCCTGATCCTGGTGATGCCGATCGTCCTCACGTTCCTGTTCGGCAAGGCGCTGGAGACCGGCGATCTGCGCCAGATCCCCTCGGTGATCGTGAACCTGGACGACTCGCCGGAATCGAACGTGGTGGTCACCAGGACTCGGCGAATTCGATGAGTCCGAAGATCGAGAGGACGGTGCCCACGCAACAAGAGGCCCAGGACCTGCTGGCCCACGGCAAGATCAAGGCGGCCATCATCATTCCCAAGGGATTCATGCGGCAGATCGAGGCGGGCGACGAGGCGCAGCTTCTGCTCTTGCTCGACGGCACCGACAACACCTCGGCCCCCATCGTGGAGGGGGTGACCCGAGGGGTGATTCAGGAGTACAACACCCGGCGGGCGATCAAGGGATCTGTGGAAGCGGGGTATCCGACAGGATCGGGGGCTCACCCTGATCCAGCGGGTGGAGGTCCAGCGGAGATCCGGTATAACCCCGGTCTGCAGTATCTGAGCTACGTCATGCCCGGCGTCATCGGTCTCACGCTCCAGCTTCTCACCGTGATGCTGATGGCCGATCAGCATCCCGCGGGAACGGGAGCGGGGGACGCTGGATCAGTTGATGGCCAGCCCCATCAGCCGGGCCGAGCTGATTCTGGGAAAACTCCTGCCCTACTTCGGCATCTCGCTGGTCAACGTGGCGACCATCCTGCTTGTCGCCGACCGCTGGTTCGGCGTGCCGGTGGGGAAGAACTTGACGTTGCTGCTGGCGCTTTGCGCCCTCTTCGTGCTGTCCTCTCTGGCCACGGGTCTCTTGATCTCGGCCGTGTCCCGCTCCCAGTTCCAGGCGGTCCAGATTGCCGTATTCTACGTCCTGCCGGTCTTCATGCTCTCCGGGGCGTATGCACCCATCGAGGCCATTCCGGACTACATCCGGCCCATCTCCTATCTGTTCCCGCTGATGTACTTCTCCCGGGCCGTCCGGGCGGTTACGCTGCGCGGGGCCGACCTCTTCCAGGTCGGGAGCGACCTGGCCATCCTGGCCGGGTTTGTCGTCGTCTTCCTCTACTGGGCCGTCCTGAGCTTCCGCAAGCGCGTGGTATAGCAGGCTGCTGAAAAAGGCCCATCTGCTGCGTTGGCACGCTCGGCCACTCGTTGCGGCGTACCTGGAGTACGCCTGGACCCACCTGCGGTGGGCGACACCGTGGGTACCCCGCCCTTCGCGCGCCGCCTTGCATCTGGACCTTTTTGAGCAGCCTGCAAAAGAGTGAGTGTTTCAGCAGCCTACTAGATGAAGAGTCGACCGCTCATGGTGTGCGCGTCGGAGGAGCGGAGATCAGGAACTGCGCCTCGTCGTACTCCTGGGCGGCCAATTCCTGAAGGCCGAGCCGCTCGTAGACTTGACCGAGCATCACGTGAAGATCCGGCTCGTCCGGGTCGGCGGATGTGGCTGCTTGCAGCTCGTTCTGGGCGTCGGCGTAGAGTTCGCGTTCGAACAGGAATCCAGCGCGCAGTAGGGCTGCCGTGTTCTTTGGGTACCCCTGCTGGCCGAGTGCCGCCAGGCCCTCTCGGGTCTCGGCGACCTCGGCGGGTGTCAGAAGCGCAAACTGACCCCGCTGGGGCGGGAAGTCCCGCGCCGTGAGATCCCAGGAGTAGGGCACGCGCGGGACGAGGCCCGGGGCGTTGGCGGGGTAGAGGAGCGGCGCCCGCGGGAGATCGGCCCGTTCCCACACCAGCCCCTGTGGACCGAAGACACGGATCGTGTACCGTAGCCGATCGGATCCGCCCCACTCGAACGTCGGCGCCTCAAGGAGCTTGCCGTCCCGCGGGGAGAGCAAGAGCGGTGGCTGTTTCACGCTTCGGGTCGCCAGGGGCACGTACGCCAACTCCTTCTTCTTTCCGGCCAAAAGGCGGCTGAGGCTTCCGATCAAGTCCGCGGCCTTTCCGCCCGCCGCTGTAGCGGAGCGAGGCTGGATCATGTATGGGGAGTTCGCGGCCGAGACCGTGACCGTTCCCTGCCCGCCACTGAACATCAAGACGGCAGTGGCGGGTCCGGTCGCCCGGACTTGGTCGCCCACCCTGAGGGAAAGGAGGGGCAAGGCGAGCTTCCAGTCCGTCTCGGTCGCCCCCTTCACTCGGACATCACCCTGTCCGGCCTTGATCTCGGTCAAGATCGCGACGGGGTCTCCACTTTGGGGGGTGGCGATTTGCGCCGACACCAGGACCCCCAGGACCGCCAAGACGATCCACCATCGCCCGCCCATCGTGACCTCCTTGTGAAATCGACCGCATCCTCCGTGAGAGCCAGGACCTCGTACACGGGGACGGCCTGTTGCCGCCCCTTCACCCTCATCTCGCCGCGGTCCTTGACCCGGACCCAATCCTTCACGGCCGCATAGGTGTCGCCGGTGATCAGGAGTGTGGTATGCAGCTCCTTGTTCAGCCCCTCCACGCGGGCCCCGACGTTCACGGCGTCGCCGACGACCGTGTACTTGGTGCGTTCCGCCGAGCCCACGTTTCCGGCGAACACGGTGCCCGTATGGATGCCGATTCCCATCCGCAATGTCGGTAGGCCCCGCGCCTCCCAGCCGGCGTTCAGGGCCTCCAGCCCTACCTGCATCAGGAGGCCCGTGCGCACGGCGTCGAGGGCGTGTTCCGGGTTGTCCATAGGCGCCCCGTAGATCGCCATGACGGCATCGCCGATGAAATCATTCACGACACCCCGCTGCCGCAACACCGCCTCGACCATCATGGGGAAGTACTCGTTGAGCTGCTGGGCCACCTGGTCCGCCGCCATGGTTTCAGAGAGGGTGGTGAAGTCGCGGAGGTCGGTGAACAGGACGGTCACGATCCGCCGCTGTCCGCGCAGGGACCGATCGTCGCGATAGATCCGCTCCACCACCTCGCGACCGACGTACTGATGGAAGCTCCGCCGGATGCGACGTCTCTCCAGGGAATCGTGCAGCGTGCTGCCGAGGCGAACGGCGAGGATCGGCGTCAGGAAATCAATCCAGAACCCACCAGAGAAGCCGGCCGACTGGGTCAGCGCGAAAGCCGCCAAGGCGGCAGCTCCCAACGAAACCAGCAAGGCGTATGTGGGACGCATCACGACGAAGAGGGCGCTCAGCGCCAGGCAGAGGGCGCCCTGGAGGAGGAGGCTCGCCTTCCAGGCGATCGGCTGAATCTGCTTTCGACTAAGAAGACTGTGGAGAATGTTGGCGTGGATCTCCACCCCGTTCATCAGGCCGCTGGGCGTCGGGTAGGCGTCGCGGCTTTCGGTGAAGGTCGCGCCGATCAGGACGATCCGGTCCCGGAACGGGTTGTCCTGCGCCACGGGTGAATCGGAGATGCCGAGCTGATAGACGGCGTCGCTGGCCACGGTGAGAAAGCTCCCGGTGGGGCCGATGAAGTTGATCTTCCAGTCGTCGTCCCGGAAGAAGCGCAGCGGCGACGTGCCGCCCGACTTCCCCCGGGGTTCGTCCCACTCGGGAAGAACCAGCGCGATCGGCTCCGGGCCGGCCAGCGCTTGGGTCAATGCCTCGGGGCTCTGGGCGCCGAGATGCGCCAAAATAGCAAGCGCGAGAGAGGGAAGAAACTGCCCACCCTCCAGCGGGACGGCCAGAGGGATACGCCGGAAGTACCCATCCTCGTCCCGGGGCACCTCGGCGAAGCCCGAGACCCTTTCCAGCGCCGGATCATACAAGCGCGAGGGGCGGAAGACCACTCCGCCCTCCGCTGTGGGTACCGCGGTCAGCGTCCGGGCGAGGACCACCTGGCCGCCTGGTTCGCCCGGTCGCCCGACGATCGCCGCCACGAGCGCCTGGTCGTCGGCCGCCTCGGTGGGCCGCCGCAGGTCTATGTCTATCCCGATCGCCCGCGCCCCGCTCTTGCGCAGGCCGCGAATCAGTCCCGCGAGGTAGTCGCGGGGGAGAGGCTGGCGCTCGTTCAGCCGCTGAAACGCCGCGTCGTCGATGCCCACGAGGACGATCTCGGGCGCGCGCGCCCGGCCCTGCGCCCAGAAGAAGAGATCCAGGGCCATTCCCTGATAGCCCGAGAAATAACCCAGCGACGTGACCAGGGCGACCACCGCGCTGGCCAGGACACCCAGGCCCAGACCCAGGAGGAAGCGCCGGTAGGGCGAACGAAGTTCAGGATTCGAAATCGCATCCAGAGATCCTTCGCTACCGCGGCTCCCCGATCAACTCGTAGGCGGCCCAGTGGTACGGTTGCGGATGGAGGCCCAGGGTGGCGAGCTGCGCCAGCCGGAGCGCCTCTGCCTTGTTCCGGCCCGCGCGCAACTGCCGGTAGAACTCCCCCATCAGTTCGAAGGCGGAGCGATCGTTCACCTGCCAGAGCGTAGTGATCACGCTCGGGGTCCCGGCGTAGATGAAGGCCCGGGTGAGCCCAGTGAGCTCATCGCCGCGGGTCAAGGTGCCCAGCGCCGTCTCGCAGGCGGAGAGGACAACCAGGGAGGCGTGCAGGTCCAACCCGAAGATCTCCTGGACCTCCAGGCGGCTGTCCGCCCCGGTGGTCGAGGCCAGCAAGAGCGACGTGCCAAGCGGATCTGCCTCGTCGAACTCCGCATGGGTGGCGAAGTGCAGAACGTTGTGGCGACGGATCTCCTCGCGGCTGGTTGCCTTGGTGGCGGCTTTCCCGATGGCGAGGGCGGTACCGGGGAAGAGGGTGGCGATCCCCCGCGCCTCGCGCGCGGCGTACGGGAGGCTCAGCGTCGGATCCTGAAAGTCGGGATTCCCCAGGGCGAAGATGGTCGGCGTCCCCGCCTGTTCCTTGGTCCGGGTGAACTGCATCAGGCTGGCGCTGGTGTAGTAGTAGAGCGGGCGTCTCCTGGAGGAGGTAGCGGCCCGGGGCGGGCATCAGGGCCTGGAAGGGGAGGTAGTGCAGGGGCCCGTGGGGGACGATGACGAGTTCTGTGGGTGTGCGGCCCTGGAGCCCAGGCCGGACGAATTCGTTGAACAACGCCTGAGCCATTCGCGCCGTCTCCTCGTACTGGTCGCGGGAGGCGATCCGGGTGCGGAAGGCCTGGACCCGTTCCGCCACTTGCTGGCGGCCGATCGGGAGACTTCGCACCGACACCGTCTCCCGGTCCACCGTCCAGAGGATCGTCCGGCCCTGGTCGGTCACGAAGTACTCCAGGAGCAGGGAGCCTTCCGGCAAGAGCGCCTGCACCTGGGGCAGCGTGAGGGGCTCCACGGTCATGAGGGAGGCCTGTTCGCGGTCCAGTTGGCGGACCCGCTGGAGGAAGGCCTGATAGGCGTCGCGGGCCAATTGCAGCTCACGGCCGAGCGCGGGGGAGTCCTCGGGGAGCGCTTTCAACGCGTTGATCCGCTCCCGCAACGCTTGCTCCTCGGCGATGAGGGATTCACTGCGTCCCCGGCTGAGGGTCACCCGGTTGCCCAGCAGATCCAAAAACGCCCGCGCCCGCGCCCGCTCGCCGACGTCGAAGGCCTCGGCGCCTTTCCCCTGGTCGAGCAGGGTCAGGCAAGGAGCTCGTAGGTCTCGACCTTGTCCTCGAAGAAGACTTCCCGCAGCTCTCGGATTGCAGGAGGCTTCGCAGGTCCTCGACCCCCGCCACGGATTGGTGCAGGGCGTCTTCTGCCTCTGGGAGCTTCCCCATCGAGCGATAGACGCTCCCAAGGCGCCCTTGATGTCGGCAACGAACCCTGGCCGCCGGTTGACCCGCAACGCCTCTTCCAGGTGGCTGACGGCCAGTGGCCAATCGCCTTGGCGCGCCGCGATACTCCCCAGCCCCTGGTGCGCCTGGCCAACCAGATAGGGGATCCCATGCCGCTCGCCGACGCCAAGGCCTCCCGAAAGGCGTTCCGGGCCGGCTCCCACTGGCCGAGAGCGGAATAGCTCCAGCCGAAGCTCGTCAAGCATCCCCGGCAAATTCCGCTCCAGATTCCGCAATCCCCGAAGGCTGCACTCGGCCCGCGCCAGTTCATCCGTGCCACGGGAAGAAGATTTCGTACGCCTAGGTTCTCGACGGCCATTCTTGCGATTCTTCCAGCGATTTCTCCTTGTCCCCGCGCAGCCGAAAGATCACGCGAGAGCGCCGTTATACGCAGCCGCCTCGACCTGGTAATCTCGCGCGCGTGTCGGCCCGACCAGAACACCGCGCTCGAACACGGGATCGCCTTTTCGTGGGATACCGAGGAAGAGGTAGCCGTACCCGAGGCGGCCGAGGGCGTTGGCCAGGTGTTTCGAGTTTCCGGACTGCTCGGCCATCGCGACGGCTTTCTGGCTCATGCTCCAGCGCGTCCTGAAATCGGCCGAGGGACCAGGCGGAGGGTGACTGCATTCGAATAAGCGATGGCCGCGTCGCCATACCATCCCCGTCGCTCGAAATCTGCCCCGGCCTGCAGATAGGCCGGCAGCGCCTCGCGGGCGGTCTCAAGCTGAATCGCGGCCTGCTCCTCCGGCAGCGTAATCCAGGGGAAACCGCCGTTCGTCCGTGGTCGCGCAACCCGCTAGGACGAAAAGACAGATTAGGCCGGCGATGGCGCCGCTGGTCCACTTCATACAGACGAGGAGGGTGGTGGTCGAGACAACAGGAGAAGCCGGAACGCCTGATGGTCGGAATGGGGTCGGACTCGCCATGGCTGAGCCCTTCTGTTCCCGGGGTTGCGAACATGGCGTGCCCGCCCGGGCTGGTTAGCTTAACCTTCTAGTCCTCGGCGTCGAGGGTGTCAAGGGGAATTGGGAGTGAGGAATGGAGGGGTAACAGGAACGCCATGAGAAGAGGGACGGGAGGCGGCCCTTCCCGGGTCTCTATCCCCGTCCGATGATTTTCCGATAGTAGGCCTCGTAGCGGGGCACGATCTGGGCGGTGTCGAAGTGCTCCACCGCACGCCGGCGGGCGGCGAGGCGAAACTCTGTGTGGCGAGCGGCATCGGCGAGGAGCGCGAGGGCGGCGTCGGCCATGCCGCCCACGTCTCCCACCGGCAGCAGGAAGCCGCTCTTCCCGTCCTCGACGACTTCCGGGACCCCGCCCACCTTGGTGGCGATGACCGGAACGCCGCAGCTTAAGCCCTCCAGCGCCGCCAGCCCGAAGGCCTCGTCCGCGCTGGGTAGCAGCAGGAGGTCGGCCGTCGCCAGGAGGCTCTCCACGTCGTCCTGCTTTCCCAGGAAGATGACGTCCGGCTTCACTTCCAGAGTCTGGGCCAGGTGGAGGGCTTCGGGGCGGTCCTGGCCGTCGCCGATCAGGAGCAGCCGCGCCGGCATCACGGCGCGCACCTTGGCGAACACCCGGACGGCGTCCGGAGCGCGCTTCACGTGGCGAAAGTTGGAAAGGTGCACGAGGATCCGCTCGCCGCGCGGGGCCAGATGCTCGCGGAGTGTCGGCGACGGATCGGGCAGAAAGCGTCGGGTGTCGACGAAGTTCGGGATCACTTCCATGGGGCGATCGAGATTGAAAACGTCCCGCGTCTTCGTCCGCAAATACTCCGAGACGCAGGTGATGCCGTCCGACTGCTCCAGGGCGAAGCGTGTCATCGGATACAGGGAACGATCGTTGCCGACCAGGGTGATGTCGGTGCCGTGCAGGGTCGTGACGATGCGGGGCCCCTTCGGGCCCAGGATGGCGCGCGCCAGGAAGGCCGAGACGGCGTGGGGGATGGCGTAGTGCACGTGGAAGATATCCAGGCCGACCTGGGCGCCCACCTCGGACATCTTGGCTGCCAGCGCGATGGCGTACGTGGAATGTTCCAAGAGGGGATAATTCACCATCTCCACCTCGTGGAAGAAGATCCGCTTGTCGTACTGCTGAAGGCGAAAGGGCAGGGCGTAGCTGATGAAGTGGATCTGGTGCCCGCGCTGGGCCATGGCCTTTCCCAGTTCGGTCGCCACGACGCCGCTTCCACCGTAGGTCGGATAACAGGTGACGCCGATACGCATCCGCCCACCCTCCGATTCCGGTTCTATGGCTGCCCCGGACTCTCCACCGGTCGCTGAGCGTCGCTCTTGATCGTGACGAGCTGGTGCTGCCAGCCCGGTCCGTCGATTTGCTCGTGGAGCGTCTGGATCAAGCCCGGGCCGTACTTGGCGAGATAGGGCAGGGCGGGATAGACGCGCTCCTGGAGCTTGCCGCCGGGCATGAGGCTCTCACAGAGCCGCTGGAGCTGTTGGCGGGTGTCCGCCTCGCGGCGCTTGAGCGCCTGCACCGTCTTTCGCTCCAACTGCTCCAGGTGTCCCTTGACGTGGCCGGCGGTCTGGCCGGCCGTGGCCTTGAGTGTCGGGTCCACGGAGGCGACGGCCCCGCCGACGCGGAGGAAGATCTCGTCGATCTGGGCACGGGCCGCGGCGAGAGTTGCCTCCAGATCGGGCGGGAGCTGTGTCCGCAGGACGCGGCTCGCCAACTGCTCGGCTTCCACGCTGAGGTCGGGCAGACCGAGGCGGAAGCGCTCCAGGAGCCGCGCGGTGCGGGGCTCGATGAGGCTCAGGGACGCCCGCGGGACGATCACCGGCATGGGGACGTCGAAGCCCGCGTACACCGATCGAAGTTGGGCGAAGTA
This sequence comes from uncultured Methylomirabilota bacterium, assembly GCA_963727695.1. Lineage (GTDB taxonomy): Bacteria > Methylomirabilota > Methylomirabilia > Methylomirabilales > 2-02-FULL-66-22 > 2-02-FULL-66-22. Next base: position 71,991 of record CAVSHW010000017.1, on the reverse strand, counting down.
GGCGAGCTCGCCGGGGCCGGCGACATAGGCGAGATTCGGGAACAGCGCATCCTGCACCACGGGACGCAGCGCCACGTTGGGGCTGAACCGCTCGGGCGTCTCCTCGAGGATCCGGCGCAGGGAGGCCGAGGAGAGCGGCTCGCGGGTATCCCGCAGCCGGATGCCTGCCTGATCCCGAATCAGGGCCCGCCGTCCGTCCTGCAGCAGGAAGCAGTTCACGCCATCGGACCGTGCCTCGATCTGGGCGGGGTATCCGAGGGCGCGCAGAGACTGGCTCGCCTCCAGGATCGCGCGGGACGTGCGCGGGGCCTCGTCCAGCTCGCGCCGGAAGAGGTCGGCGGCGAGCCGCTTCATGCGGGGATCCGCCCCGTCCACGAGAACCAAGCCGGTCTCGCCCAGCAGGTGAACCATCCAGCGAGCGAAGGCCTCCGCCAGCGTCCGTTCCGGCGTGTAGGCCTGGGTCAACGCGTCGTAGAGGGGAACGGTGAATTCCGTTGCAGGGAGGAGATCCTTCAGCCGCCCCAGCGTCTCCTGGATGGCGGGTCCGAGCCGGAGGTTCGCCGGGATGAACCCGGTCGGCGAGCCCCAGGCGGCATGCCGGAGCTGGACCAGGCCTCCATTGCGGTCTGCGAGATGCACGTGATCCGCCTCGGCAACATCGTGGTCCTCGGAGGCCATCCAGAACAGGGGAACGACCGGGCGCCGCAGCTCCTCCTGGAGGCGGGCGGCCAGGCTGACGGTCGTCAGCGCCTTGTAGAGGGTGAACAGCGGGCCGCCGAAGAGTCCCGTCTGTTGGCCGGTGAACACGGCGAGGCCCTGTGGAGCGCAGAGGTCCTCGATGCGCCGATACGCAACATCCGGGGGATTCCAGGTCGCCTGTTGGGCGAGGAGCGCGACGCGCAGCGCCTCCCGCGGATAGGCGCGGGCGTCGCAACGATCCGCCTGGATTTTGTAGCTGCCGGGAGCGTGGGGATCGTGGGCATAGAACGGGGCGAGGCGCGAAAAGGCGTGGACGTAATCCCGGGCCAGGAGGGAAAATCCCGGAACGTCTCGAACATTCAGCCGGAGCATGTGTGTCCTTTCTGGATCGGTTCTGGATCGGTCACGAAACTGATTGAGCCTATCAGAGCAACCCCGGAACGGCAAGGCGTCTTGCGGGGAACAAAACCGGCCGATCTTGTCTAAGATACCAAGCAGGATAGCTTGTGGAAGGCAGATGAAGGGTGCGAGGGGGGGGAGGTAGGCCTCTCCAGGCTGCGTTCACGCGTGCATCCGGCGGGTGCGTGCTTCGGCGCAACCGCAACAACGATGAGAATTGTCGAGGCTTTTGCTTGACGGTGCTCGCGTTTATTTGCTATAAAGACTCACTGTGTCAGGCTATCGAGGACTGGCTTAGGAACTCGGACGAGAAGCGGATGCGCGTGAATGCGGCCAGACGTCGGTTCAGTACCGGCAGAGCCTGCGACAACCGGCCGATCTTTGTCCAAGATACCAGGGCGGATAGCTTGAGGGAGGTGGGTGAGGGGTGCGAGGGGGGGGAGGTAGGCCTCTCCAGGCTGGCTCACGCGTGCATCCGGCGGGTGCGTGCTTCGGCACAACCGCAACAACGATGAGAATTGTCGAGGCTTTTGCTTGACGGTGCTCGCGTTTATTTGCTATAAAGACTCAATGGATTCTCATATATGAACGCATATAGCCTCATTCTCCAGGCCGGGATCGTCGCCAAAGCTGTCCTCGCGCTCCTGCTGCTCTTTTCTCTGGCTTCCTGGACGATCATCTTCCTCAAGCTGCGGTCGCTCGGAAGAATTGATCGTCAGGATCAGCGCTTCCTGAAGCTCTTTCGGGACAGCAAGAATCTGGCGGCGACCTATGAGGAGTGCCGGCGATTGTCGCAAAGCCCTCTAGCGGCTTTGTTTCGGGAGGGCTATCGGGAACTCAGCCAGGGGCTGAAGGGGACCCCCGTCCCAGCCGGATCCCCACCGGGAACGGAGCCGGCCATGAAGGGATTGGAGCTGTCGCCGGATACCCTTCTCGCGCGCCTGTCGCGCTCGCTCCGTCATGCCAGCCTGCGGGAGATCTCGCTGCTGGAGCGCGCCTTGATGTTCCTGGCCACGACGGGGAACATCACCCCGTTCATCGGGCTCTTTGGCACGGTCTGGGGGATCATGGACGCCTTCCACGGGATCGGGATGACGGGCTCCGCCAACCTGGGGGCGGTGGCTCCCGGTATCGCCGAGGCGCTCATCACCACGGCCGCGGGCCTGGCCGTGGCTATCCCTGGCGTGATTTCCTACAACTACTTCCTCAATCGAATCAAGGTGGTCGCCACGCGCTTGGATCTGTTTGGCCTGGAGTTTTTGGGAACCGCCGAGCGGATCATCCTCCGGGCAGGGCGAGGCTAAGCCGCCGCCCACGGTCTGGGCGGTCTGGGGCAAGGGACGAGGCATGGCAGGAAAATCCCTCGATTTCGGCAGCGAGAATCGCCTGGGTCCCGCCCTGGCGGAGATCAACATCACGCCCTTCGTCGATGTGGTGCTGGTGTTGCTGGTGATCTTCTTGATCACGGCTCCCATGATGCTGGGCGGCATCGACGTCAAAGTCCCCAAGACCGAAACCCGCACCTCGCGTCCCGAAGAGCGATTGGTGCTCACCATCACGCGCGAGCGGGGAGTCTTCCTCGAGAGCCAGCCCATCACCCTGGACCGGCTGTCCAAGACCCTGGGCGGCATGGTGAAGCGTAATCCCCAGGCGGCGGTCTTCCTCAAGGCGGACGAGGCGGTTGCCTACGGGACGGTGATGAAGGTCATGGACGTGATCAAGAAGGCCGGAATCGATCGGGTAGGCATGGTGACCGAGCCGGTGGGACCAAGCGGGAGTTGAGCAAGCCATGGCCGCGTCAGCCGATCTGTTGATGACCGGCGGTCCGCGCCGCACGGAACTTTGGCTCGACGTTGCCCTGTCCATCCTGCTGCACGCTCTGCTCGTGACCCTGGTTTTTCTGACGCCCCACTTTCAGATCGGCAGGTATATTACCGTTCCCGTGACCTACCAGGTGGATCTGGTCTCGGCCACGCCCGGCAGCAAGAGCGGCGCGGCCTCGTCATCGGCCTCGGCCGCGCCCGCGGCCCCGGCGGTTCAACCGGCGCCCGCTCCTCGGACATCCAGTCGCCCCAGTGAAGAGCTGACGCTTCCCGGCAGGCAGCCGGCCCGGAAGGCTCCCGAGACCCTCGAGCCGTCGTTACGGCCTCCGTCCGTCACCGGGCGTGAGACGTCGCGGCCAGTGACGCCAAGCCCGGTCCCGATGACGCCGCAGGCTCCCACGGTCGCGTCGGGCGGGACGGCCAACTCGGCGGCTACCGCGAGCACAGGGTCCGGCTCCGTAAAGGAGACGGGGGTGGAAGTGGCCGGGCCCGAGGGGAGCGGGGCAGGAGGAACGACTCTCGATTATTACCTCACCTTGGTGGATAACAAGATTCGTAGCAACTGGGTGCCGGTCGGTGGCCGGCCGGAAGACGTGGTGGTCGTCAAGTTCCGCGTCTTGCAGTCAGGACAGGTGCGTGACATTGATTTGGACACGCCCTCAGGAGACGCCAGTCTGGATACATCGGCGCTGCGTGCCATCCGGCAGAGCCTGCCCATGCCGCCGTTCCCCAACCTGCTCAGCAAGCCGTGGCTGGATCTGCGATATCGTTTTGTTCTGGTACGGAATGGATTGTCCTAGCCCTAGCGGAGCAAGCTTGATGCGAAACCTATCCCGGATCGTGCTCTGCGCGGTCCTATCTTTCCTGGGGGTCTTCGCGATTGTCGACGCCAGCCACGGCCAGACTATCGATCGCACGATCTCCGGCGCTGTGGTTCAGAAGATCACGATCGCGATCGGCGGGTTCGCGGGATTCACCCTGAACAGCGAGGACCTGGGGAAGCTCGGGGCCGCCGTGCTGGCCAACGATTTGAGGTTCACCACGGTGTTTGACGTGATGGAAGGGGCCATCCTGCCGTTCGATCCCGGCACGGTCCAGCTCGACCAGGAGCGAGCCGTCATGCCCGGGCTGGCCGCCCTGAAGGTCCAAGCATTTGCGGTCGGGCAGGTCTCCAGCCGGGGGCGGGAGGCCGTGCTGGAGGGGCGCCTCTTCGACGTCAACACCGGCAACCAGGTGTTCGCGAAGCGCTACGTCGGGGACGCGAAGTTCTTCCGGCTCATCATCCATCGCTTTGCCGACGACATCGTGTTCAACCTGACCGGAGAGAAGGGAATCGCCCAGACCCGGATTGCCTTCGTCTCTGCCGTCAGCCGGACGGCTAAAGAGATCTTTGTCATGGATTACGACGGGGCCAGCCTCTTGCCGCTCACGGGAAACCAGACCATCAATCTGTCGCCGCGCTGGTCGCCGGACGGACGGCTGATCGCGTACACGTCGTACCGCAACAACAACCCGGATCTTTTCGTTCTGAACTTCGACAGCGGGCGGCGGGATGTCCTGTCGGCGCAGCGGGGATTGAACGTCACCCCCGCTTGGTCGCCGGACGGCCAGTGGTTGGCCCTCGCCATGAGCGCCAGCGGGGGGACGAATCTGTTCATCATGCCGAAGACCGGGGGGACCCCCCGGCCGCTCACCTCGGGACCCACCATTTCGATCTCGCCCTCCTTTTCCCCCAACGGGCGCCAGATCGTCTTCAATTCCGACCGGGGCGGCGTGCCCCAGGTCTACATCATGGACGTGGATGGCTCCAATCTTCACCGGCTGACCTTCCAGGGAAACTACAATTCCTCCCCTCACTGGTCGCCGAGAGGCGAGAAGATCGTCTTTATGTGTCGGCTGGCGGGTAACCAGATCTGCATGATCAATCCTGACGGTTCGGGGTTACAGCAGTTGACCTCGGCGGGGAGCAACGAGGATCCGGCCTGGTCTCCCGACGGGCGGCACATCACCTTTTCCTCGACGCGGAACGGTCAGCGGGATATCTTTGTGATGCATGCGGATGGAACCGAACAGCGTCGGCTGACGAACAACGGGCGCGAGAACTACTTGCCGGACTGGTCGCCGTAGGATGGGTTCACCGAGGCTCGCGGTCTGGGGCCGGCGGAAGAGCCATGGGGGGAAAGACAGTGTTGTCACACATGAATGGAAGGGCACGGACCGTGTGGCGAGGGATCTGGCTTTTCGTGGGCGCTTCGACGCTTCTGGCGGGTTGCGTGACCGACGAGAACATGATGGCGGTGCAGCAGGATATCGCGGCGCTGCGGAACGATCTGGCGGCCCAAGCCAAGGCCGACGAGAGCGGCAAGCAACTTACGGACGATCGGCTCCGGAAGGTGGAGACGGACGTCCAGAGCCGGATGGAGTCGTCGCTGAAGGAGAGCGAGGGGTCGAGGCTCGCGCTGAACCAGCGGCTGGAGGAGTTGGCCACCGAGACCCGATTCGTGCAGGGGAAGATCGAGGAGAACGCGTCGGTCCTGCAGGATCTCCAGGGGCGGATCGACGAGGCAGATCGGCGGGCGCGGCAGAATGGCCAGCGGGTCGAGGGGCTGGATCAGCAGGTGAAGGCTCTCGGACAACAGGTGCGCACGCTGATCCAGGCGAACGAGGCCGCCCCGGTCCCCGGGCAGCCTGGGTCCACCGCTCCACCCGCCGGTGTCCAGCCTGGGGCGGCGCAGCCACCAGCCGCTCAGCCGCTCCCGGTCCCAGTCCCGGTTGCTCCGCCGCCGGCGCGACCGGCTCCCCAGACTTTGCTGCCGCCGGAAGAGATTTACAAGGCCGCCCTCAGTGATTACACCAAGGGGGACTACGACTTGGCGATCGCGGGGTTCAGGAGCTATCTGAAGGGCTATCCCAAGACCAGCATGGCGCCCAACGCCCAATACTGGCTGGCGGAGTGCTACTACGGCCAGAAGAACTATCCGCAGGCCATCGAGGAGTTCGATGTGGTCATCCAGGAGTATCCGGATAGCCCCAAGGTCCCCAGCGCGCTGTTCAAGCAGGGTGATGCCTATCTGCAGGCAGGCGATACCAAGCAGGCGACCACCGTCCTGTGCGAGCTGATCAACAAATATGGGAAGACGCGGGAGGCCCGCCTGGCGCGAGACAAGAACATCCGCTGCCGCTAGGCTCTCCGCCTCCGAGAGACACCAACGGCGGCTTCCCCGCGGGGAAGCCGCCGTTGATCTATTTCGAGCCCTGCGCCCACCAAGGCCGCTAGGCCGAGACGCGAACGGAGAGTTCGTCCACTTGCCGGCGAAACGCGTCTTCGCCGGCGATCATCCTCTTCACCTTCTCGCAGGAGTGGATCACGGTCGAGTGGTCCTTGCCGCCGAACCCTTCGCCGATATCCGGCAGCGAGGCCTTCACGATTTGGCGGCACAGATACATGGCCACCTGGCGAGGGAGGACGATGGATTTGTTCCGGCCGCGGGAGCGCATGTCGTCCACCCGGACCCCGTAAAACTCCGCCACGGCCTTCTGGATGGAGGAAATCGTGGGGACTCGCTGCTGCTCGGCGGTGAGTTCCCTCAAGACTTCCTGCGCCAGATCCAGGGTGATCTCCTGATGCGTAAAAGAGGCCTGGGCGGCGAGGCGGACAAGCGAGCCTTCGAGCTCGCGGATGCTCGACTTCACGTGTTTGGCGATGAACAGCGAGACCTCGTCCGGCAGCCGTACACCTTGTGCCTGCGCCTTTTTCCGAAGGATCGCGGCTTTGGTCTCCAGGTCGGGGGCCTGGATGTCCGCGATCAGGCCCCACTCGAAACGGGACCGGAGGCGCTCCTCCAGCGTGGGGATCTCGCGGGGGACCCGATCCGAGCTGATGACGATCTGCTTGGACGCGTCGTAGAGGTCGTTAAAGGTGTGAAAGAATTCCTCCTGGGTCCGCTCCTTGCCGGCGATGAATTGGATGTCGTCGATCAGCAAGAGGTCGAGGCTCCGGTAGCGGTTGCGGAACTCGACGGTGGCGTCGAACCGGATGGAGTTGATGAGGTCGTTGGTGAACTTCTCGGAGGAGACGTAGGAGACTCGGATCCGGGGATCCCGCTGCCGAGCGTGATGTCCGATGGCGTGGAGCAGATGGGTCTTGCCCAGGCCCACCCCCCCGTAGATGAACAGGGGATTGTAGGTCTTGGCCAACTGCTCGCCGACTGCCATGCATGCGGCGTGCGCAAACTGGTTGCTGGTCCCGACCACGAACGAGTCGAAGGTGTATCTCGGGTTGAGCTGGGCGCCGGATTCCCGGGGCCGTCGCGGCGTTCGACGCTCGTGGGGCTCCTCGGAGGCCTGGTTGGGGGCGGCGGTATCTTTGTCCGGCAAGAGCAACTTGATTTCGACTTTGTTGAAGAGCAGGTCCTCCAGCGCCGAGCGCAACAGGCCCAGGTAGTGCTCTTCGAACCATTCCTTGAAGAAACGATTTGGAAGAAGAATCTGCAGACGATTCTCTTCAAGCTTCCCCAACGTCAACGGGCGGAACCAGGCCTCGAAACTCTGGCGGCTGATCCGACTGCGGATCACCGCGAGCGCTTCTTCCCAGACTTCCTGCACGTTCAACGACGTCGTTCCACTCATGTGCTGACCTCCAAGCGACTTATCCACAATCCATCAAATGGCTAACGTATTGGAATAATGGGTTCAAACGAGACCGCAGAGCCTGAAAACCGCCCCCAGAGCGCTCGAGTAGTTATCCACAGGTTTCTCCACAAATGTTGATAACCGTAATGCCCGAATTTGCTTGCCCTCGGGGGATTTTCCCCAGAATCGACCCGATCGATGTCCGAGCTGATTGTGTGGAACATATTGAAAATAAAAGGTTTAATGAATCTGTATGGAATCGGGACACCCTTGTAGCGCAGGCCCTTCGGCGTGTCAAGTGCCATTTTGCAGAAATATTCGATCCGGTGAGTGATGGCAAATAGTCCAATGTCATCAAGTGGATACGAGAGAGGTCGTCGCCGAGCAACGCGCTCTTCCGGCGACTGGGGAGGAAATGCCGCAGCGTCCCGGTATGTCGAAACCCTGTGAAGCGGTCCTGGGCAGGGCCGGCGCTCTTCTTGCGCGATCGAAGGCGGCGCCTGACGAGATTCCGGCGACAGCCATTTTCCTTGACACACTCTCTCTGAGTGCCGTATGAGTTAATCCTCCTACTGGACTCCACGGCAGAACAGAAAGGAACCGAACCGCATGCGAACCGCAATCCTGGTCCTGACTCTGGCGAGTTTTCTCCTGGTGGCTCCGGCGGGCAAAGCGGCTCAGGGGCCGATCCTGATCGGTGAGATCAACTCGTACAGCGGTATCGCGGCGGGCTTCACGCAGCCGTATCGTCAGGCGGTCGAGATGGCGGTGGACGAGGTCAACGCCGGCGGGGGGCTCCTGGGCCGGAAGGTGGAGGTCCGGTTTCGGGACGACAAGGGCAATCCGGCGGAGGCAATCAAACACGCCCAGGAGTTGGTGACGGGTGAACGGGTAAGCCTGCTGGCCGGGACGTACCTCAGCAACGTGGGCCTGGCGGTCTCCGATTTTGCCAAGCAGCAAAAGGTCCTGTTCGTCGCGGCGGAGCCCCTCTCCGAGGCGCTCACCTGGTCCCAGGGGCACCGGTATGTCTTTCGGGTCCGCCCCAACACGTACACCCAGGGACGGGTCCTGGCGGAGCGGGCCGCCCACCTGCCGTTTCGAAAGTGGGCGGCCATCGGGCCGAACTACGAGTATGGGCGGCGGGCATGGGAAACCTTCTGGGCGCGGCTCCGAGAACTCAAGCCGGAGGTGCAGGTGGTCGGGGAGCACTGGCCGCCGCTCGCAAAGCTGGAGCCGGGAGAGTACGTGACCGCCCTGCTCAGCCAGCGGCCCGAGGCGGTCTTCGTCTCGCTCTTCGGCAGCGACTGGCTGGCCTTTGCCCGCGAAGCCAGCCAGCGGGGTCTGTTCCAGAAGATGTTCGTCGTGGGCATGCTGCTGGGCGAGCCGGAGTACATGGATCCGTTGAAGCTCGAGGCACCCGAGGGGATGCTGGTGACGGGCTATCCCTGGTACGACATCCAGACCCCGGCCCATCAGGCCTTTGTGACCAAGTTTACGCAGCGGACCGGTCGGCATCCGGTGATGGGAGCGCTGGTCGGGTACGTCACGTTTCTCTCCGCCTTCGAGGCCATTCGCAAGGCCCAGGACACCGACACGGAGCGGATGGTCTCGGCCATGGAGTCGTTGCGGGTCGCCACCCCCATCGGTCCGATTCTGTTTCGGCCCTTCGACCATCAGTCCACGATGGGCCCATGGGTGGGCACGACCAAGCTGGACCCCGTGCGCGGGGTCGGGATCATGACGGGGTGGGAATACGTTCCTGCCGAGAAGGTCCTTCCATCCGAGGCCGAGGTGCGCCGGATGCGGGAGGCGGCCAAGTGACCGCCTTCTGTTCATGAATGCGCTCCTTCTTCAATTTCTGAGCGGCCTGTCCCACGCGATGGTCCTCTTCCTGATCGCGTCGGGACTCTCGCTGATCTTCGGCGTGACACGCACGATCAACTTTGCCCACGGCTCCTTCTTCATGCTGGCGGCCTATCTCACGACCACCCTGGCCACGACGCTTCCCCTGGGGGACGGGAGCTTCTATAGCGGGGCGCTGCTCGCCTCGATCGCGGTCGCGATCTTCGGCGGTGTGGTCGAGGTGTGCTTCCTGCGGCGGGTCTATCGCGCGCCGGAGCTCTATCAACTCCTGCTCACCTTTGCGCTGGTTCTGATCATCGGGGATGCGGTGCGCTTCTGGTGGGGCCCGGAGAACCGGATCGGGATCCGGCCGGCCGGCCTGGCGGGCTCGATCGCTATCCTTGGCCAGCCGTTTCCCACATACGATCTGGCCGTTCTGGCGCTGGGCCCGGTCGTCGCGGGAGGCCTCTGGGTCGCGCTCCACCGTACCCGGTGGGGGATCCTGGTCCGCGCCGCCGCCTCGGATCGGGAGATGGTCGGGGCGCTGGGTGTGAACCAGGCCTGGTTGTTCACCAGCGCCTTCGTCGTGGGCTCCTGGCTGGCCGGCCTGGCGGGTGCGCTCCAGGTTCCACGGCAGCCCCTCACCACCGTGATGGACGCCGGGATCATCGTCGAGGCCTTTGTGGTGGTGGTGATCGGCGGGATGGGGAACGTGTTCGGGGCGCTCTTGGGCGCCGTGCTCATCGGCGTGCTCCAGTCCCTCGGGATTCTCTGGCTGCCCCGGGAGCTCCACATGGTCTTGGTCTTCCTCCTGATGGCGGCGGTCCTCATCATCCGGCCGTGGGGGCTGGTGGGACGCCCCCCGACGGCGCTGCCTGCGCCGGAAGGTGGACCGGGCGTCTTCGCGCGAGGCGTCCACCTGCCGCGGGGGGTGGCGGCCTGTGGAGTCCTCCTCCTGCTCCTTGTCCCGTTGGCGGTGCCGCCGTTCGTCCTCCTTCTCTTGGTGGAGATCTTGGCCTTCGCGCTCTTCGCCGGCAGCCTCCAACTCCTGGTCGGTTCGGGCGGGCTGCTCTGCTTCGGCCACGCGGCCTATTTCGGCTTGGGGGCCTACGGGGCGGCGCTCCTCATGAAGCAGGGCGGGGCTAGCGATGCCGGTGGCCTTGGCGCTCGCGCCGCTCTGCGCCGCCGCCGCCGCGCTCCTCTTCGGCTTCTTTTGCGTGCGGCTGACCGGGATCTCGTTCGCCATGCTCACGCTGGCGTGCGCCCAAATCGCGTACGCGACGGTCCAGCAGTGGTATGGCGTCACGGGGGGCGACAACGGCATTCTGGGGATCTGGCCCGCCCCGTACCTGGCGACCCCGGTGCGGTATTACTATCTGGCCCTGCTCGTCAGCGCGGGCGGACTGTGGTTGCTTTCCCGGATCGGCGCGTCCCCGTTCGGCCTGACGCTGGAGGCGACGCGCGACCATGCGCCACGCTGCGAGGCGCTGGGGATCACCGTGCGGGCCCACCATCTGCTGGTCTTCGTGGTGGCCGGAGGCTTCGCCGGGCTGGGCGGCGCCCTCTTCGTATTCCTGAAGGGAAGCGCCTTTCCGGACTATCTCTCGGTGTCGATGTCGGTCCAGTCCCTAGTCATGGTGCTTCTGGGGGGCGTTCACGCCTTGGCCGGCGCACCGGCCGGAGCGGCGCTCTTCACGGGTCTGGACACCGTTGATCACCCTCTACACGGACTACTGGCAGGCGGGCTTGGGCGGTGTATTGCTCCTCGTGGTGCTGGTGTTTCCCGGCGGGCTGATGGGATTCCTTCGATCTTACGGGGCTCGCGAGGGGGAGAGCGGTGGCTGAGCGGCCGCTGCTGGAAGTCGAGGGGCTGCGCAAGACCTTTGGGGGGGTCCGGGCGGTTGCGGGGATTCGCTTTGCGCTCACCCGGGGGGACATCCGCGCGGTGATCGGCCCGAATGGGGCCGGGAAGACCACACTCTTCAACCTGCTCAGCGGACAGCTTTCCTGCGACGAGGGGAGCATCCGATTCGACGGCGAACGCATCGACGGCCTGCCCCCCCCGCGCATCTGGCGCAAGGGGATCAGCCGCACCTTCCAAGTTCCCGCGACCTTTGCCTCTCTCACGCTGCGCGAGAACGTCCAGACCGCCCTGCTGTCCAGACAGGGAAAGAGTCGGGCGATGTTTACGGCGGCGGCGGGGCTGCTGCGGAAACCGGCGATGGCGCTGCTGGATCGCGTGGGGTTGTCCGCGCAGGCAGACGCGGTCTGTGGGACTCTCTCCCTGGGCGATCTGAAGCGGCTGGAATTGGCGCTTGCGTTGGCGGGCGAGCCGACGCTCTTGTTGCTGGACGAGCCCACGGCGGGCATGTCGGGCGAAGAGCGCGCCGCCTTGATCGATCTGGTCGGCAGGATCGTGCAGGAGCGTGAGATCACGGTGCTCTTTACGGAGCACGACATGGATGTGGTGTTCAGCATCGCGAGTGGGATTCTGGTGATGCATCAGGGGCGCATCCTGATCGACGGGCCGCCGGCAACGGTTCGCGAGGATCCAGAGGTTCAGCGCGTCTATCTTGGCGGGGGGGCGTGATGGCCGAGATTCGGATCTCCGGGGATCAGCGCGCGGTCGCCCGCCAGCCGGCGGCGCTGCTGGAGATGGCGGGAGTGGATGCCGGCTACGGCTTGAGCCGCATCCTGTTTCGGGTGGACTTGCGTGTCTGCGAGGGGGAGGTGGTGGCCCTGCTCGGACGGAACGGCGCAGGAAAGTCGACGACGCTCAAGACCATTGCGGGACTCACGCCTCCGACGGCAGGACGCGTGCTGCTCAATGGGAGAGAGATTTCCGGCAAGGCGAGCTACCTGATTGCGCGGGAGGGGATCGGATACGTCCCGCAGGATCGGCGGATCTTCGCCGACCTCACGGTGCGTGAGAATTTGGAAGTGGGGCGGCGGGCGGGCGGGAAGACGGAGTGGACGCCGGAACGGATATTCGGGCTGTTTCCTGCCCTGCGGGAGCTTTCGATCCGTCGGGGAGGCAGCCTGAGCGGTGGGGAACAGCAAATGCTCGCCGTCGCCAGGACCCTGATGGGAAATCCGAGGCTCCTCTTGCTGGACGAGCCGTCGGAGGGTTTGGCGCCCATCGTCGTGAAGATGTTGGCGGAACACATCCTTCGGCTCAAGGAGGAAGGCGTGGCGATTCTGTTATCAGAGCAGAATCTCCCCTTCACGCGGGGCGTATCTGACCGGGCCTATTTGCTGGAGAAGGGAAGCATCCAGCACGAAGGGCGAATGTCCGATCTGGCAAACGATCAGAGACTTCTTAGCAGGTACTTGATGATATGAAGGGGAGGTTTTTACTTGACAAAACTCCGCATTCTCCTTATTGTGCACCGGTTCGGGAGCGAAGATCGGGAAATGCGCGGTTTGCAGAGGGGATGACGAGCGTTATGAAAACGTATCAACCGAAGGCGGGCGAAATCGACCGTCGCTGGATTCTGGTGGATGCTGCGGGGAAAAACCTCGGGCGACTCGCTACCGTGGTGGCCGATCTTCTTCACGGCAAAGGGAAGCCCTCGTTTGTGCCGCATCTGGACGTCGGCGACTTCGTCGTAGTGATCAACGCGGAGAAGGTGACGGTGACCGGGAAGAAGCTCAACCAAAAGACCTACTATCACCACTCGCAACATCCGGGCGGCCTCAAGGCCGTGACCCTGGAGAAGCTTTTGGAGGAGGCACCCGAGCGGGTGTTGGAGAAGGCGGTGCGCGGGATGCTGCCCAAGACCAAGCTGGGAGATGCCCTGTTTTCGAAGTTGAAGGTCTACGCTGGTTCCGTTCACCCCCATGCCGCACAGCAGCCCGTCGAGTTGACGACGGCGCAATAAGTCGAGGAGACAGGCAGGAATGGAAGCGACGATGAGATATTACGGGACGGGCCGCCGGAAGGGCTCCATCGCGCGGGTGTGGTTGCAGTCCGGCGACGGCAAGATCCAGGTGAATCAGCGCCCGGTGGACGAGTTCTTTCCCCGGCCGACGCTGAAGATGATCCTGATGCAGCCGTTGAAGGTTGTCGGGTTGGAGGGGAAATTCGACGTAATGGCGACGGTGGGCGGCGGCGGGATGAGCGGCCAAGCCGGGGCCGTGCGCCTCGGAATTGCCCGGGCCTTGCTCCATCTGGACACGGCGCTGCGCTCCGGGCTGAAGAAGGCGGGGCTGCTCACCCGAGACCCGCGAGTCAAGGAGCGAAAGAAGTACGGGCAGAAGGGGGCGCGGGCTCGCTTCCAGTTCTCCAAGCGGTAATTTCGGTTGCCGACACGAACAGGGGAAGGGCCTTCGGGCCCTTCCCTTTTTTTGTGCCCCGCCTGGCGAGCGGTCTCCCGGGTCGCCACGGGGGGCGGACCGAGTACACTCGATGAGGGAGGTCTGATCATGACGACCGAGGAAACGCCGCGGCCTCGCCGTGTAGCCATCGCCGGCGCCAGCGGATACACCGGGGCAGAGTTGCTCCGGCTCCTGGTGCAGCACCCCGGGGTCGAGGTGGTGGCGCTCACCGCCGAGAGCCATGCCAACCAGCCCATCAGCCAGATCTTTCCCAGCCTCGCCGGGTTTGTCGATCTGACCTGCCGACCGCTGGATCCGGCGGCGCTGGCCGCCGAGGCGGAGTTCGTGTTCCTGGCGCTGCCGCACAAGACCTCGATGGCGGTGGGAGCCGATCTCGTGAAGCGAGGGGTGCGGGTCCTCGACCTCAGCGCGGATTTCCGGCTTAAGGATCCGGCGGCGTACCGGACCTGGTACGGCTTCGAGCATCTGGCCCCTTCGCTCCTGGGGGAGGCGGTTTACGGTTTGCCCGAGCTGCACCGCGAAGAGATCGCGGCGGCTCGGCTGGTCGCCGTGCCGGGCTGTTATCCCACCAGCGCCATTCTGGGCTTCTCTCCGCTGCTCGCGCGTGGGCTGGTGGACCCCGAGACGATTGTGATCGATTCGATCTCCGGCGTCTCCGGGGCGGGGCGAAAACCGGAGCTACCCACCCACTTCTCGGAGGCCAACGAAAGCCTGAAAGCCTACGGAGTGGGCAAGCACCGCCACACGCCGGAGATCGAGCAGGAACTCTCGGGCGTCGCCGGTCGCCCGGTGACTGTCACCTTCACACCCCATCTGGCCCCGCTGACCCGTGGAATCCTGACCACGATCACCGCCAGACTGGCGGGGCCTCGGTCGACCGCCGATCTCCTGGGCGTCTATCGCGAATTCTACAGGGGGCGGTCATTCGTGCGCGTACTGGAGGAAGGCCGCCTGCCAGAGACGAAGCACGTGCTGCACTCCAATCTGTGCGACGTCGGGCTGGTCTCGGATGCCCGGACGGGGCGGGTGATCGTCGTCTCGGCGATCGACAATCTCGTCAAGGGGGCTTCGGGCCAGGCCGTGCAGTGCTTCAATCTGATGGCCGGCCTGGACGAGCGGGCGGGCCTGTGGATCCCGGGTCTATTTCCGTGAGACTGATGGCGGCGCATCGCGTCGGCGCCGGATGGGTGCGGGCGTGATGGGGGATAGGAGGCGAGGATGCGGACAGCGGGAAACGGTATGGTGGCGAAACGCGGTGGACTGTCGGCGGTGGCGGGCGTGCGAGCGGCGGGTGTGGCTTGCGGTCTCAAGAAGAATGGCCGACCCGATCTGGCCCTGGTGGTGGCGGATGGACCGGCCACGGTGGCCGCCACCTTTACGCAGAACCTCGTCCAGGCGGCTCCGGTCCTGATCTCGAAGCGTCACCTGCGGGGCGGGCGGTTCTCGGCGCTGGTCCTGAATAGCGGAAACGCCAACGCCTGCACCGGGCGGCAGGGACTACGCGATGCGGAAGAGATGGCGCGGGAGGTGGCCCGGCTGCTCGGGCGGCCCATGCGAGAGGTCTTCGTGGCCTCGACGGGGGTGATCGGGCGGATCCTCGAGATGGGGGCCGTGCGCGCCGGGATCGGTGAAGCGGTGCGTCGGCTCTCGGCGGCGGGCGGGGGAAAGGCCGCGCAGGCGATTCTCACCACGGACACCGGCCGCAAGGAGGCCGCCGTCGCCTTCCCCATCGGGAAGCGATTGGTCACCGTGGCGGGAATGGCCAAGGGGTCGGGCATGATCGCCCCCCGGATGGCCACCATGCTGGCCGTGATCGCGACGGACGCCACGGTGTCGGCGCGAACGATGCAGCGCGCACTCGGCCGGGCGGTGGCGCAGAGCTTCAACTGCGTCACCGTGGATGGCGACACCAGCACCAACGACATGGTCCTCTGCTTTGCCACGGGTGCGGCCGGGGCGCCGGCCGTTCGCTCCGGGACACCCGCCTTGGGCGCCCTTCAGGCTGCGCTCGACGCGGTGTGTCTGACCTTGGCCAAGATGATCGCCCGGGACGGAGAGGGCGCGACCAAGCTGGCGGAAGTTCGGATCCAGGGAGGGCGATCCGCACGGGAGGCTCGCTTGGCGGCAGAGGCGGTGGCGACGTCGCCCCTCGTCAAGACGACTCTGTTCGGTCAAGACATCAACTGGGGGCGGATCATGGCGGCGCTGGGTCGGTCCGGCGCGCGCTTCGATCCGACCCGGGTCGATCTCTTCGTGGACGAGGTGCCGGTTGTACGCCGGGGCGAAAGCCTGGGGGAAGAGGCCGAGGCGGCGGCGAACCGCCGGCTGCGCCGACGGGAGTTCGCACTGATCGCCGGGCTTCACGCCGGCACGGCGAGCGCCCGGATGTGGACGACGGACCTCTCCGAGGAGTACGTCCGGATCAACGCCGGCTATCGCTCTTGAATCCTTCAGATATCAGATGCTGTCTGGGAAAGTCCTTGCCACCGTTGTAGATTTTATGATATAAAAACTCGACGGTTCGCTGTCGTGGCGGGCCAATTCACACGCGCGCGGATCCTCGCGGGGGTGTCCTGCCGAAGGCGGGATACCGCGGGGACGCGAAGCGCGCGGCGGATCAACCGAGGACAGGAGGGTGTTTCATGAGCGGTGTGACGATCAAGGAGTTGCTGGAAGCGGGGGTCCATTTCGGGCATCAGACGAAGCGCTGGAACCCGAAGATGAAGAAGTACCTGTTTGGGGAACGGAACGGGATCTACATCATCGATCTCCAGAAGACGTTGAAGAAGTTCGAGGAGGCGCAGCGCTTCGTGAGCGACCTCGCCGCCCAGGGGGGGACGGTCCTGTTCGTGGGAACCAAGAAGCAGGCGGCGGAGATCGTGGCAGAGGAGTCTCAGCGCGCCGGCATGTACTTCGTGAACCGCCGCTGGCTGGGCGGAACCCTGACGAACTTCCAGACTATCACCAAAAGCATCTCGCGCCTCAAGCAACTCGAAGACATGAAGGCTACCGGCAAGTTCGAGGCCTTTTCGAAGAAAGAGGTCCTCAGGCTGGACCGCGAAATTGATAAGCTCAACAGCACCCTCATCGGCATCAAGCGGATGGAACAGCTGCCCGGGGCCGTCTTCGTCATCGATCCGAAGAAGGAGCGCATCGCGGTCCAGGAGGCACGCCGCCTGGGGATCGCGCTGATCGGCATGGTCGATACGAACTGCGACCCCGACGAGGTCGACTTTCCGATTCCCGGCAATGACGACGCCATCCGGGCCGTGCGGCTGATCACCGGGCGGCTAGCGGATGCCATCATCGAGGGCCGCGGCGAGGCCGCCAAGGCCGGTTTGGAAGAGGAGGAGGATTTGGAGGCGACGATGAAAGACGGCAAGGCGGTGACCGCCGCCATCTTGGAACCGCAGCCGTCGGCAGCAACAGAACCAGGGGGCCAGAAGGAGACCGCATGACAATTTCGGCGACGATGGTGCGCGATCTCCGCGAGAAGACCGGAGCGGGGATCATGGAATGTAAAGCCGCCCTGGCGGAGGCCGGGGGCGACATGGAAAACGCGATTGACGTCCTGCGCAAGCGCGGATTGAAGGTTGCGGAGAAGAAGGCGGGCCGCGTGGCGGCGGATGGGTTGGTAGCGGCCTGGACGTCACCCGATGGCACGGTGGGCGCGCTGGTGGAGGTGAACTGCGAGACCGATTTCGTGGCGCGCACGGAGAAGTTTGTCGGCCTGGCCCAGTCCCTGGTCGCCATGGTCGGCGCCGATCCGGCCGCGGCGGATGTGGCTACGCTGCTCACGCGGCCCCTCAACGGGACGCCAGTGGCCGAGGTCGTCAAGGAGTTGATCGGCTCGATCGGGGAGAACATCGTCGTGCGGCGGGCGGCCTATCTGGCCCTCCCCGCGAACAGCAAGGGCCTGGTGGCGAACTACCTGCACGCCGGCGGGAAGATCGGCGTCCTGGTGGGCATCGGGTGCGGATCGGCCCGGGTGGCACAGAGCGAGGAACTGCGCAAGCTGGGGAAGGACCTGGCGCTCCAGGTCTGCTCGGCGGAGCCGGCCTTCGTCGGGCGCGATGAGGTGCCGGGGGACGTCCTCGATCGGGAGCGGGAGATTCTGCGCTCCCTACCCGACGTGCAAGGAAAGCCGGCCCCCATCCAGGAGAAGATCATTCAGGGCCGACTGGAGAAGTTCTACACGGAGCGCTGCCTGATGGATCAGCTCTTCATCAAGGATCCCGAGGGAAAGCAGAAGGTCCGCGACGTCCTGGCGGCGGTCCAAAAGACAATCGGCGAGCCGGTGGGGCTCACGGGATTTGTCCGGCTGCGCCTGGGCGACGGGATCGAGAAGCGCAAGACAGAGTAGGTCATCCACTCAATCGCTCTGCGGCAGGACGTGCAGGGCCATCGACACGCGGAGACCCATGGCGAGCCTGGCCTACAAGCGGGTGATGCTGAAGATCAGCGGTGAGGCTCTGGCGGGGACTCAGGAGTATGGCCTCAGCACCGACGTCGTCAGCTTCATCGCCGAGGAGGTGCGGGAGGTCTACCGCCTGGGCATCCAGGTGGCGATGGTCATCGGCGGCGGAAACATCTTTCGGGGGATGGAGGCCAGCGCCCGCGGGATGGATCGGGCCTCCGCCGATTACATGGGAATGCTGGCCACCTGCATCAACGGCCTGGCCATGCAGTCGGCCCTGGAGAAGCTTGGGGTGGACACGCGGGTCCAGACCGCCATCGAGATGCGCGAGGTGGCCGAGCCGTTCATCCGCCGGCGCGCCCTGCGGCATCTGGATAAGGGACGGGTGGTGATCTTTGTGGGCGGCACCGGGAATCCCTACTTTACGACCGACACCGCTGCCGCTTTACGCGCCATGGAGATCGGAGCCGAGGTGGTGTTCAAGGCCACCAAGGTGGACGGGGTCTATACCGCGGACCCCCAGCTCGATCCGACTGCCCAGAAGTTCGACGAATTGACGTACATCGAGGTGTTGAGCCGACGGCTGAAGGTCATGGACTCCACCGCCATCTCCCTGTGTATGGACAATGGCTTTCCCATCGTGGTCTTCAACATGCACGAGCGGGGCAGCCTGGGCCGCCTGGTGCGGGGGGAGCGTGTGGGCACCCTGGTCAGGGGAGGCTGAGCGATCATGCAGAGCGTCGTCCGCAAGACCGAGCAGGAGATGAAACGGGCCATCGAGGCCGCTGTCAAGAATTTCAACAGTGTTCGGACCGGCCGCGCTTCCGTGTCTCTGGTGGAAGGGATCCTGGTGAATTACCACGGAACGATGACCCCCTTAAACCAGCTTGCAGGTTTGGCGGTGCCCGAGCGGCGGCTCATCACCATCCAGCCCTGGGACCCGTCGGCGATCTCCGCCATCGAGAAGGCCATCTTGAAGTCCGACTTGGGGATCACCCCGGGGAATGACGGCAAGATCATCCGCCTGGCGGTGCCGTCTCTGACGGAAGAGCGCCGGAAGGATCTCGTCAAGGTGATCCACAAGATGGCGGAGGATGGCCGGGTGGTCATACGCAATCACCGTCGCGACGCCAACGACGCCTTGAAGAAGAAGGAGAAGGCCAAAGAGGTGTCCGAGGACGACGGGCGGAAGGGGACAGAGCAGATCCAGGAGCTCACCAACAAGATGATCAAGAACCTGGACGAGCTCCTGGCCAAGAAGGAAAAGGAGATCCTCGAGTTCTAGTCCATCCGACACGGTCTGGCGGACGGTGGGATCATGCATCGGTTACGTGTCCTCAGCGCGCTGCTCCTCATCCCGCCTTTCCTGCTGCTCGTCCAGTTCGGTTCCCCGGATCACTTTAGCCTCCTGGTTGCTCTCGCCATCCTGCTCTGTGCCTGGGAGTTCGCCTGGCTCTGTCCGGTGGGCGCGGATCTCTGGGTGGCAACTCTGACCGTTGCCGGGTCGCTGCTGTGGCAGGCGGCCATGCTGGGACTGCTTCCGGCAACCGTCGTCCCGCCTCTCGTGGTGGGCGTGGCGCTGGCTGGATCCCTGGCGCGCGGCGGGGAGCTTCGCACGGGTGTCTTGCAGGCGGCCTGGGTGGCACTGGGGATCATCTATCTGGGGGGACTCCTCGGCTGCGGGAGCCTCCTGCGCGGCGAGCGGGATGGTCGGCAACTGGTCTACTTTGTGGCGTTCACGACGTGGGCGGGGGACATCGGGGCCTACTATGTGGGATCGCGGTGGGGGCGGCGCCCCTTACTGCCTCGGGTGAGCCCCAAGAAGACGGTGGAGGGCGCCATGGGAGGGATCGCTGCGACGGTCCTCGTGGCGGGAGTGGGGAGCTGCTGGCTCTGGCCCCGGCTTCCGATTTGGACGGCGGTCTGGGTCGGCGTGATACTGGCAATCGTCGGCATGGTCGGGGATCTCTCGGAATCGGCCGTGAAGCGAGCGGCTGGGGTGAAAGATAGCGGGTCCATCATCCCGGGCCATGGCGGGGTTCTGGACCGGCTGGACAGCTTGATCTTCGCCGTCCCCGTTCTCTACGGTCTGGCATGGATGGGGTGGGTGTGAGCCGGAGCCGAGTCCGCGGGTCGGCCGCTCCGTCTCGGCAACCGGAGTCCAATACTGATCGGCAGTCCATGGGTTATGCGGCGGCGCTGCTCTGCGCTCTATGGCGAAGCAGCCCGAGGAGGAGGCGCGAATGATTCCCGACCTTGAGCGATCGCTTGACGAGCTGGGACGGAAGCTCGACCAGCTCCGGGTGTTTCTTTGACCTTCCCGGCAAGGCGGCGCGCTTGAAAGCACTCGAGGAGCGGACAGCAGCCCCGGAGTTCTGGGGCGACCAGGAGACCGCCCAGAAGATCCTGAAGGAGCAGAGCGATCTCCGGCAGACGCTGGACCAGCACGGGGGACTGGTGAAGCGTTTGGAGGATGAGCGGCTGATGCTCGAGCTGGCCGCGGAGGAGGAAGACGCGGGACGCTCCAAGAGGTCGAGAGCGGACTAGCCGATCTGGCGAAGCGCATTCGCGGGCTGGAGATGCAGAGCGCTCTCTCCGCCGAATATGACAAGGGGGATGCGATCCTGGCCATCAACGCCGGCGCCGGAGGGACCGAGTCGCAGGACTGGGCCCAGATGCTGCTGCGGATGTACATGCGCTGGTTCGAGACCAAACGGTTCAAGGCCGAGGTCATCGACATCCTGGCGGGGGACGACGCGGGGATCAAGAACGTCACCGTCACCGTCGAGGGAGCCTACGCTTACGGCCTGCTGCACGCGGAGACCGGCGTGCATCGACTAGTCCGGATCTCCCCCTTCGACGCCAACAAGCGACGCCACACCTCTTTCGCCTCGGTGTTCGTCTATCCGGATATCCCCGACGACATCGACGTCAAGATCGAGGAGAAGGATCTCCGGATCGATGTGTACCGCTCGACGGGCCACGGCGGGCAAAGCGTCAACACCACCGATTCGGCGGTGCGGATCACCCATCTGCCCACGGGCCTGGTGGCGACCTGCCAGGACGAGAAGTCCCAGCACAAGAACAAGGCCAAGGCGCTGAAGGTGCTGCGCGGCCGGCTCTACGAGCGGTACAAGCAGGAGCGGGACGAGGAGATGGCAAAGCTGAACGGGACCAAGCAGGCGATCGCCTGGGGCAGCCAGATCCGATCCTACGTGCTTGCGCCATATCAATTGGTGAAGGATCACCGAACCGGAGAGGAGACCGGGAACGTCAGCGCCGTGTTGGACGGGGATGTGGACCGTTTCATCGAGGCCTTTCTCTTCAAGCCGCCGGACGCGAAGGCGGCAGCGCCGAAAGACAAGGAGGCGGAGGATGTCTGAGCAGGATCTCAAGGAGGAACTGGAGCGGCTGAAGGCGGAGAACCAGGCGCTGAAAGCGAAGACGACTCGCGCAACCTCGATCCGGGTGAGCGAGAAGGGGGGCGTGTCGGTGTATGGCCTGGGGCGCTTTCCCGTCACGCTCTACAAGGAGCAGTGGCTGAAGCTCCTCGAGATGGCGGAGGAGCTCAAGGGCTTCATCGCCGAAAACGAGGGGAAGCTGAAGACCAAGAGCTGAGAGGGGCTTGCCGAGGAAGCCGGTCGGCGGGCCGGCTCCTTCCCGGACTGGAGGCGGTGTGGACGAGATCACGACATTCATGCGCGAGCGGCTGCAGAAGCTCGACGAGTTATGCAGACGAAGGGATCGATCCCTTTCCGAGCACCTTCCGCGTCAGCCACCCGGTCGGCGACCTGATCGCGGCGTACGGCGGATTCCGACGAGGCGGCGCTGGCCGGCCTGCCCGAGGTGGCGGTGGCGGGCCGGATGCTCTCGCTGCGGGGACACGGCAAGGCCTCCTTCGCTCACCTGCAGGATCGGACGGGGAAAATCCAGATCTACGTCCGGCTGGACAACGTGGGAGAACCGGCCTACGGCCTCTTCAAGCGATTGGACGTCGGGGACTTCCTGGGAGTGGAGGGGCGGCTCTTCCGGACCAAGACGGGTGAGATCACGGTGCAGGTCGCGCGGCTTACCCTGCTCACCAAATCGCTCCGCCCGCTGCCGGATAAGTGGCACGGCCTCTCCGACGTGGAGGTGCGCTACCGCCAGCGCTACGTGGACCTCATCGCCAACGCCCCGGTGGCGGAGACATTCCGCCGCCGGGCCCGAATCATTACCGAGATGCGGCGCTTCTTCGACGCCCGCGGCTTCCTGGAAGTCGAGACGCCGATGATGCAGTCGATCCCGGGCGGAGCCACGGCGCGCCCCTTCATCACGCACCACAACGCCCTCGACATGGACCTGTACCTCCGGATCGCGCCCGAGCTTTACCTCAAGCGGTGCGTGGTCGGGGGGCTGGAGCGCGTCTACGAGATCAACCGGAACTTCCGGAACGAGGGGCTCTCGACCCACCACAACCCCGAGTTCACGATGCTGGAGTTCTACCAGGCCTACGCCGATTACCGGGACCTGATGGCCCTCACCGAGGAACTCTTGCCGCAACTGGCGCAGGCGGCCTGCGGGAGCGACCGCGTAGCCTACCAGGGAGTGGAGCTTTCGTTCGCGGCCCCCTGGCCCCGACTCTCAGTAGAGGAGGCACTGGTCAGACTAGGCGGCCTTTCCCCAGACGAGGTGAAAAGCGCCGAGGGATTACGTACTGCGGCCGCCACGCGCAGCATCTCCATCAATCCAGAATGGGGGTGGGCCAAGCTTCTGATGGAATTGTTCGAGACTGTAGTCGAAGGGAAATGTATCCAGCCCACCTTCATCACCGATTTTCCGGCCGAGCTGTCCCCGCTCGCCAAGGCTCGGTCCGACGATCCGCGCTTCGTCCAGCGCTTCGAGTTGTACATCGCCGGCATGGAGGTGGCCAACGCCTACACCGAGCTGAACGACCCGCGCGAGCAGCGGCGCCGGTTTGAGGCCCAGGCCAAGGCCCGGGAGGCCGGCGACGAGGAGGCCCAGTATGTGGACGAGGACTTCCTGCGGGCGCTGGAATACGGACTGCCCCCCACGGCCGGCGAGGGGATTGGGATCGATCGACTGGTGATGCTCCTCACCGATTCCCCGTCGATCCGGGACGTGATTCTCTTCCCCCTGCTGCGGCCGGAAACTAGACTGGATATTCAGGAAGGGTAAGCAGCAGATGAGGGCGGCCTGGTCGATTCCCTACGAAATCTTCATCAGCCTGCGCTACCTACGTGCGAAGCGGCGACAGCGCTCCGTCTCGGTCATCTCGGTGATCTCGACGGCGGGCGTGGCGGTCGGTGTGATGGCGCTGATCGTGGTGATGGCGGTGATGAGCGGCTTCGAGTTCGACCTTCGCAACAAGATCCTCGGCACCAACGCCCATATCTGGGTGTTGCGCTACGGAGAGAACGCGATCGAGGATCCGGCGGCCGCACAGGCGGCGGTGCGGCAGGTGCCCGGGGTGACCGCCGTCTCCCCGTTCACCTATAGCGAAGTCCTCCTCACTGCGGCGGGCCGGACGGCGGGGACGGTGCTGCGCGGCATCGACCTAGCCAGCGCCCTCGAAGCCACCGACTTCCGCAAGACGCTCAAGAGTGCCACGGGCGAGTTCGCGGCTGCGATGCAGAGCCCCCAGCCGGTCTTTCCCCTGGAAGGCATCCTGCTTGGGGCGAACCTGGCGGCCACGCTCGGGGTCGGGGTGGGGAGCGCGGTGGATGTCCTCCTCCCCCTAGGCGGAGACCTCTCCCCGCTGGGCGTCGTCCCCCGCCTGCGCCGGTTCACGGTGGTGGGGGTCTTTCAGGTGGGCTTCGCGGAATTTGACTCCAAATTGGCGATGATCAGCATCCCCGCGGCGCAGTCGCTCTTCCGGATGGGGCCCAGCGTGACGGGGCTGGAAGTCCGGGTCCGGGACATTTACCAGGCCTCCGCGGTGGCGCAGGCCATCCGTGATCGCCTGAAGTTTCCCTATTTCACCCGGACCTGGATGGAGCTGAATCGGAACTTCTTTTCGGCGCTTCGGGTCGAGCGGATCGTGATGTTCGTGATCCTGACCATGATCGTCCTGGTGGCCGCCTTTGGAATCATCAGCACGCTGGTCATGCTGGTGATGCAGAAGCGCAAAGAGATTGCCGTCTTGAAATCCATGGGGGCCACGCGGGGCAGCATCATGGGGGTGTTCATCGTCCAGGGGCTGGTGATCGGGACGGCGGGCACGGCGCTGGGGCTCCTCCTGGGCCTCTTGATCGCCCACAACCTGGACCCGATCGTGGGCGCGATCGAATGGCTCTTCAAATTCAAGGCGTTTCCCCAGGACGTGTACCTACTGGACAAGCTCCCCGCGCGGGTCCTCTGGCCGGACGTGGTGGCGATTTCCATCACGTCGCTGCTGATCAGCCTCCTGGCCACGATACTGCCATCTCGGCAGGCGGCGGCGGTCGATCCGGTCGTGGCGATCCGGTACGAGTAGAGACGAGAGCCGGGAGTGGAGAGCCGCGAGCCGCGAGACGAGACGAGTGAGCCGAGAGTGGAGAGCCGAGAGTCGAGGGACGTGAGGGGAGAGGGGCTGTTGATCGCCGAGAATCATGAGTGAGACCATTGTTGCGCAGGATGTGACCAAGAGCTTCGCCCGGGATGGGGAGCGGGTGGAGGTGCTCAAGGGGGTCAGCCTTGCCGTCGCGGCCGGCGAGTTGGTGTCGATCGCGGGTCCATCGGGTGTGGGGAAGAGCACGCTCCTCCATTTGCTCGGCGGGCTAGAGCGGCCGACCGGGGGGAAGATCTGCTACGGGGAGACGAACCTGGCGGAGCTGACCGATCTGGCGCTGGCTCGCTTTCGAAACCGTCATGCCGGATTTGTCTTTCAGTTCCATCACCTCCTCCCGGAGTTCTCGGCGGTGGAAAACGTCATGCTCCCCCTGCTCATCCGGCGAGCGACCCAAGCGGCGGCCCGCGAGCGGGCGGCCGCCCTGCTCGGTCGGGTGGGGTTGTCGGGGCGACTACGTCACCGCCCCGGGGAGCTGTCCGGCGGGGAGCAGCAACGGGTCGCCATCGCCCGCGCCCTGGTCGGGGAGCCGGCTGTCCTCCTGGCGGACGAGCCGACTGGGAATCTGGACAGCAAGACCGGCGAAGAGGTCTTCGAGCTCCTGCGGGAGCTCAACCAGGAGACACGGTTGACCTGTATCCTGGTCACGCACAACGAGGAGTTGGCCCGGCGAACCGACCGAGTGCTGCGGATGCTGGACGGGCGCATGGTGGAGTAGTCGGCGACTGGGCGAGGTGGCAATTCGGCGATTGGGAAATTCGGTAACTAGTCACCAAAGGTCAAGAAGTCCGATCTCTCGTTGCTTCGCCGCCAAATCACCGGGTTGCCCGGTTGCCTGCTTCTCCATGCCTTCCGATTTGGCCCTTCCCGTCCCCTTGATGGTCGGCTATACTCTTTCGAGTGAGTGAGGTCGTCGGGCCGTTGGTTCTTGAGTTGCCCGGCGAGGATGGCGGTTGGACTAACTAGGAGCGACGCATGTTTGAACGATTTACCGAGCGCGCGCGGAAGGTGATCATTCTGGCCCGGGAAGAGGCCATTCGGCTGGGGCATAACTTTGTCGGCACCGAGCATCTCCTGCTCGGCCTGATCCGGGAGGGGGACGGACTGGCCGTCGCTATCCTGAAGAAGCTGAACGTGAGCATCTCCGCCCTCAAGGCCGAGATCGAGAAGGTCGTGGCGGTGGGGACGGAGTTCTCGCCGGCGGGCGAGATCCCCTTCACCCCCCAGGCCAAGAAGGTCCTGGAGTACGCGATCTCCGAGGCGCGCTCGCTCAGCCACAACTACATCGGCACCGAGCATCTCCTGCTCGGTCTGATCCGGGAAGGGGAAGGGATTGCCTCGCTGGTCCTGCGCGACTTCGGCGTGAGCGTTGCGGCGGCCAAGACACAGGCGCAGGAGCTGCTCGGCGAGCAGGCGTCCAAGCAGACGACCTCCACGCGGACGCCGGCGCTGGATGAGTTCGGGGTGGATCTCACCGCGATGGCGCGCCAGGACAAGCTGGACCCGGTCATCGGGCGGGATGCGGAAATCGAGCGGGTCATCCAGGTGCTGAGCCGGCGGAAGAAGAACAACCCGGTACTGATCGGTGAGGCGGGAGTGGGCAAGACCGCCATCGTCGAGGGGCTCGCGTTGCGGATCATCTCGAACAACGTCCCCGAGACCCTGCTCAAGAAGCGCGTGGTTCAGCTCGACCTGGCCGGCATGGTGGCGGGAACCAAGTATCGCGGACAGTTCGAGGAGCGGCTGAAGGCCGTGGTGAAAGAGATCCAGCAGGCCAACAACGTGATCATGTTCATCGACGAGCTGCACACGCTGGTGGGGGCGGGCGCGGCGGAGGGGGCGATCGACGCCAGCAACATGCTGAAACCGGCGCTGGCGCGCGGTGAACTCCAGTGCATCGGGGCCACCACCACGGAAGAGTACCGGAAGTACGTGGAGAAGGACCGCGCGCTGGAGCGGCGCTTTCAGGCGATCCACGTCGGCCCGCCCAGTGTGGATGAGACCATTCGCATCCTGCGCGAGATCAAGGATCGCTACGAGACGCATCACCAGGCCCTCATCACCGAAGAGGCCGTGGTGGCGGCGGCGCGTCTGTCGCAGCGGTACATTGCGGATCGTTTTCTCCCCGACAAGGCGATCGATGTGATCGACGAGGCCGGGGCGCGCGCGCGGCTCAAGGGAATGACGCTTCCCCCGGAGTTGCGGGAGATGGAGAACGAGGTGGAGCGGCTGCGGGTTCAGAAGGAAGATGCCATCCGTACCCAGGCCTTCGAGGTGGCGGCTCGGCTGCGCGATACCGAGCGAAAGCAGCGGGTCGACCTCGAGGAGCGGAAGGTGGAGTGGAAGGAACAGCGCTCCAAGTCGAAGACGACTGTCACGGCCGAGGATGTCGCCCACGTGGTATCCAAGTGGACCGGGATTCCGCTCCAGCAGCTGGAAGAGGCGGAGTCTGAACGCCTCTTGCGCATGGAGGCGGAACTTGGGAAACGCGTCGTCGGCCAGGAGGAGGCCATCACGGCGGTCTCCCGCGCCATCCGTCGATCGCGGGCGGGGGTCAAGAACCCGAACCGCCCGGTGGGCTCCTTCATCTTCCTCGGTCCCACCGGGGTGGGCAAGACCGAGTTGGCCAAGGCCCTGGCCGAGTTTCTGTTCGGCACGGAGGACGCCCTCATTCGCGTGGACATGTCGGAATACATGGAGCGCTTCTCGACCTCCCGGTTGATCGGCGCGCCTCCCGGGTACATCGGGTACGACGACTCGGGGCAACTGACGGAGAAGGTGCGGCGGCGGCCTTTCTCGATCGTGCTATTGGACGAGATCGAAAAGGCGCACCCCGAAGTCTTCAACCTCCTCCTCCAGATCCTGGAGGACGGCAGGCTGACCGACAGCTACGGGCGGATGGTGGACTTCCGGAACGTGATTCTGATCATGACGTCCAACCTCGGGACCCGGCAGTTCACGCTGCACACCAATCTGGGATTTGCCAAGGAGGGAAACGAGACCCATTCCTACGAGAAGATGCGCGAGACGGTGCTGAACGAGCTCAAGCGCGCGTTCAATCCGGAGCTCTTGAACCGGATCGACGAGGTGACCGTCTTCCACCCACTGACCATCGAACACATGCGGCAGATCGTCGAGCTGATGCTGCGGCGATTGCAGGACCAGCTCAAGGAAAAGCAGATGAGTCTCCGGGTGGACGACGAGGTGAAGCAGTTCCTGATCCAACAGGGATTCGATCCCAATTACGGGGCGCGCCCCCTGCGCCGGGCCATCCAGCGGCTCGTGGAGGACGGGCTGGCGGAGGAAGTCCTCCGGGGCCGGTTCTCGGACGGAGGCGTGGTCCGGATTCGTAAGGGAGAAGGGACAGGCTTGCTCTTCGAAGCAGGCGAGACAGTCGAGGCTGCATCATAGGCTGGGGGTGACCCGCCCCAGAATCCTAGGAAAAATTGCCCCTCCGCGGGCAATTTTTTCTTGGCATTTGGGGGGGATGATGGTAACGTCCGTCGGCGTTTATATCTCGCAGGTTGGACGCAGAAAACATGGCCATTCGTCCAAAGTCTCCGGGATCCGCGGCACCGGTACAACGACTCCTGCTCTTGTCCCTCTTGTCGACCTGTCTGGCGTTCTGGGTCTTCCCGCTGGCGGTGGGGGCGCAGGACCAGCCCATGGTCACCCAGATCGACGTGGTGGGGGCCAAGAAGGTCGAAGAAGCGACGGTTCGGTTCAAGCTCAAGACCCGGGTGGGTGATCCCTATTCGCCGGAGACGGTGCGGGAAGACATCAAGTCGCTCTACAGCCTGGGGTACTTCGAGGACATCGTCGTCAACGCGGACATCTTTGAGGGCGGCCTCAAGATTATTTTCTCCCTGCAGGAAAAGCCGAGCATCCAGAGCATCAAGCTTGTCGGCAACAAGAAGCTCACGGAAGAAAAGATCCGGAGCAAGATCGATCTGGTGGAGGGGTCCATCATCCCTCCAGGGGCGCTGCGCAAGAACGTGGACAAGATCCGACTGTACTACGAGGAGGAAGGCTACTATCGGGTCCAGATCGACGCGAGAGAGGAGCGGATCTCTCCCCAGGAGTTGGCGGTCACCTTCACCATCGTCGAAGGGGACAAGTACGATATTGGAACGATCCGGATCGTTGGGAACAAGGTCCTGAAAGAGAAGGACATCAAGAGCAAGCTGCAGACCACGGAGCTCTTCCTCTGGTACTTCGGTGGCACCTTGAAGCGCGAAGAACTGCGGCGGGATCTGGACCGGATCCGCGCCTACTATCTGGACAACGGATTTCTCGACATCGCCGTGGAAGAGCCGCAGATCGAGATCAACCAGGCGAAGAAGAGTCTGGTGGTCACGATCCGGGTCGAAGAGGGCCCGCAGTACCGGATTAGCGCGCTGACCATCGGCGGGAACAAGCTCATCCCGGAAGGTGAGATCCGCCGGCTGATGACCAGCATGCCGGGCGGGGTCTTCAGCCGGGAGCGACTGCAGGCCGACGTGGTCGCGATCACGGATCGCTATTCGGAACACGGGTATCTCTTCACCGATGTGGCTCCGGTGACCGACGTCCAGCATGGCGACAACACGGTCAGCGTGTCGATGGAGATCGCCGAGGGGCAGCAGGCCTTCATCAACCGGATCGAGATCACCGGCAACTTGCGGACGCGGGACAAGGTCATCCGGCGAGAAGTCCTCATGGTGGAAGGAGACGTTTTCAATAGCGCCCTGCTTCGGGCCAGCCAGCGGAATCTACAGAACATGGGCTACTTCGAAGAGCCCATCAAGATCGAGACGCGGCGTGTCACGTCCCCGGACAAGGTCGACCTGGTGGTGGACGTCAAGGAGAAGTCTACCGGAGCCTTCACCATCGGCGGCGGATTCAGCTCGGTGGACGGCGCGATCGGCGTGGCGACCATCTCGCAGAGCAACCTTTTCGGGCTGGGGAAGCGGGTTTCCCTGGCGGCCCAGATCGGCCAGAACGCGGATCGGGGGAATATCGAGTACAACGATCCGCACTTCCTCGATAGCGATTTCCACGTTCATCACGCGCGGATTCGTCACCAGGACCAATTACGACACGACCCAGGGCTTCAATGTGGATACCTTCGGCGGGACGGTGTCGCTGGGCCACCTCCTCTTCGAGCGGGTCTTCGGGACGCTCGGGTACCTGATCGAACAGGTGACGATCAGGGACCTGTCGGCCGATGCCCCCTACATCATCCAGCAGCAGGCGTTAGAGAACGGAGGCCAATCGGTCACCAGTTCCATCAGCGGCACCCTGACGCGCGACACGCGCGACAACTTCATCGAGCCGACGAGCGGGAACCGGACCAGCCTGAACCTCACCTACGCGGGCGGATTTCTCGGCTTCGACAACAACTTCTATAAAATGGCGGCGGAGTCGTCACAGTATTGGCCGATCTGGTGGAAACTCGTGGGGCACCTCCGGGGCAATGTGGTCTATGGGGATTCCTTTGGGTCGACCCCGAACCTCCCCGCCCAAGAGCGTTTCTTCCTGGGCGGCATCAACACGATTCGCGGCTTCAGGACCTTTACGATCAGCCCCATTGACCCGACAACCGGTGGCGAGTCCGGGGGCAACAAGGCGTGGTATACAAACACCGAAGTCCTGTTTCCACTCTACGAACAGTTGAAGATGCGGGGCCTGGTGTTCTTCGACATCGGCAACAACCTGGACGAGTCGTCCACGTTCGGAGATCTTTTCACGAAACGACTGTACCGGGCGGCGGGTCTTGGAATGCACTTCATGTCGCCAATCGGCGCGATCCGTCTGGAGTATGGGTTCAACCTCTCGCCACAGCAGGGGGAGAAGTTAGGGGCCATCGCCTTTACGGCTGGGAGCGTGTTCTGAGAGAGATTCCGCGCGCGTTCTGCTGGAGGATGGATCCCGTCCCGGACCAGTTCTCTTCGGGGATGATGTGGTGTGCTGCGAGGCATCCGCGGCGAGGGGTGCCGCAGGAGTGTCGTTGTATGTGTAAGTGAGAGGAGGAAGGCGCATCGTGAACATGGGGCGTGCAAGGCGATGGGTGATGATGTGGGGTGCGGGGCTGATCCTCCTCTTTGGATGGGGGGTGACGAGCGGGGCTGCCCAGGCGCAGGGGCTGAAGATCGGCGTCGTCGATGTGCAGCAGGTGCTGAATCAGTCCCAGCGGGGCGTGGCGTTGAAGCAGAAGCTGGATCAGGAGCTGGCCGGGCGTCAAAAGGAGTTTCAAGGCAAGGAGCAAGAGATCGTCAAGCTCCAGGCGGAATTCGAGAAGCAGTCACCGGTGTTGAGCGAGCAGGCCAAGCGGGAGAAGTCGGAGGGGCTCCAGCGCAAGATCCGCGACATCCGGCGCATGGCGGAAGATGCCCAGCGGGATTTCGAGAAGCGGTTGCGAGAAACGGAGATGGAGACAACCCGCGAGATCTTTTTGGTCATTCAGGAATACGGGAAAGATCAGGGGTACAGCCTGGTCTTCGAGCGGAACAGCATCGTCTATAGCTCTGGGACGGTCGATCTGACCGCCGAGATCGTCAAGCGGTTTGACGCGAAGGGCAAGTAGAGAACCGGCTGTCCGGAGGGCCAGGCGGCGCTCTCCAGACTGGTCTCGGGACTTCCCAACAGGGGGAGATCTGGGGGCGAATGTGCGGCTCGGAGAGTTGGCAGAGCGGCTCGGCTGCAAGCTGGAGGGGGACGCGGGTATTGAGATCCGGGGCGTCCGCGGGCTGGAAGACGCGGGGCCAGAGGATCTCACCTTCGTCACCGAGGAACGCTATCTGACTTGTCTTCGGGACACGCCCGCGGCCGCTGCGATCGTGGCAGAGGGGCTTCCTGCTCCCGGCCGTCCCACCTTGCGGACATCCAATCCCTATCTGGCCTTGGCGCGCGCCTTGGCCGTCTTCCATCCCTCAGCCGCTGCGCCGTCGGGAATCCATCCCACGGCGGTGGTGGCGGCGGACGCCCGCATCGACCCCCAGGCCTCGATCGGTCCGCTCTGCGTCGTGCAGGCCGGGGTCGAAATCGGTCCTGGGACGGTGCTGGAAGCCCAGGTCTTCGTGGGGGCGAACTCCCGGGTCGGCTGCGACTGCCGGATCTTTTCCCAGGTGTCTTTGCGAGACGGCACGCGGCTTGGGGATCGGGTGACGGTCCACAGCGGCGCCGTGGTGGGGGCAGACGGGTTCGGGTATGCGCGCGACGGGGCCCGTTACGTCAAGATTCCCCAGGTCGGCCGTGTGGTCCTCGAGGACGACGTCGAGATCGGGGCCAATACGACGATCGATCGCGCCACGCTGGGAGAGACGCGCATCGGCCGGGGCGCGAAGCTGGACAATTTGGTGCATATCGGCCACAACGTCCGCGTCGGAGGCGATACCGTCATCGCCGGCCAGGTCGGGATCTCCGGAAGCACTCGGATCGGCTCGCGGGTGACGCTTGCCGGGCAGGCCGGTGTGGTGGATCACGTGAGCATCGGCGACGACGTGATCGTCGGGGCCCAGGCGGGGGTCACCAAAGACATCCCCGCAGGCTCCATCGTTCTGGGGTCGCCGGCCATCCCGCATCGGGAGTTCAAGCGCCAGGTTGCGACGGTCGCCCGATTGCCCGAGCTGGTCAAAGCCCTGCGGGGGTTGGAATCGCGATTGAAGACGCTGGAAGAGCGGTTGGCGCGCTGAAGGAGCCAGGGAGCCCATGTTCGGTCTGAAGGAAATCCAAGAGATGCTCCCCCACCGGTACCCGTTTCTCCTCGTGGATCGCATTCTGGAGATGGAGACTGGAAAACGGGTGGTCGGCATCAAAAACGTGACCATCAACGAGCCGTTCTTCGTGGGACACTTCCCCGGGCATCCCATCATGCCGGGAGTCCTCCTGCTTGAGGGCATGGCTCAGGTCGGCGGCTTTCTGCTGATGCGGAGCCTGAATGCGCAGGGCGAACGGAAGGTGTTGTACTTCACGGGGATCGACCGAGCCCGTTTCCGGCGGCCGGTGGTTCCAGGGGATCAGGTTCGCTTCGAGGTCAAGTTTCTGCAGCTCCGCCGCCAGTTCTGCCGTATGAAAGGAGAAGCAACGGTGGACGGAGAGCTGGCCGTCGAGGCCGAATTGAGCGCGGTCGCGGTAGATCGGGACCCCGAGACACCGCCGCCCAGCCCGATCGTGGTTTAGGAGCAGCGCGTGGCCGAGGTGCATCCCACGGCGATCGTGGAGGCCGGGGCAGAGCTTGACACCGACGTGAGCGTCGGCCCGTATACCATCATCGGCGCCAACGTCCGGGTCGGGGCGCGCACGTGTGTCGGCAGTCACACGATTTTAGAGGGCTGGAGCGAGATCGGCCCCGACTGCCAGATCGGATCGCACGTGAGCATCGGTGCCCCGCCGCAGGATCTCAAATACGGCGGGGAGGCGACCCGAGTGGTGATCGAGGAACGGGTGATCGTCCGGGAGTTCGCCTCCATCCACCGGGCCAGCACGGGTGGGGAGGGGGTGACCAGGGTCGGCGCCCACGCCTATCTCATGGCCTATGTGCATATCGCTCATAACTGCCAGGTCGGTCCGCACGTCGTGATGGCGAACCTTGCCTCGCTGGCCGGCCACGTCGAGATCGGCGAGCATGCGAACATCGGGGGCATGGCCGGCATCCATCAGTTCGTGCGGATCGGGGCGCACGCGTTCGTCGGCGCCTGCTCCGCCGTCCTGCAAGACATTCCTCCCTACGTCAAGGTGCAGGGGAACCGTGCCAAGCCTTTCGGTCTCAACGTCGTGGGGCTGCGACGGCACGGGCTCTCCCGGGAGGCCCTCCAGGCCTTGAAAGAGGCTTACCGCATCGTCTTCGAGTCCGAGCTGAACACCTCACAGGCGCTGGAGCAGCTTACGATCGGGGGAGGGGCGTTCCCCGAGGTCCAGCGATTTGTCGAGTTCATCCAGCGGTCCCGGCGCGGGATCAGTAAGTAGCCAGCCATGAACGCCGTCGGAATCATCGCGGGTGGCGGCCGCCTCCCATTCGTGGCTGCGGCGGAGGCTCGCGCTCGCGGCTTACGAGTCGTGGCAGTGGCCCTGCGTGGCGAGACCGATCCGGAACTCGCGCAGCATGTCGATGCGGTGCACTGGGTGCGGCTTGGGCAACTGGGCGCCGTGGTTCGTGCCCTGCGTTCCGAGGGGGTGGTGGACGCGCTGCTGCTCGGGAAGGTGAAGATCACCCACCTGTTCTCCAAGCTCCGCCCTGACCTGTTGGGCGCACGCGTCCTGCTCAAGGCGCGCGATCTGCGCGGGGACACGGTGCTCGAGGCGTTCGTGGCGTGCATGGAGAGCGAGGGGATCCATATCCTGGAGACCCCGCCGTTTCTGGGCCCCCTCCTGATCGAGGCCGGGGTGCTGACCCGGCGCGGTCCCAACGCGCAGGAGCGGAAGGACATCGTGCTGGGGCGCCAAATCGCCCGCCAGATCGCCGGCCTTCGGATCGGCCAGACGGTGGTTGTGAAGCAGGGGACCGTGGTGGCGGTGGAGTCGGTGGAAGGAACGGACGCCGCCATCCGCCGGGGCGGGGCGCTGGGCCGCGGAGGCGTCGTGGTCGTCAAGGTGGCGCGGACGGATCAGGATCTCCGGTTTGATCTTCCCACGATCGGGGCGGAAACCCTGGGGGCGCTTCGGGAGGCCAGTGCCACCGCGCTGGCGCTGGACGCGAAGCGGACCCTGCTGGTGGATCGAGAGGCCTTCGTAGCGGGCGCGAACGAGCTCGACCTGGCCGTCGTGGCTGAATAATGGCCGCCTGATGGAGTCGGGAACAGTATGGATGTCGGCGCGTCGAATCTGAGGGTGGCGGTGGTTGGGGTGGGACACCTGGGGCAGCACCATGCCCGCATCTACGCCGAGATGCCCGGGGTAGATCTCGTAGCCGTGGCGGACACTTCAGAGGCGCGGCGCCGAGAGGTGGGAGGGCGGCTCAAGGTCCAGACGATGGCCGACTTCCGGGGATTGGTGGGGAAGATCGACGCGGTCAGCGTGGCCGTGCCGACCGGTTCGCATCACACCGTTGCCTTGGCGCTCCTCGAGGCCGGACTTGACGTGTTGGTGGAGAAGCCGATCACGCAGACGGTGGCCGAGGCGGACGAGCTGGTCGCCGCCGCGGCGAGAGGGGGCCGGATCCTACAGGTCGGTCACAGCGAGCGCTACAACGGGGCGGTGCAGGCACTGGCCAAGGCGGTACAGGACCCGGCGTTCATCGAGGTACACCGGATGGGGCCGTTCCCGGGCCGCGGGACGGACGTGGACGTGGTGCTGGATCTCATGATCCACGACATCGACATCATCCTCATGCTGGTGAAATCGCCGGTGGTCTCGGTGAGCGCCGTGGGCGTGCCCGTGGTGTCGGACCAAGTGGATATCGCCAACGCGCGTCTGGAATTCGCGTCGGGCTGCGTCGCCAACATCACGGCGAGCCGGGTGAGCGGCGAGCGATTGCGCAAGATCCGGGTGTTCCAGCGCGATACCTACTTCGTCCTCGACTATGCCAGTCAGGAGCTGAGTCTATTCCGGCAGGTCGTCGGGGAGGGAGCGGGGAAAACGCGGCTGACGCGGGTCGAGGTTCCCGTGGCGCGGGTTGAACCGCTTCGGCAGGAGCTGGGCGGTTTCCTGGAGAGCGTGCGCACCAGACGGCCTCCCATGGTTTCTGGAGAGGCCGGCCGTGAAGCGGTAGCCGTGGCCACGCAGATCATCGAACGCCTCTGAGGGGCGGGGACGGACGAGGAATGGCAGAGGGGCGTCGTGGCGTCGCAATCCCCTGATCTCCAGATGCCGAGCGGGTCGGCGGCCCGCGGGGACGGCCGGCCCTCGGCCCAGATCGTGATGGCGGCGGGAGAGGCCTCCGGCGATCTCCACGGCGCCCGACTGGCGGAATGCCTCCGACGGCTGGAGCCCGGCCTCGGATTGAGCGGGATGGGTGGCTCCCGGATGCAGGCCGCCGGTGTCGAGATCCTGGTGGATGCGCGCCAGACGGCCGTCGTCGGCCTCACCGAGCTCTGGGAGAAGCGGCAGACCCTGCGGGCGGCGCTCGCCTCGCTTCGGGCGCACCTAGAGGCCAGCAGGCCGGCGCTGCTGATCTGCATCGACTTTCCGGATTTCAACCTCCTCTTGGCGCGCACGGCGCACCGGCTGGGGATTCCCGTCTGTTACTTCATCAGCCCCCAGGTCTGGGCCTGGCGGCGGGGCCGGATCCGGACCATCCGACGGCTGGTCCGGAAGATGCTGGTGCTGTTTCCGTTCGAAGAGCAGCTCTACCGAACCGCCGGAGTGGATGTGAAATTCGTCGGGCATCCGCTGCTGGATGCGCTGGAGGCGACCCCTTCTCGGGAGGAGTGCCGGAAGCGGCTGGGACTCGCCGCCGACGTCTTGGTGATGGGGCTCCTGCCCGGCAGCCGGGAAGCGGAGCTGCAGCGGCTTCTCCCAGTCATGCTTCAAGCGGCGGAGAAGATCCGGGCCGCCTCGAAGGGTGTGACGGTGCTGGTGGGGCTCGGCGAGACGGGGGATCGACGTGCGGTCGAGGCGGCGATCGCCACGGCCGCGTCCCCGGCGCGGGTAATCCAGGGGCGGACGCCCGAGGTCATGCGGGCGGCCGACTTCCTCCTGGCGGCTTCTGGCACGGTGACGCTGGAGGCGGCGATTCTGGGGACGCCCATGCTGATCACCTACCGGGTGGGGTGGCTGTCGTATCTGCTGGGACGCCTCCTGGTTCGCGTCCGCTTCGTCGGCCTGCCCAACCTGGTGGCCGAAGATTCCGTCGTTCCGGAGCTGATCCAGCACAAGGCCACGCCGGAGCGGCTTGCTGCCACCGCCCTCGAAATCCTGGGGTCTCCCGAGCGCCTGGCGCGCATGCGCGCGGCACTCCAGGAGGTGCGGCGGCGGCTGGGGCAGCCGGGAGCCACCGAGCGGGCGGCCCGCGAAGTCCTGGCGCTCCTCCCGACCGATGCGCGCACTTCCCCGACCTCATGACGGCTCGCTGGAGGTCCCCCCGCGAGTGGCCGATCAGCCTCACCCTGGCGCCCTGGCTCGCAAGCGCACTGATGCGGGTAGGCGCGCGCACGCTGCGTCGGCTGGATGTGGGGCGGGAGTATCCGGAGGCGTGCTGGGCGAGGGGAGAGCGGGGCATCGTGACCTTCTGGCACGGCCGGCTCCTGATGATGCCTTTCGTGTATCCCGGCCAGCCCGGCACGATTCTCATCAGCCAGCACCGGGAAGGGGAGTATATCACGCGGATCGCTCAGCGACTGGGGTTTGTCGTGGAGCGGGGGTCTGCCACCCGAGGGGGGGCGCGGGCATTTCGACAGCTCGTCCACACACTCAAGGCGGGCCGGAACGCCGTGATCACCCCCGACGGGCCAAGAGGGCCGGCGCGCCGCGTCAAGTCCGGGGTCATCGAGCTCTCGCGAATGTCGGGGATGCCGATCCTGCCGGTGGCGTTCAGCGCGTGGCCCCGGATCGTCCTCCAGAGTTGGGATCGATTCGTGATTCCGTATCCATTTGCGCGAGGTGTCTATGTCTGGGGGCCGCCGCTCTACGTCCCGCCGGAGCTGTCCAAGACCGAGGCGGTGAAGTTTCAAAGCCGGCTGGCGGAGCGGCTGGACGCCTTGACGGCGGAGGCGGACCGGCTGGCAATGGCCCGGCCCGGTCGGGAAGGGTAGGGAGCGGTGGCCTGGTTGTACAGCGTGGCACTCGGGGTCTTCTTCATCGGCCTGGCGCCGGCGGTGTTGGCCCAGATGCTGCTTCGGGGCAAGTACCGGCGCGGAATCCGCGAGCGATTCGGCGCGGTGGCGCCCTGGGAGGGTCCCCAGACGCCGATCTGGCTGCACGCGGTATCGGTCGGCGAGGTGATGGCGGCGGTGCCCCTGGCGCGCGCCCTGCGGGCCAGGCGGCCGGAGATCCCTCTGCTCGTTTCCACGACGACGGAGACCGGGCGGGCGGTGGCCGAACAGCGCCTCCCCGCCGCACGCTTCGTCTTCTTCCCCCTGGATTTCGGGTGGGCCGTCCGGCGGGCGCTCGGCCGGCTGCGACCACGACTGGTGCTCTTGACCGAGACGGAGCTGTGGCCGAACTTTCTGGCGGTCTGCGCGGTCCGCGGGATCCCCGTGGCGGTCATCAATGGCCGGCTGTCCCCCCGATCCTTTCCGCGCTATCGTCTGGTCCGCTGGTGGTTCGGGCGGGTCTTGCGGAACGTCCGCCTCTTCTGCATGCAGAGCAGCCAGGACGCCGAGCGGATCGTGGCCTTGGGCGCGCCGGCGGATCGGGTCAGGGTGACGGGAAATCTCAAGTACGACTTCCCGAGTTTCGACGAGGCGGTGGACGTGGCTGCGCTGCGGCGGTCGCTGGGCCTTCCGGCCGGGCGACGCCTGGTCGTAGCGGGGAGCACGCATCGCGGCGAAGAGGAGGCGATGCTGGAGGCGTTTCGGACGGCGGCGAAGAGCCGCCCCGATCTCTGCCTGCTCGTGGCGCCGCGGCATCCCGAGCGGCTGGAGGAGGTCGAACGGCTGGTGGCGCGCGCCGGACTGCCGTGCGTCCGCCGGAGCCGCGCCGAGGCGCAGCCCCCGGAGGAAGGCGGAGCAATCCTCCTGGACACCATGGGGGAACTGGCCAGGCTGTACGCCGCCGCCAGCGTGGTGTTCATCGGAGGGAGCCTGATTCCCCACGGCGGACAGAACATCCTGGAGCCGGCGGCCCACAGTCGGCCGGTGATCCACGGTCCGCACATGGCGAACTTTGCGGAGATGCGCGACCGCTTTCGTGACGCGGGCGCGGCCATCCAGGTGGAAGACGCAGCCGGCCTCCTGCGGGCCCTGGAGGCGCTCCTGGACGATTCTCAGGAGGCCGAGCGGATGGGGAAGGCGGGACGAAGCATCGTGGCGGCCCACCGGGGCGCGACGGAGCGGACGGCCGGCCTCGTGGACGCGCTGCTGTGAGCGGCTGCGGCCGATTGGTCGAGCGTGCCGCCCGGGCCGTCCAGGCCGAGACGCCCACGTGCGGGCAGCGAGCCCTGCGGGGCGGACTGGCCCTCCTGTCGTTCGGCTACGGGGCGCTGGTGCGGCTCCGAAACACCGGTTACAGCCTGGGGATCCTGGGGACGCATCGGCTGCCCTGTCGAGTCATCTGCGTGGGAAATCTCACCGTCGGCGGGACGGGAAAGACCCCGACGGTGATCATGCTCGGTGCGCTGCTGGCGGCGGCTGGATCGCGGGTGTGCGTCCTCCTCCGGGGATACCGGCGGGAGGGGCGTGGAGTCGCGGTCGTCTCGGACGGGGCCCAGGTCCTGCTGGGATGGCGGGAGGCCGGGGACGAGGCGGTCCTGTTGGCCAGATCTCTTCCGGGTGTGCCGGTGATCGTGGGAGGGGATCGGGTCGCCGCGGGACGGCTCGCCGTCGACACGTTCCGGCCCGAGGTCATTCTTCTGGACGACGGATTCCAGCATCGGCGTCTGTGCCGGGACGCGGACCTAGTCCTCCTCGACGCCATGGATCCGTTCGGCGGGGATTGGCTCCTCCCCCGGGGGCGGCTGCGTGAGCCGGTCTCCGCGCTCGGGCGGGCGCAGGCGGTCCTGGTGACCCGGGCGGACCAGACGGGGGATCTCGCCGGGCTCCGCTGCCGATTGGAGCGGCTCGCGCCACGGCTGCCCCTCGGCCTGGCGGTCTACCGACCGTATCGGCTCGTGGATCTCTCGTCAAGACAGGAGCGGCAATGTGAAGAGCTTCGAGGAAGGCGCGTGTTTGCCATGAGCGGGATCGCCAATCCCCAAGGGTTCCGGCAAACGCTGGTCGGGGCGGGGGCCCACCTGGCGGGGAGTCTGGCTTTCGCGGATCATCACGCTTTCACCCCTGAGGACGGCGCGCGCATGGTTCGAGAGGCTCGCGCGGTCTCCGCAGAGTGGATCGTGACGACGGAAAAGGATGCGGTCCGGTTGGACATGCAGCCTCCGGTGAGCGTACCTCTTCTGGCCTTGGGGGTTCACCTGGAGGTGATCGAGGGGGCAGCCGCGCTGGAGGCGGCGCTCGGTATTCCCGTGAGGTTTCCGAGCCATGGCTGAGCGATCACGTTGGAGCCCGGCGGCGATCGTCGAGTGGGGGGCGATAGCCAGCTTGGGCGCGGTATTCGACTGGCTGCCGGAATCCGCCGCCTACGCCCTGGGGGAGGGGGCCGGTCGTCTCCTGTTCCATCTGGACCGGCGCCATCGCGCAATCGCCGCAGAGAATCTCGCCGCCGCCTTTCCCGGCCGGTACTCTCCTGCCGAACTCGACCTGCTGGTGCGCGCAGTGTTCGAGAACCTGGGCCGGACGGTGGTCGACGTGGCCCGCTCGAGCCGGTTATTTTCGACAGCCGGCGAACCGCGCTTCCGGCTGGACGGACTGGAACTCATGCTGGAGGCTCGCGCTCGCGGCAAGGGGGTGTTGCTCCTGACGGGCCACTTCGGCCCCTGGGAGCTTCTGGTCGCCGCCGCCGCACTCCGCTACGGGCCGATCCATATCGTGGCGCGGCCGCTGGACAATCCCCGCCTCGACGACCTGATCACGGCTCTCCGGGAGCGCGGCGGAAATCGGGTCATCAGGAAGCGCGAAGCGGTACAGGCCATCCTGCAGGCGCTCCGTCGCGGGGAGACGGTGGGCATCCTGATTGACCAGCACATCAGCGAGCGGGAGGGGGTCGTGGTTCCGTTTTTCGGGCGGCCGGCGTCGACCGCATCCGCGCCGGCGCTCCTGGCTCTCCGGTCAGGGGCGGCCGTGCTGCCGGCGGGCATCGTGCGGGAGCCCGGCCGGGGCCGCTATCGGATCACGGTCGGTCCGGAGGTGCCCGTCCGGCGCAGCGGAGACTTGCGGGCGGACCTGGTAGAGAACACGGCTCGGTTCAACCGCGCCATCGAGGCGATGATCCGCGAGCGGCCGGACCACTGGTTCTGGGTCCACCGGCGCTGGAAGACCCGGCTGCCGTTGGATCCCCTGTTTCAGCCGAGCGAGCCGCGGCCGGCTGAGGAGCCGACAGGCGCGTCGGCGGCTCGGGAGCGCGAACAAGCCCGACGCGACGATCTGGCATGAGGAAGACGGACCTGACTGATCCGGAGCAGATCCGGAAGATTCTGGTGCGCGAGGTCAACTGGGTGGGGGACGCGGTCCTCACGCTGCCGGCGCTCGCGGCCCTCGACCGGCGGTTTCCCCGCGCCGAGATCGCGGTGCTGGCGAAGCCGTGGGCGGCGGGGCTGTTTGCCGGCCAGTCGGCAGTCGATCGCGTCGTCCTGTATCGGGCCGAGGGATCCCACCGGGGCCTGCGGGGACGCTGGGCGTTGGCCCGGGAGCTCGCGCGGGAGCGGTTCGATCTCGCCGTCCTCTTCCCCAATTCGCTGGACGCGGTCATCGTCCCCTGGCTGGCGCGCATCCCCCGCCGGGTGGGATACCGGACGGACGGGCGCGGCCTGCTGCTGACGCAGGTGGTTGCACGGTCGGGCCGATCCGCGGAGCGTCATCAGGTCTTCCGCTATCTGGACCTGGTGCGATCTCTGGGCGCCGACGGGGAAGCGATCCCGCGACTCGCCGTGGGTGTCGAGGCGGGGCGTGAGGCGGACCGTCTCCTGCAGGATCTCGGGGTCGAGACGGGAGAGGCCTGCATTGCGGTCAATCCGGGCTCCGTCTACGGGAGCGCCAAGCGCTGGCCGGCGGAGCGGTTTGCCGCCGTGGCGGACGCGCTGGCGGAGTCGCACCGGGCGCGCGTCCTGCTCGATCGGGTCGGCCAGGGAGCGGGACGTCTTGGAGGCGGTGGCCGGGCGGATGCGCCGGCCGCCGATCCGGCTGGGGGGTCGGACCGACCTCGCCACCTTGGCAGCCGTACTGAAGCGGGCGCGACTCTTGCTGAGCAATGACACGGGTGCCATGCATGTGGCGGCCGCGGTGGGGACGCCCGTCCTGGCTATCTTCGGGCCCACGGATGCCGACGCGACGGGGCCGCTCGGTCCGGACTCCCGCGTGGTTCGGGAGCCGGTGCCGTGCAGTCCGTGCCTGCTCCGGGAATGTCCCATCGACCATCGCTGCATGGTCGGGGTTGGAATCGCGCAGGTCCTGCGCGCGGCGGAGGAACTCTTGGCGACCGGACAGGGGACACCGGACCCCCCTGCCGCTGATCCGGCGCCGGGTCCTCGTACGGCGTTTCTGGACCGCGACGGGACGATCATCGAGGACCTCGGCTATCTCGGGGATCCGGAACGAATCCATTTCATCCCCGGGGCGATCGATGCTATGCGGGCGCTGCGAGCCGCGGGATACCGGCTGGTCCTGGTCACGAACCAGGCGGGCGTGGCGCGAGGCCTCATCACCGAGGAGGACGTCCGGCGCGTGAACGACCGTCTTCGACAACTCCTGGCGGAGGCGGGGGTGGTCCTGGACGCGATCTACTACTGCCCCCACCACGCGGAGATCGGACCCCCCGAATACCGGCTGGCCTGTGATTGTCGCAAGCCGGGTCCCGGCATGGTCGAGCGGGCGCGACAAGACTTGGGGGTGAATCCCGCGCGATCGGTTATCATCGGAGATCACGGCAGCGACACGGGCGTGGCGGGCCACTTCCCGGGCATGCTGGCGATCATGGTGCTGACCGGCCACGGGAGCGGCCAGTACGAAAAGGTGGAGAAGGGGGAGTTGCCCATGCCGGACCACGTTGCGGCCGATTTGGGGTCGGCGGTCGCCTGGCTGTTGGCGAGAAGGGATCGGTAGGATGGCGAAGTTTCCGATCCGGCTCGACGGCGCCAAGCGCATCCTGCTGGTCAAGCCCAGCGCCCTGGGGGATGTGGTCCATACGCTGCCGGTCGTGGCGACCCTCCACCGGCGCTATCCCTCGCTCCTCTTGGATTGGCTGGTCGAGGAGGAGGCGGCGCCGCTGGTCCAGGGACACCCGGCCGTGGCGGAGGTGATCGTTTCGGGGCGGCGGCGCTGGCTCGACCAGTTGCGACGGGGGCGGGAGATCCGGCCCGCGCTCCGCGAGATCTCGGCGTTTCGGCGGGCGCTGCTGCGGCGGCGGTATGATGCGGTCCTCGACCTGCAAGGCTTGTTCAAGAGCGCCCTCTACGTTTTGGCGACGCGGGCTCCGATTCGGGTTGGCCTCGCCGACGGGCGCGAGGGGTCGCGGTGGGCGCTCACGCATCGGGTGCCGGTGCCGCCCCAGCCGGTGCACGCGGTGGAGCGCTACCTGGCCCTGGCCGCCGCTGTCGACGCCGGGGAGTCGGTGCGCGAGTTTACGATCTCGATCGGAACGCAGGATCTGAAGATCGCCGAAGACCTGCTGGCGGATTGCCCGCGCCCGCGGGTGGTGCTGCACCCCGCGACGCGCTGGCCCACCAAGCTGTGGGAGGTGGAGCGGTGGCGGCGGCTCGCGGGCTCGCTCGCGGCCGACGGGGTGGCGGTCATCCTGACGGGGAGCGTTGCGGACGAGGGGGTGGCGGGGGTGATC
Organism: uncultured Methylomirabilota bacterium; assembly: GCA_963727695.1. GTDB lineage: Bacteria > Methylomirabilota > Methylomirabilia > Methylomirabilales > 2-02-FULL-66-22 > 2-02-FULL-66-22. Next base: position 28,835 of record CAVSHW010000017.1, on the reverse strand, counting down.
GCGCAGGGAATGGAGCCCTCGCTCAGATCGCTGGTCGGGAGGCTCTCGCTTAAACAACTGGCGGCGGTGCTCGGGACGGTGGATCTCATGATCAGCGTGGACTCGGGTCCCATGCACATTGCGGCCGCTATGGGGACGCCGGTCGTGGCCCTGTTTGGACCCACCGATCCGGCGCGGACCGGCCCGCTGGGGCCCGGCACGGTGTTGCAGCACCCCCTGCCGTGCAGTCCGTGTCTGCAGCGCCGGTGCCGGATCGCGGACACCTACCGTTGCATGCGGGACCTCGACGTCGAGGCCGTGGCGTCCGCGGCGCGAGAGTTGCTGGCCCTGCGTGCCGGGGAGAAATGAGTTGAAGATACCCTGGGGGCGGCGGTGTGATCGGCGCGGAGGGCGCCTGGCGGTGCTCGGGGCGCTTCTGCTCGCGGTCGGCTGGCTCTTGGCGGGAGAAGTCGGCGCCGCCGCGGCGCCGACGCCGGAGACGGAGCGGGTATTCCGCGAGGGCGAGCGGCTCGTCTATGACGTGACCTGGATGGGCATCAAGGCGGGTCAGGCGACGCTGGAGGTTCGCGGGGTGGTGCAGATGAATGGGCAAGAGGCATATCATCTCGTGACCACCGCGCAGTCGGCCCCGTATATCTCCGCCTTCTACCGCATAGACGATCGGAACGAGTCCTACCTCGGGGTCAACCCGCAGCGCGCGCTCCGCTTCGAGAAGCATCTACGCGAGGGACGCTACCGACACAGCAGCTTCACCGACTACGACCACGACAAGAAGCAAGTCTTCTACCGCTACCTGGATTTCACGCCGGTGCCGAAGGGCATCTCGCGCCTGGAGGAGGCGGAGAAGTACGGCAAGTACAACCACGAAGAGTATCCGCTCAGCCCGGGCGCCCTGGACGAGCTATCCGTCCTCTACTACGTGCGGGGTTTGCCCCTGGTCGAGGGGCGAACGGTGACGGCCAAGGTGTTCGCCAGCCGGAAGAACTGGGACCTGGAGGTGAAGGTGCTTGGCCATGAGACCCTGGACACGGTTCTGGGGAGGCGCGACACGCTGATCGTGGAGCCGCTGCTCAAGTTCGAGGGGATCTTCCAGCAGAAGGGGCGCGTGATCGTCTGGCTGACGAACGACGCGGAGCGCACCCCCGTGCTGATGAAGACCGAGATCAAGATCGGCAGCATCGTGTCGACCCTGAGCCGCCGCGAGGTCGGGCTGGCCCAGGCGGACACACAGACGCCGAAGCCGCAGGATGAATCAGCGGCCAGGCGGTAAAGAATCGAAGAGGAGATGAAATGGATCTGGAAATCGCGGGACGCGTGGCGATCGTTACCGGAGGGAGCCGCGGGATCGGCCGGGCCGTGGCGGAGCGGTTGTGCCGCGAGGGGGCCAATGTCGCGCTGTGTGCGCGAAACCGAGCGTCGCTTGTCGAGGCGCAGCGGGCGCTCGAGACCATCGGCGGCGGGAAGATCATAACGATCGAGGCGGATCTGACGGAGCCGGCCGCGGCCGACCGCGTGGTGGAGGCGGCGGCGACCGCTTGGGGGCGGATCGACATCCTCGTGAACAACGCCGGGGCCGCGCGGGGGATCCCCTTTGACGAACTGACGCAGGAGCTTTGGCTGGAGAACCTGCAACTCAAGCTCTTCGGCTATCTTCGCATGGCCAGACTGGTTCTCCCGCATTTGCGGCGGAACGGATGGGGGCGGATCGTGAACGTCGCTGGCGTCGCGGGACTGCAGCCGAGCCCGCTGTCTATGCCGGTCGGCTTGAATAACGCCGGCATCCTGAATGTCATGAAGGCGTTAGCCGACGCAGAGGCGGCGCACAACATTCTGGTGACGACCGTCTGCCCGGGGCCGATTTTGACCGAGCGGCAGACGCTGCTCCTCCGGGACGCGGCGGGCGCCAGGGGGACCACTGTCGAAGCGGCGGAGCGCGAAGCCACCGGCGCGATTCCGTTGAGAAGAATGGGGCGACCGGAAGAGGTGGCCGATGTCGTGGCTTTTCTGGCGTCCGAGCGCGCGAGTTACATCACCGGCAGTCTGGTGATCGTCGATGGTGGTCTTCACCGTGCGATGATCTGAGGACTTTCTCTTGACGGCCGTCCGGGAAGGATGTTAAGGTAATTTTCGAAGCCAAACGGGAGCCTGGGATGCCGGGCTGAGAGGGTGGGGCGGTTCCCTCACCGACCGTTCGAACCTGACCTGGGTAATGCCAGCGTAGGGAATAGCGAACGCACCGCAACCGCCCCTCGTGGCGGTTTTTTGTTTATCCGCTTTAGGAGGCCTTGCCATGAAGATGCGCGCGGCGCGGTATCACGGTCCCGGGAAACCCCTCAGTCTGGAGAATGTGACGGTTCGTTTACCGACGCATGGTGAGGCGCTTGTGCGCGTGAGGGCGGCCGGGATCTGCCACACCGACCTTCACTTCCTGAGCGGGGTGCTCAACCTGGGGATTTCCCCGCTTACGCTGGGCCATGAGATTGCCGGCGAGGTGGCCGAATTGGGGGAGGGGAGCGCCGGCGTGACCGTGGGCGATCGGGTTCTGGTCTCCTACTACGCCACCTGCGGGCGCTGTCACTGGTGCCGGACTGATCGCGCCAACCTGTGCCCGCAAGTGGCGGCGGAGTACGGGTTCACGGCGGACGGCGGCTATGCGGAATACATCGTGGTGCCCGTCGCGAACCTGGTGAGGATTCCGGCCGGTCTGGATCTGGCGGAGGCCGCGACGCTCGGCTGCAGCGTGACCACGGCGGTCCACGCCGCGGGAACGATCGGCCGCGTGCGGCTCGGGGAGACGGTGGTGGTTTACGGAGCCGGGGGAGTCGGCTTCGGCTTGATCCAGTATTGCAAGCTGGCGGGGGCGCGTGTCATCGCGGTCAGCCGGTCGGCGGCGCGCCGTGCCAAGGCAGTCGAGCTGGGCGCCGACGTCGTCCTCGACGGGACGCGATCGGTGGCGGCAGAGGTTCGCGCCCAGACGAGGGGCGAGGGGGCGGACGTGGTGTTCGAGCTGGCGGGGGCTCGCGCCACGATGGGCGAGGCGGTGAACGCCCTGAGGCGGCGTGGTCGGCTGGTGTTTGTCGGGTATTCCGCGGACCAGTTTGCGGTCAGCCCGCTCCAACTCGTCATCGGGGAGTTGACCGTCACAGCCTCGGTGGGAAACACGCAGGAGGAGCTGCTCCAGGCGGTGGAGCTGGCGGAGAGCGGGAAGATCCGGGCCGTGGTGGATCGTCGAGTCTCCCTGGAAGAGTTGCCGGCCGCTCTGGAAGCGTTGCAGCGGGGAGAGATCGTGGGCCGGGCGGTGGTTGTATTCCCCTGAACGGGGGGGGCGGAGGGGCGGGGAAGAAGGGGAGCGGGGGAAGGACGAAAACATTTGCGATTTGGGATTTGCGATTTGCGAGTGCCGGGGACCGGGTACCCAAATCGAAATCGCAAATCTAAAATCGAAAATCGCAAATGGGGGAGCGGGGGCGTGGCTGAGAGTGTGGTGGAGCTGAGGGCGGCGATTCTCGAGATGATCGGACGGGGGGTGGATCAGCCTCGGGACGATGACGCGTGGGGCCACCTGGCGCTGCGACTGTTCGGCTATCAGTTCCAGGCGAACGCGACGTACCGCAAGTATTGCGAGCGGCGCGGCAAGACCCCGGCGACCGTGCAAGCGTGGGGCGAGATTCCCGCGGTCCCCATCGCCGCGTTCAAGGAGTTTACGCTGGCCTGCGGTGCCGTCGACCAGGCCGTGGCCTGTTTCATGACGAGCGGGACGACCAACCCGGCCAAGCGGGGGCGCCACTATCACTTCACACTGGAGGTTTACGACGCTTCGGCGGCGACCTTCTTCAAGGCCAATGTCCTTCCCGAGCTGGATCGGATGCGGCTGCTGATCCTGGGGAGCCCGCCGGAGCTTTCGCCGAACTCCTCTCTCGCCCATTACCTGGGTCTGATGCGGGATCGATTCGGCGGCCCCGGCAGCGGATTCTATATCGGGACGGAGGGATTGGAGGCGGAGCGTCTGCGGAGGGATCTTGGCGCTGTGGAACACGAGGGGGAGCCGGTCTGCCTGCTCGGGGCGAGCTTTGCCTTCGTTCATTTCCTGGATCGCTGCCGGGCCGACGGCCTGCGGTTCCGGCTGCCCGCGGGCAGCCGGGTGATGGACACCGGGGGATTCAAAGGGAAATCCCGAGAGATCCCCCAGGCCGAACTGTACGCCCTGATTGCCGAGCACCTCGGCGTTGGGCGGGATGCATGCGTCAACATGTACGGCATGACCGAGCTGAGCATGCAGTGTTACGACTCTCCCCTCCGCCGCCGTGTCGTCGGGCTGCCCGACGAGCCCATCATGCAGGCGCCCCCGTGGGCGCGGACCCTCGTCCTGGACGCCGAGACGCTCCGACCGGTCCCAGAGGGTGTGCGGGGGATCCTCTGCCACTACGATCTGGCCAACTGTTCCTCCGTCGCCGGCATTCTGACCGAGGATGTCGGCGTGGCGACGTCACGGGGCTTTCGTCTGCTGGGCCGGATCCAGGGAGCGGAGTCCCGGGGATGCTCGATTTCGGTGGACGAGATGCTCGCGGCCACGGAAGAGACCAGACCATGAACTGGGAATCGGAGCAGTCCTGGTTTCTCCCGCCGGAGCTTCAGACACGCGCCGGCGAGGGCCCCACCGCCATCCTGGTGGGAGAGATCGCGGCCAAGCTCTGGGCGGCGCGCAAGGCGTACCTGGCGCGAGTGCCCGTGCGCGAGATCGTGGAGATCTTGGATCGCGTCGTGGACGCCTGGCTCACGCCGGATTCCCCCTGGATGGCAACGGCGCGCCGCCGGATCGCGGGCGTGACCCCCTACAGCGAGCAGATGGTGGAGACGGGGATCCGACGGCTGTTGCAAGGCTGTCGAAAGGATGCGCTGCTCGACCTCTTGACCGAGGAGCTGGGGGACCCGGATGTGCTCGACGGGTTTCGGCCAAGGCGGGCGGTCGGCGGGTCGCACCGGGCCTGCGGTCCCAGTCTCACCACCCACATCTTCTCCGGAAACGTGCCGGGACTCCCCGCCATCAGTTTGATCCACGCCCTGCTGGTGAAGTCCGCCTGCCTCGGCAAGCCGGCCTCCGAGGAGCCGGTCTTTCCCGCCCTGTTTGCACGGTCCATCGCGGCGGTGGATGCAAAGCTGGCAAGGGCTGTGGCCATCCTGCCCTGGCCGGGAGGGAACCACGTCATCGAGCAAGCGGCGTTCGGGGCGTCGCAGGCGGTGGTGGCGTCGGGAAGCGACGAGGCCATCGAGAGCATTCGCGGGCGCGTTCCGCCCACGATCCGTTTCGTGGGCCACGGCCACAAGCTGAGCTTCGCGATGATCGGGCGCGAGGCGCTTGACCCGGCGACGGCCGACCAGTTAGCGGACCGCCTGGCCTACGACGTGTCGCTCTTTGACCAGCAGGGTTGCGTCTCGGCGCATCTGGTGTATGTAGAGCGGGGCGGTCAGATCACGCCGCAGGATTTCGCGGAGCGGCTGGCGGTGGCCATGGCGGGCTTCGAGCGGGCGATGCCCCGAGGGCTCCTCACCGTCGAGGAGGCTGCGGCGATCCAACAGGTGCGGACGGCGGCGGAGTTCAGCGAACTGCGCGACGAGGCGGTGCGGCTCTTCGCCAGCGAAGGGGGAACGGCCTGGACGGTGATCTACCAGGACGACCCGGCGTTTGCCCCTTCCTGTCTGAACCGCGTCGTGCGGGTCAAGGCGGTGACGGACCTGGCCGACGTGGCCGGGCTGGTTCGACCCGTCAGTCGCCATCTGCAGAGCGTGGGGATGGCCGTGAGTCGCCAGCGTCGAGAGCGCCTGGCGGAGGCCCTGGCTCCGCTGGGAGTCTGCCGGATCTGCCCGATCGGCGAGATGCCGCATCCACCGCTCGCCTGGAACCACGACGGCGGTCGGAACCTGCTTCCGCTGCTCCGCTGGGTTGGGATCGAAGAGTGATGCGCGACACGTGACGACCAAGATTGAGGCGCGCGGCATCTCGAGCGAGTTCGCGACCCCCTCGGGCCCGATGCTGGCACTGCGAGACGTGGACCTCACGGCGCAGGCGGGGGAGTTCGTGACGCTGGTGGGGGAGAGCGGCTGCGGGAAGACCACGTTCCTGCGGATCGTGGCGGGATTACTGCCGCCGAATCGCGGCGAGATGCGGATCGACGGGGTGGCCGTCACCGGCCCGAGCAGGGAGGTCGGCATCGTCTTCCAGCGGCCGGTTCTCCTGCCATGGCGGACGGCGATGGAGAACGTCCTGCTGCCCGCCCAGGTGCGTGGGCTGCCGCCCGAGCAGGCGCGTGCAGAGGCGGAGGCCTTGCTCGTCAGCGTGGGCCTCGGGGAGTTCCTGGACCGTTTTCCCCGGCACCTGTCGGGAGGGATGCAGCAGCGGGTGTCGATCGCGCGGGCGCTCTTGCTCCAGCCGGGTATCCTCTTGATGGACGAGCCCTTCGGCGCCCTGGACGCCATCACCCGCGAACAGATGCATCTGGACCTCTTGAACGTGTGGAGGGCGCGGAGACCTACCATCCTGTTCGTTACCCACGACATCGCCGAGGCGGTCTTCCTGGCGGACCGTGTGGTCCTCTTGAGTTCGCGGCCCGGGACGGTACGCCAGGTGTTCGGGGTTCCTCTGCCGCGGCCGAGGGTTCCCGACCAGCGTTTCGACCCGGTATTTGCCGCCACCTGCCGCGAGGTGAAACACGCGATGCAGACGAACGGGGGAGGCGAGGGATGAAGACGGACCCCCTCCCCATCGCCGTCACGCAGGCGGGTTCGCCATCGCGGATCCCGTGGACGGGCGGGAATGTTTTCGGCCCGGCGCTGCTGTTCGTGGCGATTGTCGCGATCTGGGAGACTGTGGTGCGGCTGAGAGACATCCCGCCCCTCGTCCTGCCCGCGCCCAGCTTGGTGTGGGAGAGTCTGGTCAGCCACACACGAAGCGGGTTCCTGCTGATCCACCTGGGCGTCACGCTCGTCGAGATTCTGCTGGGCTTCCTGGGCGGGAGTATCCTCGGCATCGGTCTGGGGATCGGCGTGGCCCTCTCGCCTCGACTGCGCGGGATGCTCCACCCCTATCTGATCGCCTCCCAGGCGATGCCCAAGCTGGCCTTGGCTCCCATCTTCGTCATGTGGTTCGGCTTTGGCATCCTGCCCAAGGTCCTGATTACCGCGCTCATCGCCTTCTTCCCTTTGTTCGAGAATACGGTGACGGGCCTGAACGAAGTGGACGGCGAGGCCCTGGAGTTGTTCGCCGCCCTGCGGGCGAGCCGGTGGCAGACGCTGCGATGGCTGCGGCTGCCCAACGCGGCTCCCTATGTCGTCGCGGGGCTGAGGGTCGGCATGATTCTGAGCCTGGTGGGCGCGGTGGTGGCGGAGTACGTAGGGGCCAATCGGGGCCTGGGGGCGCTCATCATCGCGTCGCAGGGGATGATGGATACTCCGCTCATGTTTGCGGTGTTCGTCGTGTTGATCGTCCTGGGTGTGGTGTTGTACGAGATGATCGGCTTCCTGGAGCGACGGTGTCTGGCCAGGCGGTACCGGGACTGATTGGGGGACCGGACTTCAAATCGCAAATTGCAAATTGCAAATCGCAAATCGCCAATGAGGTGGCGGGAGGAGGGGTGGTGATGAGTGCGAAGCGGTTGCATGTGTGGTCGCGACGAGAAGTGTTGCGTGCGGGAGGGATCCTGGGTGCGACGATGGCGGTCGGATGGGGGGCTCGTCGGGTGGAGGCGGCAGACAAGGTCCGCATGGCCTGCTGGAGCCAGGCCATCTCGGAACAAGCCAACATCTTCGCGGCGCAGGAGTTCGGCTGGTTCAAGGAGCAAGGACTGGAGTGTGAATTCGTGCCGGGGGCGGGCGGGGGCGAGGCCTTGAAGCACGTGCTGGTCGGAAACGCCGACTTCGCCTTTACGAACGTCGAGCCGATCCTATTCGGCGTGGAGCAGGGGGCCCAGGTCCAGGCTGTCTATAACATCTATCCGAAGAACGTCTTCAACGTGGTCTCCCTGAAAGGGAGGAACATCACCAAGCCCCAGGATCTTACGGGGAAGCGGATCGGCGTTTACAGCATGGCGAGCGGCACGCGCCACAATCTCCTCGTCATCCTGCACTCGGTGGGGTTGAAGGAGTCGGATGTGGAGGTGGTGGCGACCGGTGTCTTGAACTTCGGGCCCCTGCTGGAGGGGAAGGTGGATGCCACGGCGGCGACTGATACCGGCCTCTGGGCGGCGCAGCAGAAGGGGCTTGGCGGGGTTAATGTGATCTGGGCGCGCGATTACCTGGATATCCCTACGGACGTGTTCGCGGTCCGTGCCGAGACGGCCCTGAAACAGCCGGATCTGGTGCAACGGTTCCTGCGCGCATACCGGAAGGGGAGCCAATGGATGCTGGACAACCCGGCCAAGGCGGCCGAGTTGGCGGTGAAGTACGCGACCGACGGGCAGGACGTCAAGCAAAATCTGGAGATCATCAAGATCCGAAACGCGTCCACCGTGAGCGAGGGAACCAAGCAGCACGGGCTGGGCTGGTTCGACATGGACGTTCTCCGGAACGTGGGGAAGACGTACTTGGAGCTGGGTCTGCTGAAGAAGCCGGTGGACATCGGCGCACTCTTCACCAATCGGTTTGTGGAAGGAGTCTGAGGGCAAATTGACCGAGTCTGGTGGGCGTGTTACATTCGACGCGTAAGCGTTCAACTACGACACCAGGGGCCACCGGGGTCTCCCGGAGCGCCGCCCCACACCCATCCCGGGGATGGGTACCCGGCGACCCGCACCGCCGAGGCCGCTCGAGCTGGGCCGACCCGGGGAAGGGGAGCCGGCACGGGTACCCGCCCAAAGGGTGGGTGCGGGGTCAGGCGTCGGAGGGAGGCCCTGGTGGCCCCGGCGAGTTAACGACCGATCGGTGCTGTAGATACGAGGGGAGGGGGCGCGTGAAGACGGTGATCGTGGGCGCGGGGGCGCTGGGCAGCGTCCTCGGAGGATATTTCGCACTGGCGGGGGAGGATGTGACGCTGCTGACCCGCCGGGCACACGCGGAGGCGATCCGGAAGCAGGGACTTCGCATCGAGGGAATGCGGGGGGATCAGGTGATCCCCGGGGTCCGAGCGGTGTGGGAGCCGGCGGAGGTGACCTCGGCGGAGCTGTTGATCCTGGGCGTGAAGAGCTATGACACCCGGGAGACGCTGGCGTCGCTCGGGCATCTCCGCGGCCGGATCGGCGCGGCGATCTCGGTCCAGAACGGCGGGCGGAAAGACGAGGAGCTGGGCGAGGCGTTCGGACGGGAAGCAGTGGTGGGTGCGGCCACGATCGTGGGGGCCGCGATGCCGGAGCCGGGCCGGGTGATCCACACGAACGAGGGAGGGACCTGGATCGGCGAGTTCGACGGGCGGCGGTCGGAGCGGGTCGAGGCGATCGCCGCCTTGTTCCGCAAGGCCGGGCTGCCCATCGAGGTGCGGGACGAGATCCGAAGCGTGATCTGGTGCAAGCTGAACCAGATGGTGCCGGCCGCCGCCTTGTCCTGCGTGACCCGCCTGCATATCCACGAGATGTACCAGGACCTGACGCTGGCCACGCTCTTCGTGGAGCTGAGCCACGAGGTAGCCCGGGTGGCCGAGCGGCTGGGGATCCCCCTGGTGGATTGTCAGGGTTTCCCGGTGAAGACTCTGTGTTCCCAGCCGGTTGACGTCGCGGTGGAGTCGGTCATGGCCCGCGGGCGGATCATGCAGGAGCGGGGGATGACCGGTGTGAAGATTTCCACCCTGCAGGACCTGGAGAGGGGCCGTCGGACCGAGGCCGATCAGGTGATTGGACACGTTGTTCGTCTGGCGGACGCGCACGGCGTCGCCATCCCGAAGCTCCAGCTCCTCTTCCGCGTGATCCAGGGGGTCGAGGCGGCCCAGCCGAGGATGACCACGTGACGGCAACGACCGCAGACTTCCGGCAGAGACTTCGCGAGCGCGTGCTCATCTTCGACGGGGCCATGGGCACATCCATCCAGGATCGGAGTCTCACCCTGGACGACTTCGGGGGGAAGGAAGGATGCAACGAGTATCTTGTCCTGACCCGGCCGCAGGTGATTCGCGAGATCCATGCCAGCTTTCTCACGGTCGGCTGCGACGCCGTGGAGACCGACACCTTTGGCGCGAGCCGTCTGGTCCTGGGGGAGTACGATCTGGCGGATCACACCTATGAGATCAACCGGATCGCGGCGAAACTGGCTCGCGAAGTCGTGGACGACTTCACGACGCCAGAGCATCCCCGGTTCGTGGTAGGCTCGATGGGTCCGGGCACGCGTCTGCCTTCCCTGGGGCAGATCGGCTGGGACGAGTTGGTCTCTATCTACGCGGAGCAGGCGCGGGGTCTCCTGGACGGCGGCGCGCACGCGCTCCTGATCGAGACCTGCCAGGACCTCCTGCAGGCCAAGGCGGCGATCGTGGGCTGCCGAGACTCCATGCGGACGTCCGGTGCCGACATCCCTCTGATGGTCCAGGTGACGATGGAAAAAACCGGGACCATGCTCCTGGGGACCGAGATCGGCGCGGCCCTCACCGCGCTCGAGCCCTACGGGTTGGACGTGATCGGGCTGAACTGCGCCACGGGCCCCCAGGAGATGCTGGAACACATCCGCTACCTGAGCCGGCACTGTCGCACGGCCATCTCCTGCATGCCAAACGCGGGGCTGCCGCGGATGGAGGGCGGCCACGCGAGATACCTGCTTACCCCGGACGAACTGGCCGCCTTCCACAAGACCTTCGTGGAAGAGCACGGCGTCTCCGTCATCGGCGGCTGCTGCGGGACGACGCCCGCCCACCTGAAGCGCGTGGTGGAGGTGATCGGCCGGCGCCAAGCGCGACCCCGGACGCCCGAATACGTGCCCGGCGCCTCCAGTCTATATCAGAGCGCCCCGTTTCGACAGGACCAGAGCTTTCTCATCGTGGGGGAGCGGACGAATGCCAATGGGTCGAAGCAGTGCCGAGAGTATCTCTTGGCCGGCGACTACGACGGCATGGTGGGGATGGCCCGGGAGCAGGCCAGGGAGGGGGCGCACGTCCTGGACGTGTGCGTGGACTATGTCGGCCGGGACGGCGTGGCCGACGTGGACGAGGTCATGCGCCGCTTCGTCACCCAGTGCACGCTTCCCCTGGTCATCGATTCCACCGAGGTGCCCGTGATCGAGACGGCGCTGAAGCGGATCGGCGGGCGGGCGGTCATCAATTCGGTCAACCTGGAGGATGGGGATGCCGGCCGGCCGGCCCGCATCTTCCCTTTGGCCAAGCGCTACGGCGCCGCGGTCGTCGCCCTCTTGATCGACGAGGAGGGCCAGGCTCGCACGCTGGACTGGAAGCTGAAGGTGGCTCACCGTCTCCACGACCTGGCGGTCAAGCGCTACGGTCTGGAGCCCTCCGATCTTATCTTCGATGCGTTGACCTTCCCGCTGAGCTCGGGCCAGGAGGAGCTGCGAAAAGACGGCATCGCCACGCTGGAGGCCATCCGCCGGATCAAGGACGAACTGCCGGGGGTCTTCACGATCCTGGGGGTGAGCAACGTCTCCTTCGGCTTGAAGCCGGCGGCACGCCAAGTCCTGAACAGCGTGTTCCTGCATCTGGCTATCGAGGCGGGGCTGGACGCGGCCATTGTCAACGCCTTGCGTATCCTCCCCCTGCATCGGATCGATCCCAGACAGCGAGAGGTCGCGCGCCGGCTCATCTTCGATGAGCGACGGGACGGCTATGACCCGCTCACGGAATTCATGGGTCTGTTCGAGAAGGCGGGAGCGGGCAAGGCGACGCCGGCGAGCGAGGTCCCTGCGTCCCTGGAGGAGCGTCTGAAGGCGCGGATCGTGGAAGGGGAGAAGCCGGGGCTCGAGCCCCTCCTGGACGAGGCGCTCCGAAGGCACGACCCCCTGACCATCATCAATGAGATCCTGCTGGACGGCATGAAGACGGTCGGAGAATTGTTCGGCAGCGGCCAGATGCAGCTTCCCTTCGTGCTCCAGTCGGCGGAGGTGATGAAGACCGCCGTCGGATACCTGGAGCGGTTCATGTCGAAGTCGGACGGGCAGAGCAGGGGCAAGATCGTCCTGGCCACGGTCAAGGGGGACGTCCACGATATCGGGAAGAACCTGGTGGACATCATCCTGAGCAACAATGGCTACAGCGTGATCAATCTCGGCATCAAGCAGCCCATCCATAACATCGTCGAGGCGGCGCTCACGCACCGGGCGGACGCCATCGGGATGAGTGGACTGCTGGTGAAGTCGACGCTGGTGATGAAGGACAATCTGGAAGAGCTGAACGCCCGGGAGTTGGACCGGTTCCCGGTGATCCTGGGCGGGGCGGCGCTCACCCGCGGCTACGTGGAGGGAGACCTGCGCGCAATCTACAAGGGCGAAGTCCACTATGCCGGCGATGCCTTCGATGGACTCCGCCTGATGGAAGAGATCATGGCGCGCGATCCTGTGGAGGCGCAGGCGTCGCGGGCCGCGGCGCCGCGGAAGCGCGCGACAAAGACAGAGACATCGCGGCCGTCGGCTCCGGCGGTGCCTGCGGCGCGAGTCCAAAGCGACGTGCGAGCGGACGTGCCCATCCCGGCGGCGCCGTTTTTCGGCTCTCGGGTGGTGACGGACATCCCCCTGGGCGACGTCTTCGGCTTCGTGAACGAGGTGGCGCTCTTCCGGACCCAGTGGCAGTTCCACCGAGGAAAGGGGGACCGGGATCACTTCGACGAGCTGATCCAGACCCACGTCCGGCCGATCTACGAGCGCTGGAAGGTACGATGCCAGGCGGAGCAGATCCTCCAGCCGCGGGTGGTGTACGGCTACTACCCGTGCCAGTCGGACGGCGACGACCTCGTGGTGTTTGCCGAGGACGGGCGGACGCCCCGGGTGCGATTCAGCTTTCCCCGCCAGTCCGCGGGACGGCGACTCTGTCTGGCGGACTTCTTCGCCGGCCGGACGTCCGGCCGGATGGACGTGCTGGGGTGCATGCTGGTGACGGTCGGCCGGAAGGCGTCCGAGGTCACGCGCGAGTTGTTCGAGGAGCACAACTACACCGACTATCTGTACCTGCACGGACTCTCGGTGGAATCGGCGGAGGCGCTGGCGGAGCTGTGGCATCGGCGCATGCGGGAGGAGCTGGGGATCGCGGGAGAGGATTCGCCCTGATCTTACGCGCATCTTCCGGCAGGGCTACCGCGGGTCGCGGTACAGCCCTGGCTATCCCGCCTGCCCCAACCTGGAGGATCAAGCCAAGCTGTTCACGCTGCTCGAGCCGGAGCGGATCGGGGTGGAGCTGAGCCAGGAGTTCCAGCTCGACCCCGAGCAATCCACGTCGGCGATCATCGTCCATCACCCCGAGGCAAAATACTTCAACATCTCCTGAGCAGAGAGGAGCGAGTCATGACGACATCCACGACGTTTCATCCCCCGGCGCGGTTGCTGCTGGGGCCGGGTCCCAGTAACGTAGAAGACCGGGTGCTGCAGGCCATGAGCGCCCAGATGGTCGGCTACTTCGATCCGAGCCTAGTGGAGGTGAAGGGCGAGATCACGCGACTGCTCCGCCTGGTGTTCGGGACCGTCGAACCCCGCCACGTTTCCCCTCTCGGGAACGGGGATGGCCGGAATGGAAGCGGCGCTGATCAACCTCCTAGCGGCAGGGGATCGAGCGATCATCGGAGTCAACGGCGCCTTTGGGGACCGGATGGCGCAAATCGTCGAGCGGTGTGGCGCTATGCCGATCCGGATCGACGCGGAATGGGGTCGGCCGATCTTTCCCGACCAGAGATCGAGGCCGCCTTCAAGAAGGCCGGCGGCGCCAAGCTGTTCGCCGTCGTCCATGCCGAGACGTCCACGGGCGTGCTTCAGCCGCTGGAGGGGCTTCGCCAGGTCGCGGACCGGCACGGAGCCTTCTTCCTGCTCGATGCCGTGACCAGCCTGGCCGGCCATCCGGTCGAGGTGGATCGGCACGGGGTGGACGTGTGCTATTCGGGGACCCAGAAGGCCCTGAGCGCCCCGCCGGGGATGGCCCCCATCACCCTCTCGGCGCGGGCGATGGAGCTGGCTCGGGGCCGCAAGCGGAAGCTGCAAAGCTTCTATTTCGACCTGCCGCTGTTTGCGGAGTACTGGGAGACGCATCAGGCCTACCACCACACCCCCCCGATCACCTTCTACTACGCGCTGCTGGAGGCGCTCAGGATGGTGGAGGAGGAGGGGCTGGAGGCGAGGTTCGCGCGCCATCGGCTGAACCATCTGGCGCTGGTGGCGGGGCTGGAAGCCTTGGGACTTCAGATGCACGTCGAGGCGCCGTATCGGCTTGCGACATTGAACACCGTGAAGATTCCCGCGGACGTGGATGATGCCAAGGTACGGGGGCGGCTGCTCCGAGAATTCGGGATCGAGATCGGCGGCGGGCTGGGTGTCTTGAAGGGCAAGGTGTGGCGCATCGGCCTGATGGGGGCGAACTCCCGGCCAAACAGTGTACTGCTTCTGCTTGCCGCCTTGGAGCAGATTCTCCGCTCCGAGGGGATGGCGTGCGGCGGCGGCGTATCCGCGGCGAACGCAGTGTATCAGCAGCAGAAATGATTGGGCGCGGCTAGCGTCCTGAGTTAGACGTTCGCTGCCATATTCCAAGGCCTGGTGGACACCCCGGAGCGCCGCGCCCGCGGGTGAGCCCGTCCCCGGCACGGAGGTCCGCTCCCCGAGCGGACCGACCCGGGGTAAGGGCGAGCCGGTATCGACGAGGCGCCAGGCGTCGGAGGGGCGTCCGCCAGGCCGGGAATTTGTGTGAGGACTTCCGATTCACCACACTAACGGCTGGCGCCGCGGGCCGCGATGGGCCAGATCGCCTCCACCCGGTCGTTGCGGTAGCCGACAAACCAGTCGTACAGATTTACGGTGGGGTCGCAGTGTCCCGGGATCAGGCGGAGTTTGCTTCCGAGTTCCAGGGCGCGATTCGGGTCGCGGAGGGTGAGCTTACCGTGTTCGTCCGCCGCCCGGACATACTCGACGTCGGGCATCCCGGCGACCCAGGGCAACCCCGCGTCCACGCTGAGCGCCTTGTGGCCGGCGTCCAGCACGGCGCGTTCCTTCGTCGGGCGGCTCATGACGGTGGCCCACACGAACAGACTATGCTCGAAATCGGATGACGGGTTACCGTCCAACGCGAGGTTCTTTGCGTAATCGGCGTCCATGAAGATGTAGGAGCCGGCCTGCAGCTCGGTGTAGACACCGCTGGCGGCCTCGAACCGGTAGGTGCCGGTCCCGGCGCCCGTGATCATCTCGCACGCGAGCCCGTGGCGGCCCAGGAGTTCGACGCTCTGAGAGATCTTGGCGACGGCGAGGCCGATGGCCTCCTCTCGCTTGGCGTACTCGCGGAGATGCTGTGCGGAGCCGTGATAGGCCTGGAGCCCGGCGAAGCGAAGCCCGGGCGAGGCCGCGATCTGCTTCGCCAGAGCCAGGGCGGGCTCTCCGGGCTCGACGCCGCAGCGATCACTCCCGACGTTGATCTCGACCAGGACGGGCAGACGCACGCCGAAGGCGAGTGCGGCCTCGTTCAGGCTCATCACATTGGCGGGGTGGTCAGCGCAGACTGCGACCCATGCCTGCTTGGCGAGTGCGGCCAGCCTGGCGATCTTGCCGGTCCCCACGATCTGGTTGCTCACCAGCACGTTGGGGACGCCGCCATACACCATCGCCTCCGCTTCGCCGACCTTCTGGCAGCAGACCCCGATCGCACCGGCCGCCATCTGGCGGAGGGCCATGACGGGACATTTGTGGGATTTGGCGTGCGGGCGCAGCGTGACCGAAGAGTTGGCCACGGCTTTCGCCATACGCTGGATGTTCCGCTCAAACGCGTCGAGATCTACGAGGAGGGCGGGCGTATCCACGGCGTCAAGCGGCATTCCGATCTCGGCGGCGGGGTGGGTCTGCATGGCATCTCCCTTCCTGGGGTGCATGAGGTTCGGATTCGTTCGGACAGTGCGCTGGGTGAATACCGCGCTCGTGCCGAATTGTCAAGTCCGTCTGCCGCCAGGGAGCGGAAAATGGCTTGACCGCCGGAGACAGCCTGGCTACAGTGTGGCGGCGCATTTTCACTTCTCGTTGTACTGGAGGAAATCCTTATGGAACTCGGACTGAACGGGGCTACGACACTCACGGCGGACTTGGCGACAGACATTGCGGTGGCAGGGAAGGCAGGATTTGACTTCGTCGAGATCTGGGCGGGAAAGCTGATCGGCTATCTGGACACGGGAGGGTTGCCGGCACTGCGGCGCGACCTCAAGCGGGCGGGGGTGCGGCCCGCCACGCTGAATTCGGTCGAGCGAATCATCTTCAACGACCCGGCGGGCCACATCCGGATGCTGGAGGAGTTCCAGCGGTTCTGCCGGGTTGCCGAGTCCATCGGCTGCGAGACGGTGCTGGTGGTTCCCAGCCCGCGCCCCAAGGGGGTTTCCGGGACGGCGATCGAGCGTGAGTCGGTCCGGATCTTGCGCGAGCTCTCGCGCATCGCCGCGCCGCACGGGATTCGTCTGGCCTACGAGTTCTTGGGGTTTGCCGACTGTACGGTGAACACGCTGGCCCAGTGCGCGGCCATCGTCGAGAAGGTGGCCCGCCCCAACGTCGGGCTGGTGCTGGACACCTTTCACTTCTTTGCCGGAGGGTCCACCCTCGCCTCCATCCTGCAGGTGGATCCGCGCCGGATCTTCATCGTCCACATCAACGATGTGGAGCGCGCCCCGCGCCGCCGGATGCATGACGCGCTGCGCCTCTATCCGGGAAAGGGGATCCTCCCCCTGAACGGGATCCTCCAGAATCTGCGCGCGATCGGGTACACCGGCGGGTTTTCGGTGGAGATCTTCCGGCCGCAATACTGGAAGCAGGAGCCTCTCCGGGTTGCTCGCGAGGCGCGGGCATCGAGCCTGGCCGTGTTGCGCCGGGCCGGGATCGTGTGAGACGGTGGCGGTGAGCGGAAGACCCGGTGTCGAAGGAGGAGTGATGCCGAGGCAGCAGGGCGGTGAGCCCTTCGACCGAATCGATGTCGTGGAGGGGAAGGATCTCCTGGAGAAGAATCGCGTGAAGTGGATCGACGTGCGGGAGCCCGCCGAGTGGGAGCAGGGACACATCCCGGGTGCCAGGTTGGTGCCGCTGAACAACCTGCTCCTGTCCCCCCGACAGTACTTGACCGGGGATGGCGTCGTGTTTTACTGCGCCCAGGGCATTCGGAGCGCGGTGGCATGCGACATGGCAGCCGCAGTGGGACTGACGGACATCTACAACCTGGAGGGTGGTATCCAGGAGTGGATCTCGCGAGGGTTTCCGGTCGAGGATTAGGCCGCATAGGAGCGGTCGAAAGGATGGCGGATGAGGATCCTCGGCGTCGCGGGTCTCCTCCTGGCCTTGGCCCTTGTCGGATACCTGATCGTGGGATACCTGGGCGAGGCGGGTCGGGCTCAGGATGCCCTCCGGGCGGTGCCCGGAGGGCCGGCGGGCGCGCAATCCGGCGCACCGGTAGATCTGACGAAGAGCGGACTGGAGCGGCGGCTGGCGCCGACCATCGAGATGGAGCGGAAACGAGTCGAGGAGGCGAATCAGGTATCAGGCCAGTAACGGAACGTTTTGTTGTACTTTCCGCATCCTAGTGGAATAGAGTTTATTCACGGATGGGACCTCATCGGAGTGTGCGACCGAACACGAAGGTGGCGGGGTGAGCGGACGAGGGGCGATCACCCAGGCCGAAGGTAAAGGAGTTCCCGTATGAGCGTGCTGGAAGGACGATTCGAGCCCGGCGTGGTGACCACGTCGCTGGACTTGATCTTCAACTGGGCACGACGGAATTCGCCCTGGCCGGTCACCTTTGGCCTGGCGTGCTGTGCCATCGAGATGATGGCCACCGGTGCGGCCCGATTTGACATGGATCGGTTCGGCGCCGGCGTTTTTCGCCCCTCGCCGCGGCAGTCGGATGTGATGATCGTGGCAGGGACGGTTACCGAGAAGATGGCCCCGCGGATCAAGACATTGTACGAGCAGATGGCGGATCCCAAGTGGGTCATCGCCATGGGGGCATGTGCCATCTCGGGCGGCCCCTTCTATTGGGACGCCTACCACGTGGTGAAGGGAGTCGACCGGGTCATACCCGTAGATGTGTACGTTCCGGGATGTCCTCCTCGACCGGAGGCGCTGCTCTTCGGGGTGATGAAGCTCCAAGAGAAGATATCCCAGGAGACGATCGCCAAGCGGAGGAGCATGCATGATTGAGTTTGCGTGCGATGTCTGGGCTGGGTTGATCACCATCCTGGGAGCGATGCGGGTCACCCTGCGCCACCTGTTCAGCCACGCCGTGACGGTGCAGTATCCAACGGTACGGCGAACACTTCCGCTGCGTTCCCTCAACCGGCACGTGCTGACCGTTGATCTTGGCAGCGGGAAGCTCAAGTGTACCGCATGCGACGCGTGTGCGAAGGTCTGCCCCACGCGCTGCATCGCGATTGTCGGGGCGGGGAAGGGGAAAGAGCGGCACCCGGTCGAGTTCGTGATTGATCACAATCTCTGCATGTACTGCAATCTGTGCGTCGAAGCCTGCCCCTTCGACGCCATCACCATGTGGACCGGGAACTTCGAGATCGGGGCCTTCAACCGCATGGGGCTGGTGTTCGATCAGACGGCGCTGCACGCCGAGGGGTTCTATCCGACCCCGGATACGCCGGCCCTGGTGGTGGCGCCGGCGCCGCAGCCCGTGGCTGCGACAGCCCGGAGCATAGGCGCCGCGACCCCGGGCCATTCCGGAATGGGAAGCGCATTGTGTCTCGATTGAAAGATACGTTCGGGCGAACCATCGACGACCTCCGGATCTCCCTCACCGATCGATGCAACTTCCGCTGCATCTACTGCATGCCGGCCGAGGGCTTGCCCTGGCTTCCCAGACGCGAGATCCTGACCTATGAGGAGACCCTGCGCCTGGCGCGCATCTTCATCGGTCTCGGAATCCACACGATCCGACTGACCGGTGGGGAGCCGCTGATGCGGCAGGATGTCGAGGTGCTGATCGCCGGGCTAGTCCGGTTGGATGCGACCTTGGACCTCTCCATGACCACCAACGGGTTCTTCCTGGTCGAGAAGGTCCGGCGTCTGGCGGATGCGGGCCTCAAGCGCATCAATGTCAGCCTGGATTCGCTCCGGCCGGAGCGCTTCGAGCGTATGGTGCGGCGAGACGGCCAGTTGGTATCGAAGATCCTGGCGGGGATCCGACTCGCGCGGGAAGCCGGTCTGAACCCCATCAAGCTGAACTGCGTCATCATGCGGGGCTACAACGACGACGAGATCGTCGATTTCGCACGTCTGGGGCGCGAGCAGGACGTTCAGGTCCGTTTCATCGAGTATATGCCTCTCGACGCGCAGGGGCGCTGGACCATGGACACGGTCGTGCCCGGCGCCGAGATTCGCGCCCGGGTGCATGCGGTCTATCCGCTGCGAAGCGAACAGGGCAACGGGTCGGAGCCGGCGACCGTCCATCACTTCGCCGACGGACGCGGATCGATCGGAATCATCGCCTCCGTCAGTCAGCCATTCTGCGATAGCTGCAACCGGGTCCGGATCACGGCGGATGGCCACCTCCGGACCTGCCTCTTTTCGCTGACCGATCACGACCTGAAGGGACTTCTCCGGTCGGGCGCCTCCGACGAGGATCTCGCAGACTTCATCATCGCCACCGTCTGGAAGAAGGAAGCAGGCCACAAGATCAACCAGCCGGATTTCGTCAAGCCGGATCGATCCATGTCGGCCATCGGCGGGTGATTGCTGGTTCCCGCCCCACCACCTGCCGTTAAGCACGATCGTCCTGAAGGCGAACGCGTCATCCCGACCCCGCGTATGATTCGGAGAACATCGCATATGCACGAGTCAAATCTTTCCCATGAGTCGCTGATCGAGATTCACTACTACTTGCGTCTGACTCGTGCACTCGAAGAGCGGCTCGGAATCCTCTATCGACAGGGGAAGATTCTTGGAGGCGTTTATCTGTCCACCGGTCAAGAGGCCGTATCCATCGGTGCGGCGTACGCCTTGGGCCCAGGAGATGTGATCGTCCCATCGCATCGGGATCTCGGCGCACATCTTCTGCGTGGGATCGAGCCCCGTGAGGTGCTGGCCCAGTACCTCGGCCGCGTGGGGGGCCTCAGCCGCGGCCGCGATGGGAACGTGCACTTCGGTGACGTGAAGCGCGGTGACATCGCGTTCCTCAGCCCCATGGCCGACGGAATTCCGGTGGCGGCCGGGGTGGCGCTGGGTCTCAGGCAGCAAGGGACGGATCGGGTCAGCATGACCTGGTTTGGGGAGGGGGCGGCCAGCCGGGGCGACTTCCACGAAGGGGTCAACCTGGCGGCGGTGTTGCGATTGCCCGTGGTGTTTGTCTGTAACAACAACCAGTATGCGTACTCCACTCCTCTTCACCGCCAGACGACCGTGCCCGACATCGCGGCTCGGGCGGCGGGATACGGGATTCCCGGGGTGGTCGTGGACGGAAACGACGTCCTGACCGTGCACGTCGCGGCGGTCGAGGCGGTGGCGCGCGCGCGGCGAGGCGAAGGGCCGAGCCTGATCGAATGCAAGACGATGCGGGTCCGGGGCCATTCGGAGCACGACGATGCTTCCTATGTTTCGCGGGAAGTGGTCGAGGCGTGGCGCGAGCGGGACCCGATCCGGCTCTTCGAGGATCGCCTGCGCGCCTTGGGACTCTTCGACGAGGCGAGCGATGCGGCGCTCGGTCGGCGGATCGCCGACGAGATCGATGCGGCGGTCGTCTGGGCGGAGGCGAGCCCCTTTCCGGATCGGGAGGAAGTTGAGGACGGCGTCTATTCCGGCTACTTGTGAATCGTGATCGGTTTGCCCTATGACGGAAGTTACCTATATCGAGGCGATTCGACAGGCGCTCTGGGAGGAAATGGAGCGAGATGAGCGAGTCTTCCTCCTAGGCGAAGATATCGGACACTACGGTGGGGCGTTCAAGATCACGCTGGGGTTTCTCGAGAAGTTCGGCGAGGATCGGGTGATCGACACGCCGATTGCCGAGTCCGCCATCGTCGGCGCGGCGGCGGGGGCGGCCCTGATGGGGCGACGCCCCGTCGTGGAGATGCAGTTCGCGGATTTCATCGCCTGCGCGTTCGATCAGGTCGTCAACATGGTGGCGAAGTTTCGCTACCGTACGGGCACCAACGTCCCCCTGGTCATCCGAGCACCATACGGCGGGAGAGTGCATGGAGGTCCCTTCCACTCGCAGAGCCCGGAAGCCTGGTTTGTCCACGTGCCGGGGCTCAAAGTCGTGGCGCCATCCACGCCCGCCGACGCCAAGGGACTGCTCAAGGCGGCGATTCGCGATCCGGATCCGGTGATCTACTTCGAGCACAAGTATCTGTATCGCCGGATCAAGGGGCCGATTCCCGCGGGGGACGCTCTGCTGCCTATCGGGAAGGCCGAGCTCAAGCGGGAGGGGAACGACCTCAGCATCATCACGTACGGGGCGATGCTCCACCAGGCCTTCGAGGCGGCCAATCGGCTGAGCCGGAAAGGCATCTCCGCCGCGATCCTCGACCTTCGAACCCTCTTGCCTCTGGACCGTGACGCCATCGTCTCGACCGCTCGCAAGACCGGCAAGGTCGTGATCGTGCACGAGGCGACCAGGACCGCCGGGGTCGGCGCCGAGGTCGCGGCGATCGTCGCCGAGGGGGCGTTTGATCGGCTCGACGGCCCTATCCTGCGGGTCACCGCTCCCGACACGCCGGTGCCCTTCACGATGCCGCTGGAAGAAGCCTTTCTCCCCAACGCCGATCGGATCGCCGCCGCCGCGGAACGGCTGGCGGCGTATTGAGGGGCGGGTGAGTTTCCATGTCTATTCCCATCATCATGCCGCAGTTGGGTGAGAGTGTGGCGGAAGGAACCGTCGTCGAGTGGCTGAAGCGCGAGGGGGACCGCGTTCGGAAGGACGAGGCGGTCCTGGCCATCTCGACCGAGAAGGTCGAGGCGGAGATTCCGGCCCCGGCGAGTGGCGTCCTTTCCCGGATCCTGGCACAGGCAGGGGCGATCGTTCCGGTCGGGTCGACGTTGGCGATCATCACGGAGGGCTTCGCCTCCGGGACGGGGATCGATCTCGGAACGGAAGCGCCGATCACGGTTCCGCCACTGCCCGTCACGGGAGCGGGGGTCTCCGGGACCCGTCCCGAGCGAAGGGAGGAACGATTCTATTCGCCCGCCGTGCGGAGGCTGGCGGACGAGCTCGGGGTCAATCTGGCCGATGTGTCGGGGAGCGGGGAGGACGGCCGCGTCACAAAACGGGACGTCGAGGCATTCTGGCCAGGCCAGGAATCCGCAAGCTGACGGCTGTCGGCGGCCCTTCAGATGCGGTGGGGAGTCGGGGCGAGCCCGCGGCGGGGAGCGACGAGGAGGAAATTCTCCCGCTCACGAAGATGCGGAGGAGCATCGCCGACCACATGGTGCGGAGCCTCCGCGAGGCGCCCCACGTGACCTCGATTGCCGAAGCGGATTTCACCGCCATCGCCAGATTCCGTGACGCGCGGAGGGCGGCGTTCCGGGAAGCCACGGGAACGCCGCTCACCTTTCTCCCTTTTATCGTGAAGGCGACGGCACACCTGCTGCCGGAATCTCCGACGCTAAACGCCAGGTGGAGCGAGGACGGGATCCGGGTGCGCAAGGCGGTACACCTGGGGATTGCCATCGCCGTGGCGGACGGAATCGTCGTCCCCGTGCTCCGATCTCCGGCATTGCTTTCGATCTCGGAAGTCGGGATACGCATTTCGGATCTGGCCCGTCGGGCGCAAGAAGGACGACTGCTGCCCGAAGAGCTCTCCGGAGGAACGTTTACGGTGAACAATTTCGGGGCCGACGGCAATCTGATCGGGACCCCGGTGCTCAATCAGCCCGAGGTTGGAATCCTGGGGATCGGAACGATCGGGAAGCGGGCTGCGGTCGTCACCCATGGCGGAGAGGACAGCATCGCGATTCGGTGGATGGGATACCTTTGTCTGTCGTACGATCACCGGGCGGTAGACGGGGCGGTAGCCGGACGATTTCTGCAACGATTGCGACGGACTCTGGAGTCTTTCAAGCCCGGGGAAGGAATCTGGGCCGATCCTGCTCTTCAACCATAGAGGAGAGATCGTCCCTCTCTTGCTCCTGCAGCTCTCCCGCACCCCCGCACCCCCGCACCCCAGCTCCCCTGCCCCTCAGCCGTCTTCTGAAAAATCGCTTTCACCCAGGCTGCTCAAAAAGGTCCAGATGCAAGGCGGAACGCGCAGAGCCGAGTGAGGCGTACTCCAGGTACGCCGCAGCGAGCGCCCGAGTGTTCCAACGCCGCAGATGGGCCCTTTTCAGCAGCCTGGTAGTCGGGCAGGGAGACCCCCGCCGCGCTCGGCCGGTTCGGCCAGACGGGCGTATAGGCTGAGGAAGCCGTGGGCGACGCGAGGAGGCGGGCAGGTCCAGCCTCGGCGCCTGGTTTCCATCTCCTCGGGCTGGACGAGAAGGTTCAGGCGACGACCCGGGATGTCCACCTCGATCTGGTCGCCGTCGCGGACCAGGGCGATCGGGCCACCCAGCGCGGCTTCGGGCGAGACCTGGCAGATGAAGGGCCCCTTGGCGAAGCCGGAGATCTTTCCGTCGGTGACCAGCGCGCAGGTCTTATCGAGGTCGAGGGCGCCCATGTACCCCAGGACCTTGAACACCTCGGTCAGGCCCGGGCCGCCCCGGGGCCCCTCGTAGCGGAGCACGATCACCTCGCCTGCCTTGACCCGACCATTCTCCAAGTCCCTGCAAGCAGCTCTCCATCGAGTCGAACGTCCGGGCTGGTCCCGTGTGGGTCATCATCTGCTCGGGTACGACGGTGGGACGGACGACCGCGGAGGTGGCGAGGCTCCCGCGCAGGATCGCCAGGCCGCCCCGGAAGACCGGCTGGTCCAGGGGGCGAATCACCTCGGGCCGCCGAACCCGGGCGGGCCGCAGGTTCTCCGCGACGGTCTTGCCGGTCACGGTGCGGCAGCTCCGATCGAGGCGGTCCCCCAGCGTCGCCATCACGGCCGGGACGCCTCCGGCCTCGTCGAAGTCGGCCATGGTGTAGACGCCGTTGGGTCGGACGTTCACGAGACAACTGATCTCGGCGGAGAGCTGCGCCACCGTCTCCAGCGTGATCGACGCGCCGAGGTCGAGTTCTTGGGCGAGGGCCAGGATGTGCAGCACGGCGTTGGTCGATCCGCCGATGGCGTGCAGCACGCGGATCATGTTCTGCAGGGCGGCGGGGGTCAGGATGTCGCGGGCTCGGAGGCCCTCCTGGATCATGCCGACGATCCGACGCCCGGTCTGCTTGGCAAACCAGAGGCGCTGGGCCGACACGGCGGGGGCCGTCCCGGAACCCGGCAACGACAGGCCGACCGCCTCCGCCAGACACTGCATGGTATTGGCGGTTCCGAGCAGGGCGCAGGAGCCGGCGGTGGGACAGACGGCTTCCTCCAGCTCCGCGAGGGCATCGCCGGAAAGTCGCGGGTGTCCCACGCCGCAGGCCCAGGTCTCGGCGTCCAGATCGGTGATGATCACATCCTTTCCCTGGTGCCGTCCTGCCAGCATCGGCCCGCCCGAGATCAGGATGGCGGGACGGTTGAGCCGGGCCGCCGCCAGGAGATGGCCGGGGACGTTCTTGTCGCAACTGCTGATCAGGACCAGGCCGTCGAAACAATGGATCTCGGTACAGGTTTCCACATCGGCGGCGATGACGTCGCGGGTCGGGGTGTCATAGCGCATGCCCCCGTGCCCCACGTCCATCGGGCACTGGCCGAAACCCCCGAACTCGTAGGGGGTGCCGCCCGCTTGCCAGATGCCCGCCTTGACCGCGTCAGCCACGGCTCGCAGATGAATGTGACCGGGGCTGGTCTCGCTCCAGGAGTTGGCCACGCCGATCCGCGGCCGGCGCAGATCCTCGGCGTCGTACCCCATGGCCTTGACCAGTGCGCGAGTCCGCGCCATCCCCGGCCGATTGAAGGCCTCGACCGTTGTTTCTCGTGTTGGCATGTGATCGCTCCCCATTTGCATTTTCGATTTTAGATTTGCAATTTTCGATTTGAAGTCCGATCCCTCAATCGCAAATCGCAAATCCCAAATCGCAAATGCTTTCGTTCTTCCCTCGCCCCCCTGCCCCCCTGCGTCCTCACCCCTTCAAGCCGCTCATCACCACGGCCTGGACCACCCAGCGCTGCAGGGTGAGAAAGATGAGCAGGATGGGCAGGATGCTGATCACCACGGCGGCGGTAAGCAGGTTGTACTCGATGAAGTACATGTTGGTGAAACCCACGAGCCCCAGCGTCACCACCTTCATCGTCGGGCTATTGATGACGATGAGCGGCCAGAACAGCTCGTTCCAGTTCCACATGAACTTGATGATCAGCAGCGTGGCCATGGCCGGCTTCACCGAGGGCAGGATCACCTGGAAGAAGATGCGGAGCTCGCTACAGCCGTCGATGCGGGCCGCGTCGATGTAGTCGTTGGGGATCATCTCGATGGCCTGCCGCATCAGGAAGACGCCGAAGACGCTGACCAGATCCGGGGCCACAATGCCCATGTAGGTGTCAATCAGACCAAGGCGATTCACCCAGGTGTAGAGCGGCACCACGATGGATTGAAACGGAACCATGAGGATACCGACGATAGCCAGGAAGAAGGCGTCGCGGCCGGGGAAGTGATACTTGGCGAAGCCAAAGCCCGCCAGCGAGGAGACCACCAGGCTGCTCACGGCGGCGATCGACGCGACGATGGCGCTGTTGAGCATGAAGCGCAGGAACGGCGCTCGCTTGAAGACCTCGAAATAATTGCTGAGATTTCCCCAGTGATCCGGGGCGATCTGCAGGGGTACGCGCTGGATCTCGGGGGCGGTCTTGAGCGAGGTGACCGCCATCCAGAAGAAGGGAAAAAAGATCATGATGGCGCCGCAGGCGACCGCGAGGGCGGTGAGCCAGCGGAAGTAGACGCGCCGGACGGTAAGGGCCGCGCGGGGAGAACGGTCACGAGCTGAACGGACACTCATCACAAAAAACCCTTCTTGCGATTTTCGAATTGCAATTTTCGATTTGAAGTCCGGTCCCCCAATCGCAAATCGCAAATGTTCTCGTTCTTCACTCGCTCCCCTTCCCCCAGTCTCCCGATCTCCCCCGCTCCCCCGCTCCCCTGCCCCCCAGCCCCGCCCCCCAGCGCCTCTGCCGTTCCTCAGTACTCGACGGGTCTTCGGAAGAGTCGCCATTGCACCAAGGTCACCACCAGGAGTGTGATAAAGACGAACACCGCCATGACGGAGGCGTCGCCGAACCGGAAGTATTTGAAGGCCGTGTCATACAGCAGCATGATGACGGTCTGGCTGGCGCTGGCCGGTCCGCCCTGGGTTGTGGCATACACCTGATCGAAGATCTTGAAGTTGAAAATGAGCTCGAGGATGCAGACCATCAGGATCTGCGGGTTGAGCAGGGGCAAAGTGATGTAGCGGAGCTGCTGAAGGGGACTAGCCCCGTCGATGCTCGCCGCCTCGTAATACTCCCCCGGGATCGATTGAAGCGCGGCCAGGAAGATCATGGTGTCGAAGCCGATCCGGACCCAGACGCTCACGGCGGCGATGGCCGGACGCACCTGGAGCCAGGCTCTGCAGCCACTTCTGGGGCGGAATGCCGACGAACGACAGGGCATAGTTCAGGGAGCCATAGACCGGGTCGTAGATCCATTGCCAGATGAGAGCGGCCGCGACCAGCGAGGTGGCGAAGGGCAAGAAGTACATGGCGGCCCAGATGTTCCGCCACGTGAGGCTGGCGATCCGGTTGAGACCGAGCGCCACCGCCAGGGCGCAGATCACCGTGGTGGGCACGGACATCAGCAGGAGTTGGACGGTGTTCTTGATGGCGACCCAGAAGGTGGAGTCGGTGAGGACCTTTTCATAGAGGCGTAAGCCCACGAACTGGCTCGCGCCGCCGGGGGCGATCCGGTAGAACGAGTACATGACGGATTGGACGAGCGGCAGGATGAAGACGGAGCCGAAGAACAGCAGGGCGGGGAGGACGAACAGGAACCCCGCCCGCCGCCGGCGATCCATGTAGCTTTTGGGGAACGCGATGCGAAACCAGTGGTGCATGGGAGTAATGAACCCCTGATTGGGCGATCGGGTGATCGGGCGATTGGGGGATAGGCAACTTGGCAACCGGTAAGCCCAGTTGCCAAGTTGCCGAACCGTCGAACCGTCGAACCGTCGAACTGCCGAACTACCTCCCTAGTCCTTAAGGATGCGGTCCATCTTGGCTGCCGCATCGTCCAGCAAGGGCTTTTGGCTGGCCCTTGCCGAAGAGAACCCCCACGACCGCCTCGCCGAAGGCGGTGGCCAGTTCGTTGGACTTGGGATGGAAGTATGTCGGGGGCACGGGCTGCGCCAGCATATCCTTGGTGGACTGATAGTCCGGGCGCTGCTTGACGTAATCGGTGTCCAGATTTGCCGTCCACACCGGGAGAATTCCCTGAACCTTGTGGTGATCCAGGTCATCCTTCGCGTTGCTGATGAACTTGAAGAACTCCCACGCCATCTGCTTGTTGGGGCTGTTCTTGTACACCAGATCGGTCCAGGGGAAAAGGGCGCCCGCCCCCGGACAGGTCTTTTCACAGGGGAGCGCATACACCTTGAAGTTCACGTCGGGGCCATTCTTCTTGACCCAGCCGTAGAACCAGGACTCGCGGAAGATCACGGCGGCGCGCTTCTGGGTAAAGGCGTCTTCGGGATTGCCGAAGGCAAGACTGGCTACCTTGTCTTTCAGGACCAGGTTGCCGAAGAAGGTGAGGGCGGCCACCATAGCCGGGCTGTTGGCGAAGCCGGTCGCCTTTTCCAAGTCGGGACTCAGCATACGCGCCCCCCAGGCGTGGGCGAAGGGCAGGAACTTGTCCGTGATCCCCACCGGGGCTCCCTTGCTTCGGATGGCGAATCCGACCTGCGCTCGGATCACCGCCCTTGGGGTCAGCGATGGTCAGCTTCTTCATGGCCGCCAGCCACTCGTCGAACGTCTTGGGCGGCTTGTCGGGGTTCAGCCCCGCCTTCTTGAACATGTCCACGTTGATGTACATCTGCTGGAAGTTGCCGTGCTCGATGGGCATGCCATAGCGCGCGCCCTTCCACATGCCGACAGGGAGCATGTACTTCGGCAGATTCTCGTCCCAGATCTTCGCCAGATCGGCGGGCATCTTGTCGCAGAAATCGTACTGCCCGCACCACTGGTGCGTCATCCCCATGAACATGTCGGGGGCGCCGCTCTTGGCCATGAAGGCGGCCAGGAACTTGGCCTCGTATCCCTGATAGGGGATGGTCACGACCTCGACCTCATAGCCGGTCTTCTTGGCGAACTCCTTCCCTTTGGTCTCGTACCACTTGTTGAAGTCGGGGTTCTGCTCCCAGTTGGTCCAGAAGACCAGCTTCTTCTGCTGCGCGAAGCTCGAGCCAGGGAGCGCCACGGCAACCAGCACCGCCGCCAGAATCACCAGCATCAACCAACCACCTCGTCGCATGATCTCCTCCTTGTTTCAGCGAATTCCTGAGCAATAGGATCTCAGACTTGGCCGATCACTAGTTAACCTGAAACCGGCGCATTCTCCCTCATGAGAATACGCCACTCATACAGGAACACCTTGCGTATGGCCGCGGGCCACGATATAGATGCCGCCGGAGGCGGTTGCGGGGGAACCGCACTTTCAGTGAGGTTGGCCCGTGAGCACCTACGGCCCGAAAAATCTCCAGATTGTGTTCAGTGCGGGAGGCCTCACGC